>CAZTZE010000006.1:0-52318 GCA_964618215.1 uncultured Chloroflexus sp.
TTGAAGGGGACATTTTAACTTTGGTAGAAGGGGACTTTACTACTTTGGGCTAACAGCGGATTTTTGAGCTTGACGCCTCTGGGCTTCCCCACTATAATCAGCCCGCTTAAGTGCCAGAAACATGTCATTGCGAGCCCCGCTCTATGGGGCGAAGCAATCCCCCGCAATTATATAAGGAGTACGAAATGCCCCCTCAACCCAAGCGTAAACTTTCAAAAGGTCGTCGTGACCGCCGCCGCGCCCACGACGCGCTGGAAACTGCCAACCTGGTGGCTTGCAGTAACTGTGGTGTGATGACCTTGCCGCACACCGTCTGTTCAAGTTGCGGTTTCTATAAAGGCCGCGAGGTCATCGAGATCAAAAAGGAAAAGAAGAAGAAATAACCGCTTTTCTTTTCCCCGGTCAAGGCTCGCAAAGCGTGGGCATGGGACGCGACCTTGCTGCCCGTTACGAAATTGCCCGTACGACTTTTGAAGAAGCCAACGAAATTCTGGGCTTTGACTTGGCGCGCCTGATGTGGGCAGGCCCGGAAGACGATTTAAACGATACCTTGAACACGCAACCGGCGCTGTACGTCCACTCAATCGCGGCTTACCGGGTTATGCAAGAGTGCTTTCCTGACCTCCAACCGGCCTACGCCGCCGGTCACTCCCTGGGCGAACTGAGCGCCATGACCGCCGCCGGCGCGTTGCCTTTCGTGGATGGCCTGCGGCTGGTACGGCGGCGCGGCGAACTGATGAAACGCGCCGGGCAGCTTGCTCCGGGAGGTATGGCTGCCATCCTGGGACTGGACATCCTGACTCTTGAAAGCCTGTGCTTGCAGGCCAGCCGCGCCGGGGAAATCGTGAAGGTGGCTAACGACAACTGCCCAGGCCAGGTTGTCCTTTCGGGGGCAAAACCGGCGCTGGAACGCGTCCTGGAGTTAGCCAAGGCGGCTGGGGCGCGCCGGGCAGTCCTGCTGGCGGTCAGCATCGCGGCGCACTCGCCATTGATGGCCTCCGCCGAGGCGGATTTCAAAGCCGCCGTGGACGCCACGCCATTTGCCGACGCGCGGCTGCCGGTAGTCAGCAATATCACCGCCCAGCCCATCTCAAAGGTCCACGCTTTGCGCGCCGACCTGAACGCGCAATTGACCTGCCGCGTGCGCTGGACGGAATCGATCCAGTTCATGCTCGCCCAGGGGGTTACCACCTTTCTGGAAATTGGCGCCGGCAGTGTGCTTACCAGCCTGGTCAAACGCATTTCCGGAGAGACAACCCGTTTGACCCTCGGAACAGCAGAGGATTTCGAAAAGCTTTCGTTGTAGTATAATCGCCTAAAGTAAATAAGCGCACTATCGAAGAATCTGGTCATGAGCACTGACCAGAATTTTCGTCAATATTGCTGGACAGGAGAAGCACCATGAGCTTGAGTCAGGTTGCCTGTGCGATTGCCGAGTCGCCAACCCTCAGGTTGAACGAAGAGGCGCGCCTGCTGCGCGAGCGCGGCGAGCCGGTCATTCATCTGGGGATCGGTGAACCCAAGAATAAAGCCCCCATAACCGCGATCTTGAGTTCAGCGGCTAAACTAAGCAGCGGCGATGTCAAGTACACGCCCACAGATGGGCTGCCTTCCCTGAAAAAGGCGATCATCCGCTATACCGAAGAGAATTACAACCGGATGGTATCTCCGGTTAATGTTATTGTCTCAGAGGGGGCGAAGCAATCGCTTTTCAATATCATTTTTACCTTATGCAACCCCCAGGATGAAATCATTGTCATCGCGCCCTACTGGGTCAGTTACCCGGAAATCATCAGGATGGTGGGGGCTATTCCGGTCATTGTCACACCCGAGGATGGCGGGTTTATCCCGAACTATGAGGAAATTGAGCGGGCGGTCAGCTCGTATACCAAGGCCATCATCGTCAACAGCCCGAACAATCCCTCCGGCGCGGTCTACCCGGATGAGTTGATCGCCAAACTGGTCGAGTTGTGTGAAAGCAAGGGCATTTATCTCATCTGCGATGACATTTATCATAAGCTGGTCTTCGATGGCCGCGTTCCCGCCCCGGCTTACAAATTCACCGCTAAGGATGTCGAGAACACGAAAGTGATCGTCGTCAACGGCGTGGCCAAGCTCTACGGCATGACCGGTTTCCGCATCGGCTGGGCGATCGCCCCCAGGCGCATGGTCGAGGTGATGACCAACGTCCAGTCGCAGACCACCACCTGCGTCTCGCCGGTCATGCAGGCGGCGGCCGAGGGCGCGCTGACGGGTATGCAAAGCATCGTTGAGAGCCTGCGCCTGACCATCCAGAACAACCGCGACGTGCTGATGCAGGAGCTGCGTACCTTCACGGACGTGCGCTGCGCCAAACCGGGCGGCACCTTCTATGCCCTGCCTGATTTCCGCGCTTATCTCCGCAAGAGCGTGGCAAAAGACTCAGTGGAGCTATCGAATTACCTGCTCAAACGGGCGCTCGTCGTCACCGTTCCGGGACGCGAGTTTGGCATGGAAGGACACCTGCGCCTCAGCTACGCTGGCAGCCTCAAAGATATCACTGAGGGAATCGAGCGCATGAAGTGGGCGCTGGATCCGAACGCGCCGAGCGAGATCTACATTGGCGACCGCAAGCTGATCAGGGATTGGCTTTAACCAGTGAGCAGTCATCAGTCATCAGTGTTCAGTCATCAGTGTTCAGTGATCAGTGGATGAGGTTATGAACAATATCTTGAACATCAAAACTCCCACAGAAAGCGAAGCTGGAGCCATTCGCGGCGATTATGGATTGGATTATCTCGGCCTGAGCAACCTGCGCAAGGTGTATTGGAATCTGCCCACCGAAGCTCTCTATGAAGAGATCATCTTCCGCGGCGAGGCGCGTATCTCGCAGATGGGGCCGCTCGTCGTCAACACCGGCAAACATACCGCCCGCGCCGCAAGCGACAAGTTCGTGGTGCGAGAAGCGACCAGCGAAGAAAACGTCTGGTGGGGGCAGTACAACCGTCCCTATTCGCCCGAGAAGTTTGACGAATTGTTCAGCCGCTTGCAGGGCTATCTGCAAGGGCGTGACATCTTCGTCCAGGATTGCTACGGCGGCGCGGATCCGGACTACAGGCTTCCGGTGCGCATCGTGACCGAGTACGCCTGGCACAGCCTTTTTGCGCGCAACATGTTCATCAAGCCGCAGACGGCCGAGGAATACCGGCGACACGCGCCGGAGTTTACCGTTATCTCCGTCCCCGGTTTCAAGGCCTTCCCGCAGATTGACCAGACACCCAGCGAGACCTTCATCGTGCTCAACTTTGCCCAGAAACTGTGCATCATCGGCAACACCGGCTACGGCGGCGAGATCAAGAAGTCGGTTTTCACGCTGCTGAACTATCTCCTGCCGCTGCACGATGGCGTGATGACCATGCACTGCTCGGCCAACGTGGGCAAGCAGGGCGATGTGGCGCTCTTCTTCGGCCTCTCCGGGACCGGGAAAACGACCCTTTCCGCGGACCCGGCGCGGGGTCTGATCGGCGACGACGAGCATGGCTGGAGTGACAATGGCGTCTTCAATTTCGAGGACGGCTGCTATGCCAAAGTCATCCAGCTTTCTGCCACTGCCGAACCGCAGATTTACGCCTGCACGCGCCGCTTCGGGACGATCCTCGAAAACGTGATTTACGACCCGGTGACGCGCTTCATTGATCTTGAGGATGCCTCCCTGACTGAAAATACGCGCGCCGCATATCCGCTGGATTACATCGAGAACGCCGTCACCGCGAAGCGCGGCGGCCACCCAGAGAACATCATCTTCCTGACCTGCGACGCCTCCGGCGTCATGCCGCCCATCGCGCGCCTGAGCGTCGAGCAGGCCATGTATCATTTTATCTCCGGCTACACTTCTAAAATCGCCGGCACGGAGATTGGCCTGCGCGAGGAGCCGGAGATCACCTTCAGCGCTTGCTTCGGCGGCCCGTTCATGGTGCATAAACCTGCTTTTTATGCTGACCTGTTGCGGCGCAAGATCGAGCGCTACGGCGTCAAGTGCTGGCTGGTCAACACCGGCTGGGTGGGCGGGCCGTACGGCGTCGGCAAGCGCATCAGCATCAAACACACCCGCAACCTGCTCAATGCGGTGCTGGATGGCGCTTTGGAAAATGTGGAATTCTACACCGACCCGGTCTTTGGCTTCGAGGTCCCCAAAACCTGCCCGGATGTGCCGGAAGATGTGATGTACCCATCCCGCTCGTGGCAGAAAGAGGCCGATTACTGGAAGAAATACAAGCAGTTGGCCTCGCGCTTTATTGATAACATGAAGAAGTTCGAGGCTGATACGCCGAAGGAAGTGGTGGAGGCGGGGCCGAAGATTTAGTTATCAGCGATCAGTCATCAGTGAGCGGAAACAAGACTTCCGAACTCTTGGAGAATTCGGAAGTCTTGTTTTTCGTTTGTTGTGGAGGATGAAGCACGAGTGATACCACTGCAAGAAGGCTGTTTTAGCGCAGACGCCGCAGAGCATGCGGAGATTAGTTAATGGATAACTCTGCGCTCTCAGATTTCTCGGCGGTTAGTTCTTTTAGGAACCTCACGGGATCAATATGATGTATTCGAGTGCGAGATCTCCAGATCCTTCACGCACATGAAGGCGGGCAGGAGGATGGCGATCGGGTTGCGGGCGCCGTATGAGGCGGAGGTGTTGCACGCAACAGTGGCTTTGGAGAGCCATTCCACCTTGTCGCCGAAGAGATCGAGCAGCGACTGGGTGATGCGCATGTTGTACGGCACGGCCACCCTGCCATCCGATTTGAGCAGCAGCGCGCCGAAACGGGAACTGGCCGTGACCACGCCTTTGGATGGGTTGACTATGTTCATGTAATGCAGGAAGGGGATGTAGAGCAGGTCTTTCCGGCGCGGCATTTGGACCAGTTCTTCCAGCCTGCCGATGGGATTGCTGCCGGGTTGCAGCGACAGGCTCTGGTGCATTACCGTGTGGCCGGTGGGTTTGGCGCTGAATTCATCGGCGTCATCCTGGTACCAGATGAAGCCCTTGAAGATGCCCTTTTCGAAGAGCGGGAAAGGCCGGCGGGGGATGCCGGTCAGGTCGCGGCGGAAGGGGAAGGTTTCCGGCCGGGTCGGATCGTCCAGCAGGGTGATCTTATCCGAGAAGATCTTCTGTCCGATCTGCTCCTCGCTCAGGAAGGAAGAGCCGCGTTTCATCGTACCGCCGTTGAAGCCGATCCAGTTGAGCATGGACAGCAGGTGGGCGGTGGCCGAGTAACCGAAGACGATATCATAATTTCCCAACGGCAGTTGCAGGGGAGCGTCGTTCTCGTAACGCTCCAATAGAAAGGCCAGGTCGCGCTGCACGGCAGTGGCATCCAGGTCGGACTTCTTCTGAGCAGATTGTTCCGCCTGCACCTCCCACTTGAGGTTGCCGTGCGCCAGCACGGCTGTCACCTGCGCGTCGCTCATCCTGAAATACTGGGTGTGGGCGGAGCGGGTGTTGATCTGCGCCAGGGTGGTCACCCCGGATGAGAAAATGCCCGAGAGTTTGATATCCGCCGTCTCGAGGTCCGCAGCCGCACGGTTGAAGTAGTCCAGGCGCTCGGCGCTGGTCAGCGCGGCCAGTTCGGGGTCGCAGGCGCTCTCGTCGGCGAAGGATTCCTGGAAGGTGGGAATGGTCGGGTCGTAGTTCAGCGGCTGGGCGTGTTCGACCATCTCGGCCACCCGGTCTATGCCGCGTTTCATTTCATCCAATTGATCCAAAGCGGTGATCAGCGCGTAACTGGCGCGCTTGCGTCCGGCATAGGCGGTCACATCCAGGCGGATGAGGTGTTCGGTGGTGTTAAGCGAGATGGCCGAGTTGGCGAAGCGCATCAGGGCGCTGTCCTCCTCGTGGTAGAAGAGCGAGACTTCCACGCCTTTGCCCAGGGCGTAGGTGCGCAGGTCGGCCAGGGTTTGCAGGATTTTCTCTTTCATGACTATTCTCCTATGCGGACGTCATCGAAGCGGCAGACCGGCACGCCGTGTCCCAGCTGCATGATCTGGTTGGGTTGGCCTTTGCCACAGTTATCCACATATTGCACCTGCCAGGTGGATCGGTCGCCCACTGCGGAGAGCGAGTTCCAGAATTTGAGCGTGCTGCCTTTATAGGTGGGATTTTTGACCACCTGCGTGACCTTGCCCTCCTCCACCAGCCAGCCGATCTCGGTGGCGAAGTGGAACTGTTCGCGGTTCGAGCCGATGGACCAGGAGCGCTCGCCATCCAGGATGATGCCTTTCTCGGTCTTTGCCACGATGTCATCCAATGTTCCATCATTGCCAGGGTCAATGTTGATGTTGGTCATGCGTTCGATGGGCACGCGATAGAAGGAGGTGGCGCGGTTTACGCCGCCGGAGCCTTTGAAGATCTGGCGGCGGGCGCGGGCGTTGGCTTCTTCCACCATCTGGCGACCGGTGATGGCGCCCACCAGGATGCCCTTGTCTATCAGCAGGTTGTTCTGCGCCGGGACGCCATCATCATCGTAACCGAAACTGCCCGGGCTGTTGACCAGGGTGGCGTCGGCGCGGGCGGACAGTTTGGGCGAGCCGTAGCGCAGTTTGCCGAAGTCATCCAGGGTGACGAAGGAGCCGCCAGCGAAGGCCAGTTCGTAGCCCAGGATGCGGTCCAGTTCGAGGGCGTGGCCGATGGTCTCGTGGGTTTGCAGGAACATCATCCCAGGCAGGATGATAACTGCCCGGTCATCCTTGGGGCAGGGATCGGCGACAAGCACCTGGTTCAACTCGCGCACGATGCGCTCGGCGTTTTCGATAAAGAGAGAGCGATCCATCGTCTCCCAGCCGCGTGTCCCGCCGACCTGGCTTGGGCGGAACTTGCGCTCGTGGGTCACGCCCTGCGCGTCGCTTCCCATGACCCGCAGCATGGCGAAGGCTTCGGTGATGTTCTTTTCGATCTCGCTGCCCTCCGAGTCGATGAAGATGATCTGCTTGCGGACGAAGTTCATGTCGGCCATGCGCTGGAAGACGCCGGGCTGGTTGAGTTTTTCGTCCATTTCCTTGAGGAACGCCACCTTCTCCGCCAGCGGCACCTCGAATGGATCGAGGCGCGAGGGACTGGTGAACTGCGCCTGGATGACATCCTTCTCGGCCAGCCGCACCGGAAAGGTGACGCGCTCGGCGGCGACGCGGGCGTTATCGTAGGCGTGGTCGAACAGGGCTTCCAGGTTTCGCAGGTCCGAAGAGGCCGAAAAGCCCCAGGCGCCCTGGTAAAGCACGCGCACACCCGCGCCGCTTTCGCGGGACGATTCGGCGCTTTTCAAGTTGCCGTTCCACATCATCAGGGAATTGGATTCCTCGAAAGGATACCAGCGGGCGTCCACGTAGGCGGCGCCGCGCCCCTTGAGGCGTTCGATTTGCTGCTGATATTGTTTTCGCATTCAGGTTTCTCCTCTTTTAGGATTTTTCTCCGTTTGTAGCGAGGTTTGTAGTTTGATACGTAGCACAGCGAAGTGTCCCATTTGGCGACACTCCACTTCGTTTTGTGTCGTGCTAAAAACCAGTTCAGAGCGCCCAGGCCAACATTATCCCGAAAATGGCAACGATTACCCCGATGTGTAATAACAAGTTGCTCTCCCCCAGCCAGCCAGCCGGCAGGAATTGCAGGATCAGGTTAGTGAGGACGAGAAGGATGCCCAGGAGGGGCAATAATCCCTTGCGGTGGGCCAGGAATTCAGAGAGCTTGTCCAGTAGCGTGTTGAGCCAGCGCATTTTATACTTCATCCTCCGCTTCCGTCTCTTTCTCGCCCGGCCGGACCTGCCAGAGACTGAATTGAGCCGTCAGCCGCCCCGGGATGCTTCCCTGCATCAAAACCCCGCCGCGCTCGTGCTCGACGCGCTCGATCTGTCCGACCTCGTGGAACAGTGAGATCAACTGTCCCTGCTGGTAAGGCAGGCGCACCAGGATGGGAGTGTAAGTCTCGTAAAGCGCGTTGCGCAGCAGCGCCAGCATGTCGGGGAGGCCATCGCCCGTCCGGGCGGAGATGGCCACCGACTGCGGGTAATGCTGAATGGCGGAGCGCGCTGCCTGAGGGTCCGCGAGGCGGTCAATTTTATTCAGCACGGTGATCATCGGAATATGTCCGGCGCCGATCTCTTTCAGCGTGTGCTGGACGGCCTGCGCCTGGTTCAAGGCGTTGGGGTGTGAAATATCCACCACGTGCAGCAGCAGGTCGGCTTCGGCGATCTCTTCCAGCGTGGCGCGGAAGGCGGCCACCAGCGTGGTGGGTAATTTCTGGATGAAACCGACCGTATCGGTGAGAAGGGCCTGGTACCCGCCGGGGAGTTCGACGCGCCGTGTGGTCGGGTCAAGGGTGGCGAACAACTTGTCGGCCACGTAAACATCCGCTTTGGCCAGGCGGTTGAGTAACGTGGATTTGCCCGCGTTGGTATAGCCGACCAGCGCCACAATCGGGATGCGCGAGCGTTTACGTTGCAGGCGGTATCTCATGCGGTGGGCGCGCACCTTTTCCAGTTCGCCTTTCAGGTGGGCGATGCGCTTGCGGATGTTGCGCCGGTCCAATTCCAGTTGCGTTTCGCCAGGGCCGCGCAGGCCCACGCCGCCGACCGAGCCGGCGCGCCCTCCGCCGCCGCCCGCCTGCCGCGCCAGGTGCGTCCATGCGCCGGTGAGACGCGGCAGGTAGTACTCGTATTGCGCCAGTTCGACCTGCAACATGCCTTCGTTGGTATGGGCATGTTGGGCAAAAATATCCAGGATCAGCGCGGTGCGGTCGAGGATGCGGACGTTGGTACCGAGAAGTTTTTCCAGTTCGCGCTGGTGGCGGGGCGAGAGTTCGTCATCGAAAACGACCAACTGGGCGAGTGTCTCTTCTGCCAGGGCTTTGAGTTCGGCTACTTTTCCCGATCCGATGAAGGTTACAGCGTTTGCCCGCTCCAGTTTTTGGGTCAGTTCACCGGTCACCTCCAGGCCGGCCGTATCGGCCAGAAGGGCTAATTCGGTGAGTGAATCCTCGAGCGAGAGCAGGTGTTCCTGCCCGTAAATTTCAACACCGACCAAATAGGCGCGCTCGCGCGGGGGCGTGGTTGACAAAGGGAGTTTTTTAGCCATTAATCTTCTTTCTGATTGACTTCAAAGCCAAAAAGCCTGGCAATGTTGGGATCCGGCGGCTCTGTTCGGATCGGAAGCAGGACATGAAATGTAGATCCGGGACAGCGTTTCTCGTCGTGCCCTTTTGATTCGACCCAGATCGTCCCGCCATGCGCTTCAAAGATGCCGCGCGCAATCGGCAGACCGAGGCCGGGCCCGCCCCCTTTGAATTTGGTCTTTCCACTGGAATGTAGCGAAGTATCACCGAGTTGTCCAAATTTATCGAAGATGACGGCCTGATACTCAGGCGAGATACCGATGCCGGTGTCCGTAATGGTTACTTCGATGAAACCCGGCAATATCCGTCCGTCCACCGTTATCCTGCCGCCATCCGGCGTGTATTTAATCGCATTCGCCAGAATGTTACGGAAGGCCTGGTAGAGACGCTCCGCGTCAGCGAAGATCTTCTCTTTGCTGCCGGAAAAGAGATGTATATTCAGGGATTGGCTGCGGGAAGCGAGCGAATCATTGATTTCATATTTGAGTTGGTCGAAAACCTGATTTAGCCAAAGGGGTTGGAAATTCAGTGCGAGCAGATTGGTGTCTATCAGCGAGACGTCTATCATGTCATTGACAATGGAACGTAAACGCTGGATGCCATTGCTGACGCCATCCAGGAGCGAAGCGATTTGACCATTTTCATCCTTCTTGAGCATCTCACCTATCATCGCGCTGTAGCCTTCGATGAGCGTCAGTGGGGTCTTGAGTTCGTGGGCGGCCACGGCGATGAAATTCGATTTGTTGCGATCCAGTCGTTCCAGCTCCTGTTGAATGTCAGCCAATTCATTCGAGATGTAGGTGATGCGCGTTTCCATTTCAAACCGGGCAGCCTTATCCAGGGCATAGGTAAAAATTGGCAACACTGCACCCAATAAATCCAGGGCTTCTTTTTCCTTGAGGTCCTCACGGGCGATCTCGTAGGTAAGGATGAGCATGTGATCCAGGACAGCGAAAACGTTCATTTGCCCTTCCTGGAGGTCGCTCTGCGTCAAGGAGGCTGCCCAGTTGTAAAGCACGGAATCCAGCCAGGTCGGGTAGCCGGTCTCTACGGCATGGATGAGAAGATCATAAAACTGATCGAGTTGTTCCTGGAAGTCAGCGCGCACGCCGGCGCCGCGCGCCATGCGATTGATGGCGCGTTGAAGAAAGGCAGGCCGGATTCGAGCCAGGGTTTCTAGAACGCTCATAGGCTTTAGTTTAAGTCAGGTTGGCTGTTTTGGCAATGAGGCTAAATGCCGTCATGCCTTGTCAGGGACTGCCTTTTTGCGCGATCACCCAGGCCAGCAAAGTCTCGCCGACAGCTTTCAGGCTTTGCGCGGATACCTTGTCGGCAGTATCGGCGCTGGTGTGCCAGTAGGGGTAATCGAAATCTATTAGCAATGCCGCTGGGATGCCGGCTTCGAGAAAGGGGGTATGATCATCCAGCATGCTGTATTTAGGCATGGGGATGAAGGTCTTCTCGTATCCCAGCGCGGCCGCCTGCGCCCATATTTCTGCAACTAACTGGGAATCGGAATTCCTCTCGATGTGGATGTTCAAATCCACGTCGCCGACCATGTCCACGACCACGACTGCTTGCGGACGATGCTCGAGCGCGGCGACGAAAGCGCGTGAGCCAAGGATCCAGTCCCAGCCGGGCAGACCGCCGTTATCCTCGGCGTCGAAGAAGACCAGCCAGACTGGAACGGTATCGGATGGCAACCTGCGCGCCAGTTCGAGCAGCACGGCCACACCCGAGGCGCCGTCGTTGGCCCCTGGCACGGGTTCGCCGCGCCGCGCCGGGTCGGGGTCGCGGTCGGCGACGAGACGGCTGTCGTAGTGCGCAGCCAGGATGATCTGCGGCGGTTGATTTGACCGGCGGGCGACGATGTTCTGAATGGGATGCCCCATCGCCGCGTTATTCTGGACTTCAGCCTGCCAGCCCGCCGATTCCAATTCGGAGCGCATCCATTCCACGATCTGTTCGTGCGCCAGGCTGCCCGGTATGCGCGTGCCGAGGGAGGTTTGATAGAGCACGTCTTGGTAGGCGCGTTCGCCGTTGAATGCAAGGGAGAGGGGGGAGGGGAGAAGGGGCGCGATGAAATCGCGCAGCAACAGCCCCAACGCAATGAGGCAAAGCAGGATGACGGCAATGATTAGTGTATAGCGATGGAATCTGTTCATTCAACCTGTTTTGAATTCAAGAATGTCTCCAGATCCTCCAGCGCGCGCTGGGCATGGGCCGCGGCGCGTTCGCGTTTGTTCAGCCGCTTCCCGCTATCCAGCGGCGGCAGGATGCCAAAGTTGGCCTTCATCGGCTGGAAATCGGCCAGGTCGGCGTGGGTGATGTAATGACATAACGCGCCGAGCATGGTCGTGACCGGCAGCGTGAGGGGAGCCTGGCCTTGCAGCAGGCGGGATGCGTTCCAGCCGGCCAGCACCCCGCTGGCGATGTTACCCATATAACCTTCCACGCCAGTGATCTGCCCGGCGAAGAACAGGTCGTCGCGTCCAGTGAATTGCAGGGTGGGGCGCAATACCTTTGGCGCGGCGATGAAGGTGTTGCGGTGCATCTGTCCATAGCGCATAAATTCGGCCCTCTCCAGGCCGGGAATCATGCGCAGCACGCGCCTCTGTTCGGGGAAGGTCAGGTTGGTTTGGAAACCAACCAGGTTGTAAAGGCTGCCGGCCAGGTTGTCCTGGCGCAATTGGACGACAGCATAAGGACGTTTTTCCTGGTGCGGGTCAGTCAGCCCAACCGGTCGCATCGGTCCGAAGGCCAATGCTTCGCGCCCGCGGCGTGCCAGGATCTCGACCGGCAGACATCCCTCGAAGAAGCGATGGACGCCGGCCTTGACGCCGCCTTCGACTTCTCTCTCGAAGTCGCGCAATGGAATGCGCTCGGCAGAAATCAACGCCTCGACAAAAGATACGTATTCTACCTGCGTGAAAGGGCAGTTGATGTAATCACCCGTATCTTGTTCTCCCTTGCCGTAGCGCGAGGCGCGGAAGGCGACCTCCATGTTGATCGATTCGAGCGTGACTATGGGTGCAATGGCATCGTAGAAATGCAAATGCTCCTCGCCGGTCAGCTCTGCAATGGCTTTCGAGAGATTTTCGGAAGTCAGCGGGCCGGATGCAATGATGGCTGGGCCGCACGGGATCTCGGTTACTTCCTGGCGATGCACTACGATGCGTGGGTGGGATGTGATCCGCTCGCTGACCAGCCGGGAGAAGCCGCCTCGATCAACAGCCAGGGCGCTGCCGGCCGGGATGGCTGTTGCCTGAGCGCATTCCAGCAGCATCGAGCCGAGGCGACGAAGCTCGTCTTTGAGTACGCCGGAAGCCCGGTCTGGCAGCTTGGAGCCGAGCGAATTCGAGCAAACCAGTTCGGCCATGTCGTGGGTTTGATGCGCGCCAGTAGAGCGCGCCGGGCGCATTTCGTAGAGCTGCACGCGCAGTCCTCTTTGGGCGGCCTGCCAGGCGGCTTCGCTGCCGGCCAATCCGCCGCCGACAACGAATAAATCTGGTCTGATGCTCATGGCCCCCACCGGATATTCGGTGGGACTTCCGGTGGTCTTACCCAGCTTAACCAGCCGCCCCTGGCGTCCCGTTTTTTGGGTGAGAATTTTTCAAGACCGATGAGGGTCAGGCTCAGACCGAGCAGCGCTGCGCCGATCCATTGAAAGAATCCCAGAGTCTCGCGTAGCCACAAACGGCTCAATGTAACTGCTACAAAAAACTCGCTCAAACCCAGCAACGCGGTTTGCATCCCGCCCAAATGCTTGACACCCAGGAAGAGGGCCAAGCGCGAGAGGAATGTGACCAGAGTCAAGCCGATCAGCGGCCACCAGGATATATGTTCGCTGGGAAGTTGCCGGTCAAAGAGCAGATAAACGGGGACGACGACTACGCTCATAGCCAGGAGTGTGTAAAGCGTAACGGTGGGGGCGGGGCTGGGCAATAGCAGGGCGTTTGTGGTTATACGCGTCTACGACATCCACGCCAGGGATGGCTAGCGCGTGGAGATTCGATATCCCACCGCCACGCGTGGGGGGGATAAGCTGAATCCGAGTCTTTTCGGAATTGGGTGTCCTGGAGTTGCTTATCTCCTAAATGGTTCAACATGGCCAGATTTTTATTTCTATAATTCCGGGATTGCCTGAGATTGCAAAACATATCGATTCGTAATGGCCCCCTTCGTGGCCGCTAATGCATCCATACCTGCCAGAGGAACTATTAGGGAATTTGTTCTTCGCCACCCAGGACGCTACGTCTTCTCCATAGACTTCGCTAACTATTGGAATGATTATATCAAAACTGCTGCGTGGAGTAAGGAAAATCATTTCTCCCGTATCAAGAATCCGAATAGTAACTATACCGCTAGTGCTGGGAGCACTTTTATAAACCAAACAATGGCAATCACCTTCAAGTTCAATATGTTCGATAAAACCATTCGCCTCAAGAATTGATGCCACGCTTGTGGGCGAAGCAGTAAAGAGGATGGTTGGTGTTTCTGTTGGTGTGATAGGTGTAAATGTTGAAGTAGGGTTAGCCGCTTGTGTTTGTGCTATAGCGGTTTGAATCGATGCTTGTGATGGTGCGCAGGCAGCCAACAGGCAAACGGTTAGGATTGTTGAAAAAAAGTTAACTTTACCCATTTTTCAATCCCTCAATCCGTAATCAATGCAAATGAAAACCCTCGCCTGTGACCGCAGGGATGGCGAGCGGATGGTGGTGCAGTAAAATATTCAAGAGGGCTGAGCAGGCCGCGATGATGACGGAAAGAAGGATGATTACGGCAATGGTCTGAACCGCCGTATTGATTTTCTTTAGAATTTTCATCTGTTCAGAGAGCATGTGCCAAAGCCATTCCTGGTCACTGGGGATTAATACGTCTCGTGGGTAGGCTATACCTTTTTTGTCTTCGTTGGCTATTGTGACTGTTTCGGGCATGGGATTCTCCTGGGGAAATGTTATTTTGCCGAGCCGCTACATGTAGCAATAGAGGGGAAGCCACTTGCATTAGCTTCAGCAATAAGCGTATTCCCATCATAGATTTGACATTTGATGCTACCGTCTCCTGATATGATTTGAGCAGATATATAAAGGAAATTACCGGATTGAAAATTGTTGAATATCTTGCAAAATGGTACCCTGTAATCTCCTTGGTCAACCCCCCCTGTATCATTCTCAAAAGTCAGCGAAACAGCAGAGACACCAGTTCCTGAAATAATATATTTAATACCATACTTCGATTGAGCACAGTTTTCAAAGGGAGATTTCGTTGGGCCTGGAACATATGCGGGCATAGGTGTTCGCGTGGGGGCGGCGGTTTGAGTTTGAAAATATGATTGCTTCAGAGCATTGCTTGTGGCGATATAAGCAGTAGCGGTCGCACTTCTCTCAATTTGGTTTGGGCCGCAAGCAACCAGTATTACAAGTGTGATTATCGAAACGGTCATGGATGAGCGATATAGTTTACCCATCTCTTATTTCCTCCTGTCTAAATCAAAGCAATCGAAAGCCCCGCTCCAAACGCGGCCGGGATAGTCATGGGGTTCAGAGGTATGACGATGATAACGATAACCGAGTGAATATATTATAACAGAGAGGAGCTTATGCTTCTGACTTATATCCCCAACCCTGGGGCTTTACTGCGGATTCAGATAAAACCTATCTCGCTATGCCACTTCGTGGTACTTTGCCTTTACTTTTTCGCCAGGTGCGCCAGGTTGTCAATCGGGCTGTGCATCCTGTGCGATTCCAGTAGATCATCATCCACCATCTGGGCGTAATGCTGCACCATGTCCAGAGACGAATGACCGAGTAGGGCTTGCAGGTGTAGAACGTCCATACCTGCGCGCAGGGATAGGATAACGAATGTCCGGCGGAGCGCATGGGGTGACAAGTGGATACCGGCCTTTTTACTCAGGCGGCGGAATTATGGTTGCCGAAGGCGCAACCATAATTGAAGCAAGCCGTCACCCGTAAACCTTCCGCCTTCGCGAGTCTGTATAAGCGGGGCGTTATCGGTCACGCCCTCCAGTGTGCGGCGATAGGCAAGAAGCGCACGGCGCGTTGTGAAGCCGATAACCACCGAGCGGGCTTTGCCGCCTTTGCCGCGTGTCACACGGGCTAATCCGGTCGCTATGTCCACGTCACCCCAATTCAGGGCAATGACTTCTGACCGGCGCAGGCCGGTATCCACCATGAGCAGGATAACGGCCTTGTCACGCGGGTTATGGTAGCTTGATTTCGAGCTACCATTATTGCAGGCGGCCAGGACTGTTTGCACCTGCTCAACCGTCAAACAAGGCAATCGCTTCTTTTCCACCTTCGGCATTGCAAAGATGACAGGCGCGGGTAGATAGCCTTCAGCGTGCTAAAACTTTAACAGTGTGCGAATAGCGCGGGCGTTGTCGTTTACCGTCCAGTCGCTTTTACCGCTTGCAATCAATTCAGCTAGGTATGGGCGGACGTGACGGGCGTCCGCTTCGGCGGGCGTGGTGACGCTCTGGCCTTCCAGCCAGGCCAGGAACTTGCCGGCCGTGTAATGGTAGCCGACTGCGCTACCATAACCGTAAAAGGCCAGCGTGTCTTGTGTGCACCGCATGGCCTGCCTTGACAGAACGAAGTCGGTATAGGCGTCCTGCAAGGCAACGGAGGCCAGTTGCCACATAGTCCCGACACTTGCACCTGCTGCAAGTGCAGGTGTGTTCTTGCGGGAAGCCGGGGAGGCAAGCGTTCTATTTTTAATTATCTTTGATTCTGTGGACATAAAAACCGCCATATGTGGAGAAAAGGCGGCTTTTTCGGGGGGATCCCCCTATATAGAGCGGGTGATGGGATTCGAACCCACGATATTTTGCTTGGGAAGCAAACGTTCTACCACTGAACTACACCCGCATTTCAGGGTGATTATACCAGCCCAATTGGGCATGTCAAGATTGGCGATTCAAGAGACGATTGGTTAACTCAAACAACGCTTCTCCGGCCTCGGCCTGGGGATCAGCCTGGCACAAGGATTGCATTGCAAGATTGGTCATCTGATCGGCAGTATCCTGGGTAAAGTCTTTCGCGCCTTCACGCGCCAATTGAGCGGCCACGGCGGGGACTTCATCGGAACTTATCGGACCTTCAGCCCAGCGCCGCGCAAACAGGCCTTTTTTCTCCAGGCCGTATAGCACCGGTAGCGACTTCTTGCCTGCCGCCAGGTCGCTCTCGGTGGATTTACCGGTCAAGGCGCTGTCGCCCCAGATGCCCAGGTAGTCATCCTGCACCTGGAAGGCCAGGCCGAGGTGGTGGCCGAAGCTCCGGTACGCCGCTCGAGTCGCCTCTTCCACGCCGCCAAGTACGGCGCCGATTTCCGTACAGCTTGCCAGCAACGCGGCGGTCTTGGCAGAGATCATCGGCCAGTAATCTTGAATGGCTAAAGAATTTCGCTTTTCGTATGAAATATCCAAATATTGACCGCGCGTCAGATCGAGGCAGGCCTGGTGCAGAAGGTTACCGGTCATAAAAATCGCTTCCGCAGGGAATTTGCCTTGCAGATCAAAAAGGGCTAAATGCGCCAGAATAAATAGGGCATCCCCGGCGTTGATCGCCTGTGGCATGCCCCATTTCTTCCAAACGGTGGGTCGCCCGCGCCGCAAATCGGACTGGTCCTGGATGTCATCGTGAACGAGCGAGAAATTGTGGATGAGTTCGATGCAGGCCGCGGCTGGTAGAGCGAATTGCCAATTCGCTCCACAAGAGGCGGTGGTAAGCAACACCAGCAGCGGGCGGATGCGCTTGCCCATCGCCTCCGCGCCGGCGCCCTCTCCCGTCCAGCCCATGTGATAGGTGAGCAATTCGTGAAAAGGACGCGTGCGCGGTTCGTCGAGCCGGGCGATCTGGCGTTGGAGTTCGGATTCGATAGAGGAGAGGAAAGTATTGATGAGATCAGTCATAATTGAATCCTGTTGCTAAACCAACCCCGAAAAATCCACCGCCTTATCCGAACAATCCTTTGCCTGCACAGAAAGCAGGATGCGCTGTTTAGGATTCTGGCTGGCTTCGTCCCAGGCGCGTTGCCAGAGGGTAATCATGGTTTGCATTTGGACGAGTTTGGCGGCGGTCTCTGGCTCGGCGTCGGCAGCAGTCCATTCGATGAGATGCTTGGCCTCGTCAAGTAAATTGGAAACTGTCGCGGGGTCGGTTGATTTTCTTGCGGAAGACGAAATTCTGCCAAGCGTGGCGGCAAGTCCACCCAGGCGGCGGGGGAGGGGATCGCGCAGAAAGCGTTCGCGAAGTTTTTCTCTCTTTTCTTTATCCATGCTTCATTTCAAGGGGTTGATGATTTGCACCGTTTCGCGAACAAGTAAACCGTCCTGCATGTCTTCGGAATAGATGACCTCTGCACCTGAGAGAAACGCGGCGGAAACAATCAGACTGTCCCAAAATGAGAGAGAGAGTATTCTTCCCGCAATTCGGATGCGGCGAGGAATACTCTCATGTCATACTCGGTCACACGATGTTTGGAGTAAATGCCTTCAATAAATTTGCGAATCTCTTCTTCGGGCATTTTCGCTTTTTTGACGAGATTCGCGCACACTTCACTGATGACCTGCGGACTGACAATGGCTTCAGATGATTTGATCAATGCTTGCGCGGCTTCAGTCTTTTCTGCCTCGCCAGTGTCAAGCAGAGAGTACAGCCAGATGTTGGTGTCAATGAAATGGGTTTTAGTTTCTGGCATGGGCTTCCTCTCTGGTCAGAGGATGAAATCCTTTTACTTTTAAAGGGTGCGCCATTAACTCATCAAGATAATTAGCCGCTTTTACCTTTGAGCTTTCAGCGACTAAAATGACGCGAACATTGTCCTTGAATTTTCCTTGATATTTCTTAGGAACTTCAATGACGCCGTTTTTGATTCTGGTTTTGAATTGTACGGTTTCCATATAACACCTCTTTCACTATTATACATCCACGCTAAAACAATATTTTATCAGTGCAGGCGTACAATCATTTGTGCCAGGGAAGCCCATTCGATGAAATCCATACGGTCATCGGTTTCACCTTCAATGTATTTTCTAAAGAAGTCAATTGTGCTCATTCCGTATTGCTTTTCAAAGCCTGCAAGATCTTTTTTGGTTGCCTTGATTTGGCGGACGGCGCGAATCTCCGCTTCAATGTCTTCTTCAGTAATCCCAGCTTCTTCGG
The DNA here is from genome assembly GCA_964618215.1 of uncultured Chloroflexus sp. GTDB lineage: Bacteria > Chloroflexota > Anaerolineae > Anaerolineales > Villigracilaceae > CG2-30-58-95. Next base: position 18,317 of record CAZTZE010000006.1, read on the forward strand.
CTTGCGCGCGAGCCTGTATTAGCGCTTCGTCAAACTGCTTTTCTATTTCAGCATTGCTCATGTTTTTAGCGCGTTTCCGCATGGCTTGTATCTCGGCTTTAATTTCTTCCTGTTTCTCGTCGGCTCAATTATACAACGGACAGGGGCAAGCCCTGTCCCTACGTGTTTACCAACTTCCCAACCTTCAAACCTTCCAGCGTGCCCGCGCCCGCCGCGAACATCGTCACTTCAATTTGCCTCTTCGTCAGCTTCATCATCTCAACGGCTTTCTCGGTTGAGATCGCCGCGGCTTTCAGGAATTGACCTGCCATGCCGCCCAGGGTTGCGCCCAACGCGATGCACTTGGCGATGTCCAGCCCATCCTTGAGTCCGCCGCTGGCGAAGATAAGCGCGCCGGGGACGGCACGCTTCACATTAAGGATTGATTCAGCGGTGGGGATGCCCCAACCAACAAATGTTGCTGCCAGTTGCTGGTCGTATTCGTCCTCAGCGCGGTGCATTTCGACTTGCGACCAACTCGTCCCGCCCGCGCCGGCCACGTCAATCGCCGCGACGCCGCACTCGGCCAATATCTTCGCGGTTCTTTCGGAGATGCCCCAGCCGACTTCTTTGGCAATGACGGGGACTTCCAATTTTTTACAGACTTCTTCGATTTTCTTTGCCAGTCCCGCAGAATTCGTTTCCCCACCTGCCTGCACCGCTTCCTGCAAGGGATTCAAGTGCAGGATGAGCGCGTCGGCCTGGATCATCTCGACCGCGCGGAGACATTCGTCTATGCCGTAGCCGTAGTTCAACTGGACTGCACCCAAATTGGCGAAGAGCAGAATGTCCGGCGCGACCTCGCGCACCTGGAAGGTTTTCGCCAGTTCAGGATGTACGAGACCGGCCCGTTGACTTCCGACGCCCATGGCCAGGCCGGTTTCCTGTGCGGCCTCGGCCAGGCGCATGTTGAGGGTCTCGGCAGCCTCTGTCCCACCGGTCATGGATGAGATCAGGATCGGCGCGGAGAGGGTTTTTCCGAACAGGCTCAAGGTGGTATTGATCCGGTTAAGATCGAGGTCGGGCAAGGCCTGATGAATGAAGCGATAGCGCTCGAGACCGGTCGTCAGCCCGGAGCGGACATTCTCATCCAAATTTATCTGGATATGGTCGGCTTTTCGTTGCGAGATCGGCGTAACTTTCGGCATGACGGCGTGTTCCTGTCTTTGAATTATACTGGCATTTATCACGACGGGTTGACATGCCCGCCAGAAAGGTTACAATTAGGCCAGTTAAAGTATCTTCTCAATAAAAGCGGGTGGGGGTGTGGGAAAACGGGCTTTGCCCGTTTTCCCACACCCCCTTTCCCCTCTTTTTGAGAAGATCCAGTTAAATCTAGAAGGAGGAACAAATGGCTGATACTTTTAGTGAGATCAAGGCGCTCATCGTGGATTTGTTGGGCGTGGACGAGAGCAAAGTCACGCTGGAAGCCCATTTCCGCGAAGACTTGGAGGCCGATTCGCTCGATCTTGTCGAGTTGATCATGGCTTTCGAGGACAAATTCGGCAGCGAAATATCCGACGATGATGCCCAGAAGATCACCACGGTGGGTGAAGCCGTCAAGTATATTGACGGGCACCGCTAAATTCGTCTAAAATTGGGGGAGGTTGCGGGTTTGCGAACGGGTGTGTCCCGTTCGCAAACCCGCATTTTCCGTCTTGTCGAGGAGTTATTCTAATAGGGACGGAATTTCTTCAGGATGTTTTGCAACTTGCACGCCGGCCGTTTCGAGCGCCTTGACTTTCTCGGCCGCCGTGCCCGCGCCGCTTTCGATGATGGCGCCGGCGTGGCCCATGCGTTTTCCGGGTGGCGCAGTCTGACCGGCAATAAAGGCGACGACTGGCTTGGTCATTTGCGAAGCGATGAATTGGGCCGCCTTCTCCTCGTCCGTACCGCCGATTTCGCCGATCATAACCACTTTTTCGGTATGCGGGTCATCCTCGAACATGCCCAACACGTCAATGAAGTTTGTGCCGTTGATCGGGTCGCCGCCAATGCCCACGCAGGTGGTGGCACCAATCTTGTTTTCCTTGAGCGCGTAAAGCACCTCGTAGGTCAGCGTGCCGGAGCGCGAGACGACGCCCACGTTGCCGCGGATGGCGATGTTGCCGGGGATGATGCCGACCTGGGCCTCGCCGGGCGTCAGCAGGCCGGGGCAGTTCGGGCCGATCAGGCGGACCTTCTTTTGAGACAGGTATTCGCAGACCCGCATCATATCCTGCACCGGCACGCCTTCTGTGATGCAGACGATGAGTGGGATGCCTGCATCCGCGGCTTCGAACATGGCGTCGGGGGCGAAGCGAGCCGGGACAAAGATGACGGAGGCATTGGCGCCGGTGGCGTCGAGCGCGGCGCGGCAGGAGTCAAAGACGGGAACTTTGCCATCCAGCACCCATTCACCGCCTTTACCGGGGGTCACACCGGCGACGACTTTAGTGCCGTAGGCCAGCATTTGTTGTGTGTGGAAGAGACCTTCATTACCGGTAATACCTTGCACCAAAAGGCGGGTATCTTTATTGATTAGAATACTCATCTAAATAGTCTCCATCTATCTCAACGCTGAATACTGAGCACGGTCACAATCTGCGCTTTTGTCATTCTCCCGAAGGACATCGGGACGATGTGAACGGAGTGAAGAATCCGCCCTGTGTGCCAGGAGATTCTTCGCACACCGTCCTGCGTTCGGTGCAGGGAAAATGGCTCACACCGTCCCGGTGTCCTTCCGGGGGAATGACAACACAAAAAGCGCAATCTGTAACATTGTCAACCTACGTGCCTTGCGCGGCTGCGACAGCTTTCTGCGCCGCGTCGGTGAGCGTGTTGGCGGTGATCATCCTGGCCTTGTCCAGCATCTGGCGGCCGGCCTCGGCGTTCGTGCCGACCAGCCGGACGACCATCGGAATATTCGGCTTGACCTCACCCAGGGCTGTCAAAATGCCTTTGGCCACCTCGTCGCAGCGGGTAATGCCGCCAAAGATGTTGAACAAGATCGCCTTGACGTTTTTATCTGAAAGGATGATGCGCAGCGCGGCAGCGACTTTTTCCGCGCTGGCGCCGCCGCCGATATCCAGGAAGTTGGCCGGTTCGCCGCCAAACAGCTTGACAATGTCCATGGTGGTCATCGCCAGGCCGGCGCCGTTGACCATGCAGCCAATCTGGCCGTCGAGCTTGATGAAGGACAGGCCATACTTGCGCGCCTCGGTCTCCGCGGCGGCTTCCTCGTCCAAGTCGCGCATCTCGGCCAGGTCTGCGTGGCGGAAGAGGGCGTTATCGTCCACCAGCATCTTGCCATCCAGGGCTACCAATTGCTTCTCTTTCGTGATGACCAGCGGATTGATCTCCGCCAGGGTGGCATCGTTCTCCGAGTAGGCTTTCCATAGCCCGCGGGCAATCTCGCCGAAGACTTTCCAGTGCTGGCGCGGCAGGTCAATGCCGAGGGCGATGTCGCGTGCCTGGTAATCCCGCAAGCCGAGCAATGGGTCAATATGAACTTTGATGATCTTCTCAGGGGTAGTGCGGGCGACTTCCTCGATCTCCACGCCGCCGGCGGCCGAGGCCATCACGACTGGCCGGCGCGCAGCGCGGTCATTTGTGATGCCCAAGTAAATTTCGTGTTGGATGCTCGCAGCCTCGTCAACCAGCACCTTGCGGACGGGCAGACCCTTTATTTCCATGCCCAGGATTTGCGTTGCGACCTCCTCGGCTTCTTTGGGTGATTTTGCCAGGCGAATGCCGCCGGCTTTGCCGCGGCCGCCGACCAGCACCTGCGATTTAATTACAACGCGACCACCCAGTTCTTCGGCGATTTGTCTCGCCTCGGTAGCGGTCGCTGCGACCCGTCCCTTTGGGATCGGGATGCCATATCTGGCAAAGAGTTGTTTGGATTGGTATTCGTGCAATTTCATCCAGTTTTATCTCCGTGAGAGTTTCTACCGAGTAGGCCTTCGGCAGGCGTGGGGATTATACCATCCGCCTGATCTGAAAGTTGCTCAACGCCTCAACGTGAATTCCGCGAATAGGCGAATGGCGCGAATTTAAGAACGCATTAAGGAGAGTCTTATTCGCGAAATTCGCAAATTCGCGGCATTCGCGTTTAAAACGGCGCGCCACATAATTCCTCTTCAAACGTAGTTCACTCCGTTGGAGTCGGAATAACTGGCGATGGAGATAAAGAAGGGACGTTGAGCGTAGGCGGTGGCGCGCCGGGCAGCGTGAAGCGCAGGATCCGGCTATTGCCCGCGTCGCTGACCCAGACGCGCCCCTGGGCGTCAATGGCGATGCCAGTCAGCAGGCTGACGTTTCCGGTTGCGAAAGCGGTGGTGTCCCAGCCGCGCACGAATCCGCCCTGAGCGGTGAATTCGAGTACGCGTCCGCCATCCGGATCGGTAATGAAGACGTGTCCCTGTCCATCAACGGCAATGAAAGGCTTGTTATCCAGCGACTGCCCATACCAGGCGGCGAGATTCCATTGCGCCAGCGGGGTGAAAGTCAAATCATCCCCCGCGCGGACGAAGACCTGCACCCGCTGGTTCCAGGTATCGGCTACATAGAGATTACCGCGCTCATCGAATGCCAGGCCGACCGGTTCGTCGAATTGACCGGGCTGCAAGCCTGGCGAGCCTGATTGCGCCAGATGGTTCCCGTCCGCGTCGAAGATGACGATGCGCTTGTTACCGGTATCGGAGACATAGACGCGCCCCAGCGCGTCGACGGCGATGCCGCGCGGTCCCCAGAGGCCGAGCGGGTCATCCTGGCCGTAATAGGCGTGACCCCAAACCCTGGCCAGTTTGCCCTCCGGGCTGAATTTCAGGATGCGATGGTTCCAGGTATCGGCTACGTAAACCCAACGGCCATCCGGTGAGACGGCGACGTCCCAGGGCTGGCAGAAGGTGTCGGTTGGGACGTTCGGCGGGGGAGCGCCGGGATAAGGGCAGCCAGGCGATATGCTGCCCCAGGCTTGCAAGAATATACCCTCTCGATCGAAGCGCTGGATGCGGCCGTTTTGCATATCAGCCACATACACGCTGCCATCCGCGGCGATGGCGATGCCGCGCGGCCCGTTCAACTGACCCTCTGCCGCTCCTGTCGAGCCGAAGGAAAAATCAGCGGCCAGGGCGAGCATACCTTGCTCATAAGGGTCAGCTTCCACCAGTGTTGCCGGCGCGATACCGTATTCCCAGATTTGTGCGGCGATATCTTTGCGGATGTACAAGCGCATCTGATCGGAGGGCTCCCAGGTGGTCAGGGTCAGATGAGTATTACCCGTCGCTTCCGCATAAGCCGAATAATCGCGATTCAGCCAGATCTGCAAGATCCCGTCCCGGATCTTCGGATTCGTAATTGCGTTCTTGACGCGTTCCCAGGTCAGGCCGAAATAATCCTGGTTGGGCCACCACATGCGGAGATAGTCAAAGCGATAATACGCCTGCCCAACGACCGGCTCGATCTTGTCGAAATTCTTCTGGTCAACGACGATGAACGGTGCATCGCGCAACTCCCGCGTTGGCTGGTCGAATGGACGCAGGTTCGGATAATCGCGCAGGTACCAGGTGAAAGGCCAGGAAACGCCCGTATCCGGCGCGCTGACATCGTAGGCGATGACCAGGTTTGTGCCGCCGGCTGTGCGCCTGGAGATTTCACTGGCTTGAGCCAGGATGTCCTTGACGCCCCGCGCGCCATGCGCATAAACGAGATACTCAGTGGCGTTATCGTAATCAATGTAATTCGCCCGGATAGACGCCCGAGTGGTCAGAATTGCCAACAAACCGAAAAATGTCAGCGTCCCCAAGCGCAGGAATTGACTAAATTCCCAGTTTTTCAGCAGGTGGAACAAACCCGCGCCGCTCCCGATGGACGCCAGAACCGCGAAAAGGAAGGAGGAGGTCGCCGCGAGCTGGAGCAAGTCCTTACCCTGGAAGGGCGGGGTGGGGCCGAGTACCGCGAGCAGCGCGGCGGCAAAACTGGCGAGGAAGATACCCGTCAAAATGACGACCAGCAGGCCGCGTTTTTTCGCGACCGCAACCCAATCCGTGCGCTCGACGAGTTGGCCCAAGCCCCAGGCGCTCAACAGGATCATCGGCAGGGCGATGTGGAAAGTCAGCCAGGGCATTTTCTCGCCGGCAATGGTGAAGGCGAGCAGGCTGCTGATCGTCCACCAGGCTAACAGGCTAAAGGTGTGATTCCCTTCCGTCCTCGTTTCCCCCTCATTCATCTCCTCTTCGTCCGCTATTCGTTTATTCGTTATCTCTTCAACCGCTGTTCGTTTATTCGTTATCTCTTCATCTGCTATTCGTTTATTCGTTATCTCTTCATTCGTTGTCGTGTTTTTCCCCCTCCGGCGCAGCCCATAGTAAAGACCAACAAATATTCCCAACGCGGGCAGAAATTCATAAACCGGAATTTGGACAAGCAGGTAGTAATACCAGGGCTGGCTGCCGCGCGAGACGCCTTGTTGCACCAGCCAGTAACCCAGAGAACCAACGATGCCGGTGAAGAAGCCTTGCCCGTTGGTGAAGAACGTCGTGTAAAACAGCGTGTAAACTGCGTACCAGAGAACGGCGTTCTTCAGCCAAAGATTTCTGTTCCACCAAAGACCGATGAAGAGCGAGAGCAGGCCAATGGGGATAAGGAAGATGGCTGTTCGCAGGATGCCTTGTTGAAGCAGGGCGCTCAGGTTCCAGCCCGGCCAGGTGAAATTGTAATCCAGCGGGTCCCAGCCGACAAATCGGATTGGGAAGGCCGCCAAATGTGGCAGGACGAACGTCCCCAAGAGGATGAGCATGTCGAACGAACGCTCGGCGCGGATCTTCTCCCAGCCATAGCCCCTGACCAGCAGGATGGCCGCTGCGGTAAACGCCAAGAGCGCCAGGCCGGCCAGAACGGGGAGTGGGGAGAAAGGCAGAGACAAAGTTGTGATTGGAGCGGGGACTTGTTCGGGAGCCAGCGGCGCAGCCGTCTGAGAGGCGTCGAGCTTCGCCTGGCCGTGAGTGTATAACCCGTAGCCGCCCGCCGCGCCGAGGAGCAGGACGCCCGAGGCCAGGGCGATGATAAACGCGTTATTGAGTTTCGCGTTGGGCCAGGGACGTTGCGTGACGCGGCTAATAAAGACTACGGCTAAGAATAACAGCGCTTGAGCGGTGTAAATAAAAGCGGTCTCTTTGGAGGTGAAATGCAATACGGTCGCGAGGGTCAGCAGGTAGAGATAGCGCGCCTTGCCGGTCTCGAAATAACGCAGCATGGCGTAGAGGGTTAGCAGGCCAAACAAACCGACGAGGGCTTCGTTGCGTGCGTAGCGCCCGTAATAGAGCATGTAGGGCGAGATGAGCAGCATTACCGCCGCAATCAATGTCCCCGCGCGGCCGAGATGACTGCGCCACTTCCAGAGCAGGACGACCGTCAGGATGCTGCTGAGCGCATGTGGAAAGCGGGCGGTGAAGTCACTTGCGCCAAAGAGAAAATACGTCAGCGCCAGCAAATGGAACTGAAGCGGGCCGTGCATCATCGGGTTGTGCTGGTAGCCGCTGCCCTGCGCCAACGTCCAGGAAAAATAAGTGTGCAGGCTCTCGTCGTGGCTCATCACCCGCAGGCCGAGATCGTAGAATCGAGTGAATACGGCCAGGATAACGAGCAAGCCAAAGAGGAGTGTTTCTATGTTTAGAGGGGGGAGGTAAGAGGAGAGGGGGCGAGCGAGCCAGGGACGCTTTTCTTCGGTCATGTTCATGGTTTTCCCGGATAGCAAGAGATTCGAGCAGGTAGACTATACTTCAAAGGCGAGAATCTGACAAGCGCCGAATTATTAATATTGCGCATAGCCATTAATATAAACCTTATTCAATTTATCTACACACACTAACCAACTGACCACACCCAGCCTGAATGTCAATCCCCCGCCGCAAGCGGATCGTACACGCGACCCCGGCCTGCTCCAAAATTTCCCGAAACTTTTCCGCCCGCTGACGCGTGGTCGCCTGGCCGCCATAAGAGGGAGTTGGGTTGAGAGGGATGGCATTGACGTGGCATAACAACCCTGTGAGTTTCTCCGCCAGCAAACGCGCCTGCTCGGGCGTGTCGTTGACTTCGCGGATCAGCGCCCACTCGAAGGTGACGCGGCGGCCGGTGGCGGCGACGTAGTCGCGGCAGGCAGCCAGCAATTCTTCGATGGGATATTTTTTATTCACCGGCAGCATGGACGAGCGCAAGGCGTCATCCGCGGCGTGGAGCGAGATGGCCAGGTTGACCTGCCGCTTCTCCTTGGCGAAGCGCCGGATGGCCGGAACCAGTCCCACAGTGGAGATCGTGAAGCGCCGCGCCCCGAAGTTGTAGCCCTGCGGGTCGTTGAGCCGGTCAATGGCCGCCATCGTATTATCGTAGTTGTGGAAGGGTTCGCCCATGCCCATGACGACCACGTTGGTCACTTTTTCGCCCTTTTCGTTCAGTTGGCGGGCGTAGTGCATCACCTGGGCGACGATCTCGCCGCTGGAAAGATGCCGTTTGAATCCCATTTGGCCGGTGGCGCAGAAGACGCAGCCCATGGCGCAACCGACCTGCGTGGAGATGCACAGGGTGGTGCGGGTTGGGGTTTGCGAGTTGCGGGCTGCGTAGCGCATGAGGACGGACTCGATGGCCTGGCCGTCGTGGAGGCGGAAGAGGTTTTTGACAGTTTTATGATCGCTGGATGCGAGTTGCGAGATAGGAGATAGGGCGGTGAATTGCAGGTTTTCGGCGAGTTTGGCGCGGAGGTAGGTTGGTAAATTGGTAAATTGGGAGGGAGCGTTCCAAAAATGTTGATACAACCCTTGCCAGATTTGGGAGGCGCGGTAGGCGGGTTCGCCCCAGGATTGGAGCAGGGTTTCGATTTCATGGAGGGGGAGGTCGTAGGTTAGTTGCATAGTCGGATAGTCACATCGTCAGATAGTCGAATAGTTTACAGTTTCGTGGTACGAGGATTTTCATTGTCCTCCACCCAATTGGCAGGAATGGCAGCGATGTAATTGGCGATGCGGTCGTAATCGTTGGTTGGATTCTATCAGCATGCTTTTCCACATCATCCAAAATCAAACCGATCTAATTTTTCTTTTTTTCTTTTCCAATTTGGCATTATGCGTGAAAGCAGTTTGTAGAACTCAGGTTCATGATGTAAATATTTCAGATGGCATAGTTCGTGAATAAGGACGTAATCAATATATTCTTTTGTTACTTGAATAAGTTTGATGTTCAGTGAAATTGTACCTTTGGAACTGCAACTTCCCCAACTGGATTGCATTCGCCGAATGATAATTTTTGGCAAGGGAACTTTTTCACGTGAGAGTTTAGCATAACAAGCGGTCAACCTATCTTGAAATACTTGAGTTGCTTGATTGCGATACCATTCTTCGACCGACTCTCGGACGTGTGAAGAGTTGGTATCGTAAGTGTAGACTTCCAGGAATTGGCGAGACAATTTGATTTGCTCTGTTTCGCTTGAAGTAATTTTAATTGCTTTCAAGCGATATTGCCTACCCAAAAAGCGATGGCTTTCGCCGCTGACGTATTTTCGTGGGGGAACATCGGGTAGGTAGATTTCAAAGAGGCGTTGTTGGTTGAGAATCCATTTTGAACGACTGTGAACTTTCTTTTCTATATCTTCTAATTTCGTTCCATCGGGCGCTTTGACGGTGACGCTTAAATCGGGATGCACGCTGATTGCCAGCGTTTTACGCGGTATGAAGACAAGTTCATATTCGATGGTTTGTGAACCGAATTTGACTTGATGGCGAGTGGACATAATCATTGAAGCGCGTCGCGGCGGCGGGCTAGTTCAATCAGGTTGTCGAGTATTTCGTCCAGCATTGCGGTTTCGATTTTGACGTTATGCTTTGCTTCGACTTCATCGAATAAATAATCTTCGATTTCGGCTTTCATTTGATTTTGAATGTCAGTGTTACGTACCCAATCGCGGATTTTATGCCTATCAATGATTTGCTCGATGCTCAATGACATCTCGCTGGCAATATCCATCAAACGGGCCAATTCAGCTTCGGTGTAGTAGTTGCTTCCTGTTTCTCGGATCAAGCCAAAGTAAGCGGCGGCGTGTTTAGTGCGGCGTAATTCGGGCGGAGTGACATCATCTTCGCGGTTACGGACTCTGTTCATTGCTTCGGTGACTGTTTCGAGATATTGCAATTCGCTAATGCGGCCTTCTTTGTAAGCCTGAATGGTTTCGTCAATCATCTTGGAGAAACGTTTGTAGTAAGCGGGGTCCAAATCCATGCGCTCGGTGATGGTGCGCTTGACGCGGTTGGCAATGGTATCGGCTTTGGCGGCTGTGCCTTCGATCTTCTCCACTTCCCGGGCGAAACGTTCTTTATCGAAGATGTTTACCAGATCGGTAATTTGCTTTATGTCTGTTGACTGAATGTGAGTGTCAATCAACTTGCGGATTTTCTTTTCGTAATCCTTGTAATCAATCGTTTCGGCATAGCGTTGTTTAACCGAAGCGCGCAGGTTATGGAAAAAGCCTAAATCGTCTTTGTAATTCTTGATGCGTTCTTCGGGAAAGTCATTGTAGAAATCCACAGTGGCAAGCGCGACTTGCAAAGTGCTGGCATACGCAGTGAGAGCTTCATAGAATTGCCCGCGCATGTCTTCGGGTTCAAGGAAGCGTTCTAATGCTTCAGTATCTTTCTTGTTAGGGATGGTTTTGAAAACATCCCAAAGGTCGGAATGGCGCTGGGGAAGTTTGGATACTTCTTCCCGTGTGTCAACTACCGTTCCAAGCACATCTTCGGTGTCGAAGCCCTCAAGCGCGTCGTAGGTGTGCATGGCTTCGTTGAGTTCACCGAGCACGCCGTAGTAATCCACGATGTAGCCGAAGTCTTTGCCTTCAAAGAGACGGTTGACGCGTGCAATGGCCTGCAGAACGGCATGTTCTTTGAGCGACTTATCAATATAAAGCACGGTATTGCGCGGTTCATTAAAACCGACCAGCAATTTATCCACCACAATCAGGATTTCAAACCCATCTTCAAGAGCGAATTGGGCAATAAGTTCATCGTTGTATTTATCTTCTTCGCCGAAGCGTTCCATCATGCGTTTCCAGAAGGCTTCGATTTCGGGGTCTTTGGTGTTGTCTACTTCTTCGTTGCCTTCACGCGTATCAGGCGCTGAAATGATAATTTCAGAAGAAACCACGCCAAACTCATCTAGATACTTTTTGTATTTGAGGGCGGTTGCCTTGCTGGAGGTTGCCAGTTGCGCTTTGAAACCCGTCCCTTGAAAGTTGTTCCTGTAATGGTCGCTGATGTCATAAGCAATTTGAGCGATGCGCTGTTCTGCTTGATTGACTTCCTCGGCGCGGCTGAATTTGCGTTTCAAATCGGTCTTTTGTTCTTGGGTGAGATTTTGTGTGACGCGCTCGAACCAGGTATCAATGGCGGATTTGTTGACATCCAATTCCGCCATGCGACCCTCATAAAGCAAAGGCACGACTGCACCATCTTCCACGGCGCGGCGCATACTGTAAGGATGGATGATGCCGCCAAACTTTGCGGCAGTGGATTTATCTTTTTTGAGCAGGGGCGTGCCAGTAAAACCAATATAACAGGCGTGAGTAAATACCCGCCGCATTTTGGTATGGATGGGGCCGTATTGCGTGCGATGACCTTCATCCACAAGCACAAAAATATTCGGGTTGTCGTCTGTGATTTTCTCTTTGGAAACCGTCTCAAACTTGTTGATTACAGTGGTAATCAAGTCGGTTTTGCCCTGCTTGATTAACTTGATCAAGCCTTTGCCTGTTTTGGCGCGTTGAACGGTCTTGCCGCAATCATGGAAGGTGTTCCAGATTTGTTTATCGAGATTGATACGGTCGGTAACCAGGATCACGCGCGGGTTTTGTACATTCGGATGAAGCGTGAGCGCTTTGGCAAGCATAACCATCGTGAGTGACTTGCCACTGCCTGTGGTGTGCCAGATGACACCGCCCGAACGCATGCCATCGTTATCGAGATGGGCGACTCTGGTGATGGTCTCTTTGACGGCGAAGTATTGTTGATAGCGGGCAATCTTCTTGATGCCCGCGTCGTAGACGATGAATTGATAAATGAGTTCAAGCAAACGTTCGGGGCGCATGAGACTATACAGCGTGCGGTCTTGTGCGGTGGTGAGACGTTCGCCTGCTTTCTCCAAATCTTCAAAGTAGCGCATGATGGCGGATGCATACTCTCGATGGGCGAACAAGCCTCGTTTCTCAGGATCAGGCAGAGGCGTATTAACGAGGCGGTGTACTTCATCCTCAATATTGGTTTCTTCGCGCCAGGCAGACCAATATGGTTTGGAAGAGGCGGTCGTCGCGTACATGGCTTCGTTTTTGCTGACGCCGAGCAGGAGTTGCGAATACTGGTAGAGGTGCGGGATCTCGTCATCCTTCTGGTTGCGGATTTGCTGCGTGACCGCTTCAAAAACGGACTTTTCGCCTGCGCTTGTACCTTTATCAGGTCGCTTGCATTCGATGACGACGAGCGGGATGCCGTTGACAAAGACGACGATATCGGGGCGGCGCGTTTCATCACTGCGGCGCTTTTGCACGACGAATTCATCGCTGACGTGAGAGACGTTATTTTCGGGATGTTTCCAGTCAATGTATTCCAGGCTGAAACTGCGCGTATCGCCCGCGATGGTTTGCGGAAGGCTTACCCCCAGGGTGAGCAGTTCGTAAATTTTTTCGTTGGTACGCACGAGACCGTCGTACGGTTCTTCTTTGAGTTGACGCAGGGCAGACTGAATGTTGGATTCGCTGAACGGAACTTCCTGCCCTTTGTATTGAATGCGGTTATGCTCGCGCAGCCAATTGACCAGCACATCCTCCAAAATAACATTGCGGAACTTGCCGCCGCGTTTGGCAAGGGCGTCATCGGGCGTGAGGTACTCATACCCCAGCCCGATGAGCAATTGCAGGGCGGGGATTTGTGAGATGAGTTCTTCACGGAAGGAGGGTGTACGCGTCATGTTAAAACGCCGGGATGCGGTTCAGTTCCCGCCAACTGATGAATGAGCCTGCGCTGGTTTGCATGGACTGATCGCCGCCATAGACAACGTAGCCTTGACCTTCAGGCGCGGCAGCAAGGGATCGCCAATATTCGAGGTTGTCAAAGTAACTATTGGAAATCGTTTTACCAGATTTGATCTCGACTGGCACAATTTTTTCGCCGTCCACCAGCAGGCAGTCAATCTCTTTGCCGCGGCTATCCTGCCAAAAGTACGGCGGACGATATTCGCCGCGATTGAAATTGCGCTTGATAAACTCGTTGATGATCAGATTCTCAAAGAGCGCGCCTTTCAAGTAATGCAAGTTGACCTGATTCTCGTCGTGGATGCCGAGCAGCGAGCACGCGACACCCGTATCATAAAAATAGAGTTTGGGCGATTTGACCAGCCGCTTGTTGAAATTGCGGTGGAAGGGCTGCAAACGATAAACGATAAAGGAACTCTCCAAAATGGAGAGCCAGGCTTTCGCCGTGTTCGGGCTGATCCCGGCGTCGTTCGCCAGCCCCGTATAATTGAGCAGTTGCCCGACGCGCCCGGCGCACAGTTGGGTGAACTGGATGAAGGCGTTGATATCCCCGATATTTTTCATCAGACGCACATCTTTTTCGATGTAGGTCTGGATGTAGGACGGGTAAAAATCTGCCGGGGCGAGGTCGCGGTCATAAATGCGGGGATATTGTCCTTTGAAAATCAGGCTTTCGTACGGCTGCTCCGCGCCGGGTTCCAGTTCGGTAAAGGAAAACGGCAGCAGGTGCAGAACCGCGGTACGTCCCGCCAGCGTCTGGCTGATCTTTTCCATCAAGAGGAAGTTCGATGAGCCGGTCAGGATGAATTGAGTCTGCCGGTTCTCATCCACAATTCTTTGGGTGTAGGAAAACAGGTTGGGCGTGTTTTGGATTTCATCCAATATGGCGCCTGCGGGATAGTTGGAGAGAAAACCGCGCGGATCGGTGAGCGCGATCTGGCGGATATCCGGTTCTTCCAATGAGACGTAGGGCAGGGCGGGAAAGGCGGCTTTGACCAGCGTGGTCTTGCCGGATTGGCGCGGACCGGTGAGCGTGATGACTTGAAATTTCTGCGCCAGAGAGATGATTTTGGAGGTGAGGGTTCTTTCGATCATGAAAACGCTCCAGATGCTGGAAATAGAGGCATACGAACGTTATCATCATAATAGCACGTCTTGTGCAAATCTGCAATGCAATTGCGGATTTGTCGTCCCCGCGCTTGACCCGCAGAAGACCCTAAAGGTTTCTTCGGTCAACCTTCGTCATGTTTAGCAGGACGGTCTGGCATATCAAGGCGCGAGTCAATCAAGAAAACCTTTAGGGTCTGTGTTTGCAGGGCAGGGATTTGCGAGATGAGTTCTTCACGGAAGGATTGAGTGTTGGGCATGTTAGGCTTTTACCCTTACTTCTCCAGAAGAAAATATATTTATCAGACCTTGTTTTTGTTTTCTCAACGTTACAAGTTTCTGCTTTAGTAGATCAATTTCCGTTTCTATTGCTCTTAGGCAATCTGAAATTTTCTCCTGTTCCAACAAGGGAGGCATGATAACTTTTGTTCGACTAATAGCGTCAGTTGTTAATCCAAAACGGGTAACGCCATTTGCTGCTTGAATAAATTGATGTCGGATTTTATGATTTTGTAATGCGTACATCAGAAATGTACCGCCAATCTTTTCCTTGTGAGGTCGCAATATAGCAAGATGATACCCGCACAAAGTGTTTTCTAAGTCTTCGTCAACTACTGCTGCTTTGGCTATATCTTCAGCGGTTTCAGAGTCTTTCGTGATGATTAAATCATGTTTTTTTAGGCTGAATTTTTCAATTTCCCTTTGCTTCGCTGTAGCCTTCATAAAGGACAGTTTTGATGTGATAAACGTGTTGTTGAAGACATCCAAGTAATTACATAGCAAGACAGAACTTTCTTTTTCTTCGCTAAGTTTATCTACATTGCTAAAAACTATGTCTGCTATGTTTTCGAGATTCTCAACTCCATAATCGGCTGGTAACTCTCCTAATTTTGACGCTTTTTTAGATTTGTTAGAGATATTCTTAAAGCGCCTCTGTCCTGTTATCAGATTTTGAATTAATCCTTTTTTCAATTCTTGCTTTGCAAAAATTAATCGTTCAAGCAGGGATGTAGCGCGACTCCAAGTATTTACAATATCAAAAATCTTGAACTGTTCCTGCACTGGAGGCACATAAATTCGTAACTTCAAAAAATCTGTTTTGTTTAAGACGCGATTTCTGCCAGCCCCACCTGGCGAAATTGCTGCAAGCATATAAAAAAAGCGTTTGGATAAAACAACATATTGAAAATACTCTGGAACAACAATTTCCTTATTGAAGGTATATGTAGGAAAACGATGAGAGACAAGAGCGCCTTCATCTGTTTCTTTTACAATAGCAACCGCGCCTTCCCAAGCAAAGGTAATATTAACTATCAGATCATCTTTTTTGGCTTCATAAAGAAAATCCATTGCCACATCATCAGGGTCTTCCACATCCGTAATAAAGGTTCCTTTGCCGTGACTGCGAAGTCCGAGCCTTTTATATGCGCTGGATGGTTTTTCGACCTTGCGCAAAGTGGGGATTAAGAAATCTCCCAGTGTAAGCTCCTTCCATCCTTTTGGTAATTGAGAATGTTTTGATATCATGCTTACAATCCCAATTCTTTCAAGTACGCCTTCATCTTTGCGTTTACTTCAACCAGTTCAGTCTCAATACGGCTGATTTCCTGCTTTGTGGCGTGAATATCCACTTTCTCTTCTTTTTCAAATATATCAATATAGCGTGAGAAATTCAGATTGAATTCGTTTTCCTTAATCTCTTCAAAATCAGCAACATAGGAGAATTTATCAATCGTCACTCTCTGGCGGTATGCGTCCAAGATTCTCTCAACATCTTGCTTGCGCAATTTGTTTTGTGGGGTATCTGCAAGAAAATTCTTGCTGGCGTCAATGAATATTACTGAATTGTCTTTCTTATTGCGCTTGAACACCAAAATCGCGGCGGGAATGGGTGTGCCATAAAATAATCCAGCGGGCAAGCCAATCACGGCGTCCAGTAAATTTTCTTCGATTAACTTTTGGCGAATTTTTCCTTCTGCCCCGCCGCGAAATAAGACGCCATGCGGCACAATCACAGCCATGCGTCCATTGACTTTATGGGTTGTTTCAATCATGTGGGAGATGAATGCATAATCACCCTTGCTCTTGGGCGGTACGCCGCGATGGAAACGCTTGTATTTGTCTTTTGCTGCACCTTCGGCACCCCACTTATCCAGCGAGAAGGGCATATTCGCCACCACCACATCGAACTTCATGAGTTTGTCGTTTTCCACCAAAAGCGGATTGCCCAAGGTGTCACCCCATTCAATGCGGGCGGAGGTCACGTTGTGCAGGAACATGTTCATCATCGCCAGCGCCCAGGTCGAGCCGTTGTTTTCCTGTCCGTACAGGGCGTAGTTATCCGAGCCAACGTGCCTGGCGCATTTGATAAGCAAAGAACCAGAACCGCAGGCAGGATCTGAAATCCGCTCGCCAGGTTTCGGATCAACGAGAGCGGCTAATAATTCAGAGGCTTCGGGCGGTGTGTAGAACTCGCCCGCCTTTTTGCCTGCGCCAGAAGCAAACTTGCCGATCAAATACTCGTAGGCGTCACCGATTACGTCCCGTCCATTTGTGCGCGAAGGACGCAAGTCAAGGCGTTTGTCGTTGAAGTCGTTCAACAGGTTTTTCAGTCGCTCATTGCGCTCTTTCGTGCGTCCCAGGTTCGCTTCGGAGTTAAAGTCAATGTTGCGGAAGACGCCTTCCAGTTTTTCCTTGTTCGCGTCTTCGATGGCTTCCAATGCTTCGTTGATGATCTCGCCGAGGTTGGGTTCATTCCGCTGGGCGTAGAGTTTCTCAAAGGAACAGCTTTCGGGGAGTTTGAACTTGTCCTTGTCCAGTTGGCGGCGCACGCGAGTCTTGTCACCTTTATAGCGCTGCATGAACTCGTCAAAGTGGTCTTGCCACACATCGGAGATGTATTTGACGAACAGCATGACGAGAATGTAGTTTTTATACTCGGATGGATCCACTGTGCCGCGAAACGTGTCACAGGCTTTCCAGAGGATGTTGTTGATTTCGTCCTGGGAGATGGGAGAGGAAAGGGATGTGTTGGACATAGGTTTATTGATTATATCGGATGGAGTCTTGATTCAAGCGCACAACCACCAGAACTTCCCCGTTTTCACGATCCAGGCAGTAATCAGTTGCGCCGTTCCACGGCTCGGCATCGTAACCGGGAATTTCGATCTTAACCTTTCGACGCTGGATAATCGTGACAGACGAATGGCAGAACGAGTCTTCAATCCGCTGGCGGCAAAATCTGCATCTATGGATGATAAACCTCGCGAACGTCTTTCAACGAGTACTCGACCTCATCGTGTTCAGCGCCAGCCTCTTTGCGGAAGAACTGTTGCAAAGCAAACTCCTGCCACTGATGATCGCTCCAATCCTCATACAAAGGCGCAACCTTCTGCTTTGCCATCAGGAACAGGACAAAATTGGCAACCTGCTCGACCAGTTCATCCGGCAGGCGATCAATTTGCTTATGCAGGCGGTCACGAATTAGAGCAGCGTTCATCTCCCTCTTCCTGTGCGTGCTCACTCCCCGCCCAGACGCAAGCAATCCTCGATCAGCCCCGGCAGGTTGGGCGCGTCGAAGGAGATGCCTGCTGCGGGTCTGCGGTTTAGTTTGATGCCGGGTTCTTCGTGGTAGTGGTGTGGGAAGGTGGCGGCGCGCTGACGCTGTACAAACGCAAGGTAGATGCCCGAATATGTTCAGGCTTGCTTTCTGGAATGCCATAGACGAGCGCTTTGTAATCGGCGCGCGAAGGAAACGCCATGCTCATCCTCCCAGGGCAAGAGTTGGCTCGCGCGGGTCAATCTGGACCACTTCCGATTTTTGTTTCGATTTGAGTCGGCGGACTCGCGCTTGTGAAAGTTCGCGTAACGCGGCTTCCCGATCCATTTTGATCTGGTAAAAGGCGGACCATTCTGAGAATTCCTCGGTATGCTCGCCATCATCCAGAAGCCCCTGCTGGTACAGGTCGTAAAAGTCTTCTGAACTAAGCCAGTAGTGACGTTCAAAGCGGCGCGTGGTCTCATCCGCCACGCGCAGATCATCAAGGATTTCAGTTATGGTAATTTTCCTGGTCATTTCGCACCTTCCGTCTGCTCATTGTTGACTGATAACTAATTCCTTTCACCCTGATTATACCCTGCCTCGCAAAACCATGAATAATCCACTTTACTGCCCCCATTCCCCTCACTTTCACCAACCTGCGCTTCAAGGCGCGGGCGCGCACGCCGGGCGGCGAAGATACCCTCGAGCGCCGTATTACGGCAATGGGACCGGGAAGACCGCCTCGTGCAAAAACACTGAGCCAGCTCCTTCTGGGGACGCGCCCAGGAAAACAAACAGCCGCCCGAAGAAACTGGCGTCCAGTTAGCGGTAAATGACCTTTGCGCCCGCAATCTTTGAGAGGGAAGCAAATGTTTCTGCAAACGGGGACTTACCTTTGCAGCCAGTCAATCACGCGCTTTTTGACGTTGTTCAGCCGTTTGGCAGAAATTTCCCCCAGGAGTGCGTTGATGATGGACACTTCGACAGTGGATAATATGACAGACGAATGACAGAACGAGCCTTCAATCCGCTGGAGGTAAAATCTGCATCTATGGAGGATAAACCTCGCGAGCGTCTTTCAACGAGTACTCGGCCTCATCGTGTTTAGCGCCAGCCTCTTCACGGAAGAACTGTTGCAAAGCAAACTCCTGCCACTGATGATCGCTCCAATCCTCATACAAAGGCGCAACCTTCTGCTTTGCCATCAGGAACAGGGCAAAATTGGCAAACTGCTCGACCAGTTCATCCGGCAGGTGATCAATTTGCTAATGCAAACGGTTACGAATCAACGCCGCGTTCATCCTGTCACCTCAATGATAGAACGTCGAACCTTCTTCCACTCTAACACGCTTCAATTACCACTTGACATTATCTTCCAAGACCTCCGAGTTCTTCAAGAACTCGGAGGTCTACTATTCGACTACCCAACTACCAAACTATCCAACCAACTCCCCCAAATCCTCCGCGACTACATCAATCTTCGGCCTCCACGCTTCCCCCTCCTCACGCGTGCTGACCCCGCTCAAGACCAGCGCGACCGGCATCCCGGCCGCCTGGCCTCCCGCAATATCCGTCTCCAGCCGGTCGCCGACCACCAGGGTTTCCTCTTTCGCTGTGCCGAGCCGTTCGCGAGCCAGTTCGAGCAGGTAGGGAGCGGGTTTCCCGGCGTAGATGGGTTCCACGTCGGTCGCGGTGACGACCACCGAGATCCACGCCCCCGCGCCGGGGATTTCGCCGCGCGGGGTGGGGAAGGTCTTGTCGGGGTTGGTGGCGTAAAAGGGTACGCCACGCCGCACCAGCAGGGTTGCCTCACACATTTTGTCGAAGTTGATCTGGCGGTCAATGCCCATCACCACCGCTTGCGCCCTTTCAGCCTCCTCCACCGAGAGCAGCTCGAAGCCTTTTTCGCGCAGGGCAGTCATCACGCCCGCCTCGCCGATGGCAAATACTTCCACTCCTTCGACACCGTTCGTGCCGCGAGCAACGGCGGCATCAGCGAAGCGATCCTGTGGACGCCGGCCGTTTCGCCCCGGCGGGCCGGGTCTCTCGGCCCGAACGGGGTGCGAGACAGCAGGCTCAGGGAGGTGCTGTCCGCTTTGGTTTTTTGAACCGCGAAGACCGCCAAGGCCGCGAAGATTTAAATGTTCGTAAAGCAAATCCGCCAGCGCCAGGGAGGAAGTCACCACCTGCCAGGATTGGATCGTCACGCCAAACCCGGCCAGGCGTTCGACGTATTCTTCCGGCGTGCGCGTCCCGTTGTTGGTGGCAAAGGCAACCGTCAGGCGGCGCTCACGGATGCGCGCGAAGATCGCCGGCAGGTCGCCGATCGGCGCGTCGCCACGCCACAGCACGCCGTCCATGTCCAGGATAAGGGATTTTACCGAGTAGGTGCTGCGCATTGAAGTGGGTAATAGCATAAGGTAAATTCCAGAGACCCGGTTTCTCCGAGAAACCGGGTCTCTACCATCACTGTTCACTGTTCACTGCTTACTTCTTCTCCGGAAGCTCCAACACCTGATCCACCACGCCATATTCGACCGCCTGGCGGGCGTCCAGGAAGAAGTCGCGGTCGGTGTCGCGCTTGATCACCTCTACCGGCTGGCCGGTGTGCTTGGACAGAATACCGTTCAACAGGGTCTTCAGGCGCATGATCTGCATGGTTTGGATCTCGATATCCGTAGCCTGGCCCTGCGCGCCGCCCAGCGGCTGGTGCAGGTGGATGGTGGAATTGGGCAAGGCATAGCGGCGGCCCTTCGTACCGGCGGTCAGCAACACGGTCCCGAACGAGGCGGTCACGCCGACGGCCACCGTGCTGATCGGGTTGGTGATCATCTGCATCGTGTCGTAAATCGCCAGCCCGGAGTAAATCACGCCGCCCGGTGAATTGATATACATCTGGATTTCACGCTCAGAATCCTCGCGGTTCAGAAACAACAACTGGGCGACGATAACGTTGGCGACCTGGTCGTCAATCGGCGTTCCGACGAAGATGATCCGCTCTTTGAACAAAAGGGAGTAGATATCGTAGGCGCGTTCACCTCGCCCGGATGACTCGATCACCATCGGGATGACATTCTTGGCAAAATCGGGAATGGACATGGTTTTCTCCACATTAAATTTTATGCTTCCGGCTCAGGTTCGACCGGTTTCTTAGCCGCTGGCTTGCTCTTCGGCTTCATTTTTTATGTCGCTTTCGTCGGTCGGGCTTTCGGCAGCCTGGCCGAGCGCGATTTCCTTCAAGTGTTCCAGGGTTAGCTGCGTGATGGCCCGATTTGCCGATTCCATTGTGATCGCCTCGATCATTTTCTTCGACGGCTGGCTCTTACCGGCCATGGCTTTTTGAAATTTGGCATTACCCTGCATCTCAGCCCAGGTTTGCCGGGTTGCCGCCTCGAGTCTCTCGTCGCTGAGCTTGATCTTCTCGATGCGTGTAAATTCTTCCAAGGTAAGCGAGCGCTCCAACCGGCTGGCGGCTGACGGCCTGGCTTCTTCAGCGATGAATCTCTCTTTATCCAGCTCGCGCATTTTGAGATAGGCTTCCAGATCCAGGTTCTGTCCTGCCAGATGAGCCTCGAAGTGCTTTATCTCTTGTTCTATCTCATGCTCCAGAGCCTGGGGAGGGTATTTGATGGTTGCGCCTTTTTTGAGTTCTTCGATCAGATTGTTGAAATAAACATTGTCGTAGTCTACTTTTGAGCGTTGTTCCAGATTGGCGCGCATGACATCCCGCAACGCCGACAAGCTCTCGAAACTGCCAACCTGCCTGGCAAATTCATCGTTCAACTCGGGTAGTATGACTCCCCGCACCGACTTGAGAGTCACTTCAAAATCAACCGTCAGGCCGCGTAAATCCTCGTTTGCAGCACCCTTCGATGAACTCAGGGCAGCGCCTACTCGGTCGGCAGCACCGGCTGGGTCGGGATCATCCTGGTCATACGCATGGGTAAATTTCCTGCTTTCGTCAACGCCCATGCCGATGAGATTGCGCGAGAAACCCGCAAAAGGCCATTCGTCCTCTTTTTCGTGCGCAGCACCTACTCGGTCTACACGGATAAAGATGGGATGGCCCGGACGTTCGACCACCGGCGCTGCGTTCGCCTCGGCTTGGGTTTTGGCGCCGACGAGATCAATTATGGCGAAATCGCCCTTCTGTAGCGGGCGGTCAACCGTGTCGGTCGTGCTGTACATGCGCCTGAGATCGTCAATTGCCTCGTCAACCTTGTCCTCGCCTGGGGCCTGCCAGTCATAAGCCAGGCGGATTGCGCGGTAATCACCCAGGTCAACGGTCGGTTCGAGGGGAACTGTGAAGATGAATTTGGGCGGTTCCAGGCTTTCAACTTTTTCGAAAGAGCCAGGGCCGGCCGGGTTGACTTCAGCCTGTTTGAGCGCTTGCGGGTAAACTTCGCCCACGAGTAGCTCAATGGCATCCTGGGTGATCGTTTCGTCGCCATGGATGCGCCGAACGATATCGTAGGGCGCTTTGCCGGGGCGAAAACCGGGGATCTTGGTGCGTTCGGAGATATTGCGGGCTGCGCGATGTTTGGCGCCTTCCAGTTGTACAGCTTCAATTTCGACGATCATGGTGAGCTGGTGGTCATCGCGGGGTTGGGTTTCTATTTTCAATGTGAATTCCTATTTGTAAATTATTGATGATTGACTGCACCAAAAAAACACCTGTTTACTGCAATACGCGAGTGGGGAAGGCGGGACTTGAACCCGCACGCCTCGCGGCACATGATCCTAAGTCATGCCTGTCTGCCAATTCCAGCACTTCCCCGGGTGGTCGAATGGTCGGATAGTCTGATTGTGCGGGCGGAATTATAAGCGAGAGGGGTGGGGGCGTCAATAATCGGACTGCCCTGTTAACCAAACGCTGATATAATCGGCTGTCATGCTGAGCCGGGCTTGCGAAGAATTTCCCCGCAAACAGGACAGATTCTTCACTCCGTTCAGAATGACAAAAACGCTAATTGTGATCTTTGTGGAGGTAAACTTGGGACGACTGATCAATCCGGATAGCGCGGGCAAGGAACGCACCCGCCTGACAAAAACGATTGCCCTGGCTATTCGGGAATTGGCGAAACAGACCGCACCCGGCGCGGAATCGCGCGACCTGGCCGCTTATATCGCCTTGTCCCTGGACGGCATCGCCGGGACGATTGACGTTTCGGTGACGGCCTGGGAAAAGCGCGGCTACTGGGTCAAGGCCGACCGCTTCCGCATGGAGTGGTTGTGGGCCGGTCATTTGGCCGGCAAGTTGCGCACGGCTCTCATCGCCGAGGACTGGGGAGGGGTGGCCGCGCTCGCCGCGCAAACCGCCCAGAAATTGAGCAAGGTGAATGTCAGCGAGAATCACCGCTTGGGCAAGCCGTGGCAGGGGGCGTGGCAGGAATTAGAGCGCCAATGAAAAACTCCCGAAGACACGCGGTCTTCGGGAGTTTGTTCTGTTATGGCGTCGTATACGTTACGACCAAGCTGGGATTTGTAAAGGTGATTCTGTCTTTGACAGCATCCAGATTCGATGCCGCGAATTGCAGGCGCAACTGCAAGCGGCTGGCGCCGACTTTCGATTGAAGAGCCGTCTTTAGTTCCGGAGATACTTCGATGATATCGAGCGCGGCAGTCGAACCCCAGTCCAGGGTATTCCCGGACGGGAATCCAGCCACAAAATCCGCTGCTTCGAGCGTGGGGCCATAGTTCGTAACATAGCCATTCAAAACGCCCAAGCCAAATGGATTGCCGGTGACAGCGTAGTTGGTGAAGTTAATTTTGACTTCTGTGATGATGGCATTGGACGGGATGCTGGAAATATCGTAGCTCAAGAAAGCCTGGACCGTTTTGGTGATGTCTGCGTTCGACTCGCCAACGGTGAAGTCTGGCCAGGGGCCGCCATCTGCACGGATCGTTCCGCTTTCGCCGGCGACAGGCAGGAACGTGACCGTGACGGAACTGCCCACCTTGATCAGCACCCAAAAGGATTTACCGCTGCCAAAACTGAAATAGGTGCCGCCCGGCTCGCGCAGCTTCCAGAAACCCTGGTAGGTGCCTTTGGCTGCCGGGGCAGTAAGATTTACCGACACATCCACTGTCTGATTTGGAGCCACCGTGCCGCTGGTCAGGGATTGGGCATAACCAGCCGGTAGGCCAATTGGATCGCCAGTGTCGAATACGAGTTGGTAGCCAGATGTCCAGGTGCAGGTGCCAATATTCTTCAGCCGCCAGATTTTTTGGAAAGTCTGCCCTGGAGACATGAGGGTGTTATCGGGGATGGTCACATCGCTTACAAAGGTAGCCAGATTGCATGGCACCGGGGTTGGTGTTGCAGTCGGGATCGGCGTGGCTGTCGAGGGTATGGCTGTTGGTGGGATGGCTGCCAATGTTGGTGAGGCCTCGACCGGCGGCGGAGGCGGCGGCTGAGTCGCTGCGACGCGGGTCAGTTCGGCTGCCACAGTCTGGGCTGCGAAGGTATAGATCACGGCGGAGTCCGGGGTTGGTTCTGGCTTCGGCAAATTGCAGCCCATCAGAACGACGATAACCAGGCCAACAAGTGCAACGCGTAATTGTTTCATGTTCGTTCCTCCTTACATTACCTGATTTTACCGGAGATAAACGGAGATGAACAGTGATGTGAAGATGAACAGGTCATTTTGGCAGAAAACCGCGTCCAAAACTGGAATTCAGGGCTGAGAAGACGGGAATCTGCTTGTTTATCAAGGCTTTACACCGTTTATCTCTGTTTTCATCTCCGGTTAAAAAAGAGGTGTCCGAATAGTTTACTCAATTCGGTAAAACTGGCCAATGACTAAAGGAAAACTCCCGTCACCTTGAAGCAGCCGGGAGTGGGAGGCTAGAACAATTCAGGCTGGCAGGCTGCCCGTTTCCCGTCGAAGAGTAGGAATGGAGCCGCACGCGCAACGACGATACCCAGGCCGCGCAAGGCGCTCGGATCGCGCAATTTCCCTTGCCGGCGCGCCCGCAGGATGGCTTCCACGCTTTTGGGACCGATACCGGGGACGCGCAGCAGTTCGCGCCGCTCAGCCCGGTTGACCTCCAGCGGCCGCCCGGACAGGTTGATCTGCGCCCAGGCCTGTTTCGGGTCAATCTGAACCGGAAGGCAGCCATCGGCTTCGAAGGGCATTTCCTCCAGGTCGAAGCCATAGTCACGTAACAGGAAGGAGGCCTGGTACAGGCGGCGCTCTCGAATGGCCGGCGTGGGGGGCTGGTTTTCCAGCGGAGTATCCGGGATGGGGTTGAAGCGTGAAAAATAGGCGCGTTTCAGTTTCAGATGGCGATAAAGATAAGCGGTGGTCGTCAGCAGTTCCAGGTCGGATTCGCCCGCGCCGCCGGTCACAAACTGGGTGACTGACGAGGGCCAGCGCCCGTTCCAGGTCTGAGCCGGGGATTGCGTGCGGCGGATTTCATCCACCCATTTCAACGGGGCGAGTAATTCTTCAGTAAATTGTTTATGCGGCGCCAATTGCGCCAGTCGTCCGCTATTCGGCGCTTCGAGATTGACCGAGACCCGGTCGGCGATTTGCATGGCGCGTTCCACCTGGGCGCGCTCAGCGCCGGGCATGATCTTGAGGTGGACGTAGCCGCGAAAGCCAAGTTTGAAGCGCAGGATCTCGATGGTTTCGATGAGCCTGTCTTGCGTGCGTATGCCGCCCCCGGCCATGCCGGAACTGATAAAAATCCCCTCGGCGATGCCGCGCTCAGATAATTGGACAAAAAGGCGGGCGAACTCTTCCGGCTGAAAGGTGGCGCGGCGGAAATCGCGCCCGGCGCGGAAGGGGCAATAGTAACAATCCCGTTCGCAGACCGAGGTCAGCAGTGTCTTGAATAGTTTGATGCGTTGACCGTTGGGCAGCACCGCGGGGTGGACGAAAATATCCGTGTCACGTATTCCCGTGTTACATTCCACGGGTGAGGAGTAGGGCGCGAGGTGCGGAGCAGAGCCGGCATTGCATTCAGCATCCGGTTCGAAAGACATTTGGGCCGCGAGGACCTGCAAACGTGAAAGGGCATCTTTCATGCCTGTATTATAGAACATATATGCTATTTGTCAAGCAGTGGAGTGACGGCGGTAGCCCACCGAGAAGGTCTTCGGGACGATGTGCGGGCTTCGCGGTTCGATTTTGACGATTGTGCCAACGCGCAAAACCGCAATTCGTGACCGCTTTCAGTATAGTTGGTAAAAACCCAGCATGAAAAACGAATCAAGTATAATTGTTCCCATGACCCATCCCACTCTCGTTTATCGCCTCCATGCCGTTCAACGCATGTTCGAACGGAAAATTCCTGCCAAGAAAGTGCGTCAGGCGATTGAAACAGGCGAAACGATTGAAGATTATTCAGACGAAATGTCGAGTCCCAGCCGTTTGGTATTAGGCTGGCGAGGGTTGCGGCCTTTGCACATTGTGACCGCTGACAATAAAGAAGACAACGAGATTATCGTTATTACTGTTTATGAACCAGATCCAACACAATGGGAAGCAGATTTCAGGAGAAGAAAGAAATGAAATGCGTGGTATGCAACCAGGCCGAGACCATTACCGGCACAACTTCCATCTTGCTTGAGCGCGACCAGTTATCGCTGGTCGTAAAAAACGTCCCGGCGCGCATCTGCCCAAATTGTGGTGAGACCTATGCCGATGAGGATGTCGCTACGCGGCTTCTGCGCGAAGCCGGGCAGATGTCCTAACATGCAGCATCTCCTTCGTCTTCGATCCGTCGTCAAGCCGTATCTCTTCCCGATCGCGCTCAACACCCTCATCCTGCTGGCGATGACCGGCCTCAGCCTGTACATCCCGTCCGTGCTGCGGGATGTGATTGACAAGGGGTTGGCGCTCCGCCAGCCGGATTTCCTGCTGCATTCGGCGCTGGTGCTGCTCGGCCTGGGCCTGCTGACCGCCGCCCTGTCGGGCGTGTGGCGCTACCTTTCCGAGTGGATAGGCGCGCAGATCGGTTACAACCTGCGCAACCGGCTGTACGACCGCATCCAGCATCTTTCGTTCTCCTACCACGACCACGCCCAGACCGGTCAACTGATCTCGCGCTGCATCGAGGATGTGCGCTCGGTGCAGGGTTTCTTTTCGGATGGGATGGTCAGCCTGACCCAGTTGTTCTTCCTGCTGGTCGGCGCGCTGTGGGTGATGCTGGCCGCCTCCTGGCAACTGACCCTCATCGCCATCCTGCCGATCTTCCCGATGGTGTGGATGACCTTCGACTTCGGCAACCGCATCACGGCCCTGTTCTTCAAGGTGGATACCGTGCTGGGCGACCTCTCGTCCCGCCTGCAGGAGAACGTTTCGGGCGTGCAGGTGGTGCGGGCGTTCGCCCGCGAGGCGCACGAGATGCAGCGCTTCGATGAAACCAACCGGGCCTACTACGACGCCCGCGTCAAAGTGATCGGCACCTGGGCCAAGGTCATGCCGACCACCGATTTCTTCGTCACCCTCTGCACCATCCTCATCCTCTGGTTTGGCGGCAGCATGGTGCTGGATGGAAGTTTGAGCATCGGTGAACTGGTGGCCTTCAACGCCTACGTGCTGATGCTGGCCGCGCCCGCCCAGCAATTGACCTGGCTGGTCAACGCTGCCGGTGAAGCCGCCGCCGGGGCGCAGCGCGTGCTCGAAGTGCTGGATACCGAGGCAGAGATCGCCTCGCCCGAAGGGGCGCGCCCGCTGCCCGTCCTGCGCGGCGAGGTCGAGTTCCAGGACGTATCGTTGAAATACCAGGATGAGAAGAGAGACTCGCTGACCGGCGTCAACCTGCGCGTCGCCCCCAACCAACTCGTCGCCCTGATCGGCACCACCGGCAGCGGCAAGACCTCGCTGGTCAATCTCATCCCGCGCTTTTACGACGTGAGCGAGGGGTCGGTGCGGGTGGATGGCTGTGATGTGCGGGAGGTGGATCTCGTCTCGCTGCGCCGGCAGATCGGCATCGTGCTGCAGACCTCGCTTTTATTTTCTGACTCGATCGAAGCCAACATCGCCTACGGCCGCCCGGAGGCCGCGCAGGACGAGATCCTGGCGGCCGCACGCGCCGCCCAGGCGCACGAGTTCATCACCGGTTTCGAGCAAGGCTACGGAACGGTGGTCGGCGAGCGCGGCGTGACCCTCAGCGGCGGGCAACGGCAGCGAATAGCGATCGCCCGTGCCCTGCTGATGGACCCGCGCATCCTCATCCTGGACGATTCGCTTTCCAGCGTGGATACGCAAACCGAGAAGTTGATCCAGGAGGCGCTCGACCGGCTGATGGAGGGGCGCACCACCTTCGTCATTGCCCACCGCCTCAGCACCGTGCGCCGCGCGGACCTGATCCTGGTCATGGACAAGGGGCACATTGTCGAGCGCGGGGCGCATACCGAACTGCTGAAGCGCGGCGGGCTATACCGCCAGATCCACGACCTGCAACTGGTTCACAACGCGCCGGATGAGGATGAGCTGGAAGCGCTTAAATTGCCCGAAGTGAAACCTCTGCGCAGTACAGAGGGATTTGGGTGAAACTGATCCCAGACCAGCAGACTACAAGACTATCCGACTACAAGACTAATATGACCACCATCACCCCGCCCGCCTACGTTACCCAAACCGAGGAACTCTACGGCAAAGCCCTCGACCCAAACGTGACGCGCCGCCTGGTGGGTTTCGTCGCCCCCTACAAGTGGCAGCTGCTCCTCGCCGCGCTGCTGATGCTGATCGCGACCGCCTCCACCGTCATCGGGCCGTATCTCATCAAGGTCGCCATTGACGACGGCCTGACTGCCGGGAACTCCATCGCCTTGCGCAATGTAGTGCTTGTCTACCTGGCGGCGGCCATCGTGCGCTGGGGATTCATCTATTGGCGGGTCAAGATCATGGCGCACGTTGGCCAGTCGTTCATCTACGATCTGCGCAAGCGGCTGTTCGCTCATCTCCAGCGTCTCTCGCTGAATTTCTACAGCCGTTACTCGGTGGGGCGCATCATCACCCGCGTGATCAACGACGTGGAGACCCTGCGCGAGTTCGTCATCTGGGCGGTGCTGGCCATCGCCCGCGACCTGTTCGCGCTGGTCGGAATCATCGTCGCCATGCTAGCGCTCAACGTCAAACTCTCGCTCATCACCTTTGTCACCCTACCGCTGATGATCCTGGCAACGGTGATCTACCGGCGCACGGCGCGGGTTGCCTACCGTAAAGTACGCGCTGCGGTTTCCTGGGTCAACAGCGTGCTGGCCGAGAACATCAACGGCATCCGCGTGGTGCAGGCTTTCAGCCGCCAGGCGCACAACTACCGCGCCTTTCGTGATCTCACCAACCGCTATTACCTGCAGAGGGTGATCGCCGCGGTGCGCGTCGCCGCCTCCTTCACTCCGGTGGTGGACATCCTCGGCGCGCTGGCCATCGCGGCCGTGGTCTGGATCGGCGGGACAGCTGTGCTGGGCGAGAGCATCACTGCCGGGGTGCTGGTGGCCTTCGTGCTGTACATTGACCGCTACTTCGACCCGATCCGCGACCTGAGCCGCCGCTTCGACACGCTCCAGTCCACCATGGCCAGCGGGGAGCGCATCCTCGGCCTGCTCGACATGCCGGTGGATGTGCCGGATTCCACCAATGCTGCGGACTTGCCGCAAATCAAAGGCGACGTGGATTTTACGAACGTTTCCTTCCACTATTCCGACGACCCTCAGCCCGTGCTGCGGGAGCTCAACCTGTCGGTGCCGGCCGGCGCCACCGTCGCCCTGGTCGGCGAGACCGGGGCGGGCAAGACGACCCTCGCCAAACTGGTCTCGCGCTTCATGGACCCGACCGAGGGCTGCATCAGCGTGGATGGTTGCGACCTGCGCACGGTCACGCAGCAATCCCTGCGCTCGCAGATGGGCGTGGTCTTGCAGGATCCCTTCCTGTTCAATGGCTCGGTGCGGGAGAACATCCTGTTCGGCCGGCTGGAGGCCACCCCGGAGGAGGTGGAGGCGGCCGCGCGGGCGGTCGGCGCGCACGAGTTCATCGTCAACCTGAAGAACGGCTACGAGACCTCGGTGGAGGAGGGCGGCGTGATGCTATCCGTGGGGCAGCGGCAACTGATCTCTTTCGCCCGCGCATTACTCGCCGACCCGAGGATATTAATTCTGGATGAGGCCACCTCCAGCGTGGACACGCAGACCGAGCGGGTCATCCAGAAGGCATTGGCGCGGCTGCTGAAGGGACGCACCTCCTTTGTCATCGCCCACCGCCTGTCCACGATCACCAACGCGGACAGGATCGTGGTCATCAACGATGGGAGCATCGTGGAGCAGGGGACGCACGCCGAACTGCTGGCGAAGCAGGGGATTTATTATGAGCTGTACAAGACCGGATTCCAGGAGTGAGATGCCGAAGAGACCGCGCCTGATTGACATGCCATGCTATAATAAAAGCCGCGAGGTGATTATGGAATCAACCAGTGTGCTAAATGATTTCAACTCTCTACCGCCAGATGCCCAAAAACAAGTATTGGATTTCATGGCGTTCTTGAAAATGCGCTATACCAGCGCGCCGCGAAAAAAGGCGAAACGCATCATTAGTATAACCAATGAACCCTTCGTTGGCATGTGGAAAGACCGCGAGGACATGCGCGACAGCGCAAAATGGGTAAGGGAATTGAGGCAAAGGGAGTGGGGGAACATTTGATTTCGTCACGAAGAACCAACGCGATTACCGCTTCATCGAAGGTTTGAAACTTCAGGCATATCATGGCTAAAACCGCACCAGTCGGTTTTACTTCTCCAGCCGCCAGAATGTACTGAACCACGGCGGGGCGACCTGGGTGAAGTGCGGCCACGATCCCGGTTCAGGATTCTGGTCACCCTTCATCCACTCCCAGAGGCCCAGAAAGAGAAAGCCATTACCGGCCAGGGTGTTCATCACCGTGCCCAGGGTGTGGCGAAACTCGTGCGGGCTGTCGAGTTTGACCGTTGAACCATCCGGCTGTTTGACATCCCAATGGGGGAATCGCTCGGCCAGATCCTCGCCATCCACGTAGAATCCCGTCAGCGGATAGGCGCGGCCGTCCCAGGCATCCTCGTCAACGGCTTGCACAAAGGGATTGGCAAACTGCACGAAATAGATGCCTCCCGGCTTGAGCACGCGCGCCACTTCCCGGAAAACAGATTCCACCGAGGGGACGAAATTGAGCGAGTAGACCTGCCAGACCACGTCGAAAGTCTTGTCAGGGAAAACGGAAAGGTTGCGCATGTCGCCGTGGATGGTGGTCACGGATAAACCGTGGTGTGCTGCGCCCTGGCGATCGCGCTCCAGTTGCACATCCGAGAGGTCCAACACGGTGACTTTTGCTCCCAGCAGCCCAAACGCGACCGAATCCTGCCCGCCGCCGCTGGCCAGGCAAAGCACATTCTTTCCGCTCACATCCTTCAGCACCCGGTACCGGTAGATATATTCTGCTGCCTGCTCGCGGGTGAAATCCAGAAAAGGCTGTGAGTATTCCACGTTGGCGCGCGCCAGCGCGTTCCAGCGGGCGCGATTATCTTGGCTGATAGCATCCATAGTTTTTCTCCTGTCACAAAGTAAAAAAAAAATAACATCCAGAGTTATGGTTCATGCTATAATTTTACTTACTTGATAGTCGTTCAGGAAGGGAGTTACGGATATGGCAGACAAACCGCAATCGTGGAAAGACGTAATTGACCGGCGCCGCAAGGAAAATTTTGTTGGTCGTGCCGAACAACTTCGTGTATTCTCCGAAACTTTATTGGGAACGTACCAAAGTATATGGTTATCGCAGTAACCGGTGAAGGTGGCGTTGGCAAGAGTACATTGCTTGCGCAGTATGAATCAATTGCCAAATCAACTGACAACAATGCCCGTGTCGTCATCTGCGATGACCGTCAAACATCCCCTGTTGCTGCCATGAGCTATATTGCGGGCAAGTTGGCAGAAAGTGGCACAGAGTGCAGAGATTTTAATGTGCGTCTTAAGAAATATCGGGAAATGTGCCAGGAAATTGAAGGCGACCAGAAAGTTCCGCGCTCTCTCGTGAATTTATTAGCTCTTGGTGTCAGCGATTTCACAATTAAATCGCTCAGAAAAGCGCCTGGAGTGGGAGTGTTGTTTGAATATGCCGACGAGAAAGCGGCTGGCGAAGCCTTTGCACAGCTTGTGGACTATGGGATCAGCCGTTGGGGGAATAAAGACGAAGTTCAATTGCTTCGTGAACCGGAAAAAATTCTAACGCCATTGTTCCTCACATTGCTTAATAATGCCACAGAAGATCGGCCATTGGTTTTGATGTTTGATGTTTTTGAACGTACTCACCACACGCTGGCCCCGTGGCTTCTGGCTCTATGTAAATTCGAATACGGGGTATTTAATACCGGCTTATCGATTGTCATTAGTGGAAGAGATCCTTTAGAGCAACATTGGACGGATTTAGCTGGGGCTCTTTGCCATGTCACACTTGAGCCTTTTATTTTGGATGAAACCAAGTTATTTTTAAGTAATCAAGGTATCACCGATGAGCAACTTGTCGCTCAAATTCATGCAGATACGGCAGGGTTGCCTGTGTTGGTTGAGTTATTGGCAGCAACCAAACCGCAGCCTGGAATTCCTTTACCTGATATTAGTAGGGACGCTGTAGAACGTTTTCTGCAATGGACCCCACAAGAAGAACAACGACAGGTGGCTTTGCTGGCAGCCGTTCCGCGCCAGTTCAATAATGATATTCTTACCGCTGCGATTGGCAAAGATGCTGACAAGGCCTTTAACTGGCTGGCAGAGCAGAGTTATATTCGAACGTCGAAAGAGCGCGGATGGTTCTATCACGAAAAAGTACGCGAATTGATGTTACGGCATTTTCGCAATACGAATCCTGGTGATCTAACCGCTGCCCATAAACGATTGGCAGAATTCTATGATGAACAGCAACATCATTTGAATCTTGAAGATAAGCTAGCCTATGAAAGCGAGTTATGGAAAAAATTCGAGCTTGAAAAAATATTTCATTGGCTTTGTGAACAGCCCTTTCGCCGAGTGAACGAAGCCGTAAATTCATTTCTGGGGGCATTTCGATGGCAGTGGAAATTTTCGGAGAAGATTGTTCATGTATGTGAACAGACAGCAAGCGAATCCGCACTGGTCGAGATTAAAGAATGTGCAGAGAGAATGGGCGCATTTTATCGGGCATATGAAAAAGATGAGTACGCAACACTGATTAGTCAAGCAGACTTTCTCCTACAACGAGGAAATCTTATTCCAATAGCTCAATCTACTCTTTTCGGTCACCGCGCGGAAGCTTATCGTATGATCAATAAAAGTGAGTTAGCCTTAGCCGACTTCGACCACGCCATTGAATTGGACGCGAAGTATGCCTGGGCAATTACCAGCCGCGGCCAAACATATCACCAGATGGGCAGGTACGAGCAGGCCCTGGCCGACTTCGGTCACGCCATTGAATTGGACGCGAAGTATGCCTGGGCAATTGCCAGCCGCGGCGAAACGTATGGAAAGTTGGGTAGATTTGAACAAGCCCTGGCCGATTTCGATCGTGCCATTGAGTTGGATAAGAAAAATACTTGGGCAATCACCCGCCGTGGAATTGTATTTTTCCAGATTGGAAAGTATGATCAAGCCCTGGCTGACTTTGACTGTGCTATTGAATTAGGCGAACATAATTGCTGGGTTTATGAAATGAGGGGGCAAGTGTTGACTGAATTAGGACACAACAAAGATGCAGTGCTATCCTTTACAAGGGCGATTCGCGCTTCTGCGCAGCAAACTCCGAAAGGATGTTGGGCTTGTATTGCCAGCCGCGGCGAGACCTACCGTCTGATGGGCAAGTACAAGCAGGCTCTGGTCGACTTCGATCGCGCCATCGGACTCGACGAAAAATCTGCCTGGGCGATTGCCAGCCGCGGTAAAACCTACCGCTTATTGGGCAAGCACGAGCAAGCCCTGGCTGACTTCGACCGCGCCATTGAACTGGACGACAAGAATGCCAGCATAATTGCCAATCGTGGCGATACCTACCGCTTATTAGGCAAGCACGAGCAAGCCCTGGCCGACTTTGATCGCGCCATCGAATTGGACGAGAAATCTGCCTGGGCGATTGCCAGCCGCGGTAAAACCTACCGCTTATTAGGCAAGCACGAGCAAGCCCTGCCCGACTTCGATCGCGCTATTGAACTGGACGATAAGAATGCCAGCATAATTGCCAGCCGCGGCCAAACGTATCAGCAGATGGGCAAGCACGAGCAGGCCCTGGCCGACTTCGATCGCGCTATTGAACTGGACGA
>CAZTZE010000006.1:52418-115696 GCA_964618215.1 uncultured Chloroflexus sp.
TGGGCAAGCACGAGCAGGCCCTGGCCGACTTCGATCGCGCTATTGAACTGGACGAGAAATATGCCTGGGCAATTGCCAATCGTGGCGAGACCTACCGCTTGATGGGCAAGTACATGCTGGCCTTAGCTGATTATATACATGTAATTGAGCTTGATTCTGAGAATCCTTCCTATCGCTACAACATGGCAACCATTTATATTCAACTGCATAGATTTGATGATGCCCGACGAGAATTGAATGAGCGTATGAAATTAAAACCGGATAATACGTTTGCACCATTAATTTCTTTGGGAATCATTGCACGCCATCAGGGCTTGCCCGAAAGCGGAGAATTATTCCAACAAGCTCTTGCGCAATGGGAAACAGCGTGGCGCGAGAAACTTCAAACGCCCGCTGGTTTGTTAGAGAGCAAAGCTAAGGCTTTATTATGCACAGATAATAAAGCTGATGCTGTACGCGTTTTAGCGGAATCCATCGCCCAGATGTCGCTAGGAGATAAAATAGAGTTTGATGATTACACACTATTGAAAACGGCTCCTGTGCCGCCGGATGGAATTGATGAGATGATAACGATGTTAAAAGAAGTGCAGGAACATTAATCTTCTCCATAAGTAAAGCTGGCTCTTCCAGTTTCATGGGAAATAACCAAAATGATGTGCCAGCGGTTGCATTGCAGGCGGCGGCAGTCCAACTGCCGCCAAATCCGGTGGTAGGTTCACACCCATAATGGTAGAGCCATAAAGTTTACCCAGTTCTCGAAGCTCTCCCAACTAAAAAGGCTCGTCATTCCTGACGAGCCCTTTTCTTCTCACTGTTCACTGATCGCTGCTCACTTCTCACTTTATCACCGGCACAGCCTCCTGCACCGCCACCCCATACGCCTGTTCCTTCTCGAACTTGAATTGCTGGGTGTACAGGCGATAGTAATGCCCGCGATTGCGCAGCAGCTCGGCGTGCGTGCCTTGCTCGGTGATGCGGCCCTCTTCGATCACGACGATGCGGTCCGCCCGGCGGATGGTGCTTAAGCGGTGGGCGATGATGAACGAGGTGCGTCCCGCCATCAGGGCTTCCATGCCGCGTTGGATGAGCGCCTCGGTCAACGTGTCCACGCTGGAGGTGGCCTCGTCCATGATGAAGATCTCGGGCCGCGCCAGAACCGCCCGCGCCAGGCTGATGAGTTGCTTCTGCCCGACCGAGAGCAGGTTGCCGCCCTCGCCGACCTCCTGGTCATATTTCTTCTCGAAAGTGGTGATGAAATCGTGCGCGCCGGCGATCTTCGCCGCAGCCTCGACATCTTCGTTCGACGCGTCCAGCCGCCCGTAGCGGATGTTCTCGCGGATCGAGCCGGAGAACAGGTGCGGGGTCTGGAGTACGATGCCAACCCGCGAATGGATGCTTTGCAGCGTGTAATCGCCATAGTCGCGCCCGTTGATGCGGATGACGCCTGCCTTCGGCTCGTAGAAGCGGCACAACAGGTTGACGATGGTCGTCTTGCCGCCGCCGGTCGGCCCGACCAGGGCGATGGTCTCGCCCGGCCTGACCTTCAATGTGAAGTCGGTCAGGATCGGCTTGCGGTCCTCGTAGTAGAAATCCACGTGGTCGAATTCGATCTCGCCGCGCATCGTCTCGGCCGGGAACGCCTCGGGGCGGTTGCGTATCTCAGGTTCGGTGTCCAGTAATTTGAAGATGCGCTCAGCCGAGGCGATGGAATGCTGCATCTCGGCGTAGATCCGCGCCAGGTCCTGCACCGGCCAGATCATGAAGGTCAGGTACGAGACGAAGGCATGGATCGCGCCGACGGTGAACTGTCCGATCTGGCTCTGCATCCCGCCGTACCAGACAATTGCGCCTAGCGCGAAGGCCGAGACAATCTGCACGGTGGGCAGGAAGAGCGCAGAGAGCCAGGCGGCGCGGTAAGAGGCGCGGTACATATTGTCGGTCAGTTGTGAGAATTCCTTCAGGTTTTCGTCCTCGCGCCCCAGCGCCTTGACCACGCGCACGCCCTGGATGTTCTGGTTGTACTCGCCGGTGATCTTCGAGTTGGCGCGGCGGCTGTTGCGGAACTCCACCAATATCTTCTTGCGAAAGTTGACCGCGATGATGATCAGGATGGGGATGATGGTAAAGACGATCAGGCCCAGTTTCCAGTTGATGATCAGCATGAAGATGGTGGACATGATGATGCTGACCACCGCCCAGGTCACATCCAGCAGCCCCCAGGTCATCAGGCTGGAAACGCGCCCCGTGTCCGAGGTGACGCGCGCCATCAGCCGCCCGACCGCGTTCTGGCTGTAATACGAGAGTGAGAGGTCCTGCAAATGATTGAAGAGCGACTTGCGCAGATCGTACTGGATGCGCTCGCCCAGCACCGCGGCCAGGTAGATGAACGAGAACACAAACGCAGCCTGGAGGAGTTGCATGCCGCCATAAATAGAGGCATACTTCACCAGGGCGGGAATGTTCTTCGCCACGATGCCCTCGTCAATCATCAGCTTGTTGATGTAGGTGAAAACGGCATCCTGCGTCGCGGTCAGGATGATGGCGGCCAGGAAGCCGACCATCCACTTCCAATGCGGTTTGAGCAGTCCCACGATGCGCCTGAACGTCGGCGCGGTCAGCGGGCTGGTATGTTCTTCTTCTTCGAGTTCGATGAGGTCTTCAGGCATGATGGTTCTCCGTTTGGGACAAAGATGAAGGATGAGAGATGAAAGATGAATGGGTTATCGCCTGTTTTCATCTCTCATCTTTTCTCTTTCATCTTTTGCTTTTCACTTGCCCATTCGCTTTTTAATCTTCGTCACGATGGTCACGAAGATGGCGATGAGTTCGTTGGTTTCCTTGATCAGCGATTCCAACGTTTTCGCGGGAACGATCCCGGCTTTGACAAGCAAGTCCAGCCAGTAATCGGTTTCGTCCAACTCCTGCAAGAGGCCCTCGAATTTGCTGATGACATCCGCGTCGGATTTTGCCCGATGCCCCTCGCGATAGTGCGCGCCGACAGAAGTGCCGGACCTCAAAACCTGTTTACCAATCACCTGGGCTTCGGTCGTCTTGGGCAAGCGCACGTACATCCGAATGATCCGCAACGCAAAGTCGCTTGTCCGCACTTTCAAGTCTTGTGGATTTTCGCTTGTCATTGTATTCTCCTTCATCTCTCATCTTTTATCTTTCATCTTTTCTGAATTACGATCCAACCTTTGCTATTTCTTCCTCTAACTCTATATCAATCCTGGTCTGAATATCATAAATCTGCCGGTACATCCCATCCTGCGCCACCAGCTCCTCATGGCGGCCCATCTGGACGACCGCGCCTTTATCCATCACCAGGATCAAATCGGCGTTCATGACTGACTGGATGCGGTGGGCGATGATGAACGTGGTGCGGTTCTGCATCAGCATGTTCAGCGCGCCACGGATCTCGGCCTCGGTTTCGGTATCCACCGAGGAGGTCGAATCGTCCATGATCAGGATGCGCGGGTTCTTCAGCAGCGTGCGGGCGATGGCAATTCGTTGTCGCTGCCCGCCGGAGAGCGTCACGCCCTTCTCGCCGACCAGCGTTTTGTAGCCATCCGGGAAGGCCAGGATGACATCGTGGATGGCCGCCGCCTGCGCCGCTTTTTCGATTTCATCCTGCGCCACATCCCGCCCGACGCCGTAAGTAATGTTCTCGCCAATCGAGCGGCTGAACAAGAACGCCTCCTGCTCGACGATGCCAATTTGCGAACGCAGGTACTGGCGCGGGTAATCCTTCAACTCCGCGCCGTCCAGCAGAA
Organism: uncultured Chloroflexus sp.; assembly: GCA_964618215.1. Classification (GTDB taxonomy): domain Bacteria; phylum Chloroflexota; class Anaerolineae; order Anaerolineales; family Villigracilaceae; genus CG2-30-58-95. The sequence continues at coordinate 56,192 of CAZTZE010000006.1, forward strand.
TGTGGCCGTCGGTGTACTCGTGGAACCTCGGCAGCAGGTTGACCAGCGAGGTTTTGCCCGAACCGGTCGAGCCGAGCAGCGCCACCGATTGCCCCGGCTGGATGCTGAACGAGACATCCTTGATCACCTCCGCGCTGCCGTCTTCGTAGTGGAAGGATACTTTGTCGAAGACGATCTCGCCACGTACCGGACCCTGGGCCTGCACCCGGCCCTCGGTCAGCGGCTCTCGCTCCTGCTTGACGATCTCCATCAGGCGGCCGTACGAGACCAGCCCGGTCGAGGTCTGGACGATGTTACGGCCCAGGTTGCGCATCGGCCAGATCAGCCAGACCACCAGCCCGACGTAAGCCGGGTACGTGCCGACCGTGATCTCGCCATTGATCGCCAGGATGGCGGCGAAGATGAACCCACCGAGCATCTGGAAGCCGCAGAGGATATCCGAAAGCGGCCAGAAGAGCGAGTGCATCTTGAGGAATATCTTGCCGCGCAGGAATTTCTCCCAGTTGTCCTTCTCGAACTTGGCCTTCTCGTATTCCTGGCGGGCGAAGGCCTTGACCACCCGCACGCCGGTCAGGTTCTCCTGCAACGTTGTCGAGAGCACCGCCTCCTGTTCCTGATATTTCTCGTAAGTCTTCGTCACCTTTTTGAAGAACCACAGCGAGACAGCCAGGATGACCGGAATGACCACAATCGAGGCCAGCGCCAGTTTCCACGACAACTGCCAGATGGCGGCCAAGTTGATGATGAACAGGAAGAGGATGCGTCCGATGCCAATGGCCTGTTCGTTGAAGAAGTTGCGCACCGAATCCACGTCCGAGGTGACGCGCTCGATCAGGTCGCCGGTGGGCGTTTTGCTGTGGTAGGCGAAACTCAGCCGCTGGATGTGGTCGAAGAGGAAGTTGCGCAGGCGGCGGGTGATGCCCTCGGCCGAGTATGCGGCCAGGCGTCCCGAAACGAAAGAGAAACCGCCTTCGACAATTGCCAGCCCGACAAATCCGAGCGCGATGATGATCAGCGTGCGCTCCAGCGTCCCGGCAAAGGGCAGGGCGTCGCCGAGGATGGTATCGGCGAAGTTGCGCAGCAGGATGTAGGTGAACATCTTCGCCAGCGCCGAAACCGCCAGCGAGAGATTGGCCGCCGCGTAGGCCAGGCGGTAATCCGACATCATCCGCCACAGGCCGGTCAGTTTCTTAGGGGTCAGCGCCTGGCGGAAGTCGAAGTAGGTTGAGGTGGGTGCGATAGATGCCATAATTTTTCTCTTGACTCCCCTCTCCCTTTAGGAGAGGGGCAGGGGGTGAGGTCTTAAGCAAACAAAAAGCCACGGCGCTCGAGGCGCCGTGGCTGTGAGACACACGCGATCTGACCGTTACCGGTCAACAGGCGCACTCCGAGGAGGGTTAAAAGCAAAATCACCCTTAGCAACTTCGAGAATTCTGATATCCATGAGCGCGCCTCCTTTCCTTAGAATTTGATTAACAACAGGCGAGAGTTTATCACTGACACCCGATTCGTGTCAAGCGCGAATTAGCTCTCGCAGCAATTCTAGTATTACAGCGCAAGGTTGCTTTTTCCTGTGTCATTCTGAGCGCCCCGATGCTCTTTCGGGGTGCGAAGAATCTCCCGTTTGCGGCATGGAGACCCTTCGGGTGCAAAAAACGCGCCCTCAGGGTGACACCTCGTGGAGAGTTCAGAGTAGGGTAGGGGGGTCAGATGCTGACCGTCCGCGCCAGATTGTGGATCCACTTGCGGGAGAAAAATCGCCGCAGGCCGAGCGCCCATTTGGTGAATTCTTCTGTCATCACCAGCAGATAGACCCAGTGGACCGGCAGGTGAAAAACGAACGCGCCGATGAAGGCAGCCGGCACGCCGACAAACCAGATGATATAACCATCAATGATCAGGCTATAGCGGGTGTCGCCGCCGCCGCGCAAGATACCGACAATCATGATCATATTTGAAACCCGCAGCCATAACAGCAGGCTGACAATGGTAAGCACGTTGCGGGCGGATTGAATGACAGCCGGAGAGACCTTGTAGAGCGAAAGGACTGCATCCGCGCTCAGGAAGATAATCCCGCCCATCAGGATTGCTCCGCCAACGCCCAGACCCAGCGAGCGGGCGCTGTAACGGAAGGCCTCCTTTTCCTGACCCGCACCGATGCGGTTGCCGACCAGCACCGCCGTGGCGCTGCTGATACCCATGAAAATCACCATCGCCAGCATGTCAATCGTGCCGACGATGTTCACCGCCGCGATGGAATCTGTCCCGATGCGCGCATAGACCACATTGTAGGTGGTGATGCCCATAGACCAGAGAAACTCGTTCAGCGCCACCGGCAGGACCGGCTTGAGCACTTTCCAGGCGAATTGCGCGTCCAGGTCGAGCAGTTCGCGGAGGGTCGCCGCGGCCGGTGAACGCCGGGCGTAAATGAAGATTAGCAACGCCGCGCATTCGATGATCCGCGCAATCAGTCCGGCAATCGCCGCGCCGCGCACGCCCAGCGCGGGCAGCCCGAATTTACCAAAGATGAGCGCGTAAGCCAGCAGCGTGTTGAGACTGAGCGCCGAAACGCTGACCGCCAGCGGTAGTTTCACTTCCCCGATGCTGCGCATGACGGAGGCATAACTGAAGGAAACCGCGAAAAAGACAAATGACCATCCAAAGATGCGCAGGTACTCGCTCCCCAGCGCAATCACCTGCGGGTCTTTCGAATAAATACCTAATATCTGGGCCGGCAGCACTTCGGCCAGAAACAGGAATATGCCGCTGGCAGCCAATCCGAGCGCGAGACATAAGCCGAGCACTTTGCGCAGGCTGGCAATATCCTTCTTGCCCCACAATTGCGCCGTGAAAATAGCCGCGCCGCTGGCGATGCCGAACATCAGCAGGCTGAACAAGAAAAAAACCTGGTTGGCCAACCCGGCTGCCGCCAGCGAGACCTCGCCCAACTGTCCGAGCATCATAACCCCGATCATATTCAGCGAGGCGGTGATGAAGTTTTGCAGGGCGATCGGGATGGCAATTTTGAAAAGCTGCCGGAAATACTCACGGTCGCGGTAGAGGGCAAAGATGCGCTGAATGACGGTCATTGAAAATATGGATTCCTTATTGTATACTCTGTAAAAACTATGCCAACCGCGAAGATTTTGTAGCGCGATATTCATATCGCCCTTTGGTTGCGGATTAAATTCCGCGTTACGGTTTAATATAACTGTCCGATTATACCCTTTGAGCGCTTCTCCTCCCCTAAATTTTGTAGGACAAATTGGCAATTTGTCCTACGGGCAGCCGCCAAATGTAGCGATATGTCATGGCGATTCCTAATGAACCGCCATGCTGTCTTCGATCTTGGAGAAAGGATTGATGCTCTATGACTGAATTCCTGTTTTGGCTCTACCTGCTCAATCTGACCCTGCTCATCATGCACGAGATGGACTCGGCCTACTGGAAGGAATGGGAACTTTTCCACCTGCCGGGCGGAATTGGCGGCTTTTTGATCATCCACCTGCCGTTGTGGATTGCCGGATTATTCGGGCTGGTACTGGTGCGCGAGGCAGCGCTGCCCGGGCTGATCCTTTCGCTGGTGGTCAGCCTGGGCGGCCTCTTTGCCTTTGGCATCCACACGTACTTCCTGAAAAAGGGACGCCCGGAATTCGACACGCCGGTTTCAAAAACAATCCTGTGGGCGCTGCTGATCCTGTCTCTTGGGCAGGCGGTCGTGACCATCCTGGTCTGGAGATAGAGAGATGGGAGACTACGAGTCTCCGGTGGATTTTGTCCCCTCGAAAATTTCGTGATACCCCTTATCCAGTTCATCGTCGCTCAAATGGGCGTAGCGTTGCGTGACCTGGATGTTGGCGTGGCGCGCCAGTTCCTGCGCCAGCTTGAGATTGCCCGAGGCGCGCAGCACGGTGGTCACGAAATAGTGCCGGAACGAGTGGGGCGTTATGCGACCCTCAGCCTGTTCGCCGAGCGCCTGGCGGACGCGTTCGCTGACAATATTTCGTCCCGTTGTTGTCGTTATCGGCTTGACCTTCTTCCCGGCGCCCTTATCGTGACGGGCGAAGAGGGGCAGGGAGGGGAGGGGGCGGCCACTGGCGCCGTCCAGCGCGGCGCGGGCAGCGAGGTAGTCTTTCAGCGTGCGCATGGCGCGCGTCGAGAAGCGCACGACGGCCTGCTTGTCGCCTTTGCCGATGATGACCGCGCGGCCCTCGTTCCAGTCAATGTCGCCGCGGCGCAGATTACAGGCCTCGTGGACGCGCAGCCCGGTATCTGCCAGTGTCAGCAGAAATGCGCGATCGCGCAGGAAGCGGAGGCGTTCCTCTTCAGTGGGGGAGGGATGAATCTTTTCGACATATTCCAGAACCGTTTCGATGTCATTGCGCGGGAATTGAGGCAGACGCTGCCCGGGGCGGCGGGATTGCTGAAGAACAAACTCGTTTAAGCGGGGGAGGTTGATATCAGAAAGTTTTCTGGCCGATATGAAATTAAAAAAGCGTTTCACAGCAACAGTGTATAGTTGTTCTGTGGCAGGGGCAAAATCTTTCAGTGCTTCTAAAAGCCAGGGGATGGCGTCTTCCGTAAGTTGCTCGATAGGTGTTTTTTCGACCGGAAAATCGTGCTCTTCAAGGACATGAGCAAAAAATAGCAGCCCTTTCGCATAGCTTAATGCTGTATTCGGGCTGCGTGACCGTTTAACCACATCAACAAAATCTGACATGGCTTCTTGGATAACAGGTGAATTGGAGGCAGGCGTAACCATTTTTGTAGAGAAACTCATTACGTGGATTCCGAAGTCTCCGGACTCCGGAACGTTTTCCATCGTCAGGAGACGTTGGATTCCGATATGGTTGAGCAGTTACGAAATCCTTATGTTTATCGTAAGGTTACTTATCGAAAGCATTACTATTTTATTACCAAGCCCGCCGGTTGTCAAGCCCCCCTCTCGCCAGTTTCCAGTGATCAGTCATCAGTGTTCAGTGATCAGTGAACCGCGCGACGAAACGCAGAATGGGTTCACTGATCTACTGGTTACTGAAGACTGAACACTGAACACTGCTCTCCCCCTCCCCCACCGGGATGTCTCACCTCTGCATAGCTCAACTCTCCTTTCGAATTCATCTCTTCTCGTGTCATGCTATAATTCCTTGTATAACTTAATATTCTTTGCGGCTTTGCGCCCTTGGTTGAAAAAAGGGTTTTTTCTGAAAATCTTTTCTGTTTTTGAAATAGTTTCCCATGACCGCGTCTGCTTTCCAGGAATACCTTGCCAAAATCGAAGCCGATTTCCGCCACGGCATCGCCACCGAGCACACCTACCGCTCGGCGCTCGAAGCGCTGATCGAATGCCTGGACCCCGGCGTGGAGGCTTCCAATGACCCACGCCATATCGCCTGCGGCGCGCCTGATTTCGTGGTGGAACGGCGCAAAATACCGCTGGGATACGTGGAAACAAAGGATGTGGGGGTTGATCTCGACAAAATCGAGAAAACCGACCAACTGAAACGCTACCTCAAGGCGCTGACCAACTTCATCCTGACCGATTACCTTGAATTCCGCTGGTACGTGAACGGAACGCGTCGCCTGACGGCGCGGATTGCCATCCCTGATAGTAAGGGCAGATTGGTCGCCAACCCCGAAGGCATCGCCCTCGCCGGGCAGATGTTCGCCCAGTTCTTCCAGACCGAGACGCCTACGGTCACCTCGGCCAAAGACCTGGCCACCCGCCTGGCCGAACAGACCCACCTCATCCGTGACCTGATCATCAACGCCCTGAGAGCCGAAGACAATTCCTCCCAGGCCGCCCTCGCCCGCCAATACAAAACCTTCTGCGACTATCTCCTGCCCGCCCTCAAGCCGGAAGAATTCGCCGACCTGTACGCCCAGACGATGGCTTACGGTCTCTTCGCCGCCAAACTCTCCGCCCCGGAGAACGCCCCTTTCAGCCGCGCGGCCGCCTACCAGTATCTCACCGCCAACAAGTTCCTGCGCCGCCTCTTTCTGGATGTGGGCGAGGATTTGGACGGCACGCTCATCGCTCCCTTCCTCGACGATATCGCCGCCCTGCTGGCCCACGCCGATTTAGCCAAAATTCAAACGGATTTATTCAAACGCACTCGCAGCGAAGACCCGGTGGTACATTTCTACGAGACCTTCCTCTCGGTCTATGACCCGAAACTGCGCGCGAGTCGCGGCGTGTATTACACCCCCGAACCGGTGGTGCAGTTCATCGTCCATTCGGTGGACTGGCTGCTCAAGAACCGCTTTGGCCGCGCCTGGGGCCTGGCTGACCCGAACGTCAAGATCCTCGACCCCGCCACCGGTACGGCCACCTTCCTGTATTACGTCATCCAATCCATCCACGAGGAAGTGACCCGCCGCGGCCAGGCCGGGACGTGGCCCGAAAAGAGCCGCGAACTCCTGCGGCGCGTCTTCGGCTTCGAACTGCTGATGGCCCCCTACGTGGTCTCGCACCTGAAACTCGGCCTGCTTATGCAGGAACTGGATGCCCCGCTTGCGCCGAACGAGCGCCTGCAAGTCTACCTGACCAACACGCTCGAAGAAGGCACGACGCGCGCCGAGACAATCGAAAGCCTGGGGTATTACATCGCCGAGGAAGCCAGCCAGGCGGCGCGCGTCAAGAAGCAGGAAGACATCATGGTGGTGCTTGGCAACCCGCCGTATTCCGCTACTTCTGCTAATATCGGTGAATGGATTACAAACCTTGTACGTGACAGTTATTATCCGCACGATGACATTAAGGAGCATAACCCCAAACTCCTGTTAGATGATTATGTCAAGTTCATCAGGTTTGCCCAATGGCGCATCCAGCAAACCGGGCACGGCATCCTGGCTTTCATCACCAATCACGGCTATCTCGACAATCCGACCTTTCGCGGCATGAGACAGCACTTGATGCAGACTTTCGATGAAATCTATGTGCTGGATTTGCACGGCAACAGCAAGAAGAAAGAACGCACACCAGACGGCGGCAAGGATGAGAATGTTTTCGACATCCAGCAGGGCGTGGCGATTCTGCTGGCAATCAAGCGCCAGACTTCCGAAGTCTCGAAGACTTCGGAAGTTTACCACGCCTCGCTGTGGGGCCTGCGGGAGGAGAAATACGCCTTCTTGCAAGCCAGCGACGTGGCGCAGGTGGAATGGGCGGAACTCCGCCCTGCCGCACCGTTTTTCCTATTCGTACTGCAAAACACAGATGCACTACCTGAGTACGAGCAAGGGTGGAAAGTGACAGATATTTTCCCTGTTCTTTCTACGGGTATTAAGACCCACCGAGACCACTTTGTTTTGGATTTTGACTTCAAGGCTCTGGAAAGGCGAATTAGGGATTTCCGAGATTTATCAATTGATGACACAGTCATTCGGCAGAAGTATAGATTGCCCGACACACGCGATTGGAAATTACGTACGAGGCGACAGTCGTTCAGTAAGGTAGAAAATTGGCAAAAATATTTCCTAAAATGCAACTACCATCCATTCGATATTCGTGAAATATATTTCCATCAGGATGTTATCGAATTGCCTCGTTTAGAAATAATGAATCACATGTTAGTGGGTAATAATCTCGGGCTTCTCATTTCTCGGCAACTGGCTGGCGACTTCAGGCATATCTGGGTGACTACTAAAGTGGCAAATGTCAACTCGATTGATACCGCCGGAAGGTTTGGGAGCGGCCCTTTTATTCCCCTCTACCGCTACACCACCCCCGAAGAGACCGCCGGCACGCTCTTCGCCCAGAGTGAAACCACCCGCAAGGCCAATCTCTCGCCCGCCTTCGTGAAAGCGATGGAAGAGAAGTTGGGAATGAAATTTGTCGAAGGCGGCGTAGGTCGAATTGCCAATTCGACCTGCTTCACCCCCGAAGACGTTTTCCACTACGCCTACGCCGTCTTCCATTCGCCCACCTATCGCACGCGTTACGCCGAATTCCTGAAAATAGATTTCCCGCGCCTGCCGCTGACGAGCAATAAAAAACTCTTCGCCAAACTGGTTGCCAAAGGCGAAGAACTGGTCAACCTGCACCTGCTCAAATCCCCCAAGATGGATGACTTCATCACCACCTATCCGGTGGCGGGCAGCAACGCGGTCGAGAAAGTTCAATTCTCCCCTCTCCTGGAAGGAGAGGGGCCGGGGGTGAGGTCCGGGCGCGTCTGGATCAACGCGGCGCAATACTTCGGCGGCGTGCCGGAGGAAGTCTGGGAGTTCAAGGTCGGCGGCTACCAGGTCTGCGAGAAGTGGCTGAAAGACCGCAAGGGACGCGTCCTGTCGGGCGAAGACATCCGTCACTACCAGCGCGTCGTCGTGGCGCTGAAAGAAACCATCCGCTTGATGAGAGAGATTGACCAAACCATCCCAAAGTGGCCGCTGGAGTAACCGAATCAAATACCCAAAAAGGAGAATCCATGACCGACCCACTCCCCCACCCCATCAAACTCACCCTTGGTTACAAATTCACCTGGGGTATTGCCGCCCTGGGTACCAGCCTCATCTCCGGCGTGTTCGGCGCGCTGCTGCCCATTTTCTACCAGGATTATCTCGGCCTGAGCGCCCGCTGGATCGCCCTGGCCTCCGCCATCTACGCCGTCTGGAACGCGCTCAATGACCCCATTTTTGGCTATCTCTCCGACAGCACCCGCTCCAGGCACGGACGGCGCATTCCGTACATGCGTTACACCGCCCCCTTCCTGGCGATGTCGTTCATCCTGGTCTGGCTGGCGCCGCAGAAGGCCGGCGATTTTACGCTCTTCCTGTGGATGCTCGTCAGCATGGTCTTGTACGATGGCTGTTACACCATGATCGGACTGGTCTATTCGGCGCTCCTGCCCGAAGTCACTGAATCCGATACCGAGCGCAACCATCTGCAGATCTCCTCTTCGCTGTTTGGACTGCTTGGCATCCTGCTGGGCTTCCTTATCCCGGATTTCTTCCGCCCCAAGGCGGATGCCATGCTGTCATTCTTCCCGCTCCAGATTGCGATGGTCGTCGTCGGCGTGACCGGCATGTTGCTCATCATCGCCACCACCTTCAAGGTCAAGGAGCGCCTGGAATTCACGCGGGTGGACAAGCCGCTCAAACTCAAGGATCAGATCAGGTACACCTTCACCAGCCGCTCCTTCCTTGTCCTCGTGGCGCAGAACTTCATGTCCGTCCTGGTCTCCTCGCTCGTGACCGGCGCGGTCTTCTACCTGGCTGATTACGTCATCCAGATGAACACCATACTCCTGCTGGCCTTCATCTTTGTCCCTCTGATCGGCGGTGTGCCGATCACGAACCTCATCCGTCAGAAAGTGGGGCTGGTGCACGCCCAGCAGATTTTGCTCCTGATCGCCGGAATCGGCTTGGTGGCGATTACCTTCGTCCCCACCCCCCTCATTCCGCTTTGCCTGGCCCTGGCCGGGTTCGGGCTTTCCGGTCCGCAGACGCTGACCAACATCCTCTTTGCCCAAGTGGCGGACGAGGACGAACTGCGCTCCGGTGTGCGCCGCGAGGGCGCCTTCTTTGGGGTCAACGCCATGCTCACCAAGCCGGCCCAGTCGCTGGCGCTGGCGCTCCCGCCCTTCATCCTGGAAGCGACCCACTTCGTCACCCGCGAGTCGAACAACAATGTCATCTTCCTCGACCAGCCGGCCAGCGCCATCTTCGGCATCAAGGTTTTCGTCGGCCTCATCCCCGGCATCGCCATGCTGCTCGGCGCGCTGATCCTGTTCTGTTTCCCGCTGCGCGGCGAACGGTTGGAGAACATGCGGCGGGATCTGCTGGAACTCCACGCCCGCAAGAAAGCCGAACTCGACAGGCAGAACGCGTAATGGACAAACTCAGGTTCATCTCTTCTCGTGACATGCTATAATTTCTTTATCAAAGATGACTGCTCTTCGAAAGGAGTAAGCCTAAATAATATGACCAAGAAACAGAAGAAAGACAAGAAACCCCGCCCGCCAAAGATCAACCAGCAAATCCCCATTTCGCGCATCCGCCCGCTGAAATTGACCGGTCCACGCTATTTCTTGCAGCACGCCCGCGAATATCCCATCCTGGGCTGCTGGGTGACTGCAAAGTGGAAAAAAAGCGGTATTACGCCGGTTGTCATTGCCCGCCAGCAATCGCCGGATAAGGTGATTTTCGCTGTTTGCCTTGTGGATCTTTACTGCCTGGGAGTTAAGGATGCTTATGCAAACGCGGATTATTCGCGGAAAAAATTCGAGCAAAATCTACCCCATATGTGCAGCGACGCGCCGGAAGAATGTTCCATCGAACTCGCTCACGAAATCATCTATGGCGGGCTGGAATTTGCCAAACAATATGGCTTCGATCCTCATCCGGATTTCAAGCGGCAAATGGCCGACCAGGTTCTCGATCCGCCGGATGCTCACCCGGGCACGCATAAAGTTAGATTCGGGAAGAACGGCAAGCCATTTTTCGCTGCCGGCCCTTATGATGATGAGCGTAAGATCAGCCAGGTATTAAGCACACTAACGCGTACTGCCGGCGAAGGTAATTACAACTATTTATTTGGAATTGGGTCATCAGATACTTCCGATGACAGCATGGAATGATCGCTCTAATTCCGGATTGCTGAATACCCCGTATAACCTGAAACAGGAGTAATTATGACAGACCCTCAAATACAACCCCGCAAAAAAATCGCCCTGCCCTACCTCTTCAAGAAGGTCGCCGACGGCAAACCCATCACCTGGCTGACCTGCTACGACTACCCCACCGCCTATTTGCAGGAGCAGGCCGGCATCGAGATGATCCTGGTCGGCGACAGCCTGGGAATGACCATGCTCGGCTACGATTCCACCCTGCCGGTGACAATGGAGGACATGATCCGCCACTCGCAGGCCGTGCGCCGCGGAGCGCCGACCGCCTTTGTGATTGGCGATATGCCTTATATGAGCTACCAGCCCGGCATCGAAACAGCTATACGCAATGCAGGGAGATTTATGGCCGAGTGCGGCTGCGACGCCATCAAACTGGAAGGCGGCGCAGCCATGGCTGACCGCATCCGGGGTATCGTGGACGCCGGCATCCCAGCCATCGGCCACCTCGGGTTGACGCCGCAATCGGTCAGCGCGCTGGGCGGATTTCGCGTACAGGGCAAGTCGGCCGTGCTGGCCAAGAAGATCGTGGACGACGCCAAAGCGCTCGAAAAAGCCGGCGCCTTCGCCATCCTGCTCGAAATGGTGCCGGACCGCGTCTGCAAGATGATCACCGAGCGCGCCGAGGGCTGCATTATCATGTCGCTCGGCTCCGGGCCGGACGCGCACGGTCAATTGCTCATCTATCACGACATGTTCGGCCTCTACCCCAAGTTCAAACCCAAGATGGCCAAGGTCTACGGCAACGCCGGGGAAGTCATCCTCAACGGCCTGAAAAACTATCAAAACGAAGTCATCGCCAAGCAGTTCCCCCAGCCGGAAAACTGGTTTGGGATGACGGATGAGGAATTTGAGGAACTCGAAAAGTTAGTCAAATAGTCTAATAGTCGAATAGTCTCATAGTCTGGTGTCTAATCGTCTCCAAACAGACTATCAGACAATAAGACTATGAGACTCCCAGACTCCCAAGGAGTAAACCATGACTGATCTACGAAAACTACTGGCAATTCCCTATGATCGACTCGATTCGATCAACGCCGTCCTGCTCGACCCGGATTCGCGGGTGATGAACGATTTCCTGGCTGTGGTCGCCAAATATGGCACGCCGCAGGAGATCAACCGCAAGCACCGCGAGGCGCGTAAACTGGAGAACCTGCTGAAAAAAGTCCAGGCCGCCGCGCCGCAGCACATCAAAGACCTGGAATGGCTCATCGAGCAGCGCGACCACGGCGTGTTCATCCCGGTGGCGGATTACCGGCGCAAAGTGTTGGGGCCAATAGCGGACGGGATGAAGTTCAAGGACGAGTTCGCCGTCACGCTGGAGGTCAGCGCGGCGCAGTATTTCCCCTGGGTGCGCGCGGCCGCAGAGAAAGCCATCGCCGAGCGCAGCCTGATGCCCGGGCGCTGGATCCGCGTCCGCAGGATGAAAGAACAGGAAGCCGACGGCGACCTGCCCGCCTTTGGCGCGGCCATGCAGATCATCGGCGCGTCTTTCGTGGAGACGCTGGACACGAAAGGCACCGACGGCTCCAACCCGCACCTGGGCGGACCTGCCACCATCACCGGTTACTTCGGCGGGATTGGTCAGCCAAATGAACACGCCCTGATGTGGCTGGACGAGTTTCTGTACTACTACACCACTTACGGCGTCAAGTCGGTGCTGAACTTCAACGCCGGGACGATCCTGCTTGGCTTCCTGCTCTACCGCCTGGGCGTGGACATGGAATTCAAGATCTCGGTCTTCTTTGGATCGGACAATCCCTACCATGCCCTGTGGATCATGCTGGCCGCCAAGCTCTTCTCACGTGACGACGGCAGCAGCCCGTTGATCGGCTTCAACTGGTCGAACTCGATCAACAACGAGACGATGGAACTGACCGCCCAATTCCGCAAGGCGCTCGGCTTCGAGGATGTCGTCCGCTTCGAGCATCACATCGTCGAGACTTATAAATCCATCGTCATCCAACCATACAACCGCCGCGCCGAACTGGTCGAGATTGCCGATCATGTTGCCAACATCTCGGCCAAGCACGAGGGCGGCGACCCCGAGGTCGAGCAGGCCCGCGCCTACTCCTCCGACATTCTGGACTACTTCCGCGAAAAGAAGGAAGTGCTCGAATCCGGTGACTGGGACGCCATGCAATTGAATTTCATGGATAAGGTGGATGCCTGCAACCACACCGCCCGGGCGCTGACGGAGCGCGGGTTGAGTTTCGTGGCGGCGAGATATTTACATATTACCGGAGATAAACGGGGATAAACAGTGATGTGAACAGGAAGACGAAGAACCCGGTTCCTTGAAGGAACCGGGTTCTTGACTACATTCCCAGATATCTCGAGTCATCCAATTCTTTCTTTAGTCTCTCTTCTACCGAAATCTCCGCTACCTGCCCCCTGGCCTGTTCCAATTCCGACTGCTCGGCCTGGCGCAGTTTTGCCAGCGATAAAGCGCGCACCACGCTCCACTTGCCGCAATATGGACAGCGGGCCAGTTTGGAAAATCCCAGATTCATGCTGAAGAGTGGCAGCGCAAATGGACGCTGACACTTTGGGCAAATCCCGCCGCCGCGGATGCCATACTTCCGCTCTGCGCCGAGCGGAACTTCTACGCGCTTGCCGCGTCCGGTAAGCATGGGGACAACCACGGAAAGCAAAATGGCTCCAAAAACGATGATCAGCATCGGGATCATGATCTTCAACGCGGCCTGCCAACCCTCGTCTGCAGAGACGAAGTTGGCCGTGATCACCTTCGAGCGATATTCGCGCCCATCTGCCGTGTAACCGACAGCGTACATCTCGTGCAGGCCGAGGGGATAGTTATCGGTGCTGAATTGGATCCTGAACGGCGGCTCGGTATCCTCGCCGATCTTCGTTTCGTCAATATAGAATTCCACCCGCGCAAGGTCGTCCGGGCCGCTGACTTTCATCGAAAACGAACCCTGGATGTCGCCGGCGCCGGAGGAGTAGCCAAAGTCGCGCGAGAAGGAGAGGGTCAGTTCCTCGGCTTGGGCGAGAGACGCAGTAAAAACCAACAGGCTGCTAAGAATAACAAGCGAAATGGCAAGTCCCAATTTTTTCATGGCACCACCTTTGCTACGGTAAATCCGTGCTTTTTCCACGTCATCCGTGTCATCCGTGTCCAGTTGTAGGGCAGGTTTCTAACCTGCCGCCAGAGATGGCGGGTAAGAAACCCGCCCTACTTCCACCGCGTGAGAATGGACTCGCGCTGGAAGACGCGCGTCGCCAGGTAAACCAGCAGCGCGTCCAGCGCCAGCATGACGACCGCGACGACCGAAATCACTTGCTTGTTCAGGACGAATAGCCCGGCCATCTGACCGAAGAATCCAGCCAACACCGGCACGATGATGACCATCGAGATCTGTTCCGCCACGCGCGGGTCGCTGACGCGCGACGAGATCATCAGGGAAAATGCCACCGCCATGACTGCCAGCAATGGCCCGACAATGAAAATGGCGATCAGCCAGCGGGCATCCAGCAGCGCCGTCAAGAGCATCTTGTTCGCCACGATGAGCCACGAGCCGAGCGCGAATATCCCAAACGCGGCGTAGGTTGCCAGCACCGCCGGTATAACCGCCGCCAGGCACTTGCCGATCAGCAGCTCCAGCGTGGTGATGGGCGTCGCCAGGAGCGGCTCCAGGCTTCGAGTGGTCTTCTCGCCCACGATGGAATAGGCCGCGATCGTCACCGGGATGACCACCGGCACGATCATGAACATCATCATGAACTGGCTGACCATGAAAATCTGGAAGCATTCCGCGCTGTTCACCCCTTCCGGGCAGATGGACTGGGTCATTTCGGATGGCAGTTGGCTGTCAACCGCCTCACCTGCCCCGGTCGAGGCGTCGCGGGTGGCGTAGATGATCCCCAGCGGGATGGCCGTCATCAACAGCGGCAGGAAGGCCACCGTGAAGATGACCATGCGGTTCTTGAAAACCTCGGCCCATTCCTTGCGCATGATGGTTTTGATCTTGTTCATATCAGACTTCTTGTGGCTTTTCGCCTGAAAGACCGAGTCGCCACTTGGTAGCAATCGCGAGAGTGAGCGCCGCCAGCGCGCTCACGAAAGTAGATACGAGGTAAAGCTGCATATCAAAATGAATGTTGGCTCCGCTCTGAAAGGCAGTTGTCATGGTCGCATTTGTGAACAACGTGACACCCCAGAAATTATCGGCATTGTGCAAAATGATTCCGCCCACCAACAGACTGCTTCCTGTTTTGTTGTAGACCCAGGTTATGATGATGGCAAGTGTGATCTCGGCAATCATATAGATAGGCAAAAACTGTAAGCCTATCTGGGCGTGGAAGGTTTCCGGCCGGAAGAACTGGGGAAGATGCCATAGCGCCCATACGATGCCGATGATTATACTGGCGACCATGGGTCCCCATTTGCGCTGGAGGTTTGGCAAGGCAAAGCCGCGCCAGCCGAATTCTTCTCCCAACGGGCCTCCAATCATGGTGATGAGAAAAAACACCGGTATCATGTACCAATCTTGACTGAAGAAGGCGAAACTCGGCAGGCTGCCTCCCAGGGCGTAGTTAATGACGATGGCAGGAAGCGCCAAAAACCCGGTAAAAAACAAGGCGACCGCCCACCAACGAAAAGCCACGCGCCAGCGCAGCGCCCGTTGCGTCAAATCGCGCAGACCATCCTTTCCGCTGGTAATGGCAATCGTGATGACCCCAGCGATGGACGCACCAAAGACAAAAAAACCGGTTCCTGTGGTATACCAGGGAAACCAACTGATTATGACAGCCAATATCACGTAAACGATGAACGCGTGTTGCCTCAGTAACGCAAGGATTGAAGATTTCATGTGGATCTCCTCTCAAAAGATTTCGGGTAAGTCCCTACCCATGCTTCACCAGCTGCAAATAAACATCTTCCAGCGAGTGGCGCAACTCGCCGACGAACTGCACGTCCGCGCCAGAGTTGACCAGGGTGCGGATGATTTCGGGATTATGCGACTCCGGGTCGTCCACCGTTACCAGCAGTTTATTCTCCACGACTTTGACCTCCCGCACGAAGGGCATTTTCCGCAGCGGCTGCGCGGACCCTTCGCCTGCCTCCCGCAAATGGAAGACGACCTTCCGCCCGAACATCGTCCGGCGCAGGTTAGCCGGGGTGTCCACCACCAGCAGGCGGGTCTTGAAGACGCCAATGCGGTCGCACAGCCGGTCGGCTTCGTCAAGGTTGTGGGTGCAGAGGAAGATCGTCCGTCCCTCCTTGCGGAGTTCAGCAATGAAGTCACGGACGAGGCGCGCCGCCTCCGGGTCCAGCCCGGCGGTGGGCTCATCCAGGAAGAGGATGCGCGGCTCGTGCAGCAGGGCGCGCGCAATCGCCAGTTTCTGCTTCATTCCCTTCGAGAACGTGCCAGCCGCGTCGAAACGCCGTTCCCACAGGCCGAGCATCTTGAGGTACTTCTCCACCTGCCCGGTCACGTCTTTCACCTCGTACAATTCGGCGAAAATGCGCAGGTTGTACTCGGCGGACAGGTTATCGTACATGCCGGGAGTCTCGGTCAGCACACCCACAGTCCGGCGGATGTCGGTATCCTGCTTGCCGACCACGAATCCGTTGACCGTCGCCGCGCCACTGGTCGGACCGATCAGGCAGGTCAAAATGCGCACGGTGGTGGTTTTTCCGGCGCCGTTCGGACCGAGGCAGCCGAACACCTCGCCCTCGGCCACATCCAGGCTGAGGCCCTCCACGGCGAGGATGTCTTTGAAACGTTTGGTCAGATTTTCAGTGTGGATCATAGCGCCTCTGTGTTACGTAGGGCGGGTTTCGCTTGTCTCCGTAGGGGATACCCGCCAAAGGCGGCGGGATCGAATCCCGCCCTACTGGTAACGAGTTTTTTCCAGAGATTCCTGCGTCACTTCGACCGGCTTGGGTGTAAACCCCGGCACGGGCGCGGGAGCAGGCTCAACGTCCGCTTGTGGCTCGGGCTGGCGCAGGGCAAAGATGAGAATAATCGCCAAAATGGCAGCCAATCCAACCACACCTTCAATTGCATAAGTCGACAGCCCAATCCCGAGAAGATAAACGGCCAGCCCGTTCACGAGGGCGTGGAAAACGACTGCCAGCCAGACCCACCAACCCTGCCGGCGGGTAAAAGCCTGCAATACGAGCAACGACAACGCCAAGTGGAACGGGATGGCGAAGAGGCGTTCAACTGCCCCCAGGATGGATATGTGCCACGGCGCAGACCAGTATGCCATAATTTGAGCCTGAGCCAATGCCACCTTGTCCGCGCCCACTGCCTGGGCTAATTGTGAGGCGTCCGCATTACGCAGGATGGCAAGCTGGATGAAGCCATACAAGACCAGGGCGCCCAGGAGGATGGCTTCGATCCCGCCGTGGCCTGCGCCAGCCAGGAGTCCCTTTCCCCATGAGCGGGCATCCTTTGCCCACCAGCGATACATACCATAGCGAAAGAATTCTTCCCAGCACCCTGCGCTCAGGCCGAGGAAGATGGCATTGAAAACCAGTTGGTCGGCTTGCGGCCAGATCACCAGCGGCGTGCGATTGAGGAGGACGGTCGCCGCCCAGTTGAAAGGGATGTAACCGACCTGTGAAAGAACAAACGTCGCCGCGCCAATCCAGAAAAGCCGCCAGCTTAGTTTGAATTTGCGCGTCAAGTAGATGGCCAGCCCGATGGGCATGGCAATCATCAGAAAGCCGTTGAGGAAGTGGGCGAGGAACAGCGTATCCATTCCCTGAAAACTGATCAATGGTGACTGACCACTATCTTTTCCATCATCCCCGCCACCGACTGATAGACCGGCGAGGTATCCTCCAGTTCCACCAGCGGGCGGCCGGAGTACTCGAATGTGGTCAGTTCGTTATTTGCGGGGATTACGCCGAGCAAAGGGATTGCCAGTTTGGAAACAAATTCCTGCAGCTCCGGCGGCACGCCGTTTGGCAGGCGGTTGAGGATGAGATGGGATTTCTCGATGTGGATGTCGAGTGCCTTGCTCATCTCGGCAATGCGCTGCGCGGCGACCAGCCCGCGCTGGGTCGGGTCGCTGACGATGAGCAGGTGCTGCACGTCGCGCGTCGTGCGGCGGCTGAGATGTTCCATGCCGGCTTCGTTGTCAATGACAACATATTCGTAGTGACGGCTGAGACCATCCACCACCTCGCGCAAATTGTGGTTGACCGCGCAATAACAGCCGGTGCCTTCGCCGCGCCCCATGGCGATCAGGTCGAAACGGCTGCCTTCAGCGAGCGACGAGCGGACGTGGTATTCCAGGTAATCGCGCTTGTTCATGCCACCGGGCAGCGATCCCATCGCCGCGCCGCCCTGCGCCAGTGAGGATTTAACCTGCTGGAGCATATCCTCGCGAATGTCGCCGACCGTCCATTCCAGGTCGAGGCCGAGCACCATATTCAGGTTGGAAGACGGGTCGGCGTCAATGGCGAGGATGCTGCCGGTTTGATTCTGCGCCAGATACTTGATTACCATTCCGGCGACGGTGGTCTTGCCCACGCCGCCTTTGCCTGCGAGTGCGATAGTAACTGTCATGTAAGATTCTACCTTTTCCGGTAAATTTTGCTACGATGCCCAATGGCATGAATCAGGATAGTGTTCTCATTTCTCAGGAACTGATAGAAGATTCGGTAATCCCCCACGCGGAATTTGCTTAATTCAGAGAATTCCCCTTTCAGAGCATCTTGCCTGCCAAAATCCGAATTATCTGCCAGCCAATTCAAGCGATTGACAATGCGGCGCGCAACGGCTTTATCCAGAGCAGCCAGATCGCGCCTCGCGGCATCGTGAAAGCGCAGCCGATACATATCAATTCAGGCCAAGTTCTTCTACAACATCTTCCAGTGATTTGCCGCGCTCGCCGCGCGCGACCAAAGCAATTTGCTGGGATAGCCGCTTTCGAATACTTTCGCGCAGGATTAGTCCGTCATCAGGATCGCCAAATAACTCAATGAGTTTATATTCCACCGAAGTTTCGATCATCTGGCGAAGTTCTTCCTTGGTCATACGAGCAACGAGTTCAGTTCCTATATCCTTCGCAATGTCTCCTGCTGAATAAAGCGCACCGCCTTCGCGTACCGTTCTTATCGAACGTTCAAGGGCGACCTTCATGCTTTGGCGTAGTTCAAGCCCTTTGTCTGGATCTGCCAGGAATTCAAGCAAGGTTTGCTCCACCGCTTCGCGTACCAACGTCTTGAGTTCGTCTGTGGTCAGGTCGGACACACGTGTGCCTAACATTTTATCCTCGCTTAATGATCTACAGGTCGGAGAAAGGAAAGGGGACAAGCACTACAAGGAGTTCCAATTCATCGCTCATTGCTCATTTTACTTCAAAAACTGCTCTGGCAAGACCTTCGGAAATTTCCTGCGCGGCATCTTTGAGAAGGAGAACATGATCATACACTGGAATCCCCAGCCGGTCCGCCTCCTGCACCTTCAAATCAGCGGGCATATATCCGAGGATTGGCAGGCCGGGCGTTTCGCTTTCGAGGAATTTGGCTTCATCGTCATTCCTCACTTTATTTCCGACCAGCCACAACTTCGTCAGGCCGATGTCATTCGCCAGTTTCTTGATCTGCGCGGCAGTGCCCAGGCTGCGGCGGGTTGGCTCGACGACGATCAGCATGGCGTCCACGAAGTCCACGGTGGCGCGGCCGAGGTGTTCCACGCCGGCGTACATATCCAGCAGCAGCACATCATCTTTGCGAAAGAGCAGATGGGTGAAAAGCGTTTTCAACATGGCTGCTTCGGGACAGATGCAGCCGGAACCGCCCATCTCCACGCTGCCCATTTCGAGTAGGCGCACGCCGCGATGGACGACGCTGAAGCGCTCGGGGATGTCGTCCACGCGGGGATTGAGGGTGAAGAATCCGCCCAGCGTGCCGGGCTTGGCGCCGGTGCGCTCCTCGATGAGTTCGTCCATCTCGGCGATGGGATGCAGTTTTGCGCGTAAATCATCCGGGAAACCCAGCGCCCCCGCCAGACAGGGACTGGGGTCCGCATCCACAGCCAGCACGTCGCGGCCCGCGTCCGCATAGATCTGCGCCAGCAAAGCAGTCAAAGTCGTCTTTCCAACGCCGCCTTTACCAGTAATTGCCAGTTTCATGACGTGCTCCTTACAGCCTCCACGGCATATGAATAACCGCCGTCCACCGCTTGCCGACTTTCCAGATATTTCAGCACATACTGCCCGCAGTTCGAGCCGATCTGGTTCTCGATCACCTCCCCGATGCTGACAATCACTTCGTAACCGGCCGCGTTCAACTGCTCAACGAGCACATTGGCCGATTCAGGCCGCAGCGCGTCCACATAAGAAACCAGCCCATTTTGCACCGCGCGGCAGGTCGGATTAACCGGAGTGACCTTGATGAGATATTTCTCCGGGTCGAAATGACGCAGCAGCACCTCTGGCTCGACCGGCGCGCCGGTCGCCAACGCGAAGTTCAGCGTGATCTTGCGGTCGCCGGGGCGCAGAAAACGCTCACCGTACGCGGCCATCCAGCCGAAGTCGAATTTGCGCACCGGGATCAGTTTGTCGCGCAGCGTAATATCAGTCGTATGAATGGAAAACTGGAATTGGAAACGTCCATCGGGATACAGGCGATTTTTCACATCCATCAGCCGCTCGAAAAAGGCTTCCGTGCCATGCGGGGCGATGGTCGAAATGGAGGGCATCAGGCCGGGCGCGTCGAAGCGGCGCGTCAGTTCGTCCAGCGCGTCCAGCACGGCCATATTCAAGGCTGGTTCGCCCATGCGTGCAAACTGGATTTTGAATTTCGCCGCAGGCACGCGGCGGTCGGGATACCAGCGCGTCACCATGTAATCAATCTGCGCTAGAATCTGCTCGGCGCTTGGCTTGCCGCGGTACTGCCCGCCCGCGTCACAAATCTGGCATTTCACCGGGCAGCCAAAGAGGGTAGAGACCATCAAAATCCAGCGCTCGTCGCGGCTGTATGGCGGCTGCAGCGCTTCAACGAATTCTATCAACCTGCCTTCACCCATGTCAGCCATGTAGACGGTGGCGACTTGCGAGGTTCCGGCGACGGCGAAAACTTTCATCGTACTTTCTCCATGTTGGCGTAAATTTGCATTGCCGCACGCAGACCTTCGCCCACAGCAATCGCGGTCTGGCGGTACAGATCATTGTGGACATCGCCAACGAGATAAAGTTTACCATCTTCGACCAGTCTTTGCGCCTGCAATTTGACACCTTCTGTCAGGAAATCCATCTGTGTTTCGCGGCCGATGGCGAAGAGCAAGTAATCAGTAATCAGTAAACAGTGATTTGTGATTAGTGAGCAGCCTGCCCTGAGCTTTGTCGAAGGGTCGTCAGCGAACAGTTGCAGGCGACCGGTGGCCGTATCGCTTTCGATGCGCTGAAGTGTGATTTGGTCCCGGTAAGAAATGGCTGGGGTTGCTCGCGCTCGTTCCCAAAGCAATGGCAGGCAACTCACTTCTGTACTGCGATTGAGGATGGTGACGGTGTTTCCACGGCTGGCGAGGTTCAACGCGTAATCGAAGGCCGCGTCCCCTGCCCCGACGATGGTCACGTGCTTGCCGCGCGTTTTCAGCAGCGGCCAGACTTCGCTGAAAACCCTGTTTTTTGCCTGGGCCGGAATTTCGATTGGAAACTGCTTTGGCTTGGTGCCGGTGGCGATGATGACATTTGTTGCCTGGTACGTGTTTCGTTGTGTTTTGGCGAGAAAGTTCCCGCCATCATAATCGAGCCTAAGGACTTCATCGCGTCTGATTTCCGCTCCCACTTGCCGCAGATGTTTTTCAAACAAGGCCACAAGCTTCGGGCCTGGGATGCCATTTGGAAAGCCGGGATAGTTTTCGACCAAGTTGGCGTTCCTTAGCAACCCACCGACGTTGTCCTTCTCCAAAATGATGGGCGCGAAGCCGTAACGCTGAAGTTGAATGGCTGCGGCGATACCAGCCGGGCCTGCGCCGATAATGGCGGTTTGGGTTGTTGAGTGGTTGGGTGGTTTATCGGTAATCATAAGGGTTGATTTGTTGTGCGTTAATGACTACACGCAGCATAATTAATTTCAAGGTTTTTGAAGTCAGCCAGAAGTTCTTCGGTCAAAACTGGCACGGCAAAACCGTGGGACAGGTTGAGCAGCGCAGCGCAATGGAAAGCCTCGGTATATGTAGCTGTACCGTCAATTGTAAAGAATACATCAAAGCCACGCATGAAAGCCGAGCGCGCCGTCGTTTCGCAGCATAGATGGGTCATTACACCGCTGACGACCACCTCCCCTACCCCGCCGGCGCGCAGATCACTTTCCAGCGGCGTTTCGTAAAAGGCATCGTACTGGCTTTTACGAAGTATTGTGCCTTTGGAGGTATCTAAATGTTTAATAATGTGGCTATACGCAGTTTGCGGACGAATCAGGTCTTTCCACCACTTTCCCATCATGCCGGCATTCTCCTCTGTATTGACGTGACGGGTAAAAATTATTGGCCGATTAAACGCGGCGAATATTTTTATCAGGGATTGGATATTCGGAATGATGGCTGGCGCGCTGGGGATAAAAGCGTGAGATGCCTGGCTTAGAAAATATTC
Source organism: uncultured Chloroflexus sp. (assembly GCA_964618215.1). Taxonomy (GTDB): domain Bacteria; phylum Chloroflexota; class Anaerolineae; order Anaerolineales; family Villigracilaceae; genus CG2-30-58-95. The sequence goes on from CAZTZE010000006.1 coordinate 78,391, forward strand.
CTGCATATCCAACACGAGCAGCGCGGCGCGATCGGGATGAAAGCGCAGATTGTCGTGGCTACACCGGTAATCCTGTACTGAGGTGAATATTTCCAGCGATTTTGCCTGGATATTTTCGGGCGTAAAATAGCGTTCTTTCATGACACCGCCCAACTACGCAGTAACCAACTTCTTCGTCAGCATACTGCCCAAAATGGCGCAGACATCCGTCGGCAGGTAATGGCTGGCCGAGGCGTCGAATAATATCTTGCAGGTTGCCGGGAAATCTTCGTCGCCAAGATGGTACACCACCGCCAGCGTCAAGCGAGGCAGAACATGAAAGGCAAAGGCCGCGTCGCCGTAGGCAATCTTCAGTCCGTTCAGTTTGCGCGCCGCCTGCTCCAAAGCGGTCAGATCATCGCCGAAATACTTGACCAGTTCATTGCCGGAATAACCCTGAAAGGCTTGATTATAAAAACGGCCATCCGGCAGGTCAGCAAAAGCAATCCAGCGGCCTTCGAGCGGCGCGCCGTCGGCGGTGCTCAGATAGAACAAGATGAGCGCCTGCAAAGCGTCGGGCAGGGGCTGGCCGGATCGGGCCTCCACAGGCACGAGGTCCGGGAAAGTGACGGAAACCGGTTTCCCGAAAAGGGACAGGCGGATTTCGGCTCTCCCGTTCGCAGCTTGAAATTCTGCGCCGCTGTCCGCCGCCAGGGTTTGCGGATTTGCCTTCCGACGCAGTTCATCACGCAAACCGGAGAGACGCTCCGCGAGCTGATTTTTCTGGCTGGTTGTTTTCAAGGGATTCATCAGGCACCTCGCTTGACGGCCTCGCCACGCAAGGCCAGGATGATCTTTTCCAGATTGAAATTTTTCATGCAGGCCGTCCGCGCCAATTCTAACACGGGCTCGCTCCACAGCGTGCGGCTGGTCAAGACCTCATCATCATTCATCAAGACCAATTGGACGATACTGCCCAGATGAATGTCCATCTCATCGGCAGATACATCGCAAGCCAGGCAGCCGCGGCAGTGGCGTAAATCCTGACCGGTTTCTTCCAGAACAAGTTGACGGAGAGATGTCATTTTACATCAATAAAGTTTGACTCATCGGTTTCAAGTGTAGTGCTGGACACGAAAGACACGGAAAACACGGAATCTCACGGCAAAACATGTGTTCGCCAGTGCGTTCCGTGTTTTCCGTGCTTGAAAGATTTTACCCCATCAAATCCCAAGGTGTTACGGTAGAATACCCTTGTCTTTTAACAACGGCCGCGGGTCTACCAAGTTTTTGTTCAGCGCGGCCTTCTTTTCGGGAAGACCGAGCGCCAGCGCCATCAATTGCGTGAAATACAGCACTGGCATCGGCTGCTCTAGTTTCATCTGGAATTGACGGGCATCAAGATTCGTGTGACAGAGCGGACAGGCGACTACAATCGCCTCCGCGCCGGATGCACGGGCATGCGCGATCAACTGACTGCTCAAGTCAAGGACGATATCCGGGCGTGTCAGTGAGTGCGCCGCGCCACAGCAGGTGGTCTTGTACGACCAATCCTTTACCTCCGCGCCGACCGAGACCATCAGCGCGTCCAACTCGGCGGGATTTTCGGGATGGGCGGCCTCGGTCACTTCTGGCGGACGGGTCAGCAAACAGCCGTAGTAGCAGACAACTTTCAGGCCGGTCAGCGGCTTCTTGACTTTGTCCATCACGGCCTGCGGCCCGACGCGGCGGAAGAGCGCCTCGCCCAGCGAACTGACCTTTATTGAATCTTGATATTCGTAGCCGATTTTTTCGTCCATTTCGGCCTTCAAGTCTTCATCGTGGCGGATTTCGTACAGGGCGAACATGTGACGGCTAAAACAGGCCGCGCAGGGCATGACCGCCTCGTTGAAGCCGCTCTGTTCGATGATGCGTAGATTTTCCATCGGCAGGCGGACGGCCTCTTGCGGGTCGGCGCGGTGGGCGGCGGAACTGCCGCAGCACACCCAGCCTTTCGGCTCGACCAGTTTGACGTCCAGCGCCTCGCAGACGGCTTTGGTCGATTCGTTAAATTCCTCCGCTGTCGAATGCAGGGAGCAGCCGGGATAGTACGCCAGCGCGTTGGCCGCGCCAGGCACGGGCTTGACATTTTTCGGCGGTTTCGAGCGTACGGGCAGGAACGGGAGTTTGTTTTTGCTGAGGACTTTTACAGCCAGGTCCATGTCCTCGGTGATTTTTCCAGTGCGTAGTTTCAATTCGGCCATCAGGCCGAGTTCGTAGGAGCGTCCCCACAGGCGCACTTCGCGCATGAAGGCTTTGTTGAAAGCGTCCACTTCCGGGACCTTGGGCTTGTTGCCGCGCGCGACAGCCTCGCGCGTCAGGAATTCCATGATGGCGGTGATATCCAGTCCCTGCGGGCAGCGCGTGGTGCAGGTCTGGCAGGCGGCGCACAACCAGGGTGTCTGGGATTGCAGCGCCACGTCTTCCTGGCCGAGCTGCAGGGCGCGCATGATTTGATTGGGCTGCCAGTCGAAATACTTGCTGATGGGGCAGCCGCCGGTGCATTTGACGCACTGGTAGCACAGGTAGACGTTCTGCCCCAATTCTTCCTGAATGCGTCGCGCCAGTTGTGGGTTGATGACAGTCGTATCGGCGGCTTCTTGTTTTTTCTCGCGCATACCAATCTCCTTGCGGCGGGATCGAATCCCACCCTACGGCATTATGCCGCCACAGGTTCCGGCGCAGGCACAACCGGACGTGGGTACAGCCCTGCGCCTTCGACAATCGGCTTGACCGCCTCTTCCCATTCGATTGCCATGATGTGCACACCCGCCACGCCCTCGACCTCGCGCAGTTGCTGGATGGTCTCGATGCAGATTTTGATACCTTCCGCCTGCCAGGCCTTGGAGCGCGCCTTCTTGTCTTCGGGCGTCAACTCGTCTTTCGACTTGCCTGCCCAGAGCGCGCCGGCGGCTTCCATGCGCTTGATGATTTCGTCCGGGATGAGAATACCGGGGACGTTATCGCGCATGTACTTCGCCATGGTCGGGCTTTTCAGCGGGCTAACGCCGGGCAGAATATAGGTCTGTTTGTGGATACCCAGTTCGCGCACCTTTTCCATGAACTTCTTGAAGGCGGGGATATCGAAGACGATTTGCGTCTGAATGAAACTCGCGCCAGCCTTGACCTTCTTGCCGAGCCGGTACGGGCGGAAATCCACCGGATGCGCAAACGGCGATTCTGCCGCCCCGACAAAGAAGCGCGGCTCCTGGCCTTTCATCTCCTCGCCGCACTGGAAGACGCGCTGGTCGCGCATGGCCGTGACCATCTGCACCATCTGCGTGGAATCGATATCGAACACATTCTTGGCGCCGGGGTGGTTGCCAAAAGACTGATGGTCGCCGGTGAGGCACAGCAGGTTGCGGATGCCGAGCGCATACGCGCCGAGCAGGTCAGACTGCATCGCCAGCCGGTTGCGGTCGCGGCAAACCATCTGGATGATCGGCTCCAGCCCTTCCTGCACCAGAATCGCCCCCGCACCGATGCTGGACATGCGCACGATGGCAGTCTGGTTGTCGGTCAGATTGACGCCGTCGCAGTAGCCTTTCAGCAACGCGGCTTTTTTGGTGATGACAGACCGGTCCGCGTTTTGCGGCGGCCCGAGTTCGGCGGTCACGGCAAAGTGGCCGTTCTTGAGCACCCGTTCCAAGTTAGAGCCTGAAAGATAGCCGTTGGTGTTGGTCATAATATGCCTCCGCGCCTTAATGTTCTTCTTTTTCGAGGCGCAAGTCTTCGCGCACGATCTTGCGCGGTCCGCCGTCGCGGGATGTTTTCCAGTTTTTGGGAGGCTGGATCTCCATCAGCACTTCGAGTTTGTTCATGCTGGTCAGGCGGTCGTAGATCAACTGCCAGGCGCAGGACACATCGGTATTGATTTCGCAATTCCCATCCAGCGAGCCGCCGCAGGGTCCGTTGAGCAGCGACTTGGAGCAGCGCGCGATCGGGCAGATGCCGCCGGTCAGGCCGAGGATGCAGTCGCCGCAGGCCGCGCAGCGTTCCGCCCAGACGCCCTGCTCGGTCGGCATGCCCAGGAACTTGGTATTCAATCCCGGCACAACCCAGGCGTTGGGAAAATGCTCGGCGATGGCCTGCACGCCGATGCCGCAGCCGAGCGAAAGCACCACTTCCACATTGCCGACCTGCTCGGCAACTTCATCGAGGTATTCCCACTCGCACTGACGCTGGACGGTCGCATCGGTGACATTCTTGGCGTCACCGGCGAGTTTCGAGGCCATGCGCAGTTCCGCGGCGACGATGGCCGCCTCGCGCGACCCACCGGCGAAGCAGACCGTGACGCACGTCCCGCAGCCGAGGACGAGCACGTTCTTGGCGCTGCCAACGAGAGTTTTGATTTCTTCAAGTGTTTTTTGCTCTGCAACGATCATAGTTACCTCCAAGTATGAAGGCGGAAGGATGAAGGATGAAGAAGACAATCACTTCCGTCTGGATTTGACTTTGTTGACAATCGTGACAAAAATGGCGATGAGTTCATCGGTTTCCTTTTGAAGCAAGGTGAGATTTTCTGGTTTCACGATTCCGGCATCAGAAAGCAATTCGAGCCAATATGCGCTTTCGTCTAATTCCTGCAATACACCTTCGTTTTTATTGATAAAGTCGGCATCAGATTTTGCGCGCTGCGCTTCACGATATTGTGCACCAGCGGATGTAGCCGAGCGCAACAATTGTTTTCCAATCGTTTGAGAAACGGTTGTCTTTGGCAGAGAATCAAACAGGCGAATGACGCGCAAGGCATATTGTTTCGTCCGCGCTTTCAATTCCTGCGGTTTGTCTCCGCCTTCATCCTTCATCCTTCTTTACGCGCAGCGGATTCGGTCCCAACTCCGTAATCTTCTCCGTCATTTCTTTTGTAATTTCCACAAACTGCCCGGCCATCGCCGCCGACAGGTTGAACATGCGCACCCGTTCCGGCTGCAGACCAATTTCTTTTAGCAAAAATTGCAGGTATTCCACCCGGCGTTTTGCATTCGCATTACCTTCCAGGTAATGACAGTCGCCGGGCAGTCAGCCAGCCACCATCACGCCGTCGGCGCCGTCCTCAAAGGCTCGTAGCACCAGCAGCGCGTCCAGTTTGCCGGTGCATGGCAGCATGACCACGCGCACCGCAGACGGATACTGCATCCGGAAGCCGCCGGCCAAATCCGCGGCGGCGTAGGCGCAGTGCTGGCAGCAGTAGGCCACGATTTGCAGGTCGGTGGTCATCGGCGCACCTCGATGAGTTCCGGCTTGAGCAGCGCGCCGACTTTTGCGATCATCTGGACATCAGTGTAGTGCATCAGTTGGATGGCGCGCGCCGGGCACTCCGAAGCGCACGAACCGCAGCCCTGGCAAACCGCCGCCTCGATGTACGCCGCGCCGATGATGCCGCCCACGCCGGTCAGGTCGGCGCGGATCTTCGGCACGTTGAACGGGCAGATGCGCACGCAGGTCAGGCAGCCGGTGCATTTATTCGCGTCCACAACCGCGACTCGCCCGCCGGCCGTCAGTGTTTCGCGGCTGAGGACGCGCGCCGCCCGCGCCGCAGCCGCCAGTGCCTGGATGATGGTCTCGTCCAGCAACTTCGGGTAATGCGCCATGCCGGCCATGAAAATGCCGTCCGAAGCGAAATCCACCGGGCGCAGTTTGACGTGTGCTTCGAGGAAGAATCCGTCCGCGTCGGTCGGAACCTTGAAGCGGGCAGCCATTTCATGCACGTCATCCTGCGGCACGACCGGCATGGAGAGGATGATCATATCTGGGTGTAGTGTAAGTTCCTGGTGTAATATGGGTTCCCAGACTCTTACAGAGATAGGATGCTGCGGGGTAGGAGTTAGGGGTTGCGCGTCCTGCATCCCGCGTCCCGCAACTTGCACATCCGGCTTCCTGTCAAATTCGTAGTGAATGAAGAGGACGCCTTTTTCGCGGGCTTCGGTGTAGAGGCGTTCTTTGAATCCGTAGACGCGAATATCGGTGTAAAGAATGATGACTTCGGTTTCCGGATTAAGTTCCTTCAAACGCAGCGCGTTTTTTAGTGCCACTGTGCAGCAAATGCGGGAACAGAAATTTTCCGCCGGCCCAACGCATTGAATCATTACCACAGACTTCAGACTGTCCACTGATAACCCTTCGACAGGGCTCAGGGCAGGCTGTTCACTGATAACTATCTTTTCGAATTCCTGCTGTGTCACGATGCGTGGGTCAGCTCCGTAACCATGCTCCGGCCCGCGGTACTCCTGTGCGCCGGTGGCGAGGATGGTCACGCCGTGCTGGATTTCGCGACGGCAGCCATCGGCATATTCCACGGTGGAGGTGAAATTGCCCATGAAGCCGCTCGTCGCCGCGACTTTGCTTTGCATGTGCAGCGTAATCACCGGCGTCTGGTTCACCTGCTGGATGAGTTGTTGCAACACTTCCTGCGGCGCTTTGCTGCCTGAACCGATAAATACTTTACGCAGATTGCCACCAAGTTCAGTCTCTTTCTCTACAAGATGCACCGGAAAACCCTGTCCGGCCAGCGAGAGCGCAGCGGTCATTCCAGCCGCCCCGCCGCCGACCACCAGCGCAGTCCGCTGCACCGACACGTCAATTGTATGCTGCGCTTCGAGCAACGCGGCACGCGCCACACCGGCGCGCACCAAATCTCTGGATTTGGCCGTGGCCGCATCCTTGTCATTCGAATGCACCCATGAGCACTGGTTGCGGATGTTCGCCATCTCGAACAGGTACGGGTTCAAACCCGCCATGCGGATGCTGTCCTGAAAGAGCGGCTGGTGCGTCAGCGGCGTGCAACTCGCCACCACGACGCGATTTAGGCCATGTTCCAGCACCTGTTCGGTGATGTGCTGGATGCTGTCCTGCGAACAGGTGTACAGATTCGACTCAGCATGAGCGACGTACGACAATTTCGATGCATACTCGGTTACAGCCGCCACATCCACGAAACCGCCGATATTCGAGCCGCAAGAACAGATGAAGACGCCGACGCGCGGCGGTTCGCCGCTCACATCCCGCTCTGGCGGATATTCGCGCTCGACGGTCAGCGAGAAGCGCGCCGGACTGAGAATTGCCGCCGCGGAAGCGGCCGCGCCGCTGCCCTCGACGACCGATTCGGGGATGTCCTTCGGCTCGCGGAACGGGCCGACGGCGTAGATTCCGGGCCGCGAAGTTTCCAGCGGGTTAAATGCGACGGTATGGCAAAATCCATACTCGTCCAGTTCGACGCCGAGAAGGCGGCCGAGGGCGCGGACGGATGCGGAGATTTCCATGCCAACAGAGAGAACAACGAGATCGAATTCTTCCGTGACGAGTGAGGAGTGATGAGTGATGAGTGAGGGGTCGTCAGTTGAATATTGCAGGATGAGGTTGCGCGTTGCAGGGTCTTCGCGGATCATGCTGACGCGGCTGCGATGATACTGAACACCGTATCGCTCTTTGGCGCGCTCGAAGTAGGCCAGGTAGCCCTTGGAGAAGGCGCGCATGTCCATCATGAAAACGTGGACATCGAGGTCCTTCTGGTGCTCTTTGGCGATGACCGCCTCTTTGGTGGCGGACATGCAGCAGACCGCCGAGCAGTAATCGTGGCTCTGGTCGCGGCTGCCAATGCACTGCAAAAAGGCGATTTTCTTCGGCGGCTGATGGTCGCTTGGGCGATGAACGTGTCCCATGGTCGGGCCGGAGGCCGAGAGCAGGCGCTCGAATTGCAGCGCGTTGATCACATTCGGGTAGCGCCCGTAGCCGAATTCTTCCGAAAGTTCGGCGTGGTAAATCTGGTAGCCTGGCGCAAGGATGACCGCGCCGACGTCGAGCGTTTCCTGCCGCACCGCCATGTCGTGGTCAATGGCATTTACCCCACACGCAAATGTACATGACATGCACTCCGAGCAGACGCCACAGGCCAGACAGCGCTCTGCCTCGCGTTGGGCAGATTCGTCGTCGTAGCCGCCCTCGACCTCGGCAAAATTACTGATGCGCTGTTCGACCGGCATTTCCGGTAGCGGGACGCGCGGTTGCTTCTTGATTTCACCGCGTGCCATACGCTCGTTCAGTTCCTGCCGTTCCAGTTTGACCACCGGCATTTCCGGTTTCGGCGGGCGTTCCAGCGCCTCGCCCTGCAAATAGCGCAAGATGGACTCAGCGGTTTTGTGCCCGCTGTCCACGGCCTCAATGACGAACGATGTGCCAGAGACGCTATCACCGGCCGCGAAGACCCCTGGCCGCGTGGCGGCAAAGGTATTCGGGTTGATGGCAATCGTTTTCTTGGTAGTCAGGCCGACTCCGGCGTCGTCGGGGATGAAGGCCAGACCGGCGCGCTGGCCGACCGAGAAAATGACCGTATCACATGGAATGACATGATTGGAGTCCGGCACCTTCTCGACGTTCAGCCTGCCAGCCTCGTCGAAAGCAAAGGAGGCCACTGACAGGCACTCCACGCCCCCTGCCCTGCCGCTGCCATTGTCCACGACGCGCTCGAAGGTGCGATCGTTGTGAATAACAATGCCTTCGTCGAGCGCGGCCTGCACTTCCCACGGATGGGCGGGCATCCCGTCGCGGCTTTCCAGGCAAGCCATCGTGACCTTGCAGCCGAGGCGCACGGCGGAACGCGCCACGTCAATGGCTACGTTGCCGCCGCCCAAAACCAACACGTTTTTTCCTAAGGATGAAGAATGAAGGATGAAGGATGAATCCTTTCCGTCTTCATCCTTCCGCCTTCCGCCTTCATCCTTCCTAAAGCCTTCATATTTCCCAAGCCTTACATCGCGCAGGAAATGTGTGTTGATGATAACGCCGTCCAGGTTCGCGCCGGGGATGGGCAGCCGCACGCCTTCGTGCGCGCCGACGGCAATCAGCACAGAGGTAAAGCCTGCATTGAAAAGGTCATCCAGATTGCTGACCGGCGTATTCAGGCGCAGGTCAATGCCCAAATCCACAATATCCGCCACTTCGCGCTCGATGATTTCAGCCGGTAAGCGAAATTCCGGCACGCCCAGGCGCAGCATGCCGCCTGCAACCGGCATGGCCTCGAAAATTGTCACCGGATAACCGGCGCGGATGAGATCCTGTGCGGCGGTCAGCCCGCACGGCCCTGCGCCGATGATGGCAACCGGTTTGTCGGGAAATTTTATTTCGACCTTCTCGACCGGCTGGCGTGGCTCGGCATAGACTTTATCCGTGACAAAGCGTTTGAGGGCACGAATGTTGACGGGTTCATCCACCTGGCCGCGGTTGCAGGCGGTCTCACAGCGGTGATTGCAGATGCGCCCGCAGATGCCGGGGAAGGGATTGTCCATCTTGATGACGCGCAGCGCGTCGGTCCAGCGGCCTTCGCGAATCAAGGCGATGTAACCCTGGGCGCGCTGTCCCGCCGGACAGGCGTCACGGCACGCGGCGATGCCGCGCTTCTGGATGGCAAAAGCATTTGGCACCGCTTGCGGATAGAGTTTGAAGGCCGCACGGCGCGGGGCCAATCCCTCGTTGAAAGTATCGGGTGTGATGACTGGACAGACCGTGACGCAATCGCCGCAGGCATTACATTTGGCCGTGTCAATATAACGCGGCCGCCGCTCGACAGTCACGGAAAAGTCGCCCGCCGCGCCTTTCACATCCAGCACGTCAGTGTCGGTCAGAATGTCAATGTTCGGATGGCGACCGGTTTCGACCAGTTTCGGCGAAATGCTGCACATAGCACAGTCGTTGGTCGGGAAAGTTTTATCCAACTGAGCCATGTGTCCGCCAATGGCCGATTTTTGTTCGACGAGATAGACCTTGAAGCCCTGCTCGGCCAGATCGAGCGCGGACTGCATCCCCGCGATTCCGCCGCCGACGACCATCACGGCGCCGATTGGCATACCTTTTTCAGCGGGAAGCGGAGCGGTACTCATGATCCGGTAAAATCCTTTGGCGAAGGATTGGAAAGTGACAAGTGATAAGTGACGAGTTCAAAGTGCCTTTTTCAGAAGGGCATTAGCCATCGGCTATCGGCCATCTGCCATCAGCTCTTCTTCCGTCTGCCTTTAATGCCTATTTCTTCTTCGTCTTCCTCGGCCGTCTCTACCTTCACTGCCTCCTGCTTACTGCCTCCTGCATTCTTCAGCGGATTTGGGCCAAGTTTACGCACTCGCTCCGTCATCGTCTGCGCGGCGTTGGCATACGCCTGCGCCTGGCTGCCGGACATGAAAAACATATCCAGCCTCTCGCTTCCCAAGCCGATTTCGTCCAGGATTTGCTTGGCGCGCTGCATCCGGGCGCGGCCGCGCTCGTTGCCACGCACATGATGGCAGTTGCCAATCGGACAGGCCACAATATATGCGCCGTCCGCTCCCTGCTCGAAGGCCTCCAGCAGATAGCGCACGTCCGTCTTGCCAGTGCAGGGCATGCGTACGAACTTGACGTTGGCCGGATACTGCACCTGCATCGCCCCGGCTGTATCGGCAGCCATGTAGCCGCAGTAGACGCAGTAGAAGGCGGTAATTTCTGGCTCGAAGGTTTGATTGGTCTGTTGTGTCATAACATCTCACTGATTGCTATTCACTGATAACTGTTCACTGATAACTGATAACTGGCACTTCACTGCCACGCTCCCAAACCTTGAATGGAGCGCAGCATCATCTGCTCATCGGTATAGTGCAATAACTGGATGGCGCTGGCGGGACATTCGCCGGTGCATGTGCCGCAACCCTGGCACTGGGCCGGGTCAATCCACGCCGCGCCGCCCAGCCCGCCGACCCCGACTCGTCCATCCAATTGGACGACCTGAGGGATCTGGAACGGGCAGGTGCGCGTGCAAGTCAGACAGCCAACACACTTGTCCGGGTCCACCTGCGCCACCACTCCGCCCAGCCAGAGCGACTCCTGCGAGAGTAAAGTCAGGGCGCGCGCCGCAGCCGCCAGCGCATGGCTGATGGATTCCTCGATGAACTTGGGGTAGTGCGCCATGCCCGCCAGGAAGATGCCCTCGCGCATGAAATCCATCGGGCGTAATTTCATCTGCGCTTCTTCATAGAAACCTTCGGACGAAAGTGGGACGCGCAGTTTCCGCGCCAGTTCACCGGAGCCTTCGGATGGCGCAATCGCCATGCTCAATGGCACCAAATCGGCGGGCAGGGTCAGCCAGCGATCCATAACGAGATCACGAACGCGTACCACAGTCCGGTCGTAATCATGATCGAAGGTCACTTCAGGCGGTTGCTCGTCTGTATAACGGGTGAAAACCACGCCCAGCCGCCGCGCCTCGGTGTAATACTCCTCGCGAAATCCGTAAGTGACGATATTTTTGTACAGCACCGTCACGCGGCAGTTCGGATTGAATAGTTTGAGCCGGATGGCATTCTTCATCGTGTTGGTGCAGCATACCCGCGAGCAATAATCCGGCGAACCTATAGGGCGGACGCACTGGATCATCACCACATCTTTAAGGGCGGCAATCTCCTCCGGAATATGGATGATTTTCTCCTCCAGTTCACGCTGAGTGATGACCTGAGGCGCACCCAAGTACGGATGCGCATGGGTCTCGCGCGCGCCGGTGGCGACGATGGTCGCACCGTGTTCGACAAAAAGGCGTTCCATTGTGCCATCCGGACGTTGCGTCTGCAACTCGGATTTAAAATCCCCGACGTGACCGGCGTGCTGGACAACGTCGGTGCGGATGTGCGTGGCGATGCGTTGGTGAGAACGGACGCGATTGACCAGGTCACGCAAGAGCCGCTGCGGGTTGTAACCTTCGGCCACGTAATACAAATCCAGCAAATTGCCGCCGAGACGTTCCTCACGCTCGACCAGATGCACGTCGTAGCCGCTGTCGGCAATTGCCAGCGCGGCCGTCATACCCGAAACGCCGCCGCCGATGACCAGCGCGGTTGGCACGCACGGCATTTTGTCTTTGTGTACCGGCTGGGCCGCGATGACCCGCCCGACGGCCACGCGTACCATTTCCTGGGCTTTGCGATTGGCCTGTTCTTTCTGTTCCTTATGCACACGCGTGCATTGCTCGCGCAGGTTGACCACTTCCAGCAAATACGGATTCAATCCCGCCTGGCACACGAGGCGTTGGAAAAGCGAGTCATGTGTGCGGTTGCTGCACGCCGCCACTACCACTCGATTCAGGCCTTCGCTCTGAATCCGGTCACGCATATATTCCAGCATTTCCGGGAAGCAGGCATATTCGATGACTTCCGCTACAGCCACATTCGGCCATTGTCCGGCCTGGCTAACCAGCGCGGGCAGGTCGAGGTAATCGCTGATCGTCTGTCCGCAGGTGCAGGCGAAGACGCCCACCTTTGGCTTTTCGTCCGTCACATCCCGTTCGGGCGGGAAGCCGTCGTTTGAAAGGAACGGCCAGGCGCGCGTGTACGGATAAGTATGCAGGCGGTCATTGAGCAGGCGCATCACCTCGGCGGCCGCGCCGCTGGCGTCAATGATGGTCTCGACGATTTCCTTCGGAGACGAGAACGCCCCGCAGACGAAGACACCCGGCCGCGAGGTCTGGAGCGGAGTGAATTTATCCGTCTGGCAGAAGCCATATTGATTGAGTTCGATATTGAGAATTTCAGAGAGCTGGCTGGCCGATTCGGGCGGCTGGAGGCCGGTCGCCAGAACAACCATCTCGAAGCGTTCCTCGTGCAGTTTACCGTTCGGGTCGGCGTAGTGCAAAATCAAGTCGTGCGTAGCCGGGTCTTCGCGGATGGCCGAAATGCGGCTGCGGTTATAGTGGATGCCATGTTTGTTGCGCGCCTTGTCGAAATAAGCGCTGTATTCCTTATTGAAGGCGCGCTCGTCCATGATGAAGACGCTGCAATTCACATCCTTCAGGCGTTGCTTTGCCAGGATGGCTTCCTTAGTGGCATACATGCAGCAGATGGACGAACAGAAAGCGTTTTGCTGGTCGCGCGAGCCGATACATTGCAGCCAGGCGATGGACTTTGGCGTGCGCTTGTCCGATGGGCGGACGACCAGGCCCTCGGTCGGGCCGGAACGGGAGGCCAGCCGCTCATACGTCATGGCCTGGACGACGTTGGGGTAGCGCCCGTAACCAAGTTCTTCCAGCTGCGTGGCATCATAGACCTGGAAACCGAGTGCCAAAACTATCGCGCCGACCTCCACTGACAGCAAGCGCGGCTGCTCGTCCAGGTTGATGGCTTTGGTCGGGCAGATTTCTTGGCACTTGCGGCAGTCGTCACAATATGGGCCGCGGTCAATGCAATAAGCGTCCGGTGTGGCACGCGCCGCGATTTTATAGGCGGCCTTGCGTTTGGTCATGCCCAGTTGGTATTCATTGGGCAGTTCAACCGGACAGACCTCGGCGCACAGCCCGCAGGAAGTGCAGCGCGTGATACTGACATAGCGCGGTTCCTGACGCAGTGAAACGCTGAAATCGCCCGCCTCCCCCTCTACATCCATGATGATCGTATTGGTCAGAATTTGAATATTGGGATGCTGATTGTTCTGAATATACGCTGGAGAAATCGAAGGGCGAGTGCAGCCGTAACCGTGATCGGAGGTGCCGCGGCACAGCACGCAGTCATGCTGCGGGAACATGAAGCCAAGTTGAGCCACCCGCCCGCCCAGGCAGGGTGTTCGTTCGACCAAATAGACTTTCAACCCCGCGTCAGCCAGGTCGAGCGCGGCGCGCATTCCCCCGATCCCGCCGCCAACAACCAATACGGCAGCCGGCTTCGCACGGATTGTCTGTGATATTACCATCTGCATCGTCGTCTCTCCCGAGTAGGCCTTCGGCAAAACGTGCAACCAACTACCTGCGAGATAGTCAATCAGGATTATTTATATCTATTTTACATTATATGCGCTGAGATAAGAGTAGCCAATGACATTCGTCAACAATAACAAGGTCAATCATCCACATTTCTGCCAGACAAAAAGAGAGGGCGGACAACGGTTTTACCCTTATCCGCCCTCCCAGATGCTAAAGTGTCGGCAGCAAATACTCGTACGCGCTCAACGCAGCTTTTGCACCTTCTCCTACCGCGACCAACACCTGCTCGGCATAAGTATTTGTAACATCCCCGGCTGCGAAGAATCCCGGGAGGTTGGTGCGGTTGCCACAGTCCACAATGATGCGCCCATGCTCATCCAGCTTGACCAGGTCGGCGACCATCTGCGACATGGGTGTGAGCGCCATCTCGATGAATGTCCCCTCTGCGGCAATCTCCGAGACTTTCCCGGTTGGGTCTTTGAGCACTACGCTCTCGGCAAATTCGTCGCCCTTGAATTCGACCACCTGGTAGTCTTTGAGGATGGTGACGTTTTTCGCTGCAGATAGCTTGTTTCCCAATGGAGTTCTTAGAGACTCGTCACCTTTGCACACCAGGGTAACATGCCTGGCAACCGTCGCGAGTTCGCCGGCTGCACGCAGCGCCAGGTCGCCGTCGCCAATCACGACAGTAATTTTATCAATGAACAAGGGGGCATAGCTGAGAGCGGAATAACACAAGCCGCGCATGGTGAACTCTTTTTCGCCCGGCACATTCAAGCGCACCTGCCTTGTACCGGTCGCCAGGATGACTGCTTTTGCTTGCAGTATTTCGCCGCTTTTTGTCGCGACGACAAAATGGTCGCCTTCTTTTGTGATCTTCTCGGCTGTATCCATTTTGCGGGCGAATTCCAGGTATTCGAGTTCACTGCGGAATTTATTGACGATTTCCAGGCCACGGATAACCTGATAATCCTGGATCCAGGGCAAGGCGAGTCGGTATTGGGTTTTTCCGCCCAGGTCTTTGGTCAGCATTAATACATTGAGGCGTTTACGAATTCCATAGACAGTTGCAGTCAGGCCCGCAGGGCCGCCACCGACAACAATTAAGTCATACATAGTTTCTCCTCCATCAATAAGCAGCTTTGACCGTTTCCGCATCCACTTCGGGCGGCTTTTCATTTTCCGGCGCTTCGGGGATGAAGCCCTGCTCCATCATCATCTTGGTCAACTGGCGCGAGCGCTGGATGATCCTGGTAGCATTATTGAATTCTTCTTGATAAGTCATCGGCTTGAGCGCCAGCCCTTGCTCAATGGCTTTCATGGCAACAGCCGCCGCCTCACGCGGGAAGACTTCCCAATCGTCCATATCGGGCAGGATGTGCTCCGCATCCAGGCGGTCGCCGACATGGTCGGCCAGGGCTTGAGCAGCCGCGAAGCACATTTCGTCGGTTATGGTGCTGGCGCGCACATCCAGCGTGCCGCGGAAGATGCCGGGGAAACCCAGCGAGTTGTTGACCTGGTTTGGGAAATCGGAACGCCCCGTTGCGACGACGGTCGCGCCGGCTTCCTTGGCTTCCCAGGGCCAGATTTCGGGTACGGGATTGGCGCAAGCAAAGACAATTGAATCCTTGGCCATCGTCTTGACCCATTCCGGCAGGATAACACCCGGCCCAGACTTGGAGAGGGCGATGACGACGTCCGCACCGCGCATCGCCTCGGGGATGTCGCCTTCGCGACCTTCGGCGTTGGTGATATTGCACAACCTCCATTTGTCCACGTATTCGGCCTT
This sequence comes from uncultured Chloroflexus sp., assembly GCA_964618215.1. Taxonomy (GTDB): domain Bacteria; phylum Chloroflexota; class Anaerolineae; order Anaerolineales; family Villigracilaceae; genus CG2-30-58-95. The sequence continues at coordinate 93,900 of CAZTZE010000006.1, forward strand.
GCGCATCTCGAGGTCCTTACGATGTTTACCGAGGATGCCCTTGCTGTCCACCATGAAACACTTGGCCGGATCAGCGCCCCAACTGAAGATCAAACGCGAGCAAGCCACGTTAGAAGCGCCGGTGCCAATGAAGGTGATCTTGACCTCGCTCATCTTCTTGTTGACTACTTTGAGGGCGTTAATCAGCCCCGCTAAAGTAACCGTGGCGGTACCTTGCTGGTCGTCGTGCCAGACCGGGATTTCAGCTTTCTCGCGCAGCGTGTCGAGGATATAGAAACATTTCGGGTTTGAAATGTCTTCCAGATTCACGCCGCCAAAACCGGGCTGCAAAGCCAGCACGATGTTGATGATCTCATCTGGATCCTTCGTGCCAACCATGACAGCAATCCCATCCACCCCACCCAGGTACTTGTAGAGCAGGGCTTTGCCCTCCATAACGGGCAAACCGGCTTTGGGGCCGATGTCACCCAAGCCTAGGACACGCGTGCCATCGCTGACCACAATGACTGTATTCCACTTGTTAGTGTACTCATACACCAACTCTGGGTTGGCAGCGATTGCTTTGCATGGCGCCGCCACGCCCGGCGTGTACCAGATGGCAAAATCATTGAAGTCCCGGACGGAGCATTTAAGCGCGGTCTCAACTTTCCCTCGGTAGAACGGATGAAGCCTCATGGCATCGCCAGCCGGTTTGGTTGCCTTCGCCAGGAGTTGTTCGACGGTCATCTTCTGATCCGACATGAGTTTCTCCTTATTGCAATTTGCTGATTATATTATTACTCGGTATCATTTGCGCGATCCGCGCAATTCGTAGGTCGGATTGCCAATCCGACTTCCTTCATAGGAGACCCTTCGGTCGCACACTTGCCCTGGCGTGCAAGTGCCAGGGAAGTACGCTCCCTCAGAGCCTGCCCTGAGTGAAGCGAAGGGATGACACTCCTGAGCGGCTACTGATTGAGATATCCTTCGGCATAGATGACTTTATTCAAAAGGATCTGCACCGTCTTCCAGATGGCGGCTTGCTCCGGGTCGGACATGTCGAAGTCTTCGATATGCGGTTCTTCGCTCGAGGCAATTCGGTCGGCAATCTTGTTGTAGACGCGAGCCAGTGCTGACGAAGTATCCTTGGCTTCGATCCAGCGGATGACATCGTTCTGCTCTTTATCGAAAGGATTGGCGATCATCATCTGCAGGCCGACGCCCATCGCCATAGCCAAATAAACGCGGTTGATTAACGGGCGGTTTTCGGGCGGGACGGCATTCGAGACGTTCGAGAGGCCGATGGAAATCTTCGGCGCGGGGTCCCAGGAATACGGCAGGATGCGCACCGCTTCCAGCAACTGCGGGCAATATTCCTGGCAGCCGGAGACGGTCAGCACCAGCGGGTCAATGATCAGGTCTTCCATTGGAAAATCAATTTCCAACATGCGCGGAATTAGCGTTCCAATCGCGATATTGACGCGCTCCTCAGCCGCCACCGGAATGCCAGCGCTGCCCATCGTCAGCGCGATGACTTTGGCGCCGTACTTCTTTGCCAGCAGCGGGATTTTTTCCAGCCTTTCCGGCTCGGCGGAGGTCGAGTTCAGGATGGGCTGCGCCTTCTTGATGGTCTTGAGCGCGGCTTCCATGCCGTCCACATTGGTCGTGTCAATCGAAAGCGGCACGTCCACCACCGCCTCGATCGACTCGACGATCCATGGAAAGACTTCGGCGAAGTCCTTCTTGCGCGGGCCGAGGTTGATATCTACACACTTTGCCCCCGCTTCGACTTGTTTGACCGCCAGATCCATGAAAAACTCACGGTCGCGATTGGTCAGGGCTTCCTTGACCTTGTCTGAAATGATGTGGATATTTTCTCCGATTATATACATGGCATCCTCCTTACAAAGTTTTACGTTTTACGTTCTAGAACTCCTCGACTTTCGGCTTGAGCGTCATCATCAAAAAGACGATGTCGGCGCAATCGCCATCCGGCAGCATAAAATAATCCTCCAGCGTGCACTGGATTTTAAAGCCCAGTTGCTCAAAGGCGCGGACAATTTTGGTCTGCTCGGCGAGCACCTCGCCGATCAGAATTTGCAAGCCTTGTTTGCGAGCCAGTTCGATGGCGGAGCGCACCATTTTCATGCCCAGGCCGCGTTTGCGAAAGTCCTTGGACAGGAAGATGCGTACCTCGCCAATGTGCCGCCGCGCCCCGTGGAAGAAGTGCAGCGTCACCAGCCCGACGGCGCGTTCCTTGACCAGCGCCACCAGCGGCAGCGCATCGTCATAGTTTAAATTGTCACACCACGTGCGCACAACTTCGGCGTCTTTTACGTTGCTGCGGAAAATGCGCAGGTCTTCATCGGAAATGGGTGAGAACAATTCCTCAAGACGCTTGCAATCATCCTTGACTAGCGGCCTGAGCAGCACATGCACGCCATCCCGCAGGGTGACAACTTCGCGGAAATTCTTGATCTGTTCTGGTAACATAGAATCTCCTTTCACAAGAGCTGCAAAACAAATGATTTTACGTATTACATATTATGTATTACGTTTTACTTTTTACGTAACGCCGCCTCGACCGTCGGAAAACGGCTCATATCCGTGTGTGGCAGGAACATGGCGGACATGAACGCGTCGTAGAAAGTGTTATCCGCCGAAAGCTCGATGTAAGTCATACGGCGGGCGATCTCGGCCACGCGGTCGCGCACCTGCCAGTCGAGCAGGGCATAATACGCGCCGCGCACCGCCGTGTTTCCCAGGAACTCGAAGCGCTCCCAGGGCATGTCCGGCAGCAGCCCGATCTGCACCGCCTTCTCCACATTGATATACTTGCCAAACGAACCGCCAATCAACATTTTATGGACATCTGCCAATGAGACGCCGACTTGTTCAGCCAGTACGGTGTAACCGGCGTAGATGGCAGCTTTGGCGCGCAGCAGGTTATCCACGTCCACGCGGCTGATGACAATATCCTCGCCGTCTTCAGTCTCCGCGCCCCAGGCAACGACATACTCACCGCCATGTTCACTCTCGCGGACGCGCCTGGTCTTTAGCGAGGTATTGACGTTACCAGCCTTATCCAGCACGCCGGTCAGAAATGTCTCAGCCAGCAGCGAGATCAGGCCGGAGCCGCAGATGCCGCGCGGCTTGCCGCCACCGATGACACGATAGCTCGGCTCGAAAGTCTCGCCGTTGATCCAGACTTCCTCGATGGCACCTTCCATGGCACGCATCCCATCCACCACGCCCGCCCCTTCAAAGGCCGGGCCGGCCGAGCAGGCGCAGGTCACCAACCAGTCACGGTTGCCCAGCACCATCTCGCCGTTTGTACCGACATCCAGGAACAGGGCAATGTTATCGCTCAAATCCACGCCGGAGGAAAGCACACCGGCGGTGATATCCGCGCCGACGTAACTGGCCACGCCGGGCAGGCAATCCACCGTCGCTTCGAGATTTATCCTCAGGCCGATTTCACGCGCTGTGATCAGCGGTGGATGATTGACCGCGGTAATAAAGGGCGAGAGGCGGATGCTGGCCGCGGGAACTCCCAGCAGCAGATGGATCATGGTGCTGTTGCCGACTACCGCGGCTTTGACCACTTCCGGCGCTGAAATCTTGAGGCGCTTGCAGGCAATTTCGGCCAATGCGTTGATGGTTTCCACGACGCGGGATTGCATTTCTTCGCCGCCGGTCTCCTTGCTGGCGTAGACGATCCGCGAGACCACATCCTCGCCGCGCGCGATCTGGCTGTTGTATTCGGCGATTTGCGCCCTGACCTGGCCAGTGACCAGGTCCACCAACCAGAATGTGACGGTGGTCGTGCCGATGTCAATCGCCGCAGCCCACAGCGGGGCATCTTCGTCAGTCTGGCCGGGGCGCAGGTCAATCAAGCGCGCCGGAGCATCTAAATCGCCAGGAGCCATATCCAGTATGGCCGTGACCTGCCATTCGGCCTCCCGCAAAATCACGCCAATACGCCGCAATAACGCAAGCGAACAATCTGTCTGGCCGATATTGGCCTGCGTCCGCAAGGCGGTTTGCAGGCGGGCCAGATCGTCAGTCTGGTCATCCATGTTGGGTGGGCTTAGCGACAGGTTGACGCGGCGGATACGCTGCGACCAGCGGAAATCATAATTTTCTGGGACTTTGACTTCGGTGGCCACGCGGTCGGAAGTCATCCGCCGGGCAATTTTCTCCTGCGGTGGGACAAGCACCTGCAAATTGCCTTCAATGACCGACTGACAGGCCAGCGCGTACCCATCCGCGATGTCTTCAGCGGAAAGACGCAGGGCGCTGCGCCGGCGGATATTGCCTTCCGTGACCTGCACGATACAGCGTCCGCAACGTCCCTGCCCACCGCACGGCTGGCCGATCTCCACACCGGCTTCATGCAACGCCTCGACCAGCAGGCTACCAGTCGGCACTTTGGCAGTCGCACTCTTGCCGGTTTCGGCGATTTGAAAGCTGACGGTGTGTTCCATGTTATTCGGTCGAAGGTCAAAAGTCGAAAGTCGAGCGACTTTTGACCTTCGACTTTTGACATTAATTCAAGGCTTGTTTCATGAACGCGGGCACATCCACCGCCTCGCGCGGGCCGACGCGAATCTCCCAGTCGGGCAGCTCGGCTTCCAGCTCGCCGGAAAGCACCGCCACGTGACCGGGGATGACAATCCGTTTGCGGCTGACTTTTTCGGCTACATTCATCGTCTTGATCGTCTTGGCAATCCGCTCGGAGTCGAACTTGCCGGCTGCCCAGGCCGTCAGCACGGACATACCTTCGGCGTCGCAGACCACCAGCCAGGCCGGTAAACCGGAGCCTTCCACTTCGTTGGCGATGGAGAAGTAAGTGATGCTGAAGTTGGTGGTAACCAGCACCGGGCTTTCGGGCTTGGGATTGTTGATTTCGTAAATACCGGGCATCACTTGAATCGGCTTCTGCGGGTCGGTATAGATATTTTGGCGCAGAACAAGCAGCGGGTAAAAAAGTTCCGCGGCAAAGCGCGGCAGGACGACAAAACCGGCATATTTGCTGATCGCCTGCGCGGCAGCGACGGCGTCCCGTCCATTTCCGCCTTCGGCAAAAGTTACCAGCGGGTAGCCCAGCGGGCGGAAATTGGATTTGAGCGCCAGGCGGCGGAGTTGCGTGGCGAGCGACAGATTCTGGCTGAGGTTGTCGCCCTTGACTTCCAGCGCCATATCTTCCACGCCCTTGGCCTGGATTTTAGCGGTCAGGTCGGCCAATTCGTCGAGCGACGCGCCGCTGACGGCCAGCGAGGCAGAATATTTCTTGGCCAGGTCGGCCATCGCCTCCCAATTGGAAGCGTCCGCCCCGCATAGCATCGGATTTTCGCCGGAGAGCGCGGCCAGGCCTGCATCCAGCGCCGCAGCGTCCTTGCCGACCAAAATCAGCGGGCGTTTGGTGGCGCTGCGCACAGCTTTGACAGCGGCAACAAAATCGCCGCCATCCGCTTCAACGGCGAAGCCGTCCACGCTGAGTTCGATGCCAACGTAGTTGACCTTATACGCATCGGCTTTGGCAACCTCGGCTTTGATAGCGTCCGCGCCGGCGCTGGCCTTGACTTTGACGAACAGGCCGGGCTTGTTGAAAAAGGTCTTTTCGTGGCGGAACAGCACCGTCTCGTTGCCAGCCTTGACCTCCAGTTCACCCGCCTTGACCGCCACCAGCCGGATAGGCGGCGCGGCTGACTCGGCCAGCTGCTTCTTGGATTCCTCCGTTACGTACGGGCAGGCCGCGAGTTCCGCCTGCTTGGCCGCCAGTTTCATGGCAAAGGCCAGACAGGTCGGAAAACCGCATTCCTTGCAGTTGGTCCGTGGCAGGAGCTTGTAGATTTGTATTCCTGAGAGAGCCATAGTCGTGTCTCCTCTATCTCTGTCACCTGAAACGTAATGCGTAAGACGTAATTACGTTTTACGTTTTACGTTTCACGCTGCGACCATCAATTCCTCAATCGCGCTATGCACCCGTTTCACGCTTTCCGGATGCCGCAGCACAACAATCGTCGCGCCGGTTTCGATCAGCGCAACAGCAGTCAATGTCTCCCAGTTGATGGCGCGTTCTTTCCAATCGCCCCAGGATTCGGGTACGCCTTCGCCCACTTTGGATTCTTTGGTCTTCCAGGCTTCGAAGCCGGGCGTGACGATCATCGGGGCTTGAGTCATGGCATCCCCTTGCAGGGCGGCCAGGCGCAGGCGCTCCATGACCGAGTAGCCGTATTCGATGCCGTAGCCGAGCGCGCCGGTGGTCGGGTCCATGAGGATACGGTCGGCGGGCATGCCCATGTCGCTGATCAGGATGTTCAATTGCTTCGACAGGTTGACATCCATCGGTGTGCGCGCCGTGACGAGGTGCCCATTGGCCATGGCTGTGGCGACGATGGTGCGATAGTTTTTATCCTCGCAAATGCCCAGCACCAGGCGTTCGCCTCGCGTGGCTTCGGCGACAGGCACCAGCAGTTCGTTATCCAGCTCCACCTGTCCGGGGCCGTAGACTAACAACGGCAGGCCGGTCGCGCCGAGAACGGCTTGCGTGGCAGCCACCGCCGCGTCAGGCGTATTCGGCTGGCCGTCCGCGCCGGTGACGCTGAGCGCCAGCAGGATGAGATCCGCGCCGGCGGCTTCGGCGGCTTTGGCCCAGGCGGCCGGGTCGTTCATCGCCGCGCCCCAAACCTCAACCAGCAGCGGCGACCAATCTTCCGGCTTGCGATCCTTGATTTCGATCGCAACGACCGGAGGATTGGGCGTCTGGTTTTCAAAGTGCATGAACGGCAGTGAGGCCTCGCCGCCAATGGTGATGGTCTTTGACCGCGTGCCCCCCTCCGCTGCAGTCGCGCCCAGGGTGACGGTGCGGATTTTCCCGGGCCACTTATCCTTTGGAATTTCGACTGTCATGTGTTCCTCCAGTGTTTGTAGTCAGTTAAACAGGTACACAAGTACACAAGTACACAAGGATTCGTGTCTACGTGTTTACTTGTTTACATGTCTACTTGATTCCTGCTTTGCGACGTCCTTCATCTCGTCTTTCAGTAAACATTTCAATCGGTGATTTGCGTTCTGCCGCAAGACCCAAATCTTTCAACTCGCTTTCGTCCCTTGCCGCCAAATGACGGACAATATGCTTGTACGAGATGGCGGCGGCTGGATAGATAATGCCTGCGGAATTGTGGTTCATGTACGCAACGCGGATCTTTTTGTCTTTCATCATCTGCGCCGCAAGGACGAGCGTAATATCCGGCGGCAATTCGGGCACACCTTCGCACATCACTTCTTCAGCGGTTAGTTCGCGAATGTCTTCGCGCGGATACGCGCTGATCAGTTCTTCGTAACCGATAACTCCCACACCCTCACCTTCGCTTCCGAGCACGACCATTTCCTCGACATTATTTTCGATCAGGAAACGGGCGATGTCCACGATGGGCGTGCTGGTCTTGCAGCTTGGCACGCCAACGGTCATCAGGTCACGAACGAGGATGCGGGCGGGCATTTTAAATCAGATCCAGGCTGTGTTAACTTCGTCTTTCAGCTTTTGGAACTCCGGGTCGCCTGTGATCACTTCTGCTTTGCTGAGTTTTGCCAGGGCGGCGGCATAACAATCGGCGTAGGAAATTCCGCCTCTGGCCTTGTAGATTGCAGCCTGGTGCGTAAGTTTCCAGTCAGCGTCTATGATCTCGATGGACATGCCGCGAACTTCCTGGACGATTGCATCTGCCTGTTCTGGCGAAACTGTGCGGGCAATAGAATACCAGACTTCGCCCAGGTTGACCACAGTCATCGCAAGTTTGATGTTTTTTGATTCGGCTTCCAGAAGCAAAACACGTACGAAATCTGCGCCTGGCTCGTCTTCGAAAAAGGCGATCAACGCGAAGGTATCCAATATTTTGGTAACGGTCATGTTACTCGCGTTCCGCGTCTTTGCGGCGTTCTTCCATCAGGGCTTTCAAAACTCCTTTTCCTTTGAGCGTGCCTTGCAAGCGCTTGAGTGATTCTTCATTGACAGGTTTGAGAATGATCGCCTCGCCGTTATCCGTGACAGTTATTTTCGTTCCAGCCTTGATCCCATATTTGCGCCGTAATTCAACGGGAATGACGATTTGACCTTTTACAGTGGCGTAAGTCTCCATGTGATACTACTCCTTTTTGTATATCTTACGCCATAATCGAAAGTAAGTCAAACTAAACAACGTAATACTTTCGTCGTCAAGTCAAGTTCGGCGGGACTAAAGTCCCTGCACAGTTCGTGGAAGCCCTTCGGGCTGGCGGTTTAGTCCGTAGGACTTCCATGCACTGAGGCGGGGATTTATCCCCCGCCGATTGCCGACGGTTATCAGTTCGGCGGGACTAAAGTCCCTGCCCAGTTATAGCCACTCGTAAATGGGGATTGGGCAGGAAAATACCCAATCCCCACGAAACACGGAACACGCTACACTAAAACATCGGTGGCAGGGCCAGCGCTGGATGGTTGTGCTGTTCCAGCCAGGCCAGCAACTGTTCGACCGTTGTCACTTCACGTTCGTCGGCGATTTTTGCCAGCAAGTCAGGGTCGCCTTCGCGCTCGCAGACCACCTTGAATTCCTCAGCCATCGTCTCTTTCAGCACGGATGACATCCAGACGACACGCTTGAAGCCGTCTTCGGCTGAGATGAATTTCGGGCTGGCAAGATAGAACTTGCCCACGCCCATCACGCCGGGCGTCTGCAGGCCGCCGCCGGCCACGCCGGCGAGGGTCGAGAAGGTCATCCCAGCCGGGGTCATGCTGGTGTCCTCACGGCTCAAGACCATCACGCCGTTGGCTTCGGGAATGAGCATGACGATGCACTCGAAACAGCCGCAGGCCGTCATCGGGTTCTCCATGATGGAGTACATGGCGACTTCCTGCACCACGCCGTGCGAGCCGATCTTGGCGTAGTCATTGGTGCCTTCCCAGTAGCCTTTGAGCGGGTCTATGGATTTAACCAGTTTGATCGGCTGGTTCGGGCCGGTCGGGTTGATGCTGAAGGAAGCTTTGCAGTCCAGCCAGTTGTACGCGCCGCACAGACCCAGGCGCTGCGGGCTGACCACGCAGACATGGTTCGGGGCGAAGGACTGGCACAGCGTGCAGGAGTAGAATTCTTCCACTTTATCGTCGGTCAGGTCGGCCAGGCGCTTGTTGCGGAAATCGTAGGCAACCCGCGCTTTCTCCAGCCACTCGGCCACTTTTACAGGTTCGGTGTAGACCGTGACCTGGACTTTATCCACAATCGCGCCGAAATCCTCATGGAAACGGGCGTGCAGGATCTTGCCGAAGTGTTCCAGATTGAAACCCTTTTCGGCAGCCGCGTTCGAGACGCGAATCCAGGCGATATCGCGCTGTCCGACGTGCTGAATGCCCGAAGCGCCATTGACGAAGTAGTGCATCTGGCGTTCCAGCACCGGTTCGAAGTCCATCTGCATGTTGCGGCCAGCCACTTTGACCAGAATGCCGATATCCATCGAACCCTGGGCCGGGATTTCCTCGAAGCCTTTGCCAACCACTTCAATCTTGCCATCCACAACTTCTTCCGAGGGGGCCATGTGCAGGTACTCGAAGCAGCGTGAGTACTTGCCGCCGAACTCGACCCGCAGGTCGGCCTTGCGGACGACCTCGCCTTCGAAGGCCGAGCCGTACGGCACCGGCACGTCCACGCTGGAAACCTTGACTTTGACGCCGCGGATTTCGATGCACTTTTGCACCAACCGCTCGGCGCGTTCCAAATCATCCTTGCCTTCAATCTGATCGAAGGGCATCGAGACGACGTGCTCATAGGTGGTCACTCCGGTGGGCAGGATTTCGGGGATGACCGTATCGGCGATGACCGGGAAGCCGAAGTTGATCGCACCGGCCGCAGCCGCGTACTTCAAATCGTCCACTTCGCCGAGAGCCAGCACGAAGGCAAAAACGCGTTCCTTGTTGTAGATCAGGATTTCGCGCGCCATGGCCGGTTTCAGGCCGCCGAAAGTTAACCCAGAACGTGCGGCAAAGCCAAGCGGATAAATGGCGCTGATCGTATCCGTGCCGAACGGGACAGTATAAGTGTCGTAGCCCAGTTCAACGCCCTCTTCTTGCAACTGGTGGATGATGCTGCGCCCGTTGACGTTGCCGCACAGGAAGGTCAGGATGTTGCGCTTTTGAAGTTCACGCACAATCTTGACCGCCACTTCGTTGGATTTGGCGCAGCCGACGATGGCCGCAAAGCCGGGCATACGCCCATCCACCAACTGGATGCCCCACGAGCGCAGTTGAATATCGTCAATCGGGCCGTTCAGATGACCATCGTGACCATTGGCGCCCTCTTTGTCGTTGGAATCCGGGCTGGTGAACGAGGTCCCGCCGGCCAGGCGGAAGCCGGGCATGGGTTCCGGCTGGAGTCCGTATACAAAGCGGATGGCTTCAATCGTCTCCGCGGCGAACAGAGTCGCCATGCCGGAGTCGAGCGTCTCGCCCAAGTAAGGCGTCCATTTATTCTCGGATGGGATCGGGTGCAAGAGACCACGCGCGTGCTCAAGGGCAGCCTGCAACTGTCCCAGCGTTTCCACCTGCTGGCCGGTCATGGCCAGGATGGTCGGCAAATAGTAAGCCGTATTCGGGAAGGATACTTTGGCGTCCGGCCCTTTTTCGGCCAGCGCCTTGTTGAGCATCAACTCGGCCTCAGTGACCAGAGCGTTTGCGCCACGCATGGCGCGGGTTGCGATATATTTTGACATATTAGTCTCCTAGTTCTTGGTTAGGTAGTTTGCTAGTTTTTGCTCCTGCACCTATCCAACTACCCAACTATCAAACTATCCAACTACCCCATAGATAGCCTGGCGACGTTCTGAAACCGGCAACTTCTCGAGTTCCAGCATGCGCGTATCGCCGCTCTTGCCCCACTTGGACGCGTCGTAAACCGGCAGGCCGAGCGCGGCGCGCTTCTTGTCAATGTGCGCCAGCGTAGCTTTGATCATTTCATCAGGGTCAGGAATGAATTCCAGCTTGCCGCCGTAGAGTTTCTCCCAGCCCTCGCTGATGTAATGCAGGACTTTGTCGCTATCTGAGACTCTATCCGGCATCCCGCTGACGGGCGACGACCCGCCGAAGATGACGTATGCGCCCGAAGCGACACAATACGTGGCGATGGCAAGCGCTTTTTCGCTCATCCATTCCGGGGCGAGACCTACAGCTGGAACCTGGTCAATATCATCGCCCAGGCCGCCCTCGGCGACCACTTGCGTCAGGACGGTCAGGATGCGGGTATTGTCCACACACGAACCCATGTGCAGGACGGGCGGGATGCCGATCGTCTCGCAGATTTCGCGCAGGCCGGGGCCGACTTCCGTCAATCCAGCCTCGCCCAGCATCAGGCCCAGCTTGGCCGAGGCAATCGCGCCGCAGCCGGTCTGGACAATCAGCACGTCCTGTTTGAGCAGTTCCTTGACAACGTAGTTATGCAGGTAATCGTGGGTGCTGCGCGGGTTGTTGCAGCCGACGATGGCTGCCACGCCGCGGATGCGCCCGGCCATGATGGCGTCGTTGAGCGGGCGGAAGGAAGCCCGGTACGAGCCGCCCAGCATGTAGTTGATATATTCGTGCGAGAAGCCGGGGATCAGGTCTTCCTTGATCTGCGGGATGTGGGTCTTGCCGCGGTTTTTGTAATTATCAATCGCCTCTTTTAGGATTTGTTTGGCGATGGTCAGCGCCTTGTGCTCGTCGAACTCGATGTGCGTCGCGCCGGTGATACGCACCTTAGGCGAGGTAGTGATGATTTTGGTGTGGAAGTTGGCGGCCAGGCCGACCAGCGCCTGCATGATGCACTGCACGTCCACCACCATGGCTTCGACCGCGCCGGTCAGGATGGCCAATTCCTGTTGGAGGAAGTTGCCGGCTGCTGGGATGCCCTGGCGGATGAGGATTTCATTGGCTGTGCAACAGATGCCTGATAGCTGGACACCCTTCGCACCGGCTGCTTTGGCGTATTCGATGATTTCCGGGTCCTGCGAGGCAGCCACAATCATCTGGCTCAGGGTCGGTTCGTGGCCGTGAACAACCACGTTAACCATGTCATCTTTGAGTACGCCCAGATTGGCCTGACCCAGCACCGGGGCGGGCGTTCCGAATAAAATGTCGGAAATATCGGTGGCAATCATCGAGCCACCCCAGCCGTCGGCCAAGCCGACTCGAATCGCATGCTGGAGGATGTGCTCCGCATCCTGGTCATCGCCGATGTGTGTGCGGTGCAGGGCTTCGACCACTTCGCGGTCAATCCCTCGAGGCACCACGCCCAGGTTGCGCCAGAGTTCCTGGCGTTTCTTCGGGGCGCGCTTGACCGGCACGACTTCGCCCTTTTGCTGTCCAAACTGGGCAATATAAAGGTCGGCCAGATCGTTGGCGATTTCTTCCGGGGAGCGGCCCTCAATCGGGATGGCATAGTGCGAGGCCACAATGCGCAGTTTGGCAACATCACGGATGATATAGCCTTCCGCTTCGTGATTGGCAACCGCCTTGAGCGTGAAAGCCATATCCCGCCCGTGGTCGGAGTGCGCCGCAGCGCCAGCCGCAATGGCGCGGATGAGATTGCGGGCCTGGATGGTGTCAATCGTCGCGCCGCAGACGCCCACCTGCCCTTCTTTCGTCAACCGGCAAGGACCCATACCGCATTGCTTGCAGCACATTCCAGCCCCACCGATGTTGCAGGGCGCCATATCGTCGGCGCGGGTGAAGGCGGTGCCAATACCCAGTTCCTCGGCGCGGATGAGCATTTCCTGGGCGGCCGGGTCAACGCTTTGCTGTTGAGCTGTTCGCTTGGTTGGCATGGTTATTTCTCCTCTGCAATACTTTTAATCGGCCCCATCCCTGGGCAGGGCCAGAGTGGGCGTCCTCGATAAGCTACCTGTTGGGAAAAACCGATAACCTTCCTGGTCTGTTCATAGACAGCCGTGTGGCGCATAAAGGTGCCGCCGCCGTCGGTGCCGACGGCCTTTCCGGCCTCAGCCTGGAACACAAAATCGCCAAGATAGCCAGCCGCGTCGAGTTTCGCCTGGATGGACGAATCAGTGGTTACATTTTCGTCAAAAACCACCTCGACGACGTGAAACGCGCTGCTGGCGTAAACGTCCTTAACGCCGGGGATTCCAAGCAAAATACGGCGAACATCACTCACATGATGGTCGCCGTACATGGCAGGGACGTCAAACGATTTCGTTCGCATAATAGACACCTCCTGTAAGGTATATATAAAGTAGCGTTCATTGGATTGTTACAATTACTACAGATATTCTAGCATGGGATTGGCGTCTGGAGCTGTTTTGTGAGTATTGTCAGCGAAAAGAGGGATTAATGTCGCCGTTCGCCCCCCTTTCATCAGGTGTATTGCGAAATTAATTTCGCATTACCTGTACCGCTAGCAGGCTGTCGGAGAACCCCGTAGGGCGGGTTTCATACCCGCCATATCTGGCGGCAGGTAAGAAACCTGCCCTACATTATGGGCTATTTTCGCTCTCTCCGACAAACTGCTAGGTGAAGTGCGAAATTAATTTCGCTTTACTTTGTACCGCCAAATATGGGGTTAGATCACAGCGATTCCCAATGAACCAAGTTGGATTCACTCCAAAATTGACCGTTATAATATCCCCATGCACAGATTGATTCAACTCGGTTTGATGTTATCCCTTCTACTCATGGTGACCGGCCTCGCGCCAATAAACACACAGGCTAAATCCAGCGCGCCTCAGCCCTCACGATCGAGCGCCTACGATTTGATCGCGGCGGTCAACGATCTACGCGCAAGCTATGGACTGCCAGCTTACACCATCAATTCGATTCTGATGCAGACTGCCCAATCGCATGCAGAGTACATGGCTTCGATAGGAACCGTGACACATATCGGCCCCGGAGGCTCATCGATTACGGACCGTCTCATCGCGGCCGGATATCAGATGCAAGGAGGCTATCGGGCAGAGAACATCCTTGCGGGAGACCCTAACGCCTCCGGCTGGTCTTTGGTAACTTCGCCCGCCTGGGCGGATGCGGACCATCAAAACACCATGCTGTCTTCCAACCTGCTCGAGATCGGAGCGGGCGTGGCCGTCAGCGGAGGGAAAGGCTATTACGTGATCCATTGCGCCCGTCCCAGGGGGGCGTCTGTTTCATACCCGCCTGCGGCCACCTCCGTCGGCAGTGGGAGGACGGGACCCACGGCGGTTGTCGTCGTGCAGAACACGCCCAATGCGGATGGTTCGATCGTTCACATTGTTCAGAAGAACGATACGATATATGGAATTGCATTTGCCTACGGCATCCCGGTCGAAGAACTTCTCCGCCTGAATGGACTCACGCTTGACTCCGTCATTTACGTTGGCAAACAATTGATCATCCGTCCTGCATTCACGCCGACGCCCACCTCGCCTACCTCAACGCCGACGCGACGTTACACGCCAACACCCTGGCTGACTTCGACTGCCACGCTGACTGCCACCAACACAGCGCTTGTCGCCACAACAGCGCCAAAAGCCGCCATTCCCATCTCGACCGGGCTGACCTCCGTATCCGTGATTATCCTGTTGGCGCTGGTGATTGCCGGGGCGGTAGCCTGGCTTGGGTCCAGGGGATCCAAATAGAAAGGAACCCGGTATCTCTGAGAAACCGGGTTCCTGGCGTTCGTACCAAAAACCTGTTACTTCACCTTGCCCTGCGCGGCAACAGCTTCGGCGGCCTTGCGGACGGCATCCGCGTCGCCAAGATAGTAGTGCGTGACCAGCTTGAGGTTCGCATCCAGTTCGTAAACCAGCGGGATGCCGGTGGGGATATTTAGCTCTGGGATTTCCTCATCCGGGATATTATCCAAATACTTGACCAACGCTCGCATACTGTTGCCGTGCGCCGCGACCAGGACGCGCTGCCCGGATTTCACGACCGGGGCCAGGCTGCTGTGCCAGTAAGGCATAACGCGAGACAAGGTATCTTTCAACGATTCAGACTTCGGCAATTCATCCGCTTTTAACGAGGCATAGCGCCGGTCAAAACGCGGGTGGCGGGGGTCGTCCAAATCCAGGGGCGGCGGTGGGACATCGTAACTGCGCCGCCAAACCTTGACCTGCGCCTCGCCGTACTTGCCCGCCATTTCCGCCTTGTTCAATCCTTGCAACGCTCCGTAATGGCGTTCATTGAGCTGCCAGGCATTGATCACCGGCAGCCACTCCAGTTCCATTTCTTCCATGACGATCCAAAGTGTCTTCACCGCGCGTTTAAGCACCGATGTATAGGCTACATCAAAGGTATAGCCGCCGTCCTTTAATAGCTGTCCGGCTGAATGCGCCTCGGCGCGACCCTGCTCGGTCAGGTCTACATCCGTCCACCCAGTAAAACGGTTTTCGAGATTCCAGGTGCTTTGCCCATGGCGCACCATCACCAATTTATACTTCGTTTCCATAATGTGCTCCATTTGCCGGGTAAGCCTTCGGCACAGTAAACCGCCAGGAGCTTGAGCGCCTGGCAGTTGATGTTATTCATCCTGATTAGCGTATCGCCAGTTCAGTCTCGGAATCGAACAGGTGGAAGTTGTCCATGTTGAACGCCACCTGGACTTTGTCGCCGATATGGAAGTTCGTGCGCGGATCCACACGAGCGATGAAAGTATTTGGCCCGCTGACCAGGTAGAGGAAGATTTCGTTGCCCATCAATTCGGTCACGTCCACTTTCACTTCGACATTCTCGGCGTGAATTCCAGGCGGGGTAAAGGCCGGGTTGAAGATGTCCTCGGGGCGGATGCCAAAGATCACCGGGCGATCGACATAGTTCTGCAACTTCCTGGCACGCTCGGCTGGCACCGGCACGGCGAAATCGCCCGAGTCAACCAGCAGCTTGCCGCCATCCTTGCGCAGCTTGGCGCGGAAGAAGTTCATCGCCGGGGAGCCGATGAAACCGGCCACGAACATGTTTTGCGGCTGGTCATACAGGCTTTGGGGTGTGTCCAACTGGAGCAACAAACCATTGTTTATCACTGCAATGCGGGTTGCCATGGTCATGGCTTCTGTCTGGTCGTGGGTAACGTAGATGAAGGTCGTCTGGAGGCGATGGTGAAGTTTACTAAGCTCGGCGCGCATGGCAACGCGCAGTTTCGCATCCAGGTTGGAGAGCGGTTCGTCGAAGAGGAAAACCTTCGGCTCGCGCACGATTGCACGCCCAACCGCCACCCGCTGGCGCTGGCCACCGGAGAGCTGGCGTGGCTTGCGGTTCAGGTAATCTGTGATTCCCAGGATTTCCGCGGCATCACCTACCCGGCGCTTGATTTCAGCTTTGGGAGTTTTGCGAAGCTTGAGGCCAAAGGCCAGGTTTTCGTAGACCGTCAGGTGGGGGTACAAAGCGTAGGATTGAAAGACCATGGCAATATCACGGTCTTTGGGCGGAACATCGTTGACGACACGCTCGCTAATTTTGATCGTGCCTTTGGTTAGTTCCTCGAGGCCGGCAAGCAGCCGCAAAGCGGTCGTCTTGCCGCATCCCGAAGGACCAACGAATACCAGGAATTCTTTGTCGTCAATCTGTAAATTCAAATCATTTACTGCAACGACACTACCAAATTCCTTTGTGACATGCTCGTACGTAACACTGGCCATTTGAAACCTCCGTTTCGTGAGAGTATAGTGAACATATTATATTACATTTCCTCAAAAATGCCACTTGCTTATTTCGTCTCCTAATCATAAAATGGATACATGACTGACGATGTAACCCCCATCCGCCAACAATACCTGCAGATAAAACGCCAATATCCCGACGCCATCCTTTTCTTTCGTCTGGGCGACTTCTACGAAACCTTCGACGAGGATGCCGAGACGGCCGCGCGTGAACTGGATATCGTCCTGACCTCGCGACCGATCGGGAAGGGTTTGCGCGCCCCGCTGGCCGGGATCCCGTATCACGCCGTGGAGAATTACCTGGCGCGCTTGATCGAAAAGGGGTATCGCGTCGCCATTTGCGAACAAGTCGGCGACCAACCCACAAAAGGCATCTTCCCACGCAAGGTAGTCCGCGTGGTCACGCCTGGCACGATCGTGGAACCCGGCCTGCTGCCCGGCGATGCGAATAATTATCTCGCCGCAATCGTTCTGGAGTCCGGCCTGGCTGACGCCGGAACCCGCGCCGGAATCGCGTATGTGGACATAACCACCGGCGAGTTCGCCGTCACCGAAGTGCAAGCCGCTGACCTCGCCGCGGAAGGGCGACCGCAGGCAGAAGGGCGACCACAAGGGTCGCCCCTACGGGCTGAACTTGCCCGCCTGCGCCCGGCTGAAATTATTCACCCTGACAACCTCGTTTTACCCAACGGCATCCCTGGGCACATCACGCCCTTTGCGGCCTGGCGTTTCGAGCCAGGCAAGTGCCAGGAGACATTGCTCTCGCACTTCGGCGCTGCGACCCTGGACGGTTTTGGTCTGAAGGGACTGCCGCTCGCCACGCGCGCCGCCGGGGCGATCATCCAATATCTCAAAGAAACCGAAGGCGCGGCGCTTAACTTGCTGACCGGCTTGCGCGTCTACAGTCTGAGTGAATTCATGACCCTGGACGCCGCCACCCGCCGTAACCTGGAATTAACAGAAACCCTTCGACAAGGCTTCGACTTCGCTCAGCCCGGCGGCTCAGGGCAAGCGTTACGCGGCGAGGTCAAAGGCTCATTGCTCGGCGTGCTCGACCAGACTGTCACGCCGATGGGCAAACGCCTGATGCGCCAGTGGGTCAGCCAGCCGTTGCTGGATGCGCTGAAAATCCGCTCCCGGCAGGACGGCGTGGAGTTTTTCTTCACCCACTCGATGTTGCGCGCCGAACTACGCACCGCCCTCAAGCCTCTATCCGACCTGGAACGCCTGACCAACCGCATACTCTCAGGCCATGCCCAGCCGCGCGATCTGGTGGCAATGAGGGAGACGCTGGGGAGGTTGCCGGTGGTCAATCAAGTGATAGGTAAACAAGGGGAAAGTAGACAAGGGGAAAGTAGACAAGTAGAGAGGAAACAAGTTTTACCGGCTTTCGAAAATTGCGCAGAAGAACTCGCCCTGCTTCAATCCGCCATTGACGACGATCCGCCCGCCACGCTGCAAAATACCGGCATCCTCCGTCCCGGCTACTCCGCCGAACTGGACGGCGTCATCGAGGCATCCAGACACGCAAGGGAATGGATCAATAACCTGGAAAACGTCGAGCGCGAACGCACGGGCATCAAATCGCTGAAGGTGGGTTACAACAAGGTATTTGGCTATTACCTCGAAATCTCTCACGGACAGGCTGCCAAAGCACCCCCGGATTACATCCGTAAGCAGACGTTGGTCAACGCCGAGCGCTATATCACACCGGAGATGAAGGAATACGAGACTCTGGTGCTGAACGCCGAGGAACGCATCCGCGAGTTGGAACTGCGCCTGTTCCGCGAGGTTTGCGCGACCTTGTCGAAGTCCACCGGGCGCTTGCTGGACACGGCGCGTGCGCTGGCCGAACTGGACGTGCTCTCCGCTCTGGCCGAAGTCGCTGCCCTGGGTGGCTACTGCCGGCCCGAGGTCCGCGAGGATGACGTATTGGATATCAAAGAGGGACGCCATCCGGTCGTCGAGCAGACGTTGCAAAGCGAGCGTTTCGTCCCCAACGATGTCACCATCGAGAAGGGTGAGATCGTGCGCGTCATCACCGGGCCGAACATGTCGGGCAAGTCCACATATCTGCGGCAGGCGGCGCTGATCGTGCTGATGGCGCAGATAGGCTCGTTCGTCCCGGCGGCTTCGGCAAGGATCGGGCTGGTGGACCGCATCTTCACCCGCATCGGCGCGCAGGACGAGATCCACGCCGGGCAATCTACGTTCATGGTCGAGATGATCGAGGCGGCCAACATCCTGCACCACGCCACGCAAAGGTCGCTGCTCATCCTGGACGAGATCGGGCGCGGCACCAGCACCTATGACGGCGTCTCGATTGCCTGGGCGGTGGTCGAGTACATCCACAACCACCCGCAACTGCGCGCCAAGACGCTCTTCGCCACCCACTATCACGAGCTGACCCAACTGGCGGACCTGCTGCCGGGCGTGCGCAATTACAGCGTGGCCGTGACCGAAGCGGACGCCAAAGTCGTCTTCCTGCACAAGATCGTGCCGGGCGGCGCGGACCGCTCGTACGGCATCCACGTGGCGCAACTGGCCGGGCTGCCGCGCCCAGTCATCCAGCGCGCCAGCGAGATCATGCGCGAACTGGAGAAATCCTCCGGCCAGGCGGTGCACATCAACCCGCACGCGGCCCAGCAAGCCGCCCTCTTCCCGGAGACCAGCCCGCTGCTGGACGAACTGAAATCGTTGGATATGAATTCGTTGTCGCCGATAGAGGCGTTGAATAAGTTGTTCGAGTGGCAGAAGAAGTATTTAAAAGGATGAAGAGGTGCTATAATGAAAAAATGAGTTATGATCCTGCCACGTTGTCTTGCAGATTGTGTAGAACTTCGTAAGTGAGGTAAACAAGATGATCCAGACATTCGAGGGTGTAATTGACCAGAAAGGCAGGTTACGGCTTCTTGAACCAGTCAAGCTGCCGCCTATGCGTCTGCGTCGCGTCTTGATCACGATCCTCAAAGAGGAGCCAGAGTTGAGCATGCGTGAATCCGCGATGTTAAGCGAGTCCGCATTGGCTGTTGATTGGCTGACACCCGAAGAAGACGCTGCATGGTTACACCTGGCCCAGCTTCCATCGTTGTAGTCGAGTTCCCGTTTTCGGATCTATCTGGGTCAAAGCTGCGTCCTGCTGTTGTTCTCTGCAATACAGGACGTGGTGATTGGCTTCTGTGCCAGATCACAAGTAATCCGCACAGCGATCCCAACGCGGTGAAGATTACGCCTGCGGGTCTTTCCGCAGGTACGCTTTCTGCGCTAAGTTTTGCGCGTCCTATCAAGCTATTCACTGCGAACGAAATACTGATGATCAAGCGCGTTGCCATTCTCAATGACGAAACGTTCAAAGAGATTCTGTTGACGATGATCAACGCGCTCCAAAAAGTCATGCCCAACTGACCAAGAATCCGCTTGCGCTGTCCATGCCACCTGCTGGACGAGTTGGGGGAGAAGAGCCGGAACCGAAACAGGGGATTTTCACCACAAGATTGGCAAGGCGCGTTCAGGACATAGCGCACTGCTCAACCCGCGTCGGCTTCAAGTTAGCATTCAACGCATTCAGAACCGCGTCGCAAAGCCGCATCAGTTAATCGTGCCTAAAGTAAATGGTAAAATTAGCTTACCATGCTGACTAGAACAACTGTTGCAGAAAAAAGAAAATACAATGTTTTGGACGTGAAATCGGCTAAAAAGGTGACGGCCTTTTGGCTCGAACGCGCAAAACTGGAAAATGCCGTCGAATTTGGCTTGCCCGAAGTAGACGACCGTTACCATATCTGGCGCGTGCCCTTGGTGGGAAAAACGTCACATGATCGCATCGGCGAAGTGGTCATTGATGCATATACATCTTTGATCATAGAAGATAAATCAACAAAACCCGAAGTGCTGGAATCTCGTTTACTGGGGCGCAATGGTCATTCCAAAACAAAAGCAAAAAAGGAAAATGGTACGTACGTTTTATCGTCCTTGCGAAATACAATCGCTCAAGGGGATAGCGAAGAACTTCTACAGGAATTACCTGCGGGAAGCGTGAATTTGATTTTCACTTCCCCGCCTTATTACAACGCCCGCCCCGAATATACCGACTACGTCACCTACGAAGAATATCTACTCAAAATCAGAAAAATCATTCAAAACGCACATCGGGTTTTGGCAGAGGGTTGTTTCTTTGTAATAAATATTTCCCCCGTGCTTGTACGCCGTGCAAGCCGAAGCGAAGCGTCACGCCGAATCGCCGTACCTTTCGATATACATAGATTGTTTATTGAAGAAGGCTACGACTTCATTGACGACATCATCTGGGAAAAGCCCGAAGGCGCGGGCTGGGCAACAGGACGAGGCAGAAGATTTGCCGCCGATAGAAATCCCTTGCAATACAAACCCGTCCCTGTCACGGAATACATTTTGGTTTATCGCAAGCACACTGACAAATTGATTGACTGGAATATCCGCGCTCATCCCGACAAAGAAACTGTGAAAGCATCAAAAGTTGGAGATGACTACGACCGCACAAATATCTGGAAAATTACTCCATCTCACGACCAGCGCCACCCTGCCATTTTCCCCGTTGAATTAGCAGAGAAAGTGATCAAGTATTATTCTTTCAAAGGTGATGTAGTGCTTGACCCATTTGCTGGAATCGGAACAGTTGGAAAAGCGGCTGTCAAACTTGATCGAAGATTTGTACTGCTGGAACAAAACCCCAAATACATTTCGATTATTCGAGAAGAAGTAAAAACCTGGCTTGGAAAAGAAGCAAAGCAAGTCCACACCATCAACTGCTCGCCCATTGACGCAGACAATATGCTATTTTGAGGGGTAACATGCCCAAAATCAAAAGACAACTAAATGCTTTGACAGACTTAATCTCGCCCGCAGATTTGGACTTGCTTTCCGCCAGCGGCAGTCAACTTGTGGAGCAAATTGGCTTGGACGTTGTGCGTGGAGTTGTGTTGGATATTCTCACAGGCAAAAACTTGCGAGATTCAACCGAGTCCCTGACGCGCCGCAGAATTGCCACGTTGAATCTGGCAACAGTTGAATTATTCATCAAAGGCTCCGCAAACTCCAAAGACTTTGTAAATCAACTCCCCAAAATAGCCACAGACTGTAGTGGACCCCAAAAACTGGACAATAGGCTAAGAGAAGATTAGACTCCAGAA
>CAZTZE010000007.1:0-106735 GCA_964618215.1 uncultured Chloroflexus sp.
CCGGACCTCGCCTTACGTTGATACTCATGGTCGGATTGGCAATCCGACCTACGAATTGCACGGATCGCGCAAATGATGCCACGTCATACTATATTATAATGGCGGGCAGAGGCTCAGGCCTGCCTTTCAAATTTTTCGTGTGCACGCAAACCAAGTCAGGACACGGACTCGAAGTCTCCCGACTTCGGGCAAAATCGGGTCCTTTACAGGGTGCTTCGCGAAGATTTCGCAGTCCGCAGTGAACCTTTGCGCGCACACCTAGCCAATATGCCGGGTAATCCTTCGGCAAGAAGTTATAATTAGGCAAATCCTGCCCCATCTTCCGAAAGGAGTTCTCTTATGCGACTTTATGCGGATAGCTCGAAGTGCTCAGGCTGCAACGCCTGCCGCGTCGCCTGCTCGCTGAACCTGTTTGGCGAGAGCAACCCTAAAAAGGCGGCGTTGGTCATCGAACCCCATTTCCCTGCCGAGGGCGTCTACAAAGTCAGGGTCTGCACGCAGTGCGGCTACTGTGCTGCGGTCTGCCCGACCGAGGCCATCGTTAAAAATGACAAAGGCGCGTGGTACGTGAATTTCGCCGAATGCAACCTGTGCGAGGCCTGCGTGCCGGAGTGCCCGGAGGACGTGATGTTCCTGCGTGCCGAGCTGGCCAACACGGCCTGGGAATGCGACCTGTGCGGCGACTGCGTGGCTGTCTGCGGCACCAGCGCCCTGTGGATTGCTGAATAAGGAGGCGGATATGAATGGCTATGGTGGAAACATTCTGCGTGTCAACCTGACGGAAGGCAAAATCAGCAAGGAACCCACGCCGCCCGAAGTGGCGCGCGATTTCATCGGCGGGCGCGGTTTCGGCGCTTATTTCCTGTTCAAGGAAGTACCCAAGGGTGCTGACCCGCTTGGCGCGCAAAATAAACTCATTATTTCAAGCGGCCCGTTCTCCGGCATGTTGGTCCCCGGCGGCGGTAAATGTGACTGGACGACCAAATCCCCGCTGACCGGCGGATATGCCAGCGCCTCGATGGGCGGCCACTTCACCGCGGAAATGAAATACGCCGGTCTTGACAGCATCATTCTGGAGGGCATCAGCCCGAAACCAGTCTACCTGTTCATCGAAGATGATAAAATCGAGCTGCGGGATGCAGCGGATTTGTGGGGTAAAGGCGCCATCCAGGTTGAGAAGCAATTCAAAGATAAACTTGGCGAGGAATATCAGGTGGCGGTCATCGGCCCCGGCGGTGAAAAGCTGGTCTCCTATGCCTGCATCAACCACGACTATGGCCGCCAGGCCGGTCGCGGCGGCGTCGGCACGGTGATGGGCGTCAAGAAAGTCAAGGCCATCGTCATTCATGGCACCCGCTCCGTGCCGGTGGCGGATAAGGAAGCCTATCGCAAGGCCGGTATGGCCCTCTACAAGGCCTGCAAAGAGGCCGAATTTCTGCCGGAGTGGACGCGTTACGGCACGACTGTCGTCACCAGTTGGTGCGATGAGGTCGGCGCGCTGCCCACCCGCAACTTCAGCGCCGGTTCATTTGAGGGCGGTAAGACGCTCTACGCTCCGGTGATGCGCGAGACGATTGTCATCACCGACAAGGGCTGCTTTGGCTGCCCCTCGCCCTGCGGAAAGTACAGCCGCTCGAAGAAATACAACCTCGAAGTCGAAGGCCCCGAATACGAGACCATCGGCATGATGGGCTCCAACCTGGGCATCTCCGATATCGAGGCGGTCGCCAAACTGAACCTGCTCTGCGATGACTTGGGCATTGACACCATCTCCGCAGGTTCAGCCATTGGCTGGGCGATGGAGTGTTACGAGAAGGGCATCTTCACCAAAAAAGACACCGACGGCCTGGATTTGAAATTTGGCAACACCGAGGCGGCCTTCTCGTTGGTTGAGAAGATTGCGAATAAAGAGGGCCTCGGCGCGCTGCTTTCCGAAGGCGTCAAGAAGGCTTCCAAAAAGATTGGCCAGGGCAGCGAAAAGTTTGCCATCCACGTCAAGGGCATGGAGCAATCAGCATACGCCACGCACAACGCCACCGCCATGCTCATTTCCTACATGACCTGCGACGTGGGCGCGCATCACAACCGCGCCTGGGCGATCACCTACGATCTGCAGGTCGGGCGCGACAAGGTCGTGCCGGAAAAAGTGGCGCGTGTCATCTGGCTGCAAAACTTCCGCCCGATGTTCGACGTGCTGGGCGGCTGCCGCCTGCAATGGGTGGAACTAGGCATTGACCGCGACCTGTACGTGCCGGCCATCGAGGCCATCACCGGCATCCGCCGCACCTGGGAAGACCTGGAAAAAACCGGCGAACGTATCTGGAATCTGACGCGCATGTTCTGGGCACGCGAGAACGAGGATTTTGGCCGCGAATGGGACATGCCAGCCCCGCGCTTCTACGAAGAACCGCCAACCACTGGCGTGACCAAAGGCCAGATCACCAAACTCGAAGATGTCAATAAGTTGCTGGATATGTATTACGAGCAGCGCGGCTGGAACTCGGAAGGGATACCTACCTCCTATATGTTGGAACAGCTTGGCCTGGCTGAGTTGGTCGCTTAGGCGAGAAGAGAGGAGAGAGTAGAGGACTGATCTCTTGTTCTCTACTCTCAAATTATCTATGAGCGCAACCTTACGCCCCAGCGGGGCGCTGAAATCGTATATCGGCGAGCGCGACGAAGTCCAGGTCGAGTCTGGCCGCACTGTCCGCGAGACGCTTGTGTCGCTCGGCATCCCGCCGGAAATCATCGCGCTAGTGGTGGTCAATGGCGAGCAGCAAGCGAAGGATTACGTGATACAGGAGGGTGATACCATCAAGGCGCTGGCGGTGATTGGCGGGGGGTAGCCATTTGTAGGGCAGGTTTCCATACTTGCCGGTGTAGATGGCTCTGTTGAGCCGTATGTAGGGCAGGTTTCCATACCTGCCGGTGTAGATGGCGGGTAAGCCCCCTTCGGGGATGCTATCGCGAAAACCCGCCCGACGATAAACACGATTTACTTGGGCGCTACTCATGAACTCTGTTAAATCAAAAGAACGCTGTGCCACCTGGATAGAAATTGATCTGGGCGTGATCGCCGAAAACGTCCGCCAAATCCGTGCCCGGGTCGGTGTGCAGGTCATGGCTGTGGTCAAGGCCAACGGCTACGGACACGGGGCGGTGCCTGTGGCTCAGGCGGCGCTCAAGGGCGGGGCGACCTGGCTGGCAGTCGCGCGCAGCGAAGAAGCGTTCGAGTTGCGCCGCGCCGGCCTGGATTGTCCCATCCTGCTCCTGGGGTACCTTCCGCCTGCGGATTTGGGCGAGGTGATCGCCGGGCGCATCTCGTTGACCGTCTGGGATGCCGACCAACTGCCGCGGCTCGCGGCCGCCGCCCAACAGGTCGGTGAGGCCGCCCGCCTGCATCTTAAAGTGGACAGCGGCATGAGCCGTCTGGGCGTCCAACCGCCAGAGGCGCCCGCCCTGGCCCGCCGTCTGGCCGCGACCCCCGGCCTGCTTCTCGAGGGCCTGTTCACCCACTTCGCCCGCGCCGACGAGCCGCAGGTCGAGACCACCGCCGACCAGGAGAGGCTCTTTTACGAGGCGCTGGCGGCCCTGGAGTCCGAAGGCCTGCGCCCGCCGTTGGTGCATGCAGCCAATTCGGCGGCGGCGCTCACCCGCCCAAGCGCGTACCTGGACATGGTGCGCCTGGGCATTGCCATGTATGGCCTGCATCCTTCAGCGGAGGCGCCATGTCCCGCAGGCGTCCGCCCGGCGCTGGCGTGGAAAGCCGTCCTGGCCCAGGTGAAGACGCTCCCCGCTGGGCGGGGCTTGAGTTACGGGCACATTTACGTCACCAGCCGGGCGGAGCGGATCGGCAGCGTGCCGCTGGGTTACGCGGATGGCTTCCGCCGCGCAAATGGCAACCAGGTGCTCGTCGGCGGGCGGCGCGTGCCGGTCGTTGGCCGCGTCTGCATGGATCAGTTCATGCTGCAGCTCGATTCCGTCCCCAATGCGAAGGCCGGGGACGAAGTGGTCATCATCGGTGAGCAGGGAGAAGAGCAAATTACTGCTGAGGAGGTGGGCGCATGGTGGGGGACGATCAACTACGAGGTCGTCTGCGGCATTGGAGCGCGCGTGCCGCGCTTTTATGGCTGATGGTATTGTTTTGGGCATAATGACATTATAGTATTCCTCTTGAAAAACTATCACAATCACGAAGATTTTGTAGCGCGATATGCTTCGCGATATCGCCCTTTGGTTGCGGAATAAATTCCGCGTTACGGTACTGGGCGAGTGAGACAAAAGACGGAGTTCTTATGGACAAACAAAAGCTCTTGCAAATGTATTATGAAATGGTGCTCATCCGCCGCGTGGAAGAGCGCGGCGCGGAGTTGTACCAGCAGGGAAAAATCGGCGGCTTTATGCACCTGTACATCGGGCAGGAGGCGGTTTCAACCGGCCTGATTGCCGCGCGACAACCGCAGGATAGAGTCATCACCGCCTACCGCGACCACGGTGTGGCGATAAATTGCGGTATTTCAACCAATGAAGTCATCGCCGAACTGCTCGGCAAGTCCACCGGCTGTTCCAAAGGCAAGGGTGGCTCGATGCACATGGCGGATGTGAACAAGAACTTCTGGGGCGGGCACGCCATCGTCGGCGCGCACCTGCCCATCGCTGCAGGATTGGCCCTGGGTGATAAGTATGCCAACCAGGACGGTGTGACTATCTGCATGTTCGGCGACGGGGCGACCAATATCGGCTTTTTCCACGAGGCGCTCAATCTCTCGAAAGTCTGGAAACTGCCCGTGCTGTGGGTCTGCGAGAACAACCTGTACGGCATGGGCACGACAGTCGAGCGCGCTTCGGCGGTTTCCGAAATCCAGCAGAAGGCTGAAGGTTACGGTATGACCCATCAGCGTGTGGACGGGATGAACGTGATGGCTGTCTTCGCGGCGGCGAAGGATGCGATTGAAAAAGTGCGCGCGGGAAACGGCCCGTTCCTGCTTGAGATCATGACCTACCGCTTCCGCGGCCACTCGATGGGCGACCCGGAACGTTACCGCAAGGTGGAGGAAGTGAAGAAATGGCAGGAAGATGACCCGATCGGCATTTATTACAAGTACCTGATTGAAAATAAAAAAGCCAAAGCTGCTGAACTGGACGAACTCGACACCCGCGCCGAAGCCGAGGCGCAGAAGGCGGTCGAGTTTGCGGAGGCCAGCCCGGAGCCGGGGATGGAAGAGTTATTTATGGATGTCTATATGGATTGAGTAGACACGTAGATAAGAAGTTTGAATACTTGTGTACTTGTGTACTTGTTTACTTGTTTACTTGTTTAACTGTTTACCTGTTTACCTTCTCCCCCCACAGATGAGAGGAAACTATGCCACGAATCACCATGCGCGAAGCCATCTTCCAGGCCCTCTGGGAAGAAATGGAACGTGACCCCAACGTCTTCATCCTCGGCGAGGAAGTCGGCGTGTGGGGCGGGACGTATGCCGTCACCAAAGGCTTTTATGACCATTTCGGCGCGGAGCGCGTTCGCGATACGCCCATCGCTGAGACAGCCATCATCGGCGCGGCGATCGGCGCGGCGCTGACCGGTCTGCGGCCGGTCGCGGAACTGATGACGATCAACTTCGCCTTCGCGGCCATGGATCAGATTGTCAACCAGGCGGCAAAATTGCATTACATGTTCGGTGGGCAGTTCGTCCTGCCGCTGGTCATCCGCGCCGTGGGCGGCGGCGGGCGTCAGTTGGGGGCGACCCACTCGCAGACACCCGACGCGGTCTTTGCCCACTTCCCCGGCCTGAAGGTGGTCGCGCCCGGGACGCCGGCCGACGCCAAGGGTCTTTTGAAACAGGCCATTCGGTCGTCCGA
This sequence comes from uncultured Chloroflexus sp., assembly GCA_964618215.1. Classification (GTDB taxonomy): domain Bacteria; phylum Chloroflexota; class Anaerolineae; order Anaerolineales; family Villigracilaceae; genus CG2-30-58-95. The sequence continues at coordinate 5,863 of CAZTZE010000007.1, forward strand.
TCCGGTGCTCTTCATCGAGCATGCCACCATGTACCAGACGCGCGGCGAAGTGCCGGAAGGCGATTACCTCATCCCAATCGGAAGGAGCATCATCCAACGCCCCGGAAAAGATGTCACCATTGTGACTTACTCCAAGGGGCTGGAAATCTCAACCAAAGCGGCTGAGGAACTCGCCAAAGAGGGCATCGAGGCCGAAATCGTGGATTTGCGTACGCTGCGCCCGCTGGATATGTCGCCGGTGCTGGAGTCGTTCCGCAAGACCAACCGCGCCGTGATCGTCGAGGAGGGCTGGAAGTCGTTTGGCGTCGGGTCGGAAATCGCGGCGCGGATTTATGAAGAAGCCTTCGATTACGTGGACGCCCCAATCAAACGCGTGGCGCAGAAAGAAGTGCCGCTGCCCTATAACCGCACGCTCGAACAAGCCGCCCTGCCGCAGGTGGCGGACGTGGTGGCGGCGGTCAAGGAGGTGCTGTGATGGCCGAGACGATTGCCATGCCGAAACTGGGCTTCGACATGGCCGAAGGGACGCTTGTCCGCTGGTTGAAGGGCGTTGGCGAAACGGTGAATAAAGGCGAGGTGCTGGCAGAAATCGAGACCGACAAGGCGACGGTGGAAGTGGAATCTTCAGCCTCCGGTGTGCTGCGCCAGTTGCTGGTGGAGCAGGGGGCGGTGGTGCCAGTGGGTACGCCGATAGCGGTGGTTGGCGCAATGGATGAAAAAATCGAAGAGCCGCAGAAAGCAGAGCGTCCGACGTCGAAAGTCAAAAGTCAGGCAGTTGAACCTCTGCAAGCAGCAATCCGCAATCTGTATCCTGTGGTGAGCGAAGTCGAACCATCCGCAATGGTTATGGCATCGCCGTTGGCGAAGAGAATAGCACGCGAGGCAAAAGTAGACCTCGCCGGAATCAAAGGTACTGGCCCCGGCGGGCGCATCGTGCGCCGCGATGTCGAAACTGCGCTCTCAGCAGTTAGCACTACCCAACTACCTAACTACCCAACTACCCAACTATCCAACCAAACGGTTGCCATGAGCAAACTCCGTCAAGCGATTGGTCGCCGGATGACAGAGAGCAAGACAAATGTACCGCATTTCTACATCACCCACGAATACAAGATGGATGCTCTAATGGATTTGCGGGCGCAATTCAACAAGATCGCGCCGGAGAATGAAAAGGTTTCGGTCAACGATTTCTTCCTCAAAGCCACCGCGCTGACCCTGCGCCAGTTTCCCAACCTGAACGCCTCGCTGCAAGGAAATTCGGTTCTGCATCACGGCGCGGTGAACATCGGTGTGGCGGTCTCGGTGGAGGGCGGCCTGCTGACGGTGGTCTGCCGCGACGCGGACCATAAGCCGCTGCGCCAGATCGCCGCCGAGGTCAAGGCGATGGCGGCGCGGGCGCGCGAGGGCAAGGTCAAGCCGGAGGACATCGAAGGCTCGACTTTCTCGGTCAGCAATCTGGGCATGTACGACGTGGAAAACTTCGTCGCCATTATCAACCCGCTTGAGGCCGCGATCCTGGCGGTCGGCTCGGCGCGCGAATTGCCGGTGGTGAATGTGGGGCGGGATGGGAATCCCGCCATTTCCGTTGGCTGGCGGATGAAGGCCACGATTTCAGTGGATCACCGCGTCAGCGACGGGGTGGAGGCGGCCAAATTCATGCAGGCGCTGGCGTTGTATTTGGAGGAGCCGTTGAGGTTGGTAATTTGAGTCTTGGGTTGCTTTCACCTATCCTCCACTGTCCATGCTCTATCTACTCATCGAATTTCTCGACGAACTGGTCTTCGGTGTCACCGGCGCCGCCTGGCCGCTGATCCGCACCGACCTGGGGCTGAACTATGTCCAAATTGGATTGGCGCTCAGCCTGCCCGGTTTGGTCTCCAGTTTCATCGAACCCTTCCTCGGCATCCTGGGCGATGTCTGGAAGCGGCGCGCGCTTATCCTAGGCGGGGGTATATTTTTTGTCGTCGCGCTATTCCTCACTGCCATCAGCCGGAACTTCCTGCTTTTGCTGATTTCCTTCATCTTGTTTTACCCGTCATCGGGCGCGTTCGTCAGTCTCTCACAGGCCACGTTAATGGACTCCGCCCCGGCCCGCCGTGAGCACAACATGGCGCGCTGGACCTTCGCCGGTTCGCTGGGCGTGGTAATCGGGCCGCTCCTGCTTGGCGGGGCAGCCTATCTTAGTTTTGGCTGGCGCGGCGTCTTTTTCGCGCTGGCAGGATTAACGCTGGTTATCTTACTTTTCGCTTGGAAACGCCTGCCGCCATCCGCGCCTCATCACACCGCCTTGCCGCGCTTTTCTGCCATCCTGGATGGCTTACGCTTTACGTTTTCCGCTTTACGCCGCAAGGAGGTGCTGCGCTGGGCCATCCTGCTCGAATTTTCCGACCTGCTGCTGGATGTGCTTTACGGCTTCCTGGCGCTCTACTTCGTGGACGTGGCCGGCCTTGCCCCGATCCAGGCCGCACTGGCTGTCGCGGTCTGGACCGGCGTCGGTCTGCTCGGCGATTTTCTGCTCATTCCATTGCTCGAAAAAGTGCGCGGCCTGGATTACCTGCGCATCAGTGTTATCATCGAACTTGTCCTCTTCCCGGCCTTCCTGCTGACGCCCAATATCTGGCTGAAGATGGTCTTGCTCGGCCTGCTGGGTTTCTTCAACTCCGGCTGGTATGCCATTTTGCAGGCTCGTCTCTATGCTGCCATGCCCGGACAATCCGGCACGGTAATGACCATCGGCAACGTGACCGGACTCTTCGGAAGACTCCTGCCCTTCGGCATTGGCCTGGCCGCGGAGACCTTTGGCCTAAGCGCGGCCATGTGGCTGCTGCTCCTCGGCCCGCTTGCCCTGCTCGTCGGATTGCCGTTTCACCGCGAAGCCGGGTAATTACATTTTACGCTTTACGCATTACGTTTTACGCTTTACGTATTACTCGTTTCTCGTTACTCATTTCTCATGCACTCCCTCTACCTCCACATCCCCTTCTGCCGTCACCGCTGCGCCTACTGCGACTTCAACACCTACGCTGGGCAGGAAGATTTGATTCCGGCTTATGTGGACGCGTTGTGCCGCGAGATCGAGTTTGTTGGCTCACAACTCCCCTCTCCCCCGGGGAGAGGGGCCGGGGGTGAGGGTCGGGTCCATACCATCTATTTCGGCGGCGGCACGCCATCATTACTCACAGCCGGGCAATTCGAAAAAATCCTGGCGGCCATTCGTGAAAATTTCGAAGTTCTTTTCGATGCCGAAACATCCCTCGAAGCCAACCCAGGCACTGTTTCACTGACCTATCTGCGTGGCTTGCATGACATGGGCTTCAACCGTCTCAGCCTCGGCGTCCAATCCGCGCACGCGGATGAATTGCGCCAACTGGAACGCAGCCATGATTTCTTCGACGTGATCGAGGCGGTCAAATTGGCGCGCATGGCTGGATTTGACAATTTGAATCTCGACTTGATCTATGGCCTGCTGGAACAACCTCTCGACCGGTGGCAGGCGACCGTTAAACTGGCTTTGGGCCTGCACCCGGAGCATCTCTCGCTCTACGCCCTGACCATCGAGCATGGCACGCCTTTTGGACGTTGGTCGGCGCGTGGGCGCATGCCGTCACCCGACCCCGATCTCGCCGCCGATATGTACGAGTGGGCGGGGGAGTATCTTTCAGAACAAGGATACGAGCAATACGAGATCTCCAACTGGGCGCGTTCGAAGGATGAAGGCGGAAGGCGGAAGGCGGAAGAAAACTTTCATCCTTCATCCTTCATCCTTTCGCCTTCATACGCCTGCCGCCACAACCTACAATACTGGCGCAACCAGCCCTTTTTAGGCTTCGGCGCTGGGGCGCACGGCTGGGCGGGCGGATACCGCTACTCGAATGTCCTGCGCATCAAAACCTACATCGAGCGTCTGGCAGATGGCGGATGGCAGGCTTGCCCTGAGCGCAGTCGAAGGGTAGCGAAAGGCGAGTTTCCACTCTCGCCGGCGACTGTCAAACATCAGCGCATAACTGCCAAAGTGGAAATGCAGGAAACCATGCTCACCGGCCTGCGTCTCACCCGCGAGGGCGTTTCGGATGCCGATTTCCGCTCTCGATTTGGCATAGGCATCGAAGATGCTTTTCCGGAAGAAGTCTCCGAACTCTTGCGGCTGGATTTGGTCGAATGGGTTTCCACGCCCCCTTCTTACGCATCACGCATCACGCATCACGCATTACGCCTCACTCCCCGCGCCCGGCTGGTGGCGAATCAGGTCTTTATGCGATTTGTAGATTAAAAGTACCGGAGCGGCCAGATGGCCGCCCCGGAATATCGTGCTCTCGTCTTTATGGCGCCAGAGAAAAACTGGCGCCTCGCCAAGGCTCGGAGCGACGACCCCGACGATGTCAAGGTGCGGCCATCGTGAGGTTTACCGTACCGCCACTGGAGAGGTCAGCCGTAGTACTTCCACCCCACCGCCCCCAGACACGGTATACATTGTTGGCTAAACCATCGAAGCGGAAATTCCCTGACCCATCGGTGGTAGTTGTAGCAATAATGTCTGATCCAAGGAACAAATCAACTATCAATCCCTCAAATGGTCCTTCATCAGAATCACATGTACTGTTTAAATTCGCGTCCCAGCAGACATATCCGCTAATGGCACCCGTACTTGCTGCGGTTGGTGTGTTCGTGCTGACAGGAGGCGGGGGTGGGCTTGCGTGGACGCAAAAATCAGCGCTAGCGGTTCCCCCGGCAGGGACAGTGACATTTTGGCTTGTCGAACAGGCCCCGGTCGGCTGCGAGGTGAGAAACACGACGCAATAGGGTGTTGGCCAGACATCCGTGAACTGGTAGTTGCCGCTTTTGTTGGGCAGGGTGGTTGCCACGGTAACGTTGCAGGAGCCGCCGTACCCATCGGTGCGTAATACGACCGCCTCGCTGCTCCAGCCCAGTTCGTCCGCCTGCCGGATGCCATCCCCGTTCGTATCCTGCCAGACCTGCCCGGATACCGTCCCATTGGCTGGGGGCGGCGGATTCGGATTATCGTCACTTCCAGACAAGGGTGTGCCGGTGGGTTGAGCGAGAACGACAATGCCGGACGCGGGTGTGCCGGTGGGATTGACGAGGACGACAATGCCGCTCGGTGGAGTCGGGTTGCTGCCCTGCGAACCACCCTGCTGGCAGATCATCGAATCGTCTTCAGGGGTGCAAATGCCAGGCTCCTTCCCCGTGGGGCTGAATCCATAGGCGACGCGGCAGGTGTTGTCCAGCAAGTAAAGGGAATTGAGCGGATAGTTCGGATCGCCCTGCAGCGGGGAACCGGCATCTATCCGGGTGAAAGCATCGTTGTAATCGAACAGGAGGGGATTCCGCTGGCTGCTATCCGCCCAGACACCCCACAGGAAGGAAGAGGCGTTGTTGATGTAGGACGGGCGGAAGGCGACTTGAATGAAAGCATTATCCTGAGGGGCGAGGCGCGCCCAGGCCCCGTTCGGGTCGGCTCCGGATCCCATGCTGTAGGGTACGTTCTCGTAGCCATCATTTTTTATGGGAGCATCCGAGAGCAGCGGATTCGGGCCGCCGACATCACCGTTGGCATCCTGGTAGACGATGGCGTTGGTATTCGTCCAGAAAGTGGTGAAGGGCGGGAAAACTTGGACCAGGGTATCGCCGCGCCCGTCCAGGTTCAGGTCGAATTCAACCGCGTAATCCGAGTTCTTCCCTTGCGTGGCAGGATCATCCCCGCGCAGCAGGATGGAGATGTAAATCCAGTCCGCGCCGTAGGATAAGAAAGCCCAATCAATATCGGTATCGGGACGGTACCGCATCTGGATGTCGAAGGGGCGCTCGTAGAGATTACGTTGGTAGTTATCGCCGTAGGTGACGTAGGGCAGCGTTGGGTCAGCAAAGGCGTCGTATGCCCACGAATCCATCGTGACCGGATCGCCGGGAAGGATTGCGGTTGTGCCCCCGCCGCTGGTCTCAACCGGGATGACATGGATGCCGCGTTGCAGGGTAAACTGCGCCCAGGCCGAGTCCGGGCAATCGTAGCAGCCCCAGGAGCCGTAACCGTTCCAGGTGCCTCCGCTGAAGTCGCCCCAGAAATAGCGTCCCTGGCTCTCGCTGACGCGCAGAATGGTTCCATCGTAAGTGCCGCTGACGGCGTAGAATTCGGGCATGGTGGCGTCGAGGGTGTTGAAGGCGATGCTTCCGGTGACGACATTCCCTTCGCCGCGTTCGATGGTGAGCGTGGCAATCCGCTGAATGCCCCCGGCGAGGTCGAGGAATTGGCCGTTCCAGGTGCCGCCGATGTCGGGCGCGGCGGACGGGTCAACTGTGGCAGGAGGGGGAGCGGTCCCTCTGCCTCCGCAGGCGGTGATCAGCAGCATGAGCGCGGTCAGGATGGCGATTGGGCGTTTGAGTTTTTGCATGGTGTCCTCCTTGCGATGGTGCGAATGGGAATGATTGCAGTATTATTGCACATGATGAGGAAGAACACAATAGGCTGAGACTTCGGATTCCAACGCGCGCCACACCGCCGGGGCGATTCCCGTTAGAGCGTGCAGCCCCCTGCAAACTTCCGCCGCGCCTTCAGCGCCCCGATCAGCAGGCAAGGGACAGGGTTGGCCGTGTGACGGCGGGTGCTGAGGTCTTCTATATTCCCGTGATCAGAGGTGATCAAAATCAATAGGGTGTATTTCAGTTCAGTTGAAGCAACCGTCCCGCAGGTTTTGAAAGACGGTCAAATTGACTCAATCCAACCTGCGGGACGTTCTGGTCTAACTCATTTGAAACGCACCCAAATCAATACGGTTTTTGGAACAAAAGCCAGACCGAAGAGCGTTTTTTCTTGTCGAAGCCGTCCTTGCGCCACTGGAGAGGGAATCGGGCGGCAAACGCGTCCGGTTCGGACGCGGCAAGCCCGGGGCCGGACGCATCCGGGGCGGATTTGAAAAACCCATACAACAGCCAGTATCCGCCCGGGGCGAGCAACCGCTCCAGGTTGTCGAGATAGGCCGCCCTTTGTCCTTTTGAAAGGCCATGAAAACAGCCAATATCCAGCGCCAGATCGTAGGGAGTAGAGAAGAGAGAATGGGGGAGGTGGGTCACATCGGCGACGAAGAAATCCACCCGCGCCTTTACGTTTTTCGTCCCTTCGACTTTGCTCAGGGCAAGTTTACGTTTTGCGATCCGGATGGCGCGCGGGGCAAAATCCACACCCGTCACCTGCCAGCCGGCCTGCGCCAGCGCAAGCGTGCTCGTCCCAGTCCCGCAGCCGAGATCAAGGGCGCGACCAGCCGGGTGCGTCTGGATGAAATCAACCAGTTCCGGCGGGACGATGCCGCTGTCCCACGGCGCGCGGCGGAAGTACCACAGATTGAAGATTAAACGATTGGGTAGATTCATTACTTGAAACAGACATCCGAAGTCTCCGCCCCCATGGGGTGCTTCGCGAAGACTTCGGAGGGGTTAAATAAAAAATTGCACTCAGGTAGCCTGGCAGTCATGGTCATTTTTCAATGACCTTAGACCCATGACTTTGCGTCGCCGGTTTTCACCGGGTTTGCCTTTTCGGTCGTCAGGCTGCCGTAGTCACTTTTTACATGACTGTTAGGCCCTTGACTTTGCGCCCCCGGCTTTCACCGGGTTTGCCTTTTCGGTTGTCAGGCTGCCGTGGGTCATCTTTCGATGGCCTTTAGGTCCTTGACTTTGCGTCGCCGGTTTTCACCGGGTTTGCTCTTTCGGAGTGCATTTTCATTATCGCGCTAAAAAAGACAAAGTCAAGAGTTTTTCAAATATTTAAGGCAATTGTAATCTTGGGGATGGAGGAACGTCTCGCAGGTTGAAATGAGCTGATTTGACCTTCTTTCAAAACCTGCGGGACGGTTGTTACAACTGAAATGAAAGAATACCAAAATGTGATATGACAAATCACACTTTGACAATTCACCATACTTCTCTTACAATCAGGCACGCTGTCTTAAATCCTTACAGGAAAGGTTCCCACATGAAAGAGTATACTACCGAGTCTATCCGAAATATCGCCCTGGTCTCTCACGGCTCTGGCGGAAAGACCATGCTGGCCGAGGCGTTTCTCCATTTCACGGGGGCGACTACACGCCTGGGCAAGATCGAAGATGGCACGACCGTCTCAGACTATGAAGAAGAGGAAATCCGCCGCAAGCTTTCGCTGTATACTGGCGTGATCCCGATAGAATATAAAGACCACAAGATCAATGTACTGGATACCCCTGGTTATACCGACTTTATCGGCGAAGTGATTTCCGCGCTGCGCGTCGCGGACGGCGCTTTGGTGCTGGTGGATGCGGTCGCCGGGTTGGAGGTTGGCACTGAGATCGCCTGGGGTTACTGCGATACCTTTAAACTGCCGCGCTTCCTGGTTATCAACAAGATTGACCGCGATAACGCCAACTTCCAGAAGGCTCTGGCCTCGGTGCAGGAATTCTCCGAGACGCGTCTCATCCCGGTACAGTTACCCTGGGGCGAAAAGGCTGCCTTCAAGGGTGTGATTGACCTGATCGCGATGAAGGCTTACGCTGGAGACGGGAAAACGGCTGAAGACATCCCGGCCGAGCTGAAGTCGGCGGCCGAAGAAGCGCGAGTGGCCTTGATCGAGGCGGCTGCTGAAGGTGAAGATGCGCTGCTGGAAAAATATCTGGAAAGCGGCGAATTGACTCCTGACGAACTGATGCGCGGTCTGAAAAGCATAGTCCGCAGCGGCGCATACGTCCCGGTATTCTGCGCGGCAGGCGCGCATGAAAAGGGCATCGCTCCCCTGCTGGACGCCATCCTCAACCTGATGCCGTCTCCCGCTGAAGCGCCGACCGTGGTCGCCACAGGTAAAAGTGGTGAGGAGGAACTTCCCGCCCTCGATTCTGGACCATTGGCGCTCTATATCTGGAAAACGACCGCGGATCCATACGTGGGAAAGCTGACCTACTTCCGCATCTACTCAGGTACGTTGCAGGGCGACGCCCACATCTGGAACCAGACCAAAGGTGTGGAAGAACGCATGGCCTCCTTGAGCGTGCTGCGGGGTAAAGAAACCTTGCCAATCAAGCGGATGCACACTGGTGATATTGGGATCGTTGCCAAACTAAACCAAACATCCACTGGCGATACATTGTGCGATAAAGGTCACCCGCTGACCCTGCCGGTGCCGCAATACCCAACCGCGCTATTTCGTGTGGCAATTATGCCAAAAACACAGGCGGATGCGGCCAAGATCTCGCCCTCGCTGACGCGCCTGTGCGAAGAAGATATGACTCTAAGCTGGCATGGGGAACATTCGACCGGCCAAACCATCCTGCAGGGGATGGGTGACCAGCACATTGACGTGGCCATCCGCCGCGCCGTGAGCAAGCTCCAGGTCGGGTTGACCTCCGTGGAACCAAAGGTGCCGTACCGCGAGGGTATCACCAAGAAGGCGGATGCCATGTATCGCCACAAGAAACAATCCGGCGGTGCGGGTCAGTTTGGTGAGGTCTCGCTGAGGATCGAACCATGTCCGGAGGAAGATTTCGAGTTCACCGATGAACTGGTGGGCATGAACCTTTCGAAGTCGTACTTGCCGGCCATCGAGAAGGGCATTCACGCCACGATGCTGACCGGCGTGGTTGCCGGTTATCCGATGAGCAATGTCAGGGTGATCGTCTATGATGGCAAGGAACACCCGGTTGACTCGAAACCCGTCGCCTTTGAAATTGCCGGACGCGAAGCCTTCAAACTGGCTGTCAAGGATGCCAGCCCGGTGCTTTTCGAGCCGATCATGAATGCCCGCATCACCGTGCCGGACGCCAACATGGGCGATGTGATGAGTGATATGAATACCCGCCGCGGCCGCGTTCAGGGTACCGAATCCGAGCGCGGGCGGACAATTGTCATCGCCCAGGTGCCGCTGGCCGAGATGCTGCGCTACACCACCCAACTGCGCTCGATGACCGGTGGGCGGGGTATCTTCACGATGGAATTCGACCGCTACGAAGTCGTTCCCACGCATCTGGCCGCGGAGATTATCGCCGCCAAGCAGAAGGAATTGGAAAAGGGTAAGGCAGAAGAATAAAGTAAAATTCAAAGCTGCGCCCCTTGACAAAGTCGGTCTTTACCGTATAATATTTATGACAATAGTCATAAATATTCTGGAGAATTAGAATGCGTACTTGCTTGTGTCTGAGGCGGGGATCGTAGCCACCGCCTCGTTTATGGACGACTAAAATCGTCGCTACCAGCCAACAGACGAAGGACGGTGGGCGAGACCCCGCATGCGAAATCGGAGTTCTTCGCATGGCGCCCCGCGCCGTCCTTTTCGTTTTCCTGTTGGCTGTTTTATATCCCATCACCATCAACCTTTCTCTCATAGACATTATTTGGCGAATTATCTTCGAGAAAATTCGATGCAAAAGAGAACCGAACCTTATTGCCGATAATGTCTATGAAGAGAGAGTGACAAGGAACCTAAAATGAAAATCGCAAATGACATCACTGAATTGATCGGCAATACTCCGCTGGTACGCATCCACCGCCTGAGCCAGGGATGCACTGCCGAGATTGTCGCCAAGCTGGAGTTTTTCAACCCGGCGCACAGCGTCAAGGACCGCATCGGCGTGGCGATGATTGACGCCGCCGAGCAGGCCGGTCTGATTAAATCCGATACCATCATCCTTGAACCCACCAGCGGCAATACCGGCATCGCGCTGGCGTTTGTCTGCGCGGCGCGGAGATACAAGTGTGTGCTGACCATGCCGGAGACGATGAGCAAGGAGCGGCGGATGCTGCTGCGCGCCTACGGCGCGGAGCTGGTTCTCACCCCCGGCAGCGAAGGAATGAATGGCGCAATCAAGAAAGCCGAAGAAATGGCCGCCGCCGACCCGCGCTATTTCATTCCGCAGCAGTTCAAGAACCCGGCCAACCCGGAAATCCACCGCCGGACGACCGCCGAGGAGATCTGGCGCGATACCGAAGGCAAGGTGGATATTCTCGTGGCCGGCATCGGCACCGGTGGGACAATCACCGGCGTCGGCGAGGAGATCAAGGGACGCAAACCATCCTTCCGTGTTGTCGCGGTCGAACCGGATGCTTCGCCGGTGCTTTCCGGCGGGCAGAAAGGGCCGCACAAGATCCAGGGTATCGGCCCAGGCTTTGTGCCGGACATTCTGAATACTAAAATTTACGATGAAATCATCCGCGTGAAGGATGACGATGCCCTGGAGACCGCCCGCCGCATGGCCCGCGAAGAAGGTCTGCTGGTCGGCATCTCCTCGGGCGCGGCGACCTGGGCCGCCCTGCAGGTGGCGCGCCGCCCGGAGAACACCGGAAAACTGATTGTGGTCATCATCCCGTCTTTCGGTGAGCGCTATCTGTCTACGGCGTTGTTCGCCAATTTGGCGGACTAATATGACAATCAATCCTGCAATTCCTGTAACCATACGCGCAAAACACTGGGGAATTTTCCCTACCCTGCGCCGCGACATTCAATCCGTCTTCGAGCGCGACCCGGCGGCGCGCAGCGCGCTGGAAGTCTTGTTTTGCTACCCCGGCCTGCACGCCCTGTGGGGACACCGCCTCGCCCACGCTCTGTGGCGGCGCAATTTCAAATTACCGGCCCGCTGGCTCTCGCAATTGACGCGCAGCCTGACCGGCATCGAAATTCACCCCGGCGCAAGGATTGGCCCCGGCTTTTTCATTGACCATGGCATGGGCGTGGTCATCGGCGAGACGGCCGAGATCGGCGGCGACGTGACGATGTATCACGGCGTCACCCTGGGCGGCGCCAGCCTGAACAAGGGTAAACGTCACCCGACGATCGAAGACCGGGTGGTCATCGGCGCCGGGGCGAAGGTGCTGGGGGCGATCACCATCGGCGCGGACAGCCGCATCGGCGCCAACGCGGTGGTGGTCAAATCGGTGCCGCCCAACTCGGTGGTGGTGGGCGTGCCCGGACAAGTCGTCTCGCGCAGTAGACCGCACCGCGCCAGCGACGCGCCTGACCTGAACCACACCTCCCTGCCGGACTTAATTGGGGTATCATTAACCTCGTTGATGGCGCGCGTGCAGGCTTTGGAAGCCCACATTGACGGACACGCAACCGACATGCCGCACATCCACACTCCCGAAGCCGGCATCTGGCGCGGCGAAGATTTTTCAATATAGAGATTCGAGAAGCTGCCATGCCTGTTCTAAAAATGCCCACCCCGCTGCGTTCCTATGTCAACGACCAGTCCGAAGTGACCGTAACCGGCACGACGGTCGGCGAAGCCATGCAAAGCCTGGTGGCGCAGTTCCCGGCGCTGAAATTGCATCTGTATAATGGCGAGGGTCAGTTGCGTCCATTCGTCAATCTTTTCATCGGCGAAAGCAACATCAAAGAACTTCAGGGTCTGGGAACCTCGCTTGGCGAAGACGATAAACTGCTTCTCGTCCCGTCCATTGCAGGCGGATAACGCGCAAACCTGGAAACGGTGGTTCCCCTCTTCGGTGCAGTTTTTGCGACATTGTGGATAATGAACCGCGAAGGCGCGCACCGTCCCGGTGTCCTTCGGGAAAGAACGCAAAAAAACCTTTATAAAAAGCCTTCGCGGGCTTCGTTTCTTCGCGGTTCAAATCCACGATCCTGCAACTGCACTCAACAGGGAGACTACCTGTAAACGTGAAAACGTGACAACCTAAGGCAAATATGCCAGAACTTTCTCACGAAGAAATATTACGCTATTCACGCCACCTGCTCATCCCCGAAGTTGGGCTGGAAGGACAGAAGAGGCTCAAGTCCTCGTCGGCGCTCGTGATTGGCACTGGCGGCTTAGGCTCCCCGGTGGCGCTCTACCTGGCCGCAGCCGGCGTCGGACGCATCGGACTGGTGGATTATGACGTGGTGGACGAATCCAACCTGCAGCGACAGGTCATCCACGGTACAGGAATGGTCGGCTGGCTGAAGGTCGAATCGGCCCGTCGGCGCATGTTGGACCTGAATCCGGGCATTCAAGTGGACGCGTACAACGAGCCGTTCAGCTCCGCGAATGCCATGCGTATAGCCGGTAATTATGATGTTTTGATAGACGGCAGCGACAACTTCCCGACCCGTTACCTATCAAACGACGTGTGCGTGCTGCTCGGCAAGCCAAACGTCTACGGCTCGATCTTCCGCTTCGATGGGCAGGCGAGCGTCTTCTACGCCAAAGAAGGGCCGTGCTACCGCTGCCTGTTCCCTGAGCCGCCTCCGCCGGGGCTGGTGCCAACCTGCGCAGAGGGAGGCGTGCTGGGCGTGCTGCCGGGGACGATCGGCACGATCCAGGCCACCGAGGCGATCAAGATGCTGCTGGGCATCGGCTCGTCGCTGGTCGGGCGGCTGCTGCTCTACAACGCCCTGGAAATGAGTTTCGAGTACGTCAAGCTGAAGAAGAACCCCAATTGCAAAATCTGTGGCCCGCACCCGGAAGTGAGCGGGTTGATTGACTACGACGCCTTCTGCGGTGTTCCGGGTTTGGATCATGAGCAAGGCTCGGCCGGGGTGGATTGGGATATTACCGCTCTCGAGTTGGCTGAGAAAATCAGGCGCGGCGATCCGTTACGCCTGATTGACGTGCGCGAGCCGCACGAGTTGGCGATTTCGTCCCTCTCTGGGGCGGAACTGTTCCCGCTCGGCCAGTTGGCCTCCCGCCTGCCTGAACTGGACAGCGCTCAGGAGATGGTCGTAATCTGCAAATCCGGGATGCGCTCGGCGCGCGCGCTGGAATTGCTGGTCAGCGCCGGGTTCAGGAGGGTGAAGAATTTGAAGGGGGGGATCAATGCCTGGGCGAGGGAGGTGGATACGAGGCTGCCGGTGTATTGAGACAGTGTGCGGTTTTCAGTGAACAGTGAAGAGTGAACAGCCCTGGCGGTAGTGCGCCGGGGCTGTTGTGTTAGATCTATTGTGGGTCTTTGATTCCGGCGTTTTATGCAAGAAGCAGTATAATCCAGCGTAATGAGAACAAATTTTGTCGAGCGCAGGGGACGGATCAAAGACCTGGACCGGTCATTTGACGTGAAGTTCTGGCAGGCCCAGCCGGCAAGCGCGCGGTTTCAGGCTACCTGGGAATTGATTGTTCATGCGATGAGGGTCAAAGGGCGCGATGTTCGTCAACTCCGACTTCAGCGATCTGTTGAAACTTTTCAACGACAACGGCGTTAGATACCTGGTCATCGGCGGGTACGCGGTCGTCCAGTACGCAGAACCGCGCTACACCAAAGACCTCGATCTCTGGATCAGCACCGATGCCGCCAGCGCGGAAGCCGTGTTTCGTACCCTGCGCCTCTTTGGTCAGACCTGACAGGTTTCATCGTGGCGCTATTCAATCGCAACTCACGCGTGGACAATGGCGCGAGTCGGGAAAGGTGTCGCGGAAACCTGTCAGGTCTTTTCACAACTCTCCCTTGAATGCCCCTCCCTGCGGTCGCAGCACGGACGGCAGCAGCGCGTCCAATTCCTTTTGGGTTTCGGACTGCAACTGCTTCAGCGACGCGAGCCGCGCCTAGACGCTATCGAGATACGCCACGATGCGTCGCTGTTCGTCTGAAAAGACTTCAATCATTTTGAATATCTTCCCAGCAACTATTACATATAGTAAAATCTGGGTCTTCACTATGGAAATCCAAAGAGCCAGAAGGTGCTTGAAAACCACATCGTGCACACTCAATAAAACCGCCTTCATATTTGCATAATTGACACTGGGAAATATCACTGCTTGGCGAAAACACATAATATTCCTGCCAACATTCAGGACAATCAATTACATCAAACTGCCAATCCATTTGATCCTTTGCTCTAGCAGGTTCATTTTCTTTTCGGATTTTTTCAATGTTCTGCTTGGCTAGTTCCTGCAAATGCTTAAGAGCTTCGTCAATGGAAATCAACTTCTGAACATCATCCTGTTCGAAGTAATCTCGAATATCCCTCTGGAATTCATCTTTTAAGAAGCGAGTTATAAATGCAATAGCAGCATGATCTTTTCCAAGTACTTCTTCGAAAGTGATTTCGATCTCATAATGCTGTATTCGATTTCGAATGTCTGATAAAAGTGAAATAGTATCTCTTTCTTCTTCATCCAGTTTTACATGGGCGATTTGCTCAAGCCTTTTAATAGCCTCGTCAATAGTTACTGTATTGGCATTGAGATTACCAGCTTGCTCAACTTTTGTAAAAATTAGCGACCAATGTTCTCTTTTTAGGCGTTCCTTTAAAAGTAATTCGACCGATTGAGCTACAAGAAGTACTGACAATTTCAATTCGCCTTGGGTTGGACTATCTTTTAACGCAAACCCAATACCTTGCTGTAAAGAGTCAATTGCGTTTTCAAGTAAATTAAATTTGAAGCCCTTTGCCATATTACAGTTCTCCTTTGAACGCCCTATCCAGCACGGACGGTAGCAGCGCGGACAACTCCTCCCCCGTAGCGGACTGTAACTCGCGCAGCGACGCTGTTTGCATTTCGTAATCAGAATTGATTAGAGTGTGACTAAAATCAGTTGGTAGCAAGTCAATTGGTTCCCGGAGTTGCATCTCAGCAACATAAGCCACGAACTTTGCCGCTAAAACGCTCGGAAAATAGACAAAATCGGGATTTTAAGGATGGTCAATTCATTCTTGGAGAAATTGCCTAAAGTCCGATCAACCAGATTTAGTCACACTCAATTGATTATCTCTCGTTTCATTCAAACTCTCAATTCCCCTTCCCCTAAATCCGCACTTTGGATTTAGGGGAAGGACGGGAAGGGGGTCACAACTCTCCCTTAAACGCCCTATCCAGCACGGACGGCAGCAACGTCCGCCCAAAAAGCGGGCGCAACTCCTCCCCCGTAGCGGACTGTAATATCACCCCCTTGTGGGGCTCCCGCACCGCCACCAGCCGCGCTTGCCGAAGGTCTCGCGTTAGCGAGAAGCTATCGAGATACACCACGATTCGCCGCTGTTCGATGGCGCTTTTCATGCTTTGCCCTTTTCTAAAAAATCTTTACCTGAAATTACATCTGGCACTTGCGCCTTGATAATCCTCAATTCATTCCGTTTTTTCATGGCAGGGTCAATAATCAATGGTTTCAAAATTTTCATTAGCGTTTCGGCCGAATCGTATGTTATTGTATTTAATACCCAATTATATTTTTTCTGTAGATCAACCATCATCGCAAAGGGACTTTCGCCTTCCTGAATGATCGGTACGAAAGGAATTTGGTAATCTGGAACTGTTGCTTGCAGTTCAAGTGGCGACGATTTCGGGTTGGTCACATCAGCTATTACAAAATATGAAAGTCCTGCCAGCGTCTTGATTGTCTCTGTGAAGTCTTTATCCGTGGGACGGTCAAAGTCGAAAACAATAGGCAGTAAGTCATATTCACGTAATTTGTTTCTTAGTGCATCTAATATTCCCTTGCGCCCGGGAATGGCAAATCGACCTAAAAGGAGGACAGATTTAGATGTGAGGGTATTTATAACATCCCGGATTTCTTCATTATTCAAAATCAGATAAATAAATTGAGCAACTTTTATATTATCAACTCTAATTGTAGATTGCTCTGCTCGAGTGATTATCAAATCCTTTTGTTCTTCAAACTCACCTTTCAAATCCCAAACACTAATTCCATAGACCCAACTTCCGGAAACTTTTGCCTTGTCAATTTTTGCTTCTACTAAACTTACTCCCTGAAGATTAGCTTCACTGAGATCAACTCCTGTAAGATTTGCTTGAAGGAGATCAGAAGACCTTAGATCGGCTCTCACAAGATTAGCTCCAGTGAGATCAGCCCGTCTAAGGAATGTATAGCTGAGATCGGCATCTTGGAGGTCGGCTCCACTCAGATCGACTGACCAGAGCTGTGCTTTACGAAGAGATGCTCCCCTAAGATGCGCATCTCTCAAATCGAGTTTATCGGGACCGATCCCAGATGCATGTTTGTTAGCTCTCCACTTATTCCAAACCTCCACACCCTGCCTCAAAATCGCTAGTTGTTCTTGATTTGCCATGCTACAACTCTCCTTTGAACGCCCTATCCAGCACGGAGGGTAGCAAAGCGTCCAACTCCTCCCCCGTAGCAGACTGTAACTCCCGCAGCGACGCCAGCCGCGCTTGGACGCTATCGAGATACGCCACGATGCGCCGCTGTTCGTCGAGCGGGGGAATGGGAATCATGAATGATTTTATGTTTGAACCACTGATGCCAATGTTGCCCGCCGTTGTTTTTCCAAGTTCTTCAATTTGACTTCGGACTTTTCTGGAACTCAATGCAAAGACCAAATAATCAGGCAAGATGAACTCTTCATTTGCTCGCAATCTAATCAACTTATCAGGATAAATGATTTTCTCGTCATCTTTGGCTTTGTAGATTGCCGCCTTTGCCACACGGTTAATATCTCCATTGTATCGAACAACAAAGACTTCGTTGTTTTGCATATAAAAGGGGGTTGCTTTTTCTTCTGGTACATCAACAATGTTGAAGGCACTTAAATCAACGAATCTATTTGGCGAACTGGAAACAGCGTTGATTCGCAACATCCTTTTCCCATCGCCTCCAACTTTAGATTGAGGAGCAAGACCATTCCTAGGAGATTCTTTGAGAACGTTTTCAAGTCTCTGAATTTCCCAACCCTGTTCATCAAGAGCATAAGTTGTTGCTCTTGCTAGAAGAATTTCTACTTCTCTGCCCGCCTCCTCCCGCAGGGACTGTGCCTTTGCAATGCGGGCGGCAAGGATTTCGACATGCGCCAAGATGCGGCGTTGTTCATTCAGTGTTGGGAGAGGAATTGGAACAGAAAGAAAGCGTTTTGATTTTAGTTCCGTTTTAATTCCGCCAGGAACATGATGCTGAACAATATCACGGAAAGCGGCGCTTCGTAAAAACCACCAAAGATATTTGATTTCAACTCGTTCTTTATTTGGAATGTAAGAGCCATAATGAATGGTTCCTGCAATTGGTCTATTTTGCTTTTCGTCATAAATTGCAATTGCACCTTTCGCAGCATTGATACCTGAAATAACCAAATCGCCTGGGCGAATCAGAATCATCCCTGTTTTAGTTTTGCCATCGGAACGTAACTCAATCCTGCCTTGATTGAAGCCAATTTTACTGACAATACTAACCTCACCATTCTCCAAACTTTCGGGAGATGGCGTTTCTTTTCGTTCTGTTAAAACTTCACCCAATAATATTTCCTGCCAGCCGTTTGTCATCGTTTACATCAGTTCCTAAAAATATCCTCCTGAAAACTTATTCAGGAGGAACGATTTTGGATAGTTCTTCGATCAAGGGCGGGATTTTATTTTGAACCGTATCCCAAACCTGATTGATGTCCACCACGTCATACTCATGAATGACCAGGTTTCTCATGCTCGTCATCTCGCGCCAGGGGATCTGCGGATACGCGTCGCGAGTTTCCTGAGAAACGCGCCGCGCGGCTTCGCCGATAATCTCGATACGGCGCACGACCGCATCCTGGCATTGGATATCTTCGTAAAACTCATCCCAGGTTTTGTCGAAGACGTAATCCAGGGCTATTTTTGCGGATTCCAGAATGTCCACCAGATACGTATCATCGCGCGACATGGATCACCTGCGCCGAGTCGAGGATGTTTTTTCGCCTGAGATAGTTGCGGCTGGTTTCCACGCCGCGCTTGCTGATCAAATCCACTTCGCGCCCGAAGATGGCTTTCAATTCGTCCTGCATGTGAACCATGTCGAACAAAGTGACGTGCGCCTGCGGCGCAAACGAGACCAGCACATCCACGTCGCTGTCGGGGCGAAAATCAGCGCGCAAAGCCGAGCCGAAAATGGCAAACTCTGAAATATTCCAGCGTTTGCAAAACTCGGCAATTTTCACTTTGGGGACCTTGATCTTCAACTTATTCATGCTGTAATTATAGCAATTTTTTTACTCTTTTATCGCAAGACATCCGAGTTTGCTTGTCCCCATAAGGGGATGAGAAACTCGGAGGCCTATAATTTATTCTTGCAAGGGGTCAACAATTTTGAGCAACTTGATCCGCTCGAAATCCTTTGTGTTATGCGTGGCGAGAGTCAGCCCGTGATAGATGGCGGTCCCAGCAATCAGCGCGTCGCCCAAAGACATGGCGTGTTGCTGGCGCAGTTCAATGGCGGTTTGAAATATTTCCGGGGTCGGATATAAGACGGTTAATTCCGAGAAGATGATTTCCAGCGCGGCTTTATCCTCCGCTTTGAGTTTGTGATAACCGAGCGCCTCCACCAAACTGATGGCGGAAACAGCAGGTTTGTTCTCGGCGAACCACTCCACCAAATTGGGATAACTCCCCGACGCGGCGTAAATGATGAGATTGCTGTCGGCTAGCATTATGCGCCCCGCCCTGGCAAGGGCCTATCCTTGCGGATTTGTCTCTGCCATTCCACTGGGTCGGTAATCTCCGCGAATGTTCCCAATTCCGCCAATGTCTCAAAGGCTTTCTTTAGACGTTTCTTGCGTTCCTCCTCCGCAGAAGCGGAGCGAACGGAGCGCGCCCGTTCTTGCAGGAAGGCGATGAAATCCAGCACTTCGCTTTGCTTTTCAGGCGGGAGGATACTGAGTTGCTTTTCGATTTGTTCTAAAAGAGTCATGGGAGCCTCCAAAGCGATTATAACGCACGTCGGAAGCGCAGGTGACAGTCACTTCTAAAGTGACTGTCACCTTTATTTTGCGAGCAAACCTTTGATTTCACCCATCAACTCGGCAATCTGCTTCTCTTTGGTAAGAATACTCTCCACCAATTCATGCGGCGGCAAGTGTTCCAAATCGTCTTTGCGGTTCGGGTTCTTAATATCGAGATTGACCGAGAGCAGGTTTTTATTCTCGTCATATTTCAAAACATCATCGGCACGCACTTTCCATGCACGTTCGTTTTCCTCACGGGTGTCCCACCATTCGATCAGCGGCGCAAACTCCTCGAACTGCATCGGGCGCGTCTTGGTGTAGTTCTTCACGCCCTCGGGGAGAGTCTGCTCATAGAACCAAATCTCAGTTGTCGGCTGGGTACGAGCGAAGAAAAGCAAATTGGTCGGGATCGAAGTATACGGCGCGAAAACTCCGTTTGGCAGGCGGACAATCGTATGCAGGTCAAAGTTCCGCAGCAGTTGTTCCTTGATACGCGCCGAAACGCCGTCGCCGAATAAAAATCCGTTTGGCACCACCACGCCGCAACGTCCGCCGTGTTTGAGCGATCTCATTATGAACTGAATGAAAAGCAGGGCGGTTTCGCTGGCGCGCAGGGATTCGGGGAAGTTCAACTGGATGCCCGCTTCCTCTTCGCCGCCGAAGGGCGGGTTGGTCACGATCACGTCAAAGCGGTCTTTCTCCCCGATCTCGTTGATCGGGTTCTTCAAGGCGTTATCGCGGCGGATGTTCGGATTCTCGATGCCGTGCAGGAGCAGGTTCATCGTCCCGAGCAAATACGGCAGGGGCTTCTTCTCGACGCCGTACAACGTCTCGCTCTGCAACTTGATCTGGTCTTTGGAATTCTTCGCCAGCGGCTTGAGATATTCATACGCCTCGACTAAAAATCCGCCTGTGCCGCAAGCGGGATCGAGAACGGTCTCTCCCAGCCGAGGCTTGGTTCTGCCTACGATCAGTTTTACTACGGGACGGGGTGTGTAGAACTCGCCGCTATCGCCCGCCGCGTCGCGCATTTCCTTGAGCATCGATTCATACAAATGCGCCAGCGTGAAAATCTCATCCTTCGACTGAAAGTGGATTCCATCCACCAGGTTGACCACGTCCCGCAGCAAATACCCCGACAACATGCGGTTGTACGTTTCCCTGAAGAGTTCGGCAATTTTGAGTTTTTCATCCGAGCCGCTCAGGTTGCGCAGAGCGGGGAGCAGGTCGTTGTTTACGAAGGAGATGAATTCTGGGCCGGTCTGCCCGCGATCCGGGTCGGCGGCCCAGTCGCGCCAGCGGTAAGGTGGGGGGATGACCGGTTTGAAGGCGCGGTGCGAAACGATGGCGTCATCCTCGCGCCGCCGTTCCAGGTCGTCATAGCATTTCAGGAACATCAGCCAGGAAAGTTGCGGCAGGCGGTCGAGGTCGCCGTTCAGGCCGGCGTCCTTGCGCATGATGTCGCGGGAAGATTTGATGAGGGATGAAAGAGAGGCTTTTGAATTTTGTGGTTGGGATGTCTGTGGCTTTTTAGGCATGGTTTCTTCAGGCCCTATTTGTTATAGCCTTATAGAATGACTCTTGAAAAACTATCACAATCGCGAGGATTTTGTAGCGCGATATGCTTCGCGATATCGCCTTTGGTTGCGGAATGAATTCCGCCTTACGGTCTTTTCTTCTCAATATATTGAACCCCTTCAATATCCTTGAAATGCTCATCCTGAGTCCAGAGCGTCGCGTCGTGCGCGCGGGCAGTGGCAAGGATGATGCTGTCTGCCATTGGCAATTTATGTTCAATGGACAGATTCGCCGCTTCAAGGGCAAGTTCGCTTGTTATGTCTATGACCATCCCGCGAAAAAGAACCCCAACGGACTGTAGCGCCGATTCCTGCCCGCGTTGCACAGCCATGCGCTTATAAACTTCGTACAAGCATATGGTCGGAACAATCAGGCGCTCCAAATCAAGAATAGCGGGCTTGAAGAATGGGGCATTATCCTCGTTCGCAATGTATTCTAACCACCCAGACGAGTCAACAACGTTCATACGCGGTCCTCTTCTTCGCGCTCAACATTTGTGTCAATTCCCGGGAACATGCCTTGCGCTTCTTCTATTGAGGGTACAACCACTACTCGTATCGTTTTATCGAGCGGGATGAACATCAATTTCTGCCCCGGCTTCAGGTGAAATTGCTTGCGAATGTCGCGCGGGATAACGACTTGATATTTTGATGAAATAGTTGTCAAAGCGCCCATTTTTACATCTCCTTATCGAACGATAATCGTAATACGATTATATCACCTCACTCATATAAGAACTTCTGCATTTCATCTACCGCCTGCACCAGGCGCGTCGCGCCGCCGAACAATTCGTAAATATCGGCCGGCGAACCCACGTCGGCAAACGGTTTCACCTTCAACAAATCAGGCAGGTCATCGAACTGGCTGACGCCGAAATCTGCGTATTTGTCCAGCAGACCGTCCAAAATTTGGCGCGCGGCGGGCGTGAACGTGTTGAAAAAATTGGCTTTCTTCTGGCGCAACTTCTCGGCGCGTTCGCGGCGCGAAACCAGCGGCGCGTGATAAGCCACATGCAGGAGCAGATCCAGCGCGTCGGCCTCCTCGTGGTGGGTCACACTGGCAAGATGAACGGGGTCAATGCCGTATTGGCGCAGTTGTTCCAGGATTTCGCGGCGCTGCTCGGTCAGCGGCCAGGCCTGGCGCAGGTGGTCGGCGGTGAGATTCAGGCGGCGCACTTTTTCGGTGACATAGTCCGTAAATTCCACCGTGCGCAGGATGTTGTCGTTCGGGTCGAGTTCGAAGGCCTGTTCCCCTGCAATGTAGACCATGACGTTATCCACGTAATACTTACGCGGCAGTTCGCCAATTTTTCTCTCCAGACCTGACAGGCCTCCGAGACCTGTCAGGTCTTGCTCTGGTTCCAGTGTGCCTTCTTCGCTATCTTGGATTTGAGTCTCGTTGCCTTCACGGTCAATTTCGGCCCTGGTCACGCGCACTGGCTCGCCGTCGAACTCGGGGTCATAAAACAGCCGCGTCGCGCCGACGTAGTCAATGATGGTGAACCAGTATTTGTCGTGTTCCTCGGAAACGCGGGTGCCACGCCCGATGATTTGCTTGAAATCCACAATGGAATTGATGGGTTTGAACAAGACGATATTGCAGCAGGTGGGTGCGTCCATGCCGGTGGTCAACATTTGCGAGGTGGTCAGGATGACGGGCGTCTGGTTTTCAGGATCCTGGAATTTATCCAGATGCCCGCGCCCGACCGCGCCTTCGTCTGAAACGACGCGTTCTACGTAATCGCGATGCCCCCTGACCAGGTCGGCGTTCAGGTTGTTCAGCGCAATGCGCATATCGAGGGCGTGCTCCTGATCCACACAAAAAACGATGGTTTTGTCGAAGCGGTTTGTCCGCTTGAGATATTCGGTGAGATGTCTCGCCACCGTTTCGGTGCGCGGCAGGATGGATAGCACGCGCTCGAAATCCTTCGTGCCATACAAGCCTTCGGGGATTTCGCGGCCAAAGCGGTCGCGCTCGCCCGGTTCGATTTGCAGCCCTTCCGCGTCGATGTCGGGAATGACGCGATACACGCGGTAGGGCGCCAGGAAGCCATCCTCGATGCCCTGTTTCAGGCTGTAAGTGTAGATAGGGTCGCCGAAATATTCGTAGGTGTCTATGTTGTCTGTGCGGCGCGGGGTGGCGGTCATGCCGATCTGTGTGGCTGGCTCGAAATATTCGAGAATCCTGCGCCAGTTGCTTTCATCTCGCGCCGAGCCACGGTGACACTCGTCCACGATGATCAAATCGAAAAAGTCGCGCGGGTATTGCTCGTACAAGTTTGGCCCTGCGCCGGGATTGGCCAGCGCTTGATACAGGGCGAAATACACTTCGCGGCTTTTGATGGCGCGGCTTTGGATTTTATGCAGCGCCTGTCCCATCGGCGAGAAGGTACGGTCTTTTGCCTGGTCAATCAGGAAGTTGCGGTCCGACAGGTACAGGATGCGTTTCTTGCGCCCCACTTTCCACAAACGCCATACGATTTGAAAAGCAACCAGGGTCTTACCAGTTCCGGTCGCCATCGTGATCAAAATGCGTTTTTGCCCCCTCAAAACTGCCGCGACAGCCGCATTGATCGCCGCCTGCTGGTAATAGCGCGGCGTTTTCCCACCCACTTCCTCAAAGTAATTGGTCAGCGCGTCGGCGGCGTCTTTGTCATCCTGCAATTTCAATTCGCCACGCCAGCGCGCCCAGAGTTCATCGGGTGAGGGGAAACTATCCAGCCTTCGTTCTTTCCCCGTGATGAAATCATGCTCGACAATCCCTGCGCCATTGCTGGAGTAGGCGAATTTCACATCGAGCATTTCAGCATATCGAATGGCCTGTTGCAAACCATCGCCGGGCTTCTTGTAATCTGCCTTAGCCTCCACCACCGCAATGGGAATATTCCTGCGGATGAACAGAACGTAATCCGGGCGCAGGCCTTCTTTGCGCGTATGACTATCCCCCAACGGCACGATGCGACCTCTGGTCAGCACCATTTGCTCGACGATGAAATCATCTTCCCAATGGGCTGCTTTGAGTTTGGGTAGAATATACTTGCGGCAGGTATCGGCTTCGTTTGACATCTTTTCCCCTGTTTCCAGGTTGAGTTAAGGATACAAGAAAATCATCATCTACGCAAGTGATTTCTGCCCAAAGAGGTGATCACGATTCACTAAATCACCACCAACCCTGTCCAATTAAGGTACAATTGCCGCCATGTCCAAACACACTCTTTTAGCAGTTCTGGCCCACCCCGACGACGAATCCTTCGGCATGGGCGGCACGCTTGCCCTTTACGCCGCGCGCGGCGTGGACGTGCATCTGGTCTGCGCGACGCGCGGTGAGGTGGGTGAGGTGGATGATTTGAAAGGGTACGCTTCCATCGCCGAATTGCGGGAAGCCGAATTACGCTGTGCGGCGGGGATTTTAGGGCTGAAAGGCGTGCATTTCCTGGATTACCGTGATTCGGGCATGGAAGGCTCACCGGATAACAAGCACCCGCAGGCGCTGGCGGCACAGCCGTTGGACGAAGTCGCCGCGAAAATTGTCCGTTACATCCGCCAACTCCAGCCGCAGGTGGTGCTGACTTTCGATCCCATCGGCGGCTATCGTCATCCTGACCACATCGCCATCCACAATGCGACCGTGCGCGCCTTCGAGCAGGCTGTGAATCCCGATTTCGCCTCGGGCAGTTCCCCGGCTCGCCCTGGGCAAAGTCGAGGAGTCTACGCGCCGCAGCGGCTGTATTTCCACACCTTCCCGCGCGGCTTTTTGAAATTCGCCGTCAAGGTGTTAACTATCCTCGGCAAAGATGCGCACAAGTGGGGCAAGAATGGCGATATTGACCTGGCTGCTTTTGCCGACCTGGAATTCCCGATAAATGCCCGCATAGATATTCGCCCGGTGCTGGCGAAGAAAGAAGCCGCCGGCGCCTGTCACGCCAGCCAGGGCGGTGGGCGGATGGGTGGTGGGCTGATCGGCATTCTTATGCGCTTATTTAGCGGCTCGGAAATATTCATGCGCGCCTATCCGCCCGCGCAAAAAGGGGAGAAGATGGAACGGGATTTGTTTACTTCTTTTGATGGGGGATTGTGAACGGGGGTTTGAGGTTGAGCGCGGCCAGTCGGGCGCTCGATTCGCCGATCATCAGAACCGAAACGGAGCCGGGATCCACAATTAAACACTGAAAATGATCCAATGGCAGGCCAATGTAGTGAGCGACGGCCAGCTTGATCGGGTCGGCGTGAAAGATGACCGCGATCAAATCGCGCGCTGCATGTGCAGCGGCAATCGCCTCCAGCGCAGCGACGACGCGATCCTGCGTCTGGACAAAGGTCTCGCCGCCCGGAAATTGGAAGCGCGAGGGAGTCTGTTGAATGACTTTCCAGACTTTGGTGCGGCGAAGCGCCTTCCACGAACGCCCGGCCCATTCACCCACATCGGTATCGGTCAGATCGGAGCGGAGCTGGACCTCCATGCGGGTTGCCATTGCCAACGGTTCAGCCGTCTCGACGGCGCGCTCGAGCGGGCTGGAATAGATCGCCTTTAGCAGAGTATTGGCCAATGATTCCGCCAGCGCTTCAGCCTGTTCGCGGCCGCGCGGGTTGAGATGCACGCCTGGCAGTCGTCCGGCCAAACGGTTCTGTTTGAAATAGTCGTTTTCGCCGTGGCGGATGAGGAAAAGCGTTGGCATGTTTGCACGTTTGAACGTTACACGTTATTTGATCTTCCGCTTGATCTCGTCAATCTTCTCTTGCGTCATATCCGGCACATCCTCGCGGCGGGTGATGCCGAGGGCTTTCCGCTGCGCCTCGCGCCACATTTCCAAACGGGTTTTGACTTGCGCCTCGTAACCTTCGCCGGAGGGCTTGTAGAAATACGTGCCGAGCAGGTTATTGGGCAGATACTGCTGCGCTGTGAAATGTCCCGCTTGCATGTGAGGATAGACATACCCTTTGCCGTGACCGAGCGCGGCGGCGTCGCGGTTGTTGTCTTTTAGATGAGTTGGAACCTCACCGAGGCCTTCCTGCTCGATGCGCTCGAAGGCCTTGAAATAGGCTGTCGCAGTGTTGGACTTGGGGGCGGTTGCCAGGTAAAGCGTGGCCTCGACGATGGGATAGACCCCCTCCGGCAGGCCGATGTAATCGAAGGCTTGAGCAGCCGAAGCCGCCACGACAATTCCCAGCGGGTCGGCCAGGCCGATATCTTCCCCGGCGAGAATGATCAAGCGGCGCAGGATGAAGCGCGGGTCCTCGCCAGCGTAGATCATCTTTGCCAGCCAGTAGAGGGCGGCGTCGGGGTCGGAGCCGCGCACCGACTTGATGAAAGCTGAGATGGTGTCGTAGTGGGCGTCGCCGTCTTTATCGTAAAGGACGGCGCGGCGCTGGATGGATTCCTGGGCCACATCCAGGGTGATATGAATATTGCCATCCACGTCTGGAGACGTGGACTCCACTGCCAGTTCGAGGGCGTTGAGCGCATTACGTGCATCGCCGCCGGAAATGTCAACTAAATGGGCGCGCGCCTGCGGGTCCAAAACGACGCCGCGCGACCCGTAGCCGCGTTCCGCGTCCGAAAGGGCGGAATCCAGAATGCGGCCGGTCTCGTACTCGGTCAGCGGTCGCAGTTGAAAGACGCGCGAGCGCGAGACCAGCGCGCCGATGACTTCAAAATACGGGTTCTCGGTCGTCGCGCCGATAAGCACGAAGGTGCCGTTCTCGACGTGCGGCAGGAGGGCGTCCTGCTGGGCCTTGTTCCAGCGATGGACTTCGTCCACGAATAGGATGGTTTTCTTCTGATACAGGCGGCGGCGCTCAAGGGCGGCGTCAATCACATCCCGGAGTTCGGCCTTGCCGGCCAATACGGCCGAAAGCGTCTCGAAATGGGATTTGGTCTGGTTGGCAATGACCATGGCCAGCGTGGTCTTGCCGCTGCCGGGCGGCCCCCACAGGAGGATGGATGAGAAAAGTTTGTCAGCCTGGATGGCGCGGCGCAGGAGTTTGCCCGCGCCGAGGATATGCTCCTGGCCGACGAACTCATCCAGACTGCGCGGCCTCATCCGGGCGGCCAGTGGGGCTTCGTTCTTCATGCGTTGCTGCATGGCGTGGTCGAACAGGTCGGTCATTAATATTCCTTACCTGGCCTGCTGCCAGTGTTCAATTCGGGTAATTTGATGCATAAATTTTATTGCCAATAAAGTTTATTATAGTGCAAATTGAGCGAAGCATTTTCCTTGACAAATTGGACTCGGTGGAATATAGTTAAGCCCGATTAACCAATTAGGATGATTAACTATGTCGCCTACTAAACAATTTTCAGATGTCCTGCGCGAGTGGTCGGAAGTGTTCATGCACCATTCGTTGCATGACTTCAAGCGCTTCATGGACGACTCCGGTATTTCGATGTCGCACATCCACATTTTGATGCGCCTGTATCACGGCGGGGCGTGCGGCGTCTCGGATATCGGCGATCAACTGGGGGTGACCAACGCCGCCGCCAGCCAGACGGTTGACCGCCTAGTGACGATGGGCCTGCTGGCGCGCGCCGAAGACCCGTCCGACCGCCGCGTCAAGCAGGTCACGCTGACCGAGCAGGGCCGCAACCTGATCCAGCAGGGCATTGAAGCCCGACGGCGTTGGTTGGAAGAACTTACCGCCGTTCTGACCGCCGAGCAGCAGGAGACCATCGCAGCCGCGCTCAAGGATCTCACCGCGGCCGCCCGTAAGTTGGAAGGCGACGAGATTAGCCTCAAGACTTCGAAAAGGATTTTGCCTTGAACCAACAGTTTTCTCTTCACAATCGTCATCGAAGAACTGGCAGACCGGCGCCCTCTGGCAGCATGGCGCGGGCGGGAAAATATCTACTGCATTACCGCGGCCTGGCGGTTTTGCCCTATATTTTCCTGATTATTGCCACCCTGGCGCAATTGGCCGTCCCACGCCTGGTGCGCAACATCATTGATGCGGTCACCAGCGGGGTGATTGCCACAAAAGTGCTCGAGGCGCTCAATACAATCCCGGCAGCCTTTATGTCCCAGGCTTTGCCCAAAATCCTGGAATTCCTGAGTTATCCAGCCAGTTGGACGCAGGATCAATTAATCGCGCAATTGACGGCCGATAAAACCAATGCCCCTCAGGATCTCATCCGCGCCGGCATCATCATTGTCATCTTTGCCACCCTGCGCGGGCTTTTCGCTTTTTTACAAGCTTATTGGGCGGAGCGCAACTCACAGTCTGTCGCCTTTGACCTGCGCAATGACCTGTTCGCCAAGATCCAGCGCCTGTCGTTCTCGTACCACGACCGCAACCAGACCGGCCAATTGATGATCCGCGCCACCGACGACGTGGAGAAGGTGCGCATGTTCATCGGTCAGGGCTTGCTTCAATTACTGGGCGCGATTTTCCTGTTTTCTGGCACGCTGATCATCATCTTCTCCACCAATGCCAAACTGGCGCTGGTCACGCTCTGGATGCTGCCCGTGGCGGTGATCCTTTTCATGATCTTTGGCAGGATCAGCCAACCGTTATTTGCCAAAGTACAGCAGAAACTATCCGCGCTGAATACCATTCTGCAGGAAAACCTGGCCGGCATCAAGGTGGTCAAAGCCTTCACGCGTGAGAAGAGCGAAGAGGAGAAGTTCAATGCCGCCGCGGATAATCTGATGAACCAGCAACTCGTTATCGCTCGCCTGTTCACTTTCCTGTTCCCGCTGGTTTTCCTGATCGCCAACCTGGGCCAGGCAACCACTCTCTACGCCGGCGGCCGGCAAATCATCCAGGGCACGCTGACGCTTGGCGAGTGGCAGGAGTTCAGTCTGTACCTGATCTACCTCTTCTTCCCGGTGATGCAGTTTGGCATGATCATTACCCAGTTCGGCCAAGCTTCAGCCTCGGCGACGCGCATCTTCGAGATCCTGGATGCGAAAAATGATGTCACCGATAAGGTGACTGCCATTCAACTTCCGCCGGTCCAGGGCGAGGTCAAGTTTGATAATGTCAGTTTCCGCTACTTCAGCGGCGGCGACCCGGTGCTGAACAAGGTGAGTTTTGAAACCAAAACCGGACAAACGATCGCCCTGCTGGGTGCGACCGGTTCGGGCAAGACCAGCATCATCAATCTCCTGCCGCGCTTCTATGACCCGACCGAGGGGCGCATCACTATTGACGGCTACGACCTGCGGGATGTAACCCTCGAATCGCTGCGCGCTCAAATCGGCATTGTCCTGCAGGAGACGACACTCTTCGCCGGAACGATTCGCGATAACATCGCCTTTGGCAAACCGGACGCGAGCGACGATCAGATCGTCGCAGCCGCAAAGGCAGCCGCGGCTCATGATTTTATCCTCTCTTTCCCGGATGGCTACGCTACGCCGGTGGGTGAGCGCGGCGCTACGTTGAGCGGTGGCCAGAAGCAGCGCGTTGCCATCGCGCGTGCCTTGCTGCTAAATCCGCGCATCCTGATCCTGGACGATTCGACCAGTTCTGTGGATCTAGCAACCGAAACCCAGATCCAGGCCGCGCTGGATAAACTGATGCAGGGACGCACCTCCTTTGTCATCGCCCAGCGAATCAGCACGGTGATGAACGCCGACCAGATCCTGGTGATGGATAAGGGGCAGATCGTTGCCCACGGCCAGCACGAGCAACTGCTCGAAGAAAATGAGATTTATGCGGACATCTACACTTCGCAGCTTGTCGGCGACGTGGCTGTGGATGCCGCGTCTTAGTAAATAGGCAAGATCGGAGAGACAACCCATGTTCCACGGTGGCCCGCGTAGTATATTAGATCAAGAGACTTCCAAACCCAAGCGAACCGGTGAGACTCTGGGGCGATTGGCGCACTATTTCAAACCCTTCTGGCCTGCCATTTTCATCGCAATGTTATTTGTAATCATGTCAACCTGGG
Organism: uncultured Chloroflexus sp.; assembly: GCA_964618215.1. GTDB lineage: Bacteria > Chloroflexota > Anaerolineae > Anaerolineales > Villigracilaceae > CG2-30-58-95. The sequence goes on from CAZTZE010000007.1 coordinate 35,948, forward strand.
CGCAGGTGACCACACCAGACCTGACCGGCCAATTGGTTGACTGTTACCTTGCCCCGGCAGCCGCCAATACTTTCGGAGATTTCCCGGGCGTTTCAGGCGGGACGAATACCTCGCAATCGAACTGCTGGCTTTCGGAAGGACGTGATCCGCAAGGATTTACCCAGAAAGTCATCAAAACTGCACTCACGAACGGTGGATTTCCCCTACCCAAGGCGGATGCAGCCAGCATGACTCAGGCCGAGCGTTTTGCCGGGTTGGGGCGCCTGGTTGTGTTGATCGTCATCCTGTATGTGGGTGGTGCGCTACTTACCGGCGGCACCTTCTTCGCGATGACCTGGGCCGGGCAGCACGTCCTCAAAAGTCTGCGGTCAGATGTTTTTGAGCATCTGCACCGCCTGCCGATCAGTTATTACGCTGAGCATGTGGCTGGCGATTTGATGAGCCGCATCACCAACGATACTGAGACCATCGCGCAGGCGATCAACTTCGCCCTGGTCAATGTGGCCAGCGGTATCCTGTTGTTGGTCTGGGTTGCCTACAATATGCTGAGCAAGAACGTGCCTTTTGCCCTGCTCAGCATGACAGTGATGCCATTCATGCTCATCGCGACCTTGTGGTTTTCCTCGCAGGCACGCAAAGCTTTCCGCAAAACGCGGACCGAAATCGGCAATGTCAATGCCGAGTTGCAGGAGAATATCGCCGCGGTGCGTGAGGTACAGGCCTTCAACCGCGCCGAGGAGAACATCGAACAGTTCCGCACGGTCAATGCCGCCAACCGGGATGCCAACGTGCGGGCAGTGGCTTTCACGGCTGCCCTCGCCCCTGCGCTTGAAGCGCTCGGCTACCTGGCGTTGGCCATCGTTGCCTGCGCTGGCGGTCTGGCCTTGCTCAACGGAGCGAATCTTTTCGGTACGGCGGTCTCCCTCGGCCTGGTCATCACCTTCCTGGCTTACGTCCAGCGCTTCAACCAGCCCATCGCGCAAATTTCCGTCCTGTGGACGAACATCCAGAGCGCCATTGCAGGCGCGGAGCGCATCTTCGGCCTGCTGGATGTCCAGCCGGCCATCCAGGATCTGCCGGATGCAAAAGCGATGCCCAAGATCGAGGGTCGGGTCGAATTCTCGAACGTTTCGGCTGAGTATGTGGACGGCCAGCCTGTGCTAAATGGCGTCAGCTTCATTGCCCAGCCTGGGCAGAGCATCGCTGTCGTCGGTCCGACCGGCGCGGGCAAAACCACGATCATCAACCTGATCCCGCGCTTTTACGACGTCACCGGTGGCGCGGTGCTGATTGACGGTATGGATGTCCGCAACGTGACCGCCGAATCGTTGCGCGCCCAGATCGGCATCGTATTGCAGGATACTTTTATGTTCAGTACCACGGTGATGGAAAATATCCGCTTTGGGCGGCCAGATGCCACAGACGAAGAGGTCTTCGCCGCGGCCAGGCTGGCCCACGCGAACACCTTCATCGAGCGCTTACCCGAAAAATATCAAACTGTTTTGGGTGAACGCGGCTCCGGCCTGAGCCAGGGACAGCGGCAGTTGCTGGCCATCGCCCGCGCCGCGCTGGCCGACCCGCGCATCCTGATCCTGGACGAGGCCACCTCCAGCGTGGACACGCGCACCGAACGCTTGATCCAGCAAGCCCTGTTGAAATTACTCCAGGGACGCACCTCGTTCGTCATTGCTCACCGTTTGAGCACCATCCGTAATGCAGACCTGGTTTTGGTCATCAACGAGGGTGAGATCGTCGAGCGCGGCAGGCACGAGGAACTGCTGGCGAAGAAGGGCTTCTATTACAACCTGTATATGAGCCAGTTCCGCCGCGATCCGATCAGAGAAAATTAACCCGCGGCCTTTTCCTTCTCTGCCGGGTTTGGCCCTGCGCTGCGCACGTTGATCAGTTTCTTTAGAATATCGAACCAGAATGGCGCGCCTTGCGCTGCGGCTGCGCCGCTCATCATGAGACCGGCAAACTTGGCAAGCCCGCTTGACCAATCAATTGGAAAGTTGGATACATATTTGCAGACCGTTTGCCCCTTCTCATCCTTGCCGGAGAATCCGAATACCTGGTCGGCATTGACTGGAATGAACGCACATTGTTTACCGCCAGTGTCAAAAGGAGTCAAAGTCCATCCGAGGGGGAGGTTGAGAGCAGTTAGCTCTTCCTGTAATTCTTTCACCGAGGCGACCGGACTTGTTCCAGCCTGTCTTGGCTCTGTTCCAGGTAGCGGAGTCTGGGTTTGTTGTGCATAGGCCGTGGCGTTGGCGACGATGGCCTGGCGCAAGGTCGGCTCACGCCAGAGAGAGGTGGCGATATTGATGGAATCCACGTTCAAGAGCAGGGCGAGGACAATGCCGATCGCAAAGGCGATGAACTGCGCCCTCCGTTTGTACCATCCGGAAAGACGATCCATCGAGTCGTTGAACCAAGTCTCGACGTTATTCCGCGCGGTTGCTAGCCCTTGTTCACCCTGCTTGGCATATTCTTCCGCGCCAGCCAGCAGGGCGCCCAATGCTTTCCTTGTACTGGGATAGATTGTTTCCATGGCGAGCAAACCCAGCCGCAGTTGGTGGAGAGTCAAATCTTTGTTTTGTCTGTCAGGTGCGACTTTCTGCTGCTCCTTGATCATCTTCTGATAGTACGCATCTATTTGCGGGAGCGCCAGGTCTATTGCCGGTTTGAATTCGGAATATTTCTCCCCGTAGAACTGCATCTGCAACTTAAGGCTGTCAACGGCTGCATCCCCAAGCCGGGTTCCGGCGATCTGTTTGGCGGTCGCCAGCAAGGCTTCGAGATCTTCTGCGGCCAATTTTCTCTCATCCGGATTGGCGATGGAGGCGACCTGGGCTTCCACCTCTGCCAGGGCTTTCTTGACCGGCCAGGCCTCTGTACCCGCGCTCATGACAATATCGAACAACGCCAGAGCGAATTTATCAGCCGGGATATAGGATTGCTTCTTATGAGTGCCGGAACTAAGACCGGCGATCAAGGGGTGGTTATAGAGTATCGCGGTCAACTCCTGGCCTTCATCCAGGCCGCCGAGCATGGATCGGATGGCGCCTTTCATACCGTTGGCGCGCCATTTGAATAGATTGGCGATCCATTCCTGGAATTGCATGGCGGAGATGCTTAGTACCAGCCACATGAAGACGAGACCGATAGCGACTTCGAGAATTTCTTGCAGGTACATGATATCCTCCTTGATTTTATTTTAGGTTTGGACGGGACGAGGTAATTTTAGTATATAGAAAAACACAATCTAATGCAAGGCCTTTATGCGTCCAATTTGCCGGCCAGATTTCGACCATGAGACTGATGGACCAAATAAATACCCGCCAGCACGGCGATGCCGCCCAGCAATTGGATCGGCTGCGGCACTTCTTTCAGTAATGGGATGGCGAGGATGGTGGTCATTACCGGCTGGCCGATCATGGTCGGGGCGACGACCGAGGCAGGCAGGTGGCCCAAAGCATAAGAAACCGCCACGTAGCCGATGATCTGTGAGACCAGGGCGGTGGCGAGGAAGACCAGCCAGGTTTGGGTTGTGTAACCGGTCAGAGGGAAGCCCAGGGCGAGATTAATGACCAGCAGGCCCAGGCTGGCGCTGACGGCTACCAGCCAGATGTACGAAATCGGGTCAAGATGTTGTCGTCCGCGTTGTGTAGCCAGATAATAGCCGGCGTAGAAGACGCCGGCCGCGCTTGCCATCAGGTCTCCGATCCCGATTGTGGGGTGGATGAAAAAGTCGGCGCTCATCACCAAAGCCGCGCCGCACAGCGCCAAACCCAGCCCGAGCCAGAAGTCCTTTTTCAATTTTTCGCGGAATACCAGCATGGCTACCAGCGCCACCCAAAGCGGCGCGGTGTTGCCCAGCAGGGTGGCATTGGATGCGGTGGTGTAATCCAGGGAGGTGTTCCAGAAAGCCAGGTCGAAAGCAGAAAAAAGACCACCCAGGATGGGAAAAATGATGTTTGTTCTATTGAGTGTGCAATTTTTTAGGCAGCGATAGGCAAAAAAGGGCGCCAGCATGAACGCGGCGAAGAAGAGGCGGTAGAAACCGGTGATGGGTCCGGGGGCATCCGCCCAGCGCACAAACATGGCGGATAAACTCAGCGCCAGGATGCCGATCACAAGCGCCAGGTACGGTAACAGCTTGGTTTTTCGAGTAGAAGTTGCAGCGATGTTCATGTAAGTTGCTTGGGTAGGGTAGCGGAATTCTATCATGAACCAATTTGATGGCGGGCATAATGAACAATATTAGCTTTCGTTTGTAGTGAAGCACGAAGTGCAACGGAGTGCTTCTTGCAAAACGCCACTTCGCAGACTGCGTGGCGTACTACGAGCCGAGTTCCTCGCCGCGTTGGATGCTCGCCAACAGGACAGGCAGATCTTTCAGATTCGAGATGATGGCTTGGGGTTGGATATCCAATGCTCCATCCGGGGGCAATTCTGCCCGCCGCGTGATCCAAATGCTGTAAATCCCCAACTGGTTTGCCCCGAGAACATCCGCAGACAGGGTATCCCCGATCATGACAGCCTGCTCGGGCTGGATTTTGAAGTAGTCGAGGGCGATCTGGAAGATGCGCGGGTGCGGTTTGCGGATACCGCAGGCAGCCGAGGTGATAACGAAGTCGAAATATGGACGCAATCCCCACTGATCTACCTGGTATTGCACGTTTATATCGTCAGAGGCGTTGGAAATCATGCCCAACCGGTAGCCTTGAGCCTTGAGCGTTGTAAGGGTGGGGATGGCGTCGTCTTCTGCGTACCAGTTGCCGCGCGTGACGCTGTACATGGCGTCCAGCGCGGCGCGCAGGACAGGCTGCGGGACGTGAGCGTATCCCTTCCCGGTCAACAGGCCGTGCAGGGCCGCGAAGGAGGTGCGTTCGACGTGATCCTCACTGCGCTGGGCGTAGTAGGCGTCTATGAATGTCCCGAATTCGTCATAGAACTTTTGGCTGTCAATCGGAATCCCGGCGCGTTGCAAAACCTTGACCAATTCCTGGTCGGCGCGGACGAAGACGGGCGGCCAGGGGTCTTTGGCGTAGATCAATGTGCTGCCAAGATCGAAGAAAACAACTTCAAGGGACATAGCAGGTTTAAGGAAAGGCTAAAATCAATACTGTTTAGATTAGTCTGCAGAGACGGCTCCTCGCGAAGCATCCTGCGGACACGCCGTCGGGCATACCACTTCGTAGCACTTTGGGAGCCCGACCATCTAAACTAAACAGTATTGAGGCTAATTTCACACAGCATAACCATTCGACCACGCGACTATCCGACTACGTGACTATTCGACTACCCAACTACGCAACTACCCAACTATTTCGCATAATCCACCGCCCGCGTCTCGCGGATCACCGTCACGCGGATCTGGCCGGGATAGTGCATCGTCTCCTCGATCTTCTTGGCGATGTCACGCGCCAGGCGCGTGGCGGCCAGGTCGTCTATATCCTCGGGCTTGACGATGATGCGCACCTCGCGCCCGGCCTGGATGGCATAGGCCTGGTTGACGCCCGGGAATGTCATGGACATATCCTCCAGGGCGCGGATTCGCTTGATGTAGGCTTCCAGGTCTTCGCGCCGTGCGCCGGGACGTGCGCCCGAGATGGCATCCGCCGATTCAGCGATCACCGCCTCGACCGAATCCTGATCCACCTCGTGATGGTGCGCGGCAATTGCGTTGACGACGAGCGGGTTCACGCCGTAACGTTTGGCAAATTCAGCGCCCAGCAAGGCGTGTGTGCCTTCCTGGTTGTGATCCATCGCCTTGCCCAGGTCGTGCAGGAAGCCGCCCTGTTTGGCGATTTCGATGTTTGCGCCCAACTCGGCCGCCAGGATGCCGGCCAGCTTGGCCACTTCCACGGCATGGGACAGTTGGTTCTGCCCATAGGAGGTGCGGAACTTTAGCCGCCCCATCATGCGCAGCACTTCGGAATGGATGCCGGCCACGCCGGCGTCGAAGGCGGCCTCTTCGCCAGCCTCGACGATGACCTTTTCAATCGCCTTCTGTTCGTCGTCTAGCACCTTTTCGATGTGCGCCGGGTGGATACGGCCGTCCAGGATCAGGCGGGCGAGGGCGCGCCGGGCCACCTCACGCCGCACCGGGTCGAAGCATGAGATCGTCACCGCCTCGGGCGTGTCGTCCACGATCACGTCAACACCCGCGGCCTGTTCGAAGGCGCGGATATTGCGTCCGTTGCGGCCGACGATGCGGCCCTTCATCTCTTCGTTAGGCAGCGGGACAAGCGAGGTCGCCACCTCAGCCACACGGTCGGAGGCGATGCGCTGGATCGAATCCGCGATCAATTTTCGGGCGCGGCGTTCACCTTCCTCGCGCGCCTCGGTTTCGATCTGGCGGATGATGCGCGCCATATCGTTGCGCGCGTCTTTTTCTACTTCACCCAGCAGGATGGTGCGCGCCTCGTCTATGCTCATCTGGGCGATCTTCTGCAGCTCATCCATTTGTTCCTGGTGCATTTTTTCGATCTCGTTGAAACGCCGGTCAACTGTGCTTTGGCGCTTGTTCAGGGCTTGTTCGCGCTGTTCGAGGCGTTCCACGCGCAGGTCCAGCTCGGAGCGGCGCCGCTGCAAGCGTTCATCCTCGCGGCTGAGTTCTGAGCGCAGGCGCCCGATCTCGGTCTCGGCAGCCTGAACAACCTTGAGGGCATTGTCCCGCGCCTGGATTTCGATGGTCCGGGCTTGTTCTTTGGCTTTCTGAAGGATATTTTCCGCTTTTTCGTGTTGCTGCCGCTGCGCCTTCTCGGAGAGATAGCGGTTGAAAAAATAACCAACCGCCAAGCCCACGATCAGGGCGAGAGCCATAATCAAATAGTCCATTGGATTCGGATTCATAGATTTTCCTCGTTGTCTGTTTTCTCCCTACCGTCCGCCGTCTGGTGCATTTCTAACCAGACTTGAGAGACGAGCGGGGCAATCGTGGAATAAGAGAAGCCGCGCCGGGCCAGAAATCCGCTCAACTTGTGGCGGAATTCGGAGCGTTCCAGCCCCTCCAGCCTGCGGACGTATTTCCGGGCCGCTTGCCGCGCCAGGGCTTCATCATCCACGCTTTCTTCCAGAACGGACTGAATGATCTCGTCATTCAAGCCTTTGCGCCGCAGTTCCATGCGCAAGACCGAGCGGCTGCGCGGCCGGAACTCAGTGCGGTTCTCGACCCAGGTGTGGGCGAAGGCTTCGTCGTTCACCAGTCCATTCTGTTGAAGTCGTTCCAGGGTCGCCTCGATCAACGCCTCGGGAATGTTATGCTTGTTCAGGTTCTGCCGCATCTCGGCTGTGGAGCGCGGCCGGTAGCTCAAAAAGTGCAGTGCCTTCTGGTAGACATTCTCCCGCGCATCCTCGGCCTGCAATGAAGCGATCTTCTCCTCAGCCAGCGTTTGCCCAATTGTTAGCCAAGCGGCAACCACGCGGGTCAATCCAAAGGCAAATTCTCCATCCAGGTAGAGATTCACCCGCCGGGGATTTTTCTTCTGAGGCTCGATTGCCGTTATCGTTTGCATCAACACATCGCTCCAGCCGCTGTCCTTCGCGAAGCACTCCTGTGGAGCGGCGGCGGGGACGCCGCCGGGAGCATCTGTTAAAAACACACAGCCGCAGGCCGCCTGCTTCCACCCCGAAGGGGTGTAGAAAGGGGCCACGGCTGTGGAAATGTTCCTGGTTATACCTGCAGTCACATCCTGTCAGAAACAGAATGGGCAAAGCTCAAATCCTGCGACAGGTTATTCTGTCACCAGGATTAGGGGGTTATCGCCAAGTCGCCGGTGTGTATGGATACGCCTGTCCTGATCAAAATAGATAACAACAAACTCGGGAGGACCTGACTTCTCAATTTATTCTGCCCGAACGTTCCAAGGCATGGGGAGTACCCCAGTATTTTCCAAGAGTTCCATCTGCAAGCCGTGGCCGCGGATTATGAGAGCGCGGCGTCAAAAGCTACCATCCAAATTGGATGTGGGTATATTATACTTGAAAATGCCCGCTATGGTCATATTTTGGGCTCTTTGGGAATCGGCGTGGTAACCGCCCAAATGTAGGGCGAGATTAATCTCGCATTACGGATGGCCGCCAGATATGGGGGTCTATCGCGGCAAATCCCAAAGAAACTTGACTCTCTGGGAATCGCCGGCATAGACCAGCAAATATGTTGGTAAGGGGTAGGACAAATTGGCAATTTGTCCCACATTTGCTCAATAAACCGGGGCAGAAGGTGACAGTCACCTGGCATTTCAGGGTATTTACTCGCTCAAGAACAGGTGACTGTCACCTTAGTAAAAGTGACTATGCTAAAGTGAAAGAATTGTGACATAATAAGCCCGTTTCCTTTCACTTCCACCCATCCATTACCTGGAGGAACAATGCTTAAAGTAACAGACGAAGAAGCCCTGGAATATCATCGTTTAAAGGGTAAACCGGGCAAAATATCAGTTGTCCCGACCAAGCCGATGGACACCCAACGCGATTTGAGCCTGGCCTATTCGCCCGGCGTGGCGGTGCCGGTGCTTGAAATCGAAAAAGACCCGAAAACGGCTTACGAGTACACCTCCAAGGGCAACCTGGTGGCAGTCATTTCGAACGGCACGGCCATCCTTGGCCTGGGCGACCGCGGCGCGCTGGCATCCAAGCCTGTCATGGAAGGCAAGGGCGTGCTTTTCAAGAAGTTTGCGGATATTGACGTTTTCGATATCGAAGTGGACAGTCATGATCCCGACGAAATCATCACTGTGGTCAAAGCCATCGCGCAAACTTTTGGCGGCATCAACCTGGAAGATATCAAAGCGCCAGAGTGTTTCTACATCGAAGAGACCCTCAAGGGCATGCTCGACATCCCCGTCTTTCATGACGACCAGCACGGCACGGCGATCATCTCTGCCGCGGCCCTTGCCAACAGCCTGGAGATCGTCGGCAAGCGCTTCGACAAGATCCGCATGGTCATCTCCGGGGCTGGCGCTTCGGCCATCTCCTGCGCCGAGCTTGCCATCCGCTGGGGCGTCAGGCGAGAGAACATCATGCTGGCCGATAGCAAAGGCGTGGTTTACAAAGGCCGGACAGAAGGGATGAATAAGTACAAGGAACGCTTCGCCATCGAGACCGACGCCCGCACCCTGGCCGACGCCATGCGCGGCTGCGACGTGTTCTACGGCCTTTCCATTGCCAACGTGCTTTCCCCCGAAGTCGTCAAGACGATGGCCGAGCGCCCGATCATCTTTGCGATGGCCAATCCCGATCCCGAAATCAGGCCCGAACTGGCGCGCGAGGCGCGTCCCGACGCAATCATCGCCACTGGTCGCTCCGACTACGCCAATCAGGTCAACAACGTGCTCGGCTTCCCGTTCATCTTCCGCGGCGCGTTGGACGTACGCGCCAGGGCGATCAACGAGGAGATGAAAGTAGCCGCATCGCATGCCCTGGCCGACCTCACAAAAGAAGACGTGCCTGATAGCGTCTTGCGCGCCTATGGCGTGGATAGTCTGAAATTCGGCCCCGATTACATTATTCCCAAGCCGCTCGATCCACGCGTCATCCTGTGGGAATCGCCGGCGGTTGCTAAAGCTGCGATGGAGTCTGGGGTGGCCCGCAAGATGGTTGACCTGGATGAGTATCGCGAACAATTGGCTTACCGGCTGGGCAAGGGTGAGCGCGTGCGCTACTTCATCATGAATAAGGCCAGGTCTGCCAGGCCGCTCAAACGCATCGTCTTTGCAGAGGGTGAGGAGGCCAAGATCATCCGCGCCGCGACGCAGATAGTGGACGAGGAGATCGCCACCCCGATCCTGATCGGCCGCCCGGATGTTATCCTGAAAAAAGCCGCTGAACTCGGCATGAACTGCTGCGCGGAGATCATTGACCCGGCTAATTTCCCGAAGATTGATGCGTACGCCAGGGCTTATCATGAACTGCGCGAGCGCAAGGGCATCACCTCGGCGCATGCTTATAAGCGCGTGCGTGAACCGAATGTCTTTGGCCCGCTGATGGTCAAGATGGGCGATGCCGACGCGTTCGTTTCCGGCCTGACCTACGAATACCCGGATGTCATCCGACCGGCGTTGCAGATCCACCACACGCGCCCCGGCGCGAGACTGGTGACGGGTGTCTACATCATGATCGTGGAGGACCGCGTCTTCCTGTTCACGGACGCCACCGTCAACATTGACCCGTCCTCCGAAGACCTGGCCGAGATCGCCGGCCGCGCCGCCGAATTTGCCCGCCAGCTCGAACTCGAGCCGCGCGTGGCTTTCCTCTCCTTCTCCAACTTTGGCTCTACGCCCCATCCATACCAGGCGAAGGTCGCCAGGGCGGTTGAGCTTTTCAAGGGGCGCTACCCGGGCATCCGCGCGGACGGCGAGATGCAGGCTGATACGGCTGTGGTATCCGAAATTGCCGACGAGCGTTATCCCTTCAGCGCGGTCAAGGACGCCAACGTGCTGGTCTTTCCCTCGCTCGAATCGGCCAACATCGCCTACAAGCTGCTCGCCCGCCTGGGCAACGCCAAGGCGATTGGCCCGATCCTGCTTGGGATGGGCGCGCCCGTTCACGTCCTGCAGACCGGCGACGAGGTGAACGACATCGTCCAGGTGGCTGCGGTGGCGGCGATGGACGCCATCCAACGCAAGTAGTCATTGCAGGCTCCTCTACAGGATCCTCCCGCAGGGCTTGTCCTGAGTGCCGCGAAGGATCAGAACCTGTGGGAGGATTTTCATTTTATGCTACAATAAACCTATGCCCGACCTGCCTCCCTTTCAATCGCCCACACTGCGAGTGCATAAACGCCAGCGTTTCTGGCAGATTATCGCGCCGATGATGCTGGTGATCCTGCTTGCTCTTATTGCAGGAGGCTTCACCCTGGCGGACGATGCGGGTCTAACCCGACCTGGGGCGGATGTCGCCATTATCTGGCTGGTCGCGCCGCTGATGCTTTTCGCGCTGCTCTGCATGGTCGTGCTTGGTGGGATGATCTACGCCATCGCCCGCCTGATGAAAATCACGCCGCGCTACACCCTCCAGGCTCAAAACTTCGTTTTACGGCTCACGGCCGGAGTGAAGCGCGGCGCGGATGCAGCGGTCAAGCCGATTGTGTGGCTGGAACAGGCGCGGGCAGTGTTGAAATCGTTGTTCAAGTTGTAGGGCGGGATTCCAATCCCGCCGGAGAGTGGTGGTGGGATTCCAATCCCGTCTGAAGGTGTTGGCGGGATAGAATCCCGCCTACCGACGAAAGGATTGCCATCATGGAACAAAACGCAATTATGGAAACCCCCGAAACCGATAATACGTGGAAGGTCAAGACGCTGCTCATCGGCGCGACCCTCGGCGCGCTGACCGGTCTCGGCGCGGCCTACCTGCTGACCAAGCGCGCCGAGCAGTCCGGCCAGCAATTGGCGATCACACCCGGCAAAGGGGTGAAGCTGGGGGTGCTCATCGCCGGATTGCTGCGCTCGATTTTGTCGCTGGGGGAGGATTAGGCGCTTACAAGTGAAATTCTTGTTTTTGCCTGCACTTGCGCAGGTACAAGTGTGCAAGAACTTTTGAACCGCTAAGCACGTGAAGAACGCTAAGAAAACCTTTTAAAAAATCTTCGCGCTCTCTCGCCCCCGTTCTTCGCGAAGCACCCTGCGGGTTGGGGGTTGCGGTCTTCGCGGCCTGCCCCCGTTCTTTGAGGGTGAGCCTTTTTGGTTTCGGCTCGTCCGAGTTAGGTGAATGAACAAGATCCATGAGGTAATTGTTGCTACTGACCCAGCCACATTGCATCTCACTGTTGATGACAAAACCTATCATCTGCGCTGGGAGGAATGCTCGCCGCGCCTGGCTAAAGCCACCGCCGCTCAAAGAGCACATTTGGAAGTCTCGCCTTCGGGGTATGGCATCCACTGGCCTGAAATTGACGAGGATCTGGCTATTACTCCTCTCATCCAGCAAACCAGCGGCATAGAGCAAGAAATAATGCAGGTCGCCGAAAAGAAGGCGAAGTACGGTAAATAGCCGCGAAGATTCCGTTTTCTCAAAGAAAACGGGTTCGTGATCTAACACACACTAATCCCTTCAAAATACATCCCCTTGGGGAAATTCAACGCCACAGGGTGATCCGGCGCTTGCGAGAGATATTCCACGATTTGCGCCTCTACACCGGCATTCAGTGCGGCGGAGAAAGCGTGCTATAATTTTCGCTGGAGACAGGAATGCCAACTGTATTGATTGTAGGTCCCTATCGCTTTTTCTTTGTCTCACTTGATCGTGGCGAACCGCCGCACATTCACATCCAACGGGAAAAAATGGTTGCCAAATTCTGGCTCGACCCTGTGGCATTGGAACGTGGTGGTGGTTTCAAACCGCAAGAGTTGAACAAACTATTCAAGATCACCCAGGAAAATCGCGACTTTTTACTGGAGCGCTGGAATGAGCACCTTGGAGATTGAAATAGAAGAAGCGCGTGCACAAGATGTGCGCGTGGATGACAACATCCTTGCCGTTGACCTGACCGACGGGCGAACCATTATTACGCCGCTGGCCTGGTATCCGCGCCTGGTATATGGGACGCCGGAGGAGCGCGTCAATTTCGAGATCGTCGGTGACGGAAGGTACCTCCATTGGCCTGATTTGGACGAGGACTTAACCGTTGCCGGCATTTTGTTGGGGCGGCCATCCGGCGAAAGCCAGCGCTCGTTCAAACGCTGGCTGGAAGCGCGTGAGAGCGCAATCAGGCAACCTGCCCATCAGATCGCCGAAAAGAAGACGAAGTATGGTAAATAACAGAGGTTGATTGCGGCGATTGATCAGGCGATGAAGAACCAGTGATCAGTGTTCAGTAATCAGTTTTCAGTGAGCAGTGGAAGGGAAAGTGCCAGAGACTTCCTCGGCTCTGGCGCTTTTTGATTCGCGCTGAGAAGTGCTATAATTTGGGCTCTCTGGGAATCGCCGTGATTAAAACCTTTTGTACACGGATTGCACGGATTTCACGGAATCTCACGGAGAAAACTTTAAAAAATCCGTGTTTTTTCCGTGTTCGTCCGTGTAATCCGTGTACAAATCACGGTAACTCCCGATGAACCAAAAACTATGAAAAAGGCGAATAACATCTCCGAAAACGATGACATGTTGCCCGAATATGACTTTACGGGCAAAAAAGGTGTGCGTGGAAAATATTACCGGGCCATGCAGCAGGGATACACTGTTCGCATTGAAAACGAAGACGGCACGGTAACCGTTCAACATTTTCCGCCAGAGAAAACCGCCGTCACCCTCGACCCCGATGTGCGCGCTTATTTCCCGGATGCTGAGAGCGTCAACCGCACTCTGCGTTCGCTGATTGCCTTGATTCCCGAAAGAAGCGGCAAGCAGGTAGCAGAAAAGAAGACGAAGTACGGCAAATAGCAGATCCAGCAACCCTTAGAAAAAGCGCCAGGGGCTTTTGGCTCCTCTGGCGCTTTTGGTTCCTTTGAGAAGTAGTGACGGCTTCAGCTGTTAGAGCGACTATCCTAAAGGATGCTTCGCGAAAGTCGCCACTACAACTTCACACACACCAACCCCTTCAAATACGCCCCCTCGGGGAAATTCAACGCCACGGGGTGATCCGGCGCTTGCGAGAAATGCTCGATAATCTGAGCTTGCGCACCGGCATCCAGTGTGGATGAAAGGGGAGTATAATTTGAGTATGGTTGCAGTACAAATGCCCGTTCCTCATAATGAAATTGCCGCCTTCTGTAAACGCTGGAAGGTGGTCGAATTTGCGCTGTTTGGTTCGGTGGTACGGGAGGATTTTTCTCTGCAAAGTGATATTGACGCGCTTGTATCTTTTGCTCCTCAAAGCGACTGGGGACTCTTTGACCACATCCAAATGAAGCAGGAACTTAAAGAACTCTTCGGGCGCGAGGTAGACCTCATCACCCGCCGCGCGCTGGAACAAAGCCGAAACGCGTTGCTGCGCTTCGAAATTTTAAGCACTGCAAAAGTGCTGTATGCCGAACACGAGGCCGAGCATGTCCAAACATCGGGATGATATTGTCTTAAAAGATATCATCAATGCGGCACAACTTATCGTTGAGTTTCTTGATGGTTTTAAGAAGGATGCTTTCATTGATGATTGGAAAACCCGCTCGGCAGTTTTATATCAACTGACGGTAATTGGCGAAGCCGTCAAGCGTTTATCTGCGGAATTCCGCGCCGCACATCCACAAATCCCCTGGGCGCTGATGGCGGGAATGCGAGACCACCTCGTCCATGCTTATGACCTGGTGGATTGGGACGAGGTGTGGAAAACAGCGACTAAAGATATACCAGATCTATTGGAAAAAATTTTGAGCGATTAACAGATTAATCACCCAAAGTACCCGCCTTGCCTGATTTCGAGAACAGGCCTGACTTGTAAGACCAGTTAGACCTTGAGACACACCAACCCCTTCAAATACGCAACGTTCGTAGTGGACTATGGAACGCCCTGGAGTAGTCCAGGGCGACACTCCGCTACGCTACGTGTCTTACTACAAGCCCCTTCAAATACGCCCCCTCGGGGAAATTCAGGGCGACGGGATGATCCGGCGCTTGCGATAAATACTCCACTATTTGAGCCTCCACGCCCGCATCCAGCGCAGCCCCGGCGACGATCTTCTGGAACAACTCGGCGCTGACGCCGCCGGAGCAGGAGAATGTGACCAGGATCCCACCGGGGCGGAGCAACTTGAATGCCAGCAGGTTGATGTCCTTATAGCCGCGCGCCGCTTTCTCGGCCTGGGCTGCGGTTGGCGCGAACTTGGGCGGGTCGAGGATGATGAGGTCGAACGAGCGGCCTTCGTCTCTAAATTTGCGTAAGAGTTGAAAGACATCCCCTTCGAGGGACGAGTGACGAGTGATGAGTGACCCCTCGACTGCGCTCGGGGCAGGCGAGGGATGGGTGATGGGGGATGAATTGAGGGCAACATTTTCACGGCAGAGAGCGAGCGCGTCAGCAGAAGAATCTACGGATAATACCGATTTCGCTCCCCCCGCCAGGGCATTGACTGTAAATCCGCCGGTATAGCAAAAACAATCCAGCACCTCGCGTCCCGCTGCAAGTTGGCGCACACGGCGGCGGTTTTCGCGCTGGTCGAGGTAGAAACCCGTCTTATGACCATGAGCGAGGTCAACCGTAAAACGTAATGCGTATTCCGTAATTGTCAGGCGTTCGGGAGGGGTACCGCGCAGCGGGCCGACTCTGGGAGCGAGACCTTCCAGTTCGCGCACCTCCGCGTCGGAGCGTTCATAGATGTATTGCAGGCCGGTGAGTTCGAGGAGGAGATCGGCGATGGTCTCACGCCAGAATTCCGCGCTGGAGGCCAGGAATTGGACGACGAGCGTATCCGCGTAGCGATCCACGATCAGGCCGGGGATGCCATCCGATTCGGCATGAATGATGCGATACGCATCCGTGTCATGGGAGACGTTCAACGTTTGACGTTGGAGGTGTGACGAGTGAAGCCGTCGCCGAAAGAAATCCGCGTCCACCGCCTCGGACGGGTCGAAGGTCCAAACGCGGGCGCGGATTTGAGAGTGGGGACTGTAAGCGGCGCGGGCCAGGAATTCGCCTGTAAACGAGAGCAGCTCCACGGTCGCGCCCGCTTCGGGATTTCCATCCATGCGCTCAACCGCGCCGGAGAAAATCCACGGATGGCGGCGCAGGAGCGATTTCTCGCGTCCGGGTTTCAAGATGAGGTTGGGCATAAGAAAAAAGTGCCCGTCATTTTCAAAGTGACGGGCGCTTGCTGACTAAATAATCCCGATTTCCTTGCCGGCCTTCTCGATCACGTCCATCGCATATTCGATCTCGTCCGGTTCGTGCGCCGCAGTGACGGTGGCGCGCAGCCTGGAGAGGCCCTCCGGCACAGCCGGGGAAACGACCGGTAGGACGAAGACGTCGTGATGTTGGGATGCACGCGTCATGGCGAAGGCGCGTTCGTCCGTGCCGCATAGCACCGGGACGATGGCGGTGGTGGTCAGCAGGGTGTCGAAGCCGCGCTTCTTCAGGCCACTGATGAATTGGTCGGCGTTGGCGCGCAGCTTCTCGATGCGCCACGGCTCATCCAGGATGACTTTGAAGGCCTCGTTGGCCGCGGCAGCCTGCGCGGGGGGTAAGGCAGCCGAGAAGATGTAGGCGCGGCTGGCGTGACGCAGGTATTGGACAAGTTCCTTCTTGCCGGCCACGTACCCGCCGACAGACGGGATGGTCTTGCTCAAGGTGCCCATTTTGATGTCAATGCTATCCCACAGGCCGAAGTGCTCCTCGATGCCGCGCCCGGTCTCGCCGAGGACACCCACCGAGTGCGCTTCGTCAATCATCAGCCAGGCGTTGTATTTCTTGCACAGTTCGACCATGCGTGGGAAGTCAATCACGTCGCCGTCCATGCTGAAGACCGCGTCCGCGACGACCATCTTGGCGACGCCATCCGGCGCCTGCTGGAGGCGCTTCTCCAGGTCGTCCATCTGGTTGTGGCGGAAGCGGCGGAATTCCGCGCCGGACATCATGCAGCCATCCACGATACTGGCGTGATTGAGCTTGTCGGAGATGACATAATCGCCGCGTCCCATCAGGGTCGAGATGACCGCCAGATTCGTGGCGTAACCGGAGGTATAGGTAATGGCTGCTTCGGTATGTTTAAATTTGGCTATTGTCTCTTCCAACTCATAATGCAGTTCAAGCGTGCCAGCCAGGGTGCGGACGCCGTGCGTGCCGGTGCCATACTTATCCACGGCGGCCTTGGCTGCCGCGTTGATGCGCGGATGCCCGATCAGGCCCAGGTAACTGTACGAGGCGAACATGCCCATCTCGCGTCCATTGACCATGACACGCGCTCCACCGCACAGTTCGCTGATCGGCAGGTTATAGAAGTACAGGTCGTTCTCGCGCAGCATTTGCTCGCGAGCGCCCATGGCGCGAATCCGCCGTGTGACGGTATCATCGGTGTTTCGGAAGTCCATGACTGGCTGCTCCTTATTGGAATTATGCGTAAGTTTAGTCCAGGGAGGAGTTTCTGTCAATCAGACCTTGCGACGGTGATGGTGTGCAGGCAATATCTGAGACTGTTGGCGAATTCAATTTCTTGCAAGATACGGGCTTTTGGGTTGTGCATTGACCCCCTCCCAGCCTCCCCCAAATTCCAAAGTGTGGAATTTGGGGGAGGGGAATTGCTTTTCTACTAGAAATAATCAATCAATTGTTTTACGCGCAGCACACCGTCATACTCAATGCCTGCCCCCCCTTTGCGCAACTGGCCTTTTTCGCCATCCGGGTCGCCCAGGCAGGTGACGATAATGTCGCCGCCGCTGAGGTCCTCTTTCTCGGTGTAGTGGTTGGTGGTCACCACAATATGTGTACCGGCGGCTTTGGCAGCCAGCACCCCGTTCTTCGAGTCCTCGACGACGATGACCTCCTCCGGTTTTAATCCGGTTTTGGCGAGCGCCAGGTTATAGATCGCCGGATCGGGTTTTTTCTTTTCCACCACGTCGCCGGCCAGCACGATATCGAACTTGATGTCCGTAAGGACTTTCTCGGTGATGGCTTTGGCCGCCTGCTCGTTGGAGGTGGTGCAGACGCCGATGAGCAGCCCGGCGTCCATGGCCTCTTTCATGAAGCGGTGGATGCCCGGGCGCAGCGGCAGTTTGCCGGTTTCGATCAGTTCCACGAACAACGCGGTCTTGCGCTTGTGCATGCTTTTCACCAACTCGTCCAGTTCTTCGGGCGCAATTGGCTTGGAGAATCCCCTTGTCTGGGCATGATGCTTCATGCGCTCTTTGCCTCCGGCGATCTGGAGCAGTTCGTGATAATAATCCACGCTCCACTCGTCGCTGAAGCCGAACTCCTTGAAGGTCATGTTGAACGAGACGCGATGTCCGTCGCGTTCTGTGTCAATGATCACGCCATCCTGGTCGAAGAACACTGCTTTGATTTGTGACATAGTTGCCTCCGTTTCAAGGAGACCTGACATGTCTCCGCGAAAGTCCGATTTACTCGCGCCGTTTTCCATGCAAAAGTTCTGCGGGAAGGCAGCGCGGATGAGACATGTCAGGTCTGACTAATTTACTTCTTCATCCCAAAGAACTCGCGGAGCGTGTCCACGAACAGGCGATTCTCTTCCTGCGAGCCGATGGTGACGCGGAACCAACCTTCGCTTCCGTATTTCTTGGTCTCGCCGCGCAGGATGATGCCTTTGGTCTCCGCATAGGCCAGCGCTTCCTTGCCATTCTTGCCGGTCTCACCGCAATCGAAGAGAATGTAGTTTGCTTTGGAGGGGAAGATGACAAAGCCCGGGATGTCGCTCAGCGACTCGGTGATGAAGTCAATTTCGCTGTTGTTGAACTTGACGCGTTCGGCCAGTCCCTCGGTGTCTTCAAAGGCCGCCAGCGCCGCCCACATCGGGATCGTGCCCACGTTCCAGGGCAGGAGCGAGCCGGAGATCTGGTCAATCACTTCCTTGGCCGCCATCGCGTAACCGAAGCGCATGCCCGCCAGTCCGTAGGCCTTCGAGAGCGTGCGCGTGACGATAACGTTGGTGTACTTCTTGGTCAGCGCCACCTGCGACATGCCCAATCCCGAATACTCGACGTACGCCTCATCAATCACGAACGGGATGCCCGTCTCCGCGATGGGGATGAAATGCTTCGCGTCCATGAAGTTGCCGGTTGGGTTGTTCGGGTTGGCGACGACGATGATCTTGGTCTTGTCGGTGATGGCGGCCAAAATCGCATCGGGATCGTAGTGCATGGCCTTGCCCTTGTAGACCATCGGCACGTTGACCATCTTCGCGCCCAGCAATGTGCCACGCAATCCATAAATACCGAAGCACGGCGTGTGCTGGATCACTTCCTGTCCCGGCTCGATGAACATGCGGAAGATGTTGTCGAACACTTCGCTGGAGCCGTTGCCGATCATGACGTTGTACGGACCGTCCAGTCCGTTCATCTCCGCGATCTTGGTGCGGACAACGAGTCCCTGGTCGGGATAGCGGTTCGCCATCTTGGAGTACTTGACCATCGCCTCGAGCACTTTTTCGGACGGGGGAAGCGGATTCTCGTTGGACATCATGCGGTGCAGGGACGGGTCGCGCCACGCCTTTTCGATGTGGTCCGAGATGTACATCGGGATGCCCTTTACCCATGGGGCGTAGTATTCTTCGATTTTCTTTGCCATTGTTTGACTCCTCAATAGTTGTTTACAAAACTGTAGCAACGACTCTGCGAAGCGCCCTGCGGGTCAATCGTTCAACCGGCACAGCGACTCAAGTCGCAACTACAAAATCTTTTCTCGATCTGCCGAGTTACGCGCCACGCAACACGAACCACGCATCACTCACCTGTCTACGTGTGTACCTGCCTACGCCTTGCCCGCGCTTCCAAGCATGTCAATCCAGTGCATCACGGCCTTGCGCGTCGCGTCGCGGACAGCCGCATCCAATTTGCCGGGATCATATTCATCGCGGTGCGCGCTGATGTACTCGAACTTCGAGTCGATCAACGTGTGCTTCAACTCGGTGGACACGTTGAACTTTGCGCCGCCAGCCTCGAGCAGTTTCTTGATGTAATCTTCGGGCAATCCTGTGCCGCCATGCACGACCAGCGGAGTCTTGATCGTCTTGCCGTTCAGCAATTGGTTGATCTTGGCCATGCGCTCGAAATCCACTTTTGGATTCTTGGTCTTGTACACGCCATGCGCGGTGCCGATGGCGGGGGCGAAGATATCCAGCCCCGTGCGCTCGACGAATTCGACCGACTGCTGCGGATTGGCCAACTGCGTCTCGTCTTCCGCGACCTTGACCTGGTCTTCCACACCGCTCACGGTGCCCAACTCGCCTTCGACGGAGATGTCCCCGACCTTGTGGCAGTAATCCACCACTTCCTTGGTCTGGCGGATGTTCTCTTCGAAGGATTGTTTGGAGGCGTCAATCATGATGTTGGTGTAGCCGGCGTCTGCACACTTCTTGCAGTAATCCACCTCGGTGCAGTGATCGAGGTGCAGGCAGATGGGGATGGGCGCGGACGAAGCAATAGTGCGGTAGATCGCCACCATCACGTCTGTACCCAGGAACTTGGATGGCTTGACGGAAGTCTGGATGATCACAGGCGACTTCTTCTCGATCGCGGCGTCCACCACCGCTTCGAGCTGGAGCAGGTCTGTGATGTTGAACGCGCCGATGGCATACTTGCCCTTCGCCGCTTCAACCATGATCTCTTTTGCGTTTACGATGGACATGGGAACTCCTTTTGTTGGTTGTCTTTTGTTTAGGTGTCTTGCGAAATTTGAACGCTTTCTTGCACAAGGATGAAGGATGAAAGATGAAAGATGAATTCATCCTTCATCCTTCATCTTTCATCCTTTTTTCATCCTTTCTTAGAAACATCCTCCAACCACTGCTCCCAGCGATAATCGGTCACGTGCTGGCGCAGGCGGCCGAACCACAAGTCCGCGTAGCCCTGGAAATCCTCTTCCAGTTTCGAGATGCCCGTCTGCGTTGTCCCCCACATAGCCTCATGCAACTCAGACATCGGCCACATCAACTTGAGGCGGGCAAAGTTCCCGGGCGTCACTTCACCGAAGTATTCTTGCAACAACAGGCGCACCTGGTCGTCGGTCAGACGGTGATGGTGGGAGAAGTTCGCCAGGTCAAAGAAAATATCGCCCATGCCGGCGTATTCCCAATCCAGCAGGCGCAACTCGCCGATCTCTCCGGGGACTTCCTCATCCAGCCAGTTCAAGTTGAGCAGGTCGTCGTGGCAGGGAGTAGGGATGTAGGGGTCTTTCAAGAGCGCCTCTTCGACTTCGCCCTTCTTCTGCATGATCCAATCCCAATCGAACGGGAACTTGCAGTTGTTGCTTTTGGAAATCTTCGTGAGCATCTCCACGCGGCGGAAGACGTTGAACTCGCCCTTCAACTCCGGCGCGCGTCTGTGGAAGAGCCGTACTTTACGAACCACGCGGACAATGTTATCCGGCTTGATGATCTCATCAGGCGGCAGGCGTTTGCCATTCACAAAGCGTGTGACAATATGCCCTTCCGGCTCGATAAAATACACGACCTCCGGAGCAATCCCCAATTGCCCGGCCGCAAAATTGGCGGCATATTCCACATCGCGGCGAATGCCAAGTTGATCGGTACCCTCGCCCGCAAGGCGGATCACATACGACTTTCCGTCCGCGTCGATCTTAAAGTTCAGGTTAGTAATACCGCCAGTGAGCAGGGTCTTCTTCACATTCTTTGACTCGGCCAGAAATGGCACGCGAGCGACAGCTTCATCTATCGTAAGGGTCATGGCTATTTTCTTGAAGATTGGAATTTATGCGAAGGCTTTCCGTAGTCTTGACAGAAGTCTGAATTGAAGTGGACAGTCACCTCCTTCCGTTTCACCGCTTCACACGCGGACCCTTAGCTTGCTACCGCTACGATCGAATTCGCTCACCTTTGGGATCCCACAACGGCGTCTGCGCGACCTCTGCGCCAACCTGTTCCCCAAAGAATTCTACCTCCAATTTTGTGCCTGTCTTGGAGTATTCAATCGGCAGGTAGGCGTAGACGATACTCTTTCCAACGGAGTAGCCGTATCCGCCCGCGGCCACCCATCCAATGGTCTTATCGCCGGCCCGGATAGGTTCCTTGCCTAATGCAATTATACGACTATCGGATAGAGTCATGCAACATAATTTTCGCGTCAAGCCGGCTTCTTTATGTTTGAGCAGGGCTTCCCGTCCGATGAAATTACATGCTGAGCCTGTCGAAGCATCGCCTTTATCCAATTTGACCGCAAAGCCCAACCCGGCTTCATAGGGTGTGTAGTCCGGGCTGATCTCGCCGCTCCAATAACGATAACCCTTTTCCAGCCGCATGGTGTCTATGGCTTTGTAACCGGCCGCCACGATTCCTTCGGGTTGTCCGGCCTCCCACAATGTGTCCCACAGGCGCAGGCCATATTCCATCGGGCAGTAAAACTCCCAGCCCAGCTCGCCTACATAAGTCACGCGCGAAGCGAGAACCGGTACGTCGCCGACTGTGATCCGCCGGGCTGTCATGTAGGGGAAGTTCGCGTTGGACACGTCATCCTGGGTAACTTTTTCCAGGATCTTGCGCGCCTTGGGCCCCCACAGACCGAGGCAGGCGTAAGATGAGCTGACATCCTCGATTGTCACCGAGTCATCTTCGGGCATGTTCAGAGAAAGCCAGGACAGGTCGTGCTGTCCAAAGGCGGTGCCGGTGATGATAAAGAAGCGATCCTCCGCCAGGCGGGTGACGGTGAAATCACATTCGATCCCACCGCGCTTGTTCAAGCACTCGGTATAGATGACCGTTCCTACCGGCTGGTCGATATCGTTGGCGCATACGTAGTTCAAGAAGGCCAGAGCGCCCGGGCCGCGCACCTCGAACTTGTTGAACGAGGTCTCGTCGAACAGGCCGGCGTTCTCGCGTGTCATAAGATGCTCGTAACCGATGGCGCGCGACCAGTTGTGATGCGCCCAGCCTTTTGGTTCATGTCCATGAGTGGCTTTCTCTTCGTAAGGCTTGAACCAGTTTGGGCGCTCCCAGCCAGTCTTTTCGCCAAAGTGGCAGCCCAGATCGCGCAGGCGATAATAAGTGGGGGAGAAGCGCAGGCCACGGCGGGAGAGGCGCTCCTCGCCGGGGTAATGAATATCATAGTACTGGGAATAAGTCTCGATGGTGCGCGCCACGGTGTAATCCTGGCTGTTGTAATTGGAGCCAAAGCGGCGCACGTCCAGCCGCCAGACATCCCACTCGGGGCTGCCGTGGGTGATCCATTCAGCCATCGTTTTGCCAATGCCGCCCGCGCCGGCCAAACCATGCGCGCAGAAGGCGCAGGCCACCCAGAAGCCCTTGACGGCCGTTGGGCCAATCAGGTATTCGCCATCCGGGGTGAAGCCTTCGGGACCGTTGAGCAGTTGCCTGATCTCAGCGGTTTCAAGCACCGGTACCCGCTTGATCGAATTTTCCATCAGCGGCGCGAAGCGTTCCCAATCGGGCGGAAGCAATTTGTACTTGAAGTCACGCGGGATACCCTCCAGACCGAAGGGCGCCGGGTTGCGTTCGTAGCCGCCGGTGGTCAACCCGCCGACCTCCTCACGCCAATACACCAGCAGATCGGGGTCACGCAGGGTCGGGAAATCGTGCCGTACCCCCTCGAAGGGCTTGGTGATCGCATAGAGATGGGCCATCGGCACCACGGGCAGGTTGAGTCCGACCATCCTGCCGACCTCGCCCCCCCATTGCCCGGTGGCGTTCACCACGATCTCGGTCTGGATGGCGCCCTTATCGGTGACCACTTCGTGCACGCGGCCGTCCTTCAAGTTGATCTTCTCCACGTTCGTTTCTGTGAAAATACGCGCGCCACGCTGTTTAGCCCCGGTCGCCAGTGCGTTCGTCAACCCGGTGGGGTCAATCACGCCATCGTTGGGCGTGTAGGCCGCGCCGACCACACCATCCAGGGACATCAGTGGGAAAAGATCATAAGCCTGCTTGGGTGTGATCAACTCCATCGGCACGCCGAACGATCCAGCCATGCCGACCAGGCGTTTGATCTCTTCCATCCGCTCGGCGGAGGAGGCCAGCCGCAGCCCGCCGACCTCGCGCCAGGCGGGATCGTGGCCGGTCTCGTCTTTCAGACGGCGATAGAGGTCAGTGCTGTAGTGCATCATGCGGGTCAGGTTGGCGTCCGAGCGCATTTGGCCGATCAGCCCGGCAGAGTGCCAGGTCGAGCCGCTGGTCAACTCGTGACGCTCAAGTATGACGACGTCTTTCCAACCCATGAGCGTAAGATGGTAGGCAATACTACACCCACCAACGCCGCCGCCAATGATGACGACTTGAGCGTGCTTTGGTAGATCAGACATATCAGGTAACCTCCTTGAATCTTTGACCCAGTTCGGGGCCGTGAATGTTTTAGTATTCGATTTGTGAGTCTACTGAAAAAACATCACGTTTTAACGCAAAGGCGCAAAGACGCATAGAATCTTTAAGTCTTCTTCAATCATCTCAAGGATTGCGCCGCCTTATGGTTTAGTTTTCAAAACGGTCTTTTTGTTTTTCCTTCGCGACTTCGCGTCTTTGCGTTAAGATCTGCTCTTTGCAGTACAGTCATTGTATAGAAAATTTAAAGGTATCGCCGCTAAGAACAATACCTTTTTTACTTTTGAAAAATTTTTAGGTTTGCCAGATTGATCCAGGCCGGGCCATCTCGGCGACAATATCATACGAAGAAATGATGCCCAGCGGGAAGGCCTGCAGGTCATCCTGGTCAATCACAATCAGGCGATGGTGGTGCTTTTGGATCATCAGGTCGGCGGCTTCACGCAGACTGGCGTTCATGTCAATGGTCAGGGCCGGGTGCATGACATCGCTCACGGTCAGTTTTTCGTCAATGCCGTTCTCGACAAAAGGCAGCAGGTCTTTGCCGCTGACGACGCCCTGCGGTTTGCCTTTGGCGTCCACGACCAGTACCGAGCGCCAGCCGGCCTGAGTCATAGTGCGCGCCGCGGAGATGAGCGGTGTTTTGCCGCGGCAGACCAGGATGGCATCCGACATAACGTCGGCGACGGTCTCGCGCTGAGGTTTTTCTTCTTTGGCAATGCTGGAGACGAAGTCGGAGATGGAGATGACGCCCACGGGTTTGCCGTTTTCGGTGACCAGCAGGCGGTTGACATCCTTCTCGATCAGGGTGTGGGCCGCTTCGCGCAGGCTCATGCCGGCTTCAATGGTGTCCACCGGGCAGGACATGAG
This sequence comes from uncultured Chloroflexus sp., assembly GCA_964618215.1. Taxonomy (GTDB): domain Bacteria; phylum Chloroflexota; class Anaerolineae; order Anaerolineales; family Villigracilaceae; genus CG2-30-58-95. Next base: position 60,706 of record CAZTZE010000007.1, read on the forward strand.
ATCGGCGGCCGTCAGCTTGCGCATGGCTGCCAGGCTTTCGGGGTCCACCGCCAGCCACTCGCCGGCGAGCAGGTCATAATCGGAGATGACGCCCAACGGGCGGCCGTCGCGGTCGGCAACGATCAGGGCATGGACATGGTGCTGGGTGAGCAGGACGGCCACCTGACCCAGCGCCTCGTTCGGGCGGCAGGTGAGCACCCCTGGGTGCATCAGGTCACGGACAAGTTTGGTCATAACAGGCTCCTTCAGTTAGTGAACCTCATCCACTTCTTTGTACCATTTGACGCGATTGCCGACTCGGGCGCGCAGTCGCCAGGCAAGCGACTTGGGTTCTTGCTCAAGGCGCGCCAATGTAGTCTTGACCTGTGCTTCGATTTTCGCTTTCTGTTCGGCAGTGAGCTGTTCGTAATCCTGCGCCAGCCGGCGCACCTTATCCAAATTCATGCTGGTTGTGCGCCACAGACCCCAGTCATTGCTGCACAGCCCGGCGATGTGCTGGATGTTGATAGTCTCTTCATCTTTGTCGCCCAGGGGGTGTTCGAGCAGCAACATGATGGTGTCAATAACATCCTTTTCGTTTATCTGGACGATTTGCATTTTCTCGAGCAGCATTTCAGCCAGGGGAATGCTCGGGGTATCAATTTCCAGTCGCCCTTCCCAATGGATAACGTGGCAAAAATCGAGTTTTTCGTAGAAAACGTCCACGTGCAAGCCGACCTCTGGTTTGTCAAAGATGGCGCGCTCGCCTTCCGAAACAATAAAGACCTCACGGTTTTCGCGGTAGCCCAGTGCGGCCATTAGCTCATGGATTTCTTTGGTCTGTTTGCGATAAGCCGCAAAGTCAATGTCGGTGTAGGTGCGGCCCATGGCTGCCTGAAGGTAGCCAAATTTCGGACAGTGCATCTGAAACGCCAGTGACCCGATGACCCGTAAGATGATACCGGCATCCTCGCTGGCCTTGAGGATGCGTTTCATTTCATTTTCAAACTTATCGCGCTCGGCGCGATCTTGTTCGCCCATCCCAATGGAACTGCTGGTCATACATACTCCTACGCGAAGATTTTGTAGCGCGATATTCATATCGCCATTTGGTTGCGGAATGAATTCCGCGTTACGGGTATCTTTTCAATAGTTCTGGGGACATCCGCCGCCATTATAACTAAAAACACAAAAACTTGCAAATTTCTTCAAATTATTATACAATATGTTATCGAAGTACTCATTTTTCTTCACTCACGAAGAATCGAGACCCAGCCTAATGAACAAATCTCTCATCCCAGCCCAGCGGCGAGAGCGAATTCAGGAGCATCTGGCAATCCACAAAATCGTCCGAACGGCCGACCTGTGCGATATGCTGGAGACTTCCGAAGCGACGGTGCGACGCGACCTGGAATGGCTGGAACGCGAAGGTATTCTAGAACGTACGCATGGGGGGGTGATCCTCAGCCAGCGGATGACCTTCGAGCCGGAATACCGGCAGAGGGCGCAGCAGCATCCCGAAGAGAAGCGCCGCATCGGGGCGCTGGCGGCTGCGCTCATCGAAGAGGGTGATATCGTCTTCATCAACAGCGGCACAACCACAACCCAGGTGATCCGTCATATTCGTAATGACGCCGGAATCACCATATTCACCAATAACCTAAACGCCGCGCTTGAGGTGGGAGAGCCGGGTTTTCACCTCTACCTGGTCGGGGGGGAATTTCAACCCCGCTCCAACTCGCTGGCGGGACGCTTCGCCATCGAAAACCTGAGGCAGGTGTATGCCAACAAAGCGATCCTTGGGGTGGACGGGATCAGCCTAAAAAAGGGCTGTACCGTGCCATCCAATGCTGAGGCAGAAGTGATCCGGCAGATGATCGAGCGCACCTTGGGACAAATCATTGTTGTCGCAGATCACAGTAAATGGGGTGTGGTCTCCAACTTTCAAATTGCCACAATTGATGAGATCAACAAATTTATCACCGATGAAGAGTTCAATACCTCGGCCATTGAATCCCTTGCGGCTCACGCGGTAGAAACCCTGATTGCCGACACCACCATTCCAAATTAGAAAGGCAGACTGAAGTAATGAAAGAACAAGCGCAAATTGTCATCATCGGCGGTGGGATCGTCGGAGTCGACATTGCTTATCACCTGGCAAAGCAGGGCTGGACGGATCTGGTGCTTTTGGAAAAAGACGAGATCGCCAGTGGGGAGTCCGCTCATGCGGCTGGCCTGGTGACGCAATTTGCCACTTCACAAACCCTGATGCAATTCCGCAAGTATAGTATCGAGCTATATAGTGAGCTGGGTCTCTTCGATCATGTCGGTAGTTTGCGCGTGGCTTCGAGTGAGGCGCAGTTCAAGGAGTTGCAGCGCAGCGTCAGCCGGGCGAAAGCGATTGGAATGGATGTCGAGGTGATTACACCTGCTGAAGCTTTAAAGATCATGCCCCAATTGAGCGATAAAAATCTTTACGGAGCTATTTACCTCCCACGTGACGGTCACCTCGACCCCTACATTACCACGACCAGCATAGCCCGGCTTGTCAAAGAGATGGGCGCCACTGTTTATACTGGTGTGCGTGTGACCGGCATCCAGCTTTCCCCGCGGGGCGAGATCCAGCGCGTGATTACCGATCACGGTTCGATCAAGACCGAGATTGTGGTAAACGCGGCTGGAATGTGGGCGCCGCGGGTCGCGGCGATGGCCGGCCTCCATATCCCGACTACCCCGGTGGATCACCAGCACATTGCGCTAAAGGCCGTGCCTGGCAATGAATTCCCCCATCAGACAGTCTGCCTGCGCGACCCCGATAACCTGGTTTACATGCGCGAGGAAGCCGGCGGCCTGGTGATCGGCGGCTACGAACCCAACCCATTGGCGCGCTGGATTGACGGTGCGCCCTGGGAGCATGGCGGCGCCACACTGCCAGCCGATTACGACCGTTTTGAAATGTTACTCGAAGGCGCCATTCGCCGCCTCCCATTCCTGGAACAAGCCGGGATCATCACTCTGGTCTGCCATCCGGGCGCTTACACGCCGGATTGTCAGCCGCTGCTTGGCCCGCTGCCGGGCGCGCGCGGAATGTGGATCGCGGCGGGCATGTCACTCAACGGCTTTGGCGGCGCAGGCGGAATAGGCAGGCTGATGGCGGAGTGGATCGTGACAGGCGAACCCTCGCTCGACGTTTATGCTTTCCGCGCCACGCGTTTTGGTAACTATTATTCCAGCCCGTATTATTCTGCTGAGCGAACCCGCGAGGGTGTCAAGTACTACTACCAGTTACGTTTTCCCAACGACGAGAACGAGTGGGCGCGTCCCCACAGAGTCAGCCCGCTTCATTCCCGCTTGCAGGAAATGGGCGCCGTCTTTGGCGAGAAGTTTGGCTGGGAGCGGGTCAATTTCTTCCAGCCCGGCAAAGCTTGGCGGCGGGCAGGCGCCGATCAACGCGAGTGGGGCTGGAATCGCCCGCCCTATTTTGAACGCCTCGGACAGGAACATCAGGCGACGCGCGAGCGCGTCACGCTCTTTGACCTGACTTCCTTCGGCAAGATCGAGGTGAACGGCCCCGGCGCGTTGAGCCTCCTGCAGCGCCTGGCGGACAACGACATTGACAAACCTGTGGGCAGTGCAATTTACACGCAGTTTCTCAATACACGCGGCGGCGTGGAGGCGGATTTGACCGTTACCCGGCTGGCTGAAGATCGCTTCTGGGTAATCACCGGTTCGGCATTCATCGCAAACGACCTGGCCTGGATCCAGATGCACATCCAGCCGGAAGATGGCGCGCTGAGCGTGTGCGATATCACCAGCGAGTGGGCTTGCCTGGCCCTTTGGGGACCCAAGGCGCGCCTGGTGCTGCAAAAGGTCACGCAGGAGAATGTCTCGAATGAGGCCTTCCCCTACCTACATGCCAGGACGATTGATATTAACGGCGCCGGCATTTGGGCGCAGCGCGTCAGCTATGTAGGCGAATTGGGCTGGGAACTGTATATCCCGCCCAACCGGGCTGTGGCTGTCTGGGATGCGTTGCTGGAAGCCGGAAAGGAATTCGATATCGAAGTGGGCGGCTACAAAGTTCTTGACTCGCTGCGGCTGGAAAAGGGCTATCGCTACTACACCGCTGACGTGACGCAGCTCGAAACCCCGTACGAAGGCGGCCTTGGCTTCTGCGTGGATTTGAACAAAAAAGATTTCGTCGGGAAGGACGCGCTCTTGGTTCAAAAGCAGAATGGTATCAAGCGTAAACTCTGCACGCTGGTGGTGGATGGCGACGAGTTCACGCAGATCTACGGAGGCGAGGCGATCTACCACGAAGGCAAGGTGCTGACCCGCGTCCGCAGCGGCGGATACGGGTACACGGTGAAGAAGAATATCCTGTACGCCTACTTGCCGGTCGAACTGGCGAAAGTTGGCAATCGCTTCGAAGCCGAGTTCATCGAAGGTCACCGCATGGTGGAAGTTACCGCCACCGTCCTGTTCGATCCAAAAGGCGAGAGGCTGCGCTCGTAACGCAAATTGGCAATTTGCGCCACAAGCTCAGTGCGACGCCTTCGCGGACTGGCTACCTGACTATCAAACTATCCGACTATCAGACTATTCGACTACCTGACCAATGAACCCTCCTGAAGTTGTCGGTTTCGGCATGATAACACCGGTTGCCATTCTGGTGGTGGATCAGTTGCCCGAACACAACACCGGCGCGCTCATCAAGGCTGTCAGCGAATTCATCTTTGATGATGCTGCCATTGTCGCCTGCCTGCTTCGCCAATGGGAGATGCAGACCGGTCTTATTGGCACTGCCCTGGGAGACGACCCGCGCGGGCGTGAAGTAGCCCGGCAGCTCGAGGAACAGGGCGTGCTTGGCGAAGTGCGTCTCTCGCCGCACATCTCCACCCCTTTTGAGGTGGATATCTCAGATCAGACGGGAGCGCGCACTTATTTTTGGCAGCGTACGCCGCAGGTACTGGATACCCTCGACACGGCGGATCTCTCTCTTCTGGAAGGGACGCGCCTGTTGTATGTGGACTGGTATGACGGCGATCACATTCTGCGGGCAATGGATGAGGCTAACCGTTTGGGTGTGCCGGTATTCCTTAACTTGGAACATGGCCACGCGGATACAAACATCCTGAACCGATATGCCGGCCGCGCCGCGATTTGCCAGGCCGTGACGGATGCCGCCCAGCGTGGCGAGGAATCGCCCCTGGATGTGGCCCGCAAGCTGTTGGAAGCTGGCGTCAATACCGCCTTGATTACCCTGGCCGGGGAAGGCTGCCTGGCGGTGCAAGGCGCTGAAGCCATCCGGGTTTATGCGCCGCAAGTCCAGGTGGTGGACGGATGCGGAGCGGGAGCCACCTTCTCGTCCGGCTTTATCTACGGCTATATGAAGGGCTGGAGCCTGGAGGTCTCAGTGCGATTTGCCACCGCAGCCGCCTCGCTCAAGGTGACCAGACCCGGCCTGCAGATGTTTCCTGTCGAAGAAGTTATGGCGTTGGCATCCAAGCTTAAGGTGGAACGCCTTCGCCCGACAGCACTAGACCTTACGCCGCCGCGATAAATTTAGGAGCTGATTCCTTGATGACATATGCCTCACTTCTCACGAAAGAACAGGTCGAACGCGTTCACGGAGCATCCCTCGAGATCCTCGAAAACGTTGGCTTGCTGGTGCGCCACGAAAATGCGCGTACCATCTTCGCCCGGCACGGCTGCAAGGTGGAGGCGGAGACTCAAATCGTCAAGTTCCCGCGCGCCGTCGTCGAGCGCTTTCAAGCGGCCATCCCCCCAACCTTTACCTTTCGCGGCCGCGATCCCCAATATGATCGCACGATCCCCCAGGATGGGCCGCTGATCGTCACAGGCAGTTCGGCGCCCAATCTCATTGATCCGGTCACGGGTCGCGAGCGGCGTTCGCGCTCAGATGACATTGCCCGCATTGCCCACCTCATCAATGAACTTCACGGATACGATGTCTTCTCCGTCTCGACCCTGGCAGAGGATGCGCCGCCCGGTCAATTCACGCTGGCGCGCCTGTATCCCGCCCTGAAGCATTGCCTGAAGCCGGTGCGCATCACGACCACAGATGTGGAGGATGCCGGGAGGGTCTTGAAGTTGGGCAGCCTGATCGCCGGCAGCGACGAAGCCTACCGGGAACGCCCTTTCATTACGCATCACTTTTGCCCGGTCGTTTCGCCGTTGACGATGGACTTCGCTTCGACCGAGATGTTGATTTTCTTCACCGAGAGGCAGTGGCCGGTTTATCCCAGCATTGTGCCTAACGCCGGCCTGACCTCTCCCATGTCGCTGGCCGGGACGTTGGCGCAGGGCAACGCTGAATTCCTGGCGGCCGCGCTGTTGATGCAAATGGTCAAAGAGGGGACGCCGCTCATCTATGCCACCCTGCCGACCGTGGCCGACATGCGCACCGGCGCTTACGCCTCGGGTGGCATCGAGTGCGGGATGCTGCACATGGCCTTTGCTCAAATGGCGCGTTATTACAACCTCCCTTGCGGCGGCTATATTGGGCTGACAAACGCCAAGATCAACGATGCCCAATCCGGCTTCGAGACGGGCATGTCCAGCCTGGCGGGCGTGCTGGCCGGCGCGGACATGTTGAACATGGGCGGCCTGTTGGATGCCTTGAAGGCCTTCGACTTTGCCAAGGCGGTGATTGATGACGAAATCGCTCAAATGTTGAAACGCGTCAAGTGCGGCTTTGAGCTCAGCGAAGAAAACCTGGCTTTGGGTGTCATCGCGCAGGTCGGGCCGGGAGGCTCGTTCATGCTCAACCCGCATACCGTCAAACGCATGAAGACGGCCGCGCTGCTGCCCAAACTCGCCGACCGGGATGCCCGTAGCACATGGGAAAGCAAGGGTGCGCTGGATACACAGGCGCGCGCCGTGCTGCGCGTGCGTGAGATATTGGCGCGTGAGAGCCGGGCTGTTTTCTCTCCCGAAGTGGATGCCCGCATCCGGGCTCAATTTGAAGGGCTGGTGCCCGGGAATTTGAAGATGCCTGAAGGTTGGTAATAAGAAACCTGCCCTACGTCTGAGATTTGCCGAGTCTACAGAAAAAGGAATGTCCGATGAAAATATACTTTGCCACCGATGTACATGGTTCTGAAATATGTTGGAAAAAATTCATCAACGCCAGCAAGTTTTATGAAGTTGATGCCCTCATTTTAGGGGGTGACATGACCGGCAAGGCGATTGTGCCCATCATTGCCCAGGGCAAAGACAAGTACAAAGTAACCTTGTTGGAACAGGAAACCATTCTGAACGGCCGGGATGAGGTTGATAAGATGGTGCAGACCATTCAGAATCGGGGCTATTATCCCTTCGTAACCGAGCCTGATGAAGTGGCGAGCATCTCTTCCACACCTGGCAAATCAGATGAGCTTTTCCTCGATCAGGTATTGAAGAGCATTCAACGCTGGATGGATTACGCCGATATGAAACTGGCCGGAACGGGTATCCGTTGCTACGTTTGTCCGGGCAATGATGATATGTTCCAGATTGATGAGGTGATTGCCGCCTCGAAGTGCGTCGAGAACGTCGAAGGGCGGGTGGTCGAGCTGGACGAATACCACGAGATGATCAGCTCCGGATGGTCGAACCCTACTCCCTGGGATACCCACCGGGAGGAGCCGGAAGAAGCCCTGGGACGGCGCATCCAGGCCATTATCAGCCAGGCGCGGGATGTATCCAATGCGGTCTTTAACTTCCACGCGCCGCCTTATGGCAGCGGACTCGATGAGGCTCCAGAATTGACGAAAGATCTGCGACCCGCCTATGCCGGTCGTTCATTGGTGCCGGTCGGCAGCCGCGCGGTGATGGCTCTAGTCGAGAAATACCAGCCGCTGCTCGGCCTGTTTGGTCACATTCACGAAGGCAAGGGAACGCGCAAGTACAAGAAAACCTTGTGTATAAATCCGGGCAGCATGTACGAACAAGGAATATTGCATGGCGTGGTGATCGAGCTTAAACCGAAAAAAGTGGGCAATTATATCCTCACAACGGGATGAGGTCACCATAAAGGTGTAAAACCTGGGAAAGGAGGCGGCATATTGACTGATTGAGTAGTGAAATGGATTTGCAGCTACCAGATCGTATAGTATTCCATCGGGTAACTGCTCAGGCCTGTCACCCTGAGGGAGCGTTCTGTGCGACCGAAGGGTCTCAAGGCCAGTCGGAGGAGATTCTTCGCCGCTGGAAGCATGCCCTGAGCACAGCGAATGGGAACACCAGCGGCTCAGAATGACAATCTGGTTGAGCAGTTACTCTATCGGTTTGTCTTCCCAAAAAATTTGGGATGACAAAACAAAGATTCTCAAAGGAGGTTCTGATGAGCGAGGTAACTCTATTCGTTCGCAAGGCAAGCGGGCTGGTGCGGGCCTGGTCGGTCTTCGACGCATTCATCTACGCCACTTTCTCCATCAACCTGATCACGCTCGGCCTGTTCATTTTCTCGTACTGCTGGTACTTCGGCGGCAGTCTCGGCACGGCGGTCGTCGTGGGCGGGATTTTCACTATTTTTGAGGTGATCGTCTACGCCAGCCTGATCTCGGCCATGCCGCGCGCCGGCGGGGATTACGTCTGGCAGAGCCGCATTTTGGGGCGCGGCGTCGGCTTCCTGCTCAGTGTCACGGGCTGGTGGTTCATCCTGTGGCTGTGGGTGCCGCTCTACGGTCAGATACTGACCTACGAGTTCATCACCCCCATGGCCGCCCTGCTCGGCGCGCCCGAAGCCGCACTGTGGTTTACTGGCACGAGCGAGGGCATGCTGGTGGGCATGTTGTTCGTGTGCGCCATCGTGTTCATCTACATCGCGATTGGCATGAAGTGGTATGCGCGCGTCCAGAAGGTTTGTTTCTACATGGGCATGCTCGGCCTGTTGATCGTCTTTGGCTTGTTGCTGTTTGGCAACAAGGAAGCCTTCATCGCCGGGTTGAACGCCAATTTGCCGGTGTTATACGGTTTGCCGCAGGCGGATTATTACACCGCGACCATCGCGGCAGGTGAGGCGGCCGGGGCCACCTTCGGCTCACTGGGGACGGTAGCCCTGGGCGCGTCCATGGCCATGATTCCGATGATGGTCTTCTTCAACTTGTGGCCCAACTGGGGTTCCACCCTCTACGGCGAAGTGCGCGGCGCGACGGATTACAAACGCAATTTCTGGGGCATGGCGGCGGCGATCATCGTCACTGCCGGGCTGGCGCTGATCTTCTTTGCCCTGATCAACAAGACCATGGGCTGGGATTTCTACATCAATGCCAACGGCGCATTCTGGAGCAACGTTTTCTACGGGACGGATGTCCCGATTCCCGTCTGGCCGTATCCGGTGCAGTTCGCCACTTTCCTGACCTCGAGCCGGCCTCTGCAACTGATCGTGGTCTTCCTCGTAGGGATGTGGTGGTTCGGCTGGTCGGGGACGGTCTTCCTCTCCTCGACGCGCGTTATTTTCGCGGCCGCGCTCGACCGCATGTTGCCCGAATGGGTCTCGAAGATCGATTCGCGCACCCGCACGCCGGTCAACGCGCTGTTGCTGATGGTCATCCCCTCGGTGATCATCTCGTATCTCTACGCCTACGACATCCTCAATTTCAAATCCATCGTGCTGGACGCCACCCTGGTCATCGCGGTGACCTTCCTCGGCTCCACGCTGGCGGGCATCCTCTTGCCGTGGCGGCAGAAGGAGATCTTCGATGGTTCGCCGATTGCGCGTTACATCATGCCCTCCTGGTTAAGTTGGCTTGTGATGGTTCTCTTTGTCGGCGCGGCGGGTTACCTGCTTACCCTGACATCTACCTATGGCATGCAGGCCTTCGCGCAATGGGGCGACCAAACCTTGCTGACTCAGGCCATGATCGCGCTGATCGCGCTATTGAGTGTGTTCAACGCCATCCTGTTGATCTATGTGACGGTCTTCGTCGGGCGCAAGGTGCTGGCCGGGGAAAAACTTCCCTTGATCGCGCTGGCGGGTCTGATCTTCTTCGCCTTCCTGGACTGGCTGTTGGTCGTCTGGTTCTGGGATCCGGGCTATCTGTATGGCATCGGTTGGCAGAACAGCACCTCGATGGTGTTCATGATCATCATGTACGCGCTGGCCGCGGCAATCTACTTTGGCTTCAGCGCCTACCGCCGCAAACAAGGCATTGACGTTGACAAGATATACAAGGAGATCCCGGTCGAGTAAGGGTGTGGGGAGTGCCTCACAGGCTATGCGGGTGTTGCGAACAGGCGCAGCCTGTTCGCAACACCCAATTTCGTTGCACTCGATTATTTGACTTCGGGAATTATTGATGCTACAATGGACAACATCAATCGAAAGCCGCTGTGCGTCTGTCATGATTTTTAATAAACTTTGGGGGAGATTCATGCTGAAGCAACGGTTTTTTTATTTAGAAAGGAGGTGCAAGGAAAGCATTTGAGCGAAGTAGATTCCATTCAGCCCCTAAAAATATTCTACGAAGGAGAGAAGATATGCGTACCAATAAGTTCGTCTTCCAATTGTTCGCTCTGTTATTTGTCCTCGCCGCGTTGATTTCCGCCTGCGGCCCGAAAGCAACGCCAACACCCGTTGCAACTCAACCCCCCGCAAAGCCTCCGGTTGCGACTGAACCGCCCGTCGTTGATCCGATGGCTGAGTTGATTGCCGCCGCGCAAGCTGAAGGCATGCTCACCACCATCGCTCTGCCGCATGACTGGTGCAACTACGGTGAGGCTATCGAAGTCTTCAAGGCCAAGTATGGTCTCGAAGTCAACGAGCTGAACCCGGATGCCGGCTCTGGCGATGAAATTGAAGCCATCAAAGCCAACAAGGGCAATATGGGTCCACAGGCGCCGGATGTCATTGACGTCGGCTTTGCTTTTGGCCCGTCCGCCAAGGCCGAAGGCCTGCTCATGCCCTATAAGGTTTCGACCTGGGATAGCATCCCAGCAGAAGCCAAGGACGCCGAGGGCTACTGGTATGGCGACTATTACGGTGTGTTGTCCTTCCTGGTGAACACGGATGTTCAGCCGAAGGTACCGCAGGATTGGGCCGATCTGTTGGATCCTGCCTATCTGGGCCAGATAGCGCTCTCTGGTGACCCGCGCACTTCCAATCAGGCGATTCAGTCTGTGTATGCTGCGGGGCTTGCCAATGGCGGCTCGCTGGATAACGTTCAGCCCGGTCTCGATTTCTTCGCGAAGTTGAACGCGGGTGGCAATCTCATTCCGTTGATCGCCAACAATGGTTTGGTTGCAAAGGGTGAGATTCCGATTCGCATCACCTGGGACTACAATGCACTAGCGGCTGTGGATTCCTTTGCTGGCAATCCCAAGGCTGTGGTTGTGGTCCCGGCGACCGGTCGCTTTGCTGGTGTGTACGTTCAGGCCATCAGCGCCTACGCCCCGCACCCGAATGCCGCCAAGTTGTGGATGGAATTCCTCTACTCGGATGAAGGCCAGATCATTTGGATGAAGGGTTACTGCCACCCGATCCGTGAAACGGATATGCGCGCACGTGGCGTTATCCCGGCTGACCTGCTCGCCAAACTGCCGGATGTCTCTGGCGCAGTCTTCCCCACTCTTGACCAGCTCAACGCAGCAAAAGAGCTAATCACCAAGAATTGGGACTCTGGCGTGGGCGCCAACATCCAGGCTCCACCTGCCCCGTAAGTAACTTCAATTGTTTTAAGTATAGCGAGACCCTGCCTTGAGGTGGGGTCTCGCTACAAAACCCACCGGTTCTGAGGTAGCCCAAACATGGCTCAAACCACCTTCCCAGCCTCGAAAGCCAAGAGGTCAGCCTCCAGCTTAAAAAACTGGATTGGCGTGGTGCCCTTTTTCCTCTTCGCAACCCTTTTTCTCCTTTTGCCTTCCTTGCGTTTGTTTGTCGGCAGTTTCACCGACAATGCGGGCCGCTTCACAATAGCGAATGTGGTGCATCTATTTTCTGAACCTTACATTCTCAATGCTTATGTGTTGAGCATTCGGATTAGCGCAGTCACCGCGCTCGGCGGCGGTATTTTTGGCTTTTTACTGGCTTATTCGGTGACAGTCGGCGGCCTGCCTAAAGTCCTTCGCCCGGCGTTGATCACATTTTCGGGAGTGGCTTCCAACTTTGCCGGCGTGCCGTTGGCGTTTGCTTTTGTGGCTACATTGGGACGCACAGGTTTCATTACGGCTATTCTTAAAAACATATTTGGGATAAACATTTATCTGACTGGTTTTAATCTGTATAGTTTTGTAGGCTTGAGTCTGACGTATATGTATTTCCAATTCCCGCTGATGGTCTTGATCATGGCTCCCGCGCTGGATGGATTGAAACGTGAGTGGCGTGAGGCGGCAGAAAACCTTGGCGCAAATTCCATGCAATATTGGTTGCGTATTGCCTTTCCTATCATCTTGCCATCGTTATTAGGTGCGATGATCCTTTTATTTGGAAACGCTTTCGGCGCGTATGCCACCGCCTATGCGCTCACGGGCGGGACGCTGCCCATTGTGACGATACAAATCGGGGCGCAGATCCGCGGCGATGTTTTCCATAATCCGGGCCTCGGCTATGCCATGGCGATGGGGATGGTCTTCATCATGGCAATTTCGCTGGGCGGCTATTCCTGGCTTCAACGAAAGACAGAAAGGTGGTTGCGATGAGCGTATTAGCCCGGGTGCGAAAAATCCCATTTTGGAGTTGGGTGTGGTTTATCCTCGGGGTGCTGTACTTCGTCCTGCCCTTATATGCCACCCTGGACTTTTCCCTGCGTATGCAGCGCGATGTGCTCAGTTTTCGGGCCTATGAAAAGGCATTTGCAGATCCACGGTTTGTACAGACATTTACTTACTCCATTACACTCGCAATTGTGACCATTATTGTGAGTATTGCGCTCATCATACCAACGGCTTATTGGATCCGCTTGCGCCTCCCCGAAGCGCGCCGAATTGTGGAGTTTATTACCCTGATGCCTTTTGTCATCCCGGCGATCATTCTTGTCTTCGGATTGATCCGTATTTATAGCTCTCCGCTTGAGATTCCCTTTACATCTATTGTTCTGATAAAGCCGCTCACGAACTTCAAACTTGGTACAAATATCCTGGTTGTGGCCGGCTATGTCGTTCTGGGATTGCCCTACATGTATCGTTCCGTGGATACGGGGATGCGCACCGTGGATGTGCGCACCTTGACCGAGGCCGCGCAAAGCCTGGGCGCGAACTGGCTGACGATCATGCTGCGCGTAATCCTGCCAAACTTGCGGGCGGCCTTGTTGAGCGGCGCCTTGCTGACATTTGCCATTGTAGTTGGCGAAGTTATCCTGGCGTCATTTTTAGGCGTTCCCGCCTTTGGCCCGTATCTCTTTTTGCTCGGCCAGCACCGCGCTTATGAACCGGCCGCGCTTTCATTCACCACTTTTCTGCTGACATGGGCTGCGATGGGTATCATCCAACTGGTCACTGGCGGACAAGGCCAGGCCGCAGGCGCACACTAACCAATACGAAGAGGTCATCATGGCATTTCTGGAGATCAATAACGTTAACAAAAGCTTCGGCAAAGCTTTGGTGGTAAAGGATTTCAACCTCCAGGTAGAAAAAGGAGAATTTGTGTCCTTTCTTGGGCCGAGTGGCTGCGGAAAAACCACCACCCTGCGCATCGTGGCAGGATTTGAAACTCCTTCCAGCGGCAGGATTGTGGTCAAAGGCGAGGAAATAACCAACAAGCCCCCCAACCAGCGCGATGTTGGCATGGTATTTCAAGCCTATGCGCTTTTTCCCAATATGACTGTAGCAGGCAATATCGGTTTTGGACTCAAGATAGCCAGGAAGCCTTCCGCCGAGGTCCAAAAACGTGTGGCTGAAATGCTCGATTTGATCCACATGTCTGAGTTCGGCGATCGCTATCCCTACCAATTATCCGGTGGCCAGCAGCAGCGTGTGGCTCTTGCCCGTGCGCTGGCGCTGAGTCCTCAAGTGCTCTTGCTCGACGAGCCGCTCTCGGCGCTGGATGCGAAGATCCGGGTTTCGCTGCGCTCTGAAATTCGTGCCATCCAACGCAAGCTGGGCATCACGGCCATTTATGTCACCCACGACCAGGAAGAGGCTTTGTCCCTCTCGGATCGCGTCGTTGTGATGCACAATGGTGAGATCGAACAAGTAGGCACTCCCTTCGAGATCTACAACTTCCCCCAGACTGCCTTTGTCGCCAGTTTTGTCGGGACGTTGAATACTGTCAGCGCAGAAGTCATTGATCCGGCGAGTCGCACCCTGCGCATAGAGGGTCAGACGGTCAAGGCTGCGCAAGGTCTGGAGGGGAAGCAACGCGGCGAAAAGGTGATGATCGCAATTCGGCCTGAGCGGCTCAGTTTTGCATCCGTCGAGAAAAAGGCCAACCTGCTGGATTGCACGATCGAGAATATCACCTTCCTGGGTTCCATCGTCCGCGTCCAGGTGTTAATCGGCGCGATCATGTTGAACATGGATACTTTCAATAATCCATTTCTCGAGCTTCCTAAGATCGGTGACAAGTCTCAGATCACTTGCTCACTCGAAGCCGTTCTAATTCTAAACCACTAAAACGCGCCTTGAGTGAAAGGATGTTGTAACCTTGAACAAAGTCATCCTTGTGCTTTCGGATGCTCTTCGCTATGACGCCGCCATTGCCGGGATGGGTTACTTGGGGCATTTGGTGGATGTAAAACTCGCCAGTCTCTACAAAGTGATTGGCGAGTTGCCCAGCATGTCCCGACCGATGTACGAGACCGTTCATACCGGCCTGACAGCCAGCGAACACGGGATTATTTCCAACCTTGTAGTGCGTCGCTCGACGAAAGCCAATGTTTTCCAATCTGCGCGGCAGGCCGGTAAAATCACTGCCGCCGCAGCCTACTATTGGTTTTCTGAATTATATAACCGCGCCCCGTATGACCGGATTGAGGATCGTGAGGTGGATGACGATTCTCTGCTCATCCAGCACGGGCGGTTTTACACCCAGGATGATTACCCGGATATTGAACTCTTCTACTCGGCTGCGATGCTGGTGCGGAAGTTTGCCCCTGATTATCTGCTCGTCCACCCGATGGGCATGGATTACATGGGTGAAAAATATGGCGCCAATTCCAGCGAGTATCGCAATCACGCCATTCGACAGGACATGTGGATGTCCACCCTCATTGCAGAGTGGATGGAGAGAGGTTACAACATCCTCGTCACCGGCGATCATGGGATGAACGCCGACCGGCTGCACGGCGGCACCACACCCGATGTGCGTGAAGTTCCCCTCTATTTGATCAGACCCAATATGGCCGGGAAGGGCGACACGCAGGAAGTGCTCTCCCAACTCCAAATCGCGCCGACAATATGCAAATTGCTGGATGTCGCTATCCCTGAAACGATGAAACGAGCCGCAGTTGTTTAACCTCTTTCATTTCAGCGTCCACTGAAAAAACTAACCGCTGAGAACCCTTCGACAAGCTCAGGGCAGGCGCTGAGAGCGCAGAGTTCTTCATTATTGCTTCTCCGCGTGCTTTGCGGTCTCTGCGGTAAAAAGACATTTTGCAGTGGACTCATTTCAACTTATCCACAGCCGCTTGGGCGGCTTCGCCGGGCGAGGCTTGACCGTTGAGGACTTGCAGGACGGCTTGCCTTAGCAGCGGCGCGAGCACGGATGCGACTTGCGCCGGGGGGATCATTTGGGCGGATGTACCAGCGTTTCTTGCCAATATCTTCATATTCTCATTCTTCCAGGCTGCCAATGCGGATGGTCGTGGGGGCAGGTATCCCAGGGCGGAGGTAAAAGCGCCGAGGAAAGGGTTCTCGACCAGATATTCCGCCAACGCGACGGCTGAGGATTGCTGAACTGGGTCTGGCGCGGCGACAGCCCAGACCCAACCATCGGCCAGGGAATAAGGCGAACCGCGCAAACCCGGCAACGGCAGGGCGGCGTAATCGTTGGGCGCTGCGCGCAAACAGTTTGAGGCCCAGGTAATGACGGCATCCGCGCGGCCGGCGCGAAAGGTCTGCCAGACCTGGTCGTCGCTTGCATATTGAACGACAGAGGGCGAAAATCCCCCGTTTTGGTAAAAGGTAAGAACTTGCGTGAGAATCTCTGCATCCAACGCCGGGAGGCCCTGGCTATCCACCAGTGAGCCGCCGGCGGATTGGTAAAGGGCGAGTGTGACGAGCGCTTGCGGGTCGGCAGCCGGAAAAACCAGCTCGATCTGACTGGATTGGATGAGACTCCACTCGGGCAGCAATTCCCCGAAGGCGGATGGGCGGTAAACCAGCACCAGCGCGTCGCCGGCGAATGGCAGGCCGAAGGTCGCCTCCTGCGACTGCGCCAGTTGATCGGCGTAATCATACCAATCTGTGCCTGTAAGCACACCGGTCAGGTTATCGAGCGGGTAAATCAGCCCCTTGGTCGCCGCCGATTCCATATCCCGGAAGGGGAGGGCGATCAAATCCGGCAGGGCGGATGGGGCTGCCTGGCGGGCGGCTGCCAGGGATTCGAGCAGCCCGGCGGGACCGCTCTCGGCCTTGACCCGCACCTCCAGCCTCAGGCCGGGGTGCGCCGCGCTGAATTCGTCCAGGCGGGTTTTGAGCAGATTCCCCGCCGGCGTACCGTTTGACGGGTCGAGTTCGGGTGGCAGCCAAACGCGGATTGAACGCGCCGCCGGCCCTTCGGTCGGAGCGAATCCGGGCGTGCTCAGCCGCGGCGTGGCTGTCAGCCCTGGAGAGAGCGTAGCGGCTTGAGGTGGAGAGGTCGGCCCGCATCCTGCTAAAAGGTAAAAAGTAACGAGGGCCAACAACGCGGTCCTCATCCAAAGACCTGGTTTCATTGTAATTCAATAGGGGCGCTGAGCAGGGCGAGGAGCAATTTGACCGCGTTCTGCACGTCGCGGGCGTCAACCATCTCGGAGGGGGAGTGGATGTAACGGCATGGGACAGAGAGGCAGCCGGCCGGGACGCCGGAGCGGGTAAGCTGCATGGCGCGGGCGTCGGTGGTGCCGCCTTCCAGTATCTCGCGCTGGTAAGGCAGTTTGGCTTTTTCGGCCCCCCGGATCATCCAATCTACGATGCGCGGGTCGGCGATCATGCCGCCGTCTTTGACTTTGACCGCCGGGCCTTTGCCGAGGGCGACTTCCATTTTGCTGCTTTTGGGCGTATCGCCCGTGCCGGTGACATCTACGGCCAGACCCAGGTCGGGATCCAGACCGAAAGCAGCGCCCGTCACCCCCCGAATGCCGACTTCCTCCTGCGTGCTGAAGACGAAATAAAGCTCGTGGGGTGTGGTTAAGTGCTGTGCATTCAGGCCGCGCAGGGTTTCGATCAGGACGGCACAGCCGATGCGGTCGTCCATGGATTTGGCGACCAGGCGGCCGCCCAGGTCGAGGAAAGGACGCTCGAACGCGGCCACCTCGCCGACTTTGACCGGACAGGCCTTGCGGTTCGCCGCGCCGACATCAATGAAGAGCTGCTCGAAAGTATAGCTTTTGGTCGTATCGGTGATGCGCTCGCCGCCGATGACGCCGGGGGCGCCGCTGGCGAAACGGACGCGCCCACCCAGCAGCGTGTGCGGTCGTACTACGCCGAGGGTTGTGAAGCGGATAAAGCCATTCTCGTCAATGTGGGTGGCGATCAGGCCGATCTCGTCCATGTGTGCGGCGAGCATGATTTTCTTGCCATTTTTGCTGGCTGTTCCTTTGCGGGCGATCAGGTTGCCCAACGCGTCGACGCGGATTTCATCAGCCAGGGATTTGATCTCGTCGCGGATGACCTCGCGGATGGCGGTCTCGTAGCCGGAGGGGGAGAAGGTTTCGGTCAGTTTTTGGATGAGGGGGTTCATAGGTTATTCCAGGGTGGGGTGTGGGAGGAAAAAACGACAACGAATAGGGGAACGAATAAACGAATGGGAACGAATGAACGAATGAACGAATGGGAACGAATGAACGAATAAAACAGACAGCGAATAGGGGAACGAATAAACGAATGGTTATGGAGGTCGTTGCCAATGCTGGCGGCGGTGATCTGAGATTTTCTTGGGCGGGAAGATGCGCTTCCATTCCAGGCGGCGGCGACCGAAGTTGAAGAGAAGGATAACTTTGGCGCCCGAGGCGGCCAGGTAATCAATGCACTGAGCGATTTCATCGTTGGTGAGTGGGTAAAAATGAGCCTTGTACTCGACGAGAAGCGTTCCGGCTATGCGGTGGTCGGGGCGGTAGTAATTCACAAAATTACCATTTTCATCGTAGATGGGCAGTTCCGGTTCGTGTTCAGCAGGCAGGTTGGCATCCGCGTAGCGTTGGGACATGGCATTGTGATAGGTCGATTCGCGGTGGCCGGGGCCCAGATCATTGTGAACAGCCATTGCCAGGCCAATGACTTTGTGGGTCAGGCCTTGCAGCTCATCATCCACCAGCCCCGGCTTTTCCTTGTCGCCTGCCTGCTTCTCGTTCATCTCTTCCTCTCGTTATTCGTTCATTCGTTTATTCGTTTCTCATTCGCTGTCTGTTTTCATGCGCGCTCCTCGTTCAGCAACGCGGGAGTCATGCGTACCAGCGCGGCATGGAGCAGATTAACGGTATTCTTCCAATCCACCAACTGCGCCAGGCCTGCCGCCGTGTGCGGATAGCGCCCCGGCACCGAGACCGAGACGGACGGGATGCCGGCGCGTCCCTTGTGAATGGCGCCCGCGTCCGTTCCGCCGCCGCCCGGCTGGCGCAACTGGTAGGGGATCCGCCCGGCTTCAGCCGTCGCGACGAGATGACGGATCAGGCGTGGGTCCGAGAGGGTTCCCTTGTCGGTCACGTAGATGGCCGGCCCGAGGCCCAGTTTCGTGTTATAGGCGACGTTCTCGCTCGCGTCCCAGGCGGGCAGGTCGTTGGCCGGCGTCGAGTCGATGGCGATGGCCAGGTCAGGATCAAATGCAAACGCCGCGACTTTAGCCCCGCGCGCGCCGATTTCTTCCTGGACTGTAAAGGCTGCCAGGAGGTCAATGTTGGGCGGGGCATGTCTGACCAGTTCGATCAGCGTCGCGACGCCCAGACGGTTATCGAGAGATTTGGCAATGACGGAAGGCCCGCTGCGCTGGAAGTGAGCGGCAAAAGTAGCCCGGTCGCCGGCTTTGGCCTTCGCGCCGCCAGGGCCGAGGTCAATGCGCAGACTTTCAAGTGGGATCTTGTTCTT
Source organism: uncultured Chloroflexus sp. (assembly GCA_964618215.1). Lineage (GTDB taxonomy): Bacteria > Chloroflexota > Anaerolineae > Anaerolineales > Villigracilaceae > CG2-30-58-95. The sequence continues at coordinate 79,846 of CAZTZE010000007.1, forward strand.
GAGTTCGTCATCCTTGACCAGGTGGATTGGGCGCGCGCCAATCACACCGGGGAGGTGTTCCTTGCCGACGATCACGGCTTTGCCGGGCAACTGGCGAACGTCAATGCTGCCGACAAGCTCGAAGCGGAAGAGGCCTTCACCGTCGTCGGCGGCCAGCATGAAGCCGACCTCGTCCATGTGGGCAGCCAGCATGACTTTCAGGCGATTCTCTCCAGAACCGGCGCGAGTCACCAAAACATTGCCGAGCGCGTCCACTTTGACCTCCTCGGCGTAAGGGCGGACTGCCTCAAGCACGATCTTGCGTACCTCGCCCTCGTCGCCGGAGACGGCCATGGCGTTGCAGAGTTTTTCGAGGAGGTTGAGTTGGGTGATTCCAATGGTTGGCATGTTTTTTCTCGTGGGGGCTTGAAACGTGATGAAGTAAAGCGTGAAACGTAAAACGTAATTCAACCTTACGCATCACGTTTTACGCATTACGCTTCAATCATCCCAGGTCACTTTCTCCATGAAATCCGGCTGCAAGCCAGCAATAAACTCCGCCACCAGCCTGCCGGCGCGTTGGATGTCTTTGACCGCCACCACCTCCACCGGCGTGTGCATATAGCGGATAGGGATTCCCAGGGCGATGCTGGGAATGCCCTCGGCGGTCACCTGCGTGGCGACCGCGTCCGTGCCGGAATGAAGCGGGGTGATCTCTACTGCGTGGGGGATTTCCAGGCGCTCGGCCAATTCCTTGAAGGCTTTGTGCAGGGCAGGGTGGATATTTGGCCCCCACATGATGGTCGGGCCTTTGCCAAGCGGGAAGGTGTTCCAATCATTGACTCCCGGTCCCTTCGCCCAAGTGACATCCAGGATGATCGCTATTTGGGGTCGTAACTGGTAGGAGGAAGTGTACGCTCCGATCAGGCCGACTTCCTCCTGCACGGTGGCGACCGCCCAAACATCCCAGGCATGTGGCCGGTTCTGTAGCTCTTCCAGGCAGACGGTCAACGCCGCGACCGAGGCGCGGTTATCCACCGAGTGACCGGCCAGCGTTTCACCGCTCAGTTCCAGCGGCGGCTGTGCGAACGAGACCAGGTCGCCGACACGTACCAGCTCATTGACTTTGCGCGGCGGCCGGCCGACGTCCACGAGCAGGTGTTCGAGCGGGATGGGCTTATCACCGATTTCAGGCGGCAGGAGGCGGTCGGGCGGCTGGACGAGGATGCCGGGCAGGTTTTCGCGGCCATGCACGCTGACCAATTGACCGGGCAGGACGCGTGGGTCCACGCCGCCGATGGCGGTCACGCGCAGGAAGCCGCCTTCGGCGATGCCGGTCACCATCAGGCCGATGGCGTCCATGTGGGTGGCAACGAGGAGGGACGGGCGCGGGCCTGCGGCTGTGCCCCTGCGTAGTCCGTGCAGGGAACCGAGTCTGCTGCGGCTGAGTTCGTGGACGAGCGGCCGCCACTTCTCTTCGATGATGTGGGCAGCCGGCGACTCGTAACCAGAGAGTCCGGGAGCAGAGAGCAGTTCTTTGAGGAAGGGTTGGATGTCGGACATTTTTCGATATATGTTTTCCGTTTTCCGCTTTACGTTTTACACTTTCCGTTCAGCCAGTTTATGGAACTGGCGTGATCGGTGTTTCGCTTGGCATCGCCGTGTTGGTGAAAGTAGCCGTTGGCGACGGGGTAAAAGTGGATGTAGGCGTAGGGGTGAAGGAAGAGGTCGGCGTCGGGGTAAATGTGGGCGTTGACGTTGAGGTCGGTGTGCTGGTCGGTGAGGGCGTCAGGGTAGGAGTTGGGGTTGGCGTATCCGTCGCCGTCGGCGTAGCTGTCGGCGTAGCTGTCAGCGTGCTGGTCGGGGAGTAGGTGGGGGTCAGTGTATCGGTCTGTGTCTGTGTAATGGTCGGCGTGAGCGGCGTCCCGGATGAGGTCGCCGTAATGGTTGGGGTGGGAGTCGCCGGGCCGGGCGCGAAGTTCGCGACGACAAAGCCCAGACAGTAACATGGCAGTGTCGCCAGGATGACGGCGGTCAGGGTCAATCGTGTGCGGGTACGTTTATCGGCCTGGGAAAACACCCAGCTATGATAACATCAGTCGGGAGGATGGGCAAGAAGATTTCGGATTGTGGATTGGACGCCGCAAATCAGCAATCTACGATAGGCCGAGGCCTTCGGCAATGATAAAATAAAGCCATGATCCCTCTCCACCTCAAACTCTCCGGTTTCCTTTCTTATCGCGATCCAGTCGAATTGGATTTCACCTCCTTCGATCTGGCCTGCATCTCTGGACCGAATGGGGCGGGCAAATCCTCGTTGCTGGATGCCATCACCTGGGCGCTCTTCGGCCAGGCTCGCAAGCGGGATGAATCGCTGGTCAACCTGCAAGCCAAAGCCGCGGAGGTGTCGTTTACATTTTCTTATGAAGATACCATTTATCGGGTGATTCGCGCACTCCCGCGTGGAAAGACGACTATCCTCGAATTCCACATTTTACAGCAACCACAAGTTGCGAGTTACGAATTAGGAGTCGGGCTTCCTAACCCCCTAACTCCTAACCCTCTAACCTGGAAACCTCTGACTGAAAGAAGCCTGCGCGAGACCCAGGCGCGCATCGAGCAAATCCTGCGCCTCGATTATGAGACCTTCGTCAATGCCGCCTTTTTCTTGCAGGGCAAGGCAGACCAGTTCGCCCAGCAATCGCCGGGCAAGCGCAAGGAGATTTTGAGCAACATCCTTGGCCTGGAACTTTGGGAGACCTATCGAGACCGCGCCGCCGAACGTCGCAAGTCCGTTGAGCGCGAACTAGATTCGGTGGACGGACGCATCCAGGAAATTGATGCTGAACTCAACGAAGAACCGGCTCGCAAAGAACGCCTGGCCGATCTTGAAGCCCAACTCAAGCAACTGACTAAATCTCGCAAGACGCAGGAAGCCGCGTTGGAAAATGTGAAGAAAGTGGCCGCCTCGCTGGAACAACAGCGTAAACTGGTCGAGACGCTGGCGGCCGGCCTGGAACGTTCCTCGGCGAATCTTTCTGGACTTCAGGCTCGTCTCGCCGGACGAGAGGCCGAGCGCAACCGTTACGCCGACCTGCTCACCCGCGCCGCCGAGGTGGAATCTGCTTACCAGGCCTGGCAGTCGGCGCGTGCCGAGTTGGAGAGATGGGAGCAAGTCGCCGGGCAGTTCCGTGAACATGAGAAACGCCGGCAGCCCTTGCTGGATGAGATCAATGCCGAGAAAGCCAGGTTGGAACAGGAAAGGGATACTCTGCTCGATCAGCAGAAAGTGATCAGTGAACAACTATCCGTGAGCAGCGCGTTGCAGACAGAGTTGGCTGGCGCAAAGAAGGCTCGGGTTGAGGCCGAAGCGCGGGTAACGCAGCGTGCTGGATTAGAGACGCAGGCGCAGGCAAGCCGGGAAAAGCAGGCCGAACTGCGTGCCGAGAACGTGAGCCTGAAAGCCGAGATGGACGAACTCAAGGCACGTATTGACAAACTGGAAGCCACAGATGGCGCAGTCTGCCCGTTGTGCGGACAACCTCTCAGCCCCGACGAGCGTCAGAATCTCATCGCGCAGCTTGCCGCGCAAGGCGGGGAGATGGGCGACCGCTGGCGCGCCAACAGAACCGCGTTGGAAGAACTCGCCAGCGACCTCGCGAATCTCGAATCTAAACTCTCGAATCTCGCTTCTGCTGCGGACGAGCACTTGAGCCATGCGACAACTGTTTCACAGTTGACCGAGCGCCTGGAAACGATGCAGCGCATGGCGGCGAATTGGGAATCGGTCGGGCAGCCTCGCCTAGCTGAGATCACCTTCAACCTTCAACATGACAGCTTTGCAGCTCAAGTCCGCGCCCAACTCGCCGAAGTGAACAGGGAACTCGCCGGGCTCGGTTACGATGCCCTCGCCCACGACGCGGTGCGCAAGTCCGAGGTCGAGGGGCGCTCAGCCGAGGCTGATTTCCGTAATCTCGAATCAGCTCGTGCAGCACTGAAACCTCTCGATGACGAAATTGCCAATCTTCATTCTTCGATCAACAATCAGCAATCGGCCATCAGCCATCAGCAAACCGAGTACGACTCCGCTGTTGCGATATTTTCCGCAGCCCAAGCACAAGCCCCGGACCTCGAGTCTGCTGAACGCGCCCTCTTTGACCTGCAAGAGCAGGAGAACCGGTTCAATCAAGAGGTCGGCGCGGCGCGGCAAAAGGTGACCGTGTTGGACGGCTTGCGCGCCCGCAAAGTCCGCCTGGAAGCCGAGCGCGGCGAATTCGGCCTGGCGATTGGACGGTATAAAAGCCTCGAGCGCGCCTTTGGCAAGGACGGCGTCCCGGCGCTGCTTATCGAGCAGGCTTTGCCAGAGATCGAGGCGAATGCCAACAAAATCCTGGGTCGCTTGAGCGGCGATACCATGCGCGTTCATTTCGAGGCTCAGGCGAAGTACAAGGATGAGAAACGCAAAGATCTACGCGAGACGCTTGACATCCGAATCAGCGACGGGGCTGGGGAACGCGATTATGAAATGTATTCTGGCGGTGAGACCTTTAGAGTCAATTTTGCAATCAGGTTGGCCCTTTCTGATGTGTTGGCTCAACGCAAAGGTGCACGGTTACAAATGCTGGTGGTAGATGAAGGTTTCGGTTCTCAGGATGCTCTGGGGCGTCAGAGGCTTGTACAAGCAATTAATGAAGTAAAGGGCAATTTTGCCAAAATCCTGATCATCACCCACCTGGACGAATTAAAGGATGTCTTCCCGACGCGCATCGAGGTCGAGAAGACGGATAAGGGATCAACCGTCTCAGTTGTTTGAACGTTATAATAACCGCTTGATTTTTGGTTATATTTAGTGTACATTAATGCTGTAGCTATTCTCATCATTGTATACGTAAGGTGAACCATGTCAAAACTCGCCCTCATCGTTGGTGTTGCTGCCCTGCTGGCCGTGCTGGGTGTTGGGATGTACGTGACCGACTTCACAACTTACCTGGGCAACAACCCATCCACCTGTAACAACTGCCACGTGATGGATGCAGTCTATGAAGGCTGGTATCACGCCGGGCACCACACTGTGGCGGTCTGCGGTGACTGTCACACACCGCACGCGCTTATCCCGAAGTATTACGTCAAGGCGCTCTCGGGCTACCATCATGTCACGGCTTTCGTCAGCGGTAATATCCCACCTGCCATCCGCGCCAAACTTTCATCGGATAAGGTTATTCAGGAAAATTGCATCCGTTGCCACGCAGATACGGTCGAGAACATCATGATGGGCGTGCAACCTTTCGAGCGCAACTGCTGGGATTGCCACCGCGCCGTCGCCCACGGTAAGCGTGGCATTTCCCTTTACCCCACCCAACACAAGGAGGAAGGCAAATGAAGAAATACACCACTTTGATACTGGTTGGCATTATCGTCGTCCTGGCGGCCGGCTTGATCGGCGTGCTGATCTACCTGAAAAACCAACCGCCGCAGACGCGCGGCTTCCAACCGCTGGTCGAGATTGCCGCGCAAGAGCCGGATTCATCAAAATGGGGCGTCAATTTCCCCAATGAGTATGCCACCCTCCTGCTGACGGCGACGAACAAGACGGATACCACTTACGGCGGCTCGAGCGGATTCTCGAACCTGGAACGCGACCCGCGCCAGGTCATTTTGTTCGCCGGTTACGGCTTTGGCAGGGATTACAACGACGAACGCGGTCACATGAACAGCCTGACCGACGTACGCGCCACCAAGCGCGTCAACGAGCAGACGCCGGGCACCTGCTACTCCTGTAAGAGCGCCGACAATCCATCTTTGTGGAATGAAATGGGCATGGCTAAGTATGACCGTCTGCCTTTCAGCGAACTGGGCAAGCGCATCGAACAACCCATCGGCTGTGCCAACTGCCACGAGGCCGGGACGATGCGCCTGATTGTCACCAACCTGGCGTTGGAGGAAGCCCTGGTTGCTCAGGGTAAGGATTGGAGAACTTTCAGCCGCCAGGAAATGCGCACGGTCGTTTGCGCCAACTGCCATGTGGAGTACTACTTTGCCGGTGAGGGCAAGTATCTGACCTTCCCTTGGGAAGATGGCACGCGCATCGAGAATATCATTGCTTATTACGACGCCCTGTCATTTTCGGATTGGAAATATCCCGGCACGGATACACCCATGCTCAAGGCGCAGCACCCCGAATATGAGTTTTACACTGCTGCCAGCACGCACTACAACGCGGGCGTATCCTGCGCCGACTGTCACATGCCCTACGTGCGCGATGGCGCGATGAAATTCTCCAGCCACGATGTGAAAAGTCCGCTGCTGGAGCCCGAACTGGCCTGTGGACAATGTCACACCGATGTGGATTATGTGATCGGGCGGGTCAAGACCATTCAGGATGAAATCTACAAGACGAAGTTAGCCACTGAGGATGCCATCATTGATGCCATCACAGCCATCCAGGCTGCCGTCAAGGTATCCGACGTGGACCCGGTTCTCTTGGAAGAGGCGCGCACCCTGCACCGCCACGCCCAGATGCGCTGGGACTTCATCTCGGCGGAGAACAGCATGGGTTTCCATAATCCCGAAGAGGCGTTGCGCATTCTGGCGGACGCCATCAACCTGGCACGTCAAGCGCAGATGAAGGCCGCCCAGGCTGCCCACGCCCCGTCCCTGTTGAATATTGGCGTGTACGATGGTATGCATCCGAAGCCGGTGCCCGCGCCGTAGCCCTCACTCCTGGCCCCTTCACGCTGCGCCCCTGTCGGGCTCTCATCGGGCGAGGGGAGTCTATTCTCTATTCTCTACTCTCTACTTCCGATTTTCTAATTCCACGGCCCCTGTGCCCATTGACGGAGGGCTTCGGAGTCTGCGACCGTGATGCGCCGGTTTTCCATCTGGATTGCGCCGCTGCGCTCCAGTTCACGCAGCGAGCGCGCCACCACTTCGCGCACCGTGCCCAGCCGCGCCGCCAGTTGTTCCTGGGTCAGGTGCGAACCCTTGCCGCTCCGTTCCTCTTCCGGCAGGGTGCTGATCAGCCGCGCCAGGCGGTGCGTCACCTGATAGAAAGCCATCTCGCTGACCGCGCGGACCAGCCCGCGCAGGTTCTGGCCGAGGTTATTGATGACTTTCTGGGCAAAATCGGGGTTCTGGCGCACCAGCAACCGGAGGCAATCCGGCGATATCACCCAGACTTTGCTGGTTTCCAGCGTTTCGGTATTGACCGGATTCACGCCGCCGTCGAAAACGGACACTTCATTGAAAGTATCCTGCTCCTGCGCAATACGGACGATATACTGCCGTCCCTGCGGGGAATTGCGATAAATTTTGACGCTGCCTGTCAGTACAATGTGCAGACCGGCGCAGTCATCGCCTTCCCAAAAAAGAGTCTCGCCACGCTCGAACTCGCGCAGGCTCATGCAGGCAGCCACGCGCTGGAGGTCGCCCTCGCTCAAATGCTCAAAATATGGATTGACCTTGAGGGTGCGGATTTTTTCGGCGGAGTCAACTTTGAGAATTCGCATTATTTGGCTAACACTGCCGCCAGCGGTGCGGGTGCGGCGACCTGTCTGGTCTGGCCGGCGCTCTGCGCTTTTTCGACATCCCGCGCCCATAGGTACAGGCAGGTATGATAGGCGGTCGCGGTGTAGGAACCGGTGACCGTGGCGACCATGATGAAGAGACTGGCGAGGATGACGCCCAGCCCGATTCCGGTCACCAAGCCGAATACCGATTGTGGGCCGGTCAACGAGATGATGCCCAAGCCGACGCCCAGGCCGAGAGCGATGCCGCTCGCGCCGAGCAGGAAGCCGATCAGCCCGTTGACAGCCTTCACACCAACTGTGCTGATGCCGACCAGCAGCAGGTTGTTCTTGACTATATTCCCGGCGCGCTTGATGCCGTCTTTGATGTTGATGTCTTCGATGATCATCGCCGGAAGGATCAGGAAAGCGGCTTCCGTCCAGACGGTGTCAATCAGTCCGGCCAGGAAATTGCGCCCGCCGCTCTTCCCCTTGCCTTTGACTGCGTTCTTGACCAGGTTGACGAAGGTCGAAGCGGCCGCCAGACTGAGGATATCCAGCCAGTCGCGCTTGACAATCGCCCAGGCCTTTTCCATCACGCCATCCCCCTCGGCCAGGTATCCATAGATGAGATAGATGGTCATCGCCGAGAAGATATACCCGACGGAATACTGGGCGAAAACGAGAACCGCGCCCAAGACGAACAGCACAACCTGTCCGACCAGGTTGTTATTGCCGCCGAGCAGGAATCCTGCCCCGACCATCGGCAGGATGAAGATGATCGAGACGATAAACCCGGCGAACAGGGCGTAGATGGATGGCTTGATCAGGTCTTTATCCTTGAAGGCCATTTGCCAGGCTTGCTTGAGGAACGACCAACCGCGAGAGAAGGATTGCATGGGGTACCTCCAGAAATAGATTTTGGTTGATTATAGCCTGTCTCAGGCGGCGCGGCTTAACCGCTTTGCCCCGAAAACAGCCACAACAATCGCCGCCGCGACCACCAGCCCGATGCTCCAGTAGAGAATCATTTCGCCGGTCACTTTCATCGTCGGCAGGATAGCCCAAATGCCCCAGTTCATGGCGGTGTGGAAGAGCAGGGAGGCCAGCAGACTGCGCCCCGTATTATTGTAAATCCAGGTGAACAGCACGGTCATCAGCACGATGACGATGGCCAGCACAAAGAACAATGGCAAGCCGTTGACCATGAACTTGCCAGGGATGAGGGCCAGCGGAAGATGCCACAGCCACCAGAGCAGGCCCAGGATGATGCTGGAAACCAGCGCGTTGTGACGCGCTTGCAGCCGGTCGAGGGCGTAGCCGCGCCAGCCGAATTCCTCCTGCAAAGGTCCGCCGGTCAGCAGCACCATGAGGAAACCGATGATCAGAATGGGCGGATTGGTCAACACGGCGGTATCCAGCGCGGTCTTGCCTGTTGCCACTGAGAGCAAAATGCCGCCACTGTAGATCAGGATGGGCAGGAAGAAAATCGCCAGCAGCCAGATTTTCTTAAAACGCAGGTCCACGCCGCGCTTGAGCAAGAACTTGACCCCGGCCCACTTTTCGTTGATTCCAGTGAGCAAAAATGCAGCCACAAAGGGTCCCCACGCCCCCAGGCTGAATGGACTCTTCAGGAACGTTACTAATCCTTCCGGCAGGGGAACGCCATTCTCGGCTAAAGCCAGCGGGATCCAAAATAGCCACGAGAAGGCAAAGGCGATGACAAAGTACAGAATCAGGTTGCGGGTTTCGGGTTTCTTGGTATCCATTGTTTTCTTCTTTTCTTCTTTCTTCTCTTCGGGTTTTTCTTCGGGCATGTTAAATTCCTTTCTGACTACGCAATCACCCTGCCCGCTTTCGCAATAGAACGAATGGATCTTGTGAAATCAATTCTCCGCCGGAACAATTTTCTCCAGCGCGGCGACCAGCGCAGGCAGATCGTGGCTAACGACTTCCCATACCAGGTCTTCATCAACTCTCATGTAGTCATGCACGATTCTATGGCGCATGCCAACAATTTCATGCCAGGGAATCTGCGGGTGCGCCTTCTGATATTCAGGCGATACTTTTCTCGCTGCCTCGCCAATCACCTGAATAAAATGGGTCAAGGCCATGCGGAGAATTTCATCGCGGTCGTAGGCTTCCCTGTTTTTACCAACGATGGCTGCCACTGCTTTGCGGCTTATGTCGAACATGTGGCCGACATAAATCCAATCATCTTTGGACATAGGCAACACGCGCCTCCTTTTCCACCCTCTCACGGATGCGGTGATTGAGGAATTTCGGAGTCACCAAATCCACCTGACGGCCTCCGAGAATTTCTGACAATTCATCTTGCATGGTGATGAACGCAAATCCCGGCGTCTTCCCAGGCTCGAACTCGACCAGCACATCCACATCGCTGTCGGGGCGGAAGTCATCGCGCAGCACCGAGCCGAACAGCGCCAGTTTGCGGATGTGGTTGCGGCGGCAGAATTCAGCCAATTTCTTCTTCGGGAGTTTGATCTTCGGTTCAGCCATTCCTCAATTATAGCAAACTTATCGGATCCACTTCAACCCGCCACTCGCCGAGCGGCTTGCCGCGCAACAACGAGGCCAGTTCCGGCCCACGGATCACAATCTGCCAGCGGTACAACCCGCCCAGTTTTGCAAAAAAGCACGGTACAGGCCCAATGACAGTCGTCTGTGTGCGCTGTTCGGCCTCCAGCCAGTGGTGGATCTTTTCAGCCATCGCCCGCGCCTCCGTCTCGGCCTTCGCCGCGTCGTAATGGCGGTACTCCAGCCGCACCAGCCGGCTGAATGGCGGGTTGCCCAGTTGTTTGCGGTATTCCAACTCTTGCAGGTAAAAGGCAGGGGTGTCGTGCCGCGCCGCGGCTTGAATGGAATAATGCTCCGGCTGGAATGTTTGCAGGATAACCTGTCCGCCCAGCGCGCTGCGCCCGGCGCGGCCGGCCACCTGCGTCAGCAAGTTGAATGTCCGCTCGGCGGCGAAGGGGTCGGGCAGGTTGAGGCCCACATCCGCCAGTACGATGCCGACCAGCGTGACCAGCGGCAAATCCAGCCCCTTGGCGAGCATCTGCGTGCCGATCAGCACATCCGCGCGGTGGGCGGCGAAGTGGCTCAGGATGATCTCGTGGGCGTCCTTCTGGCGCGTCGTCTCCCAATCCCAGCGCAGGGTACGGGCGTCGGGAAATAACGCCTTGACTTCCGCTTCAACCTTTTCGCTGCCCAGTCCATACTGGCGAATCTGGTCGCTGCCACAAGTTGGGCATTTTTTAGGCATGTGCCGGTCATAAGCGCAATGGTGACAGCGCAAGTTGGACGTCGAATGTCGAAGGTCAGTTTGGCCGTTGACATTCGACGTTTGACCCTTCGACAGGCTCAGGACAACGCTTTCGACGTGATACGTGAGCGGCGTATCGCAGCGCGGACACTTCAAAACCGCACCACACTCCCGACAAAAGACATACGTGGCCGTGCCACGCCGGTTGAGGAATAAAATGGCTTGCTGATTTTTGGCCAGCACCTCCGCCAGCGCCTCGTGCAGGGCGCGACTGAAAATGGCGCGGTTGCCGGATTTCAATTCTTCGCGCATGTCAATGATGTGGACGGGCGGGAGGCCACTTTCCGAGATGCGTTTCGGCAATTCCAGAAGACGTATTCTTTCCCCGACTTGGGCCTGCTGACGCAAAACGATGGACGGCGTCGCCGACCCGAGCACGCACACCGCCCCGCAGATGCGGGCATATTCCATCGCCGCGGTGACGGCGTGATAAAAAGGCGACTCGGATTGATAATATGATGAATCGTGACATTCGTCAGCCACGATCAAGCCGACGTTCTGAAGAGGGGTAAACAATGCCGAGCGTGGCCCGATGATGATTTTGAGCAATCCGAGGCGCGCCCGCCGCCAGGTGTCGTAACGCTCGCCATCCGAAAGTTTGGAATGTACCAGCCCAACCTGCCCTGGGAAGCGCGCCAGGAAGCGGCGTACCGTTTGCGGGGTGAGCGCAATTTCCGGGACGAGAATGATGGCCTGCTTGCCGCGGCGAATCGCCTCCTGCGCAGCGCGGATGTAAATCTCGGTCTTGCCTGAGCCGGTCACTCCATGAAGCAAGAAGGCTGAAGGCTGAAGGCTGAAAGAGTTAAATGCCTGAAGGATTTGCTCCCAGGCCTTTTGCTGGTCGGGAGTCAACTCCGGCGGCGGACTGCTCTCTAATCCTCTACTCTCTATTCTTTGCAACGGGTCGCGCCAGATTTCCGTCTCGCGCAAGACAATCAATTCACACTCGGCCAGTTCCTGCAAATCGGTAAGATTGCAGCCGGATTCAGCATACACCCAGGCGACATTGACTGGTTCCGGTGCGGAAATGAGGAAACGCAGCGCGGCCTGGCGGCGCTGTAACGTGGCCTCGGTCTTTCCAAGATCGGGCAGCGCGGCTTCGGCAGTCTCTGGCGTAACTGCCAACTGCGCAGTGCGGACAAATTTCGGGCGCACCGAGATCGGCGGCAGGATGGATTGGCTTTGCAGTACGCCGCTTCTCACCAGATATTGCGCCGTCTTGCGCCAATCCACCTGGCTGAAGTGGCGGTCAATTTGCCTGCCGCGCAGCGCGCCGCGTTTTTGGAGCAGGTCGAGTAAACGAGATTCGACAGAGTAGGTGCTGCGCACAGTCGAGATTCGTGATTCGGAACTGCTCACGATTTTCGAATCTCGAATCTCGAATAACGTATCTGCCTGCTTCGCCAATCCCACCGGCAGCATCAACCCGATGCACGCCGCCAGCGGCGAAAGAGTCGCCTCGGCCAGCCATTGCGCCAGGGCGATTTGCGCGCCGGTCATTACGGGCTGAGGGTCGAGTAAAGCGATAATATTTTTCGTTTCCGGAACGGATGGTTCGGAGACAAGACGAAAGACGACGCCCTGCACGGTCTGCTTGCCGAAGGGGATCGTGACCAGATGACCCGCGCCGACTTTCCCCTCCAGTTCGCGGGGCAGGGCATAGTCAAAAACGCCCGTGACTGTCGGGATGTTGACGGCGATTTGTGCGTACATCAAAGTGGATTATAACCGCGAGTTTGTGGGCGGTATGGAAACCGCCCCTACGCGGTTTTTAATATCACCGCCGCGGCATACCCGACCACGGATGAAAAATCCCCGGTCACGTCGCCGGAGGTGGCGTAGTGCAGCACTTTGACGGTGTCCGCGCCCAGACCACGTGCTGCCCATAGGACTGCGGCGGTAGCGGCGTGTCCGCAGGCCTGGCCTTTGCCGGTCGCTTCGGCCTGGAAGACGGATTCCGGCGAGAAGGACTCAATACAGCGCAGCATCTCGGAATCGAGAGATTTGGCGGTTTCCTGGTCATAGAAATGGGAAAGGTCGGTGCTGGCGACAAGCAAGGCGTTGCGCCCCTTCAAAACCTGCGCCAGGGCCTGGCCAAGTCTCTCGGAGACTTTCGGTGATTGCTCGCGCACCATCACGGGCAGGATTTTGAATTCACCTGTCAGGGAGCGTTGCAGGAAGGGCAGTTCGATTTCGAGCGAATGTTCCGGGTCACGGGCGACCGGTGAGAGGCCGTGACCGAGTGATCCGCGCAGGGCAGCATCCAGGTCGGCGACGGCCTGCTTATCCAGCGGGATTTCGCCCAGAGGGGTGTTGTAAGCCGCGTGGGCGGTGACGAGTAACGGCTCGATGTACGGCTGGTGCATCGGCGAGATAACCGCGACCAGGTCGAAGGTCCGGCCGCGCACGGCGGCGAAGGCGTAACCGGCTACCGCGCCGGAGTAGCGGTGCCCGGCGTGCGGGGCGATGACGGCGATAATTTCGCCGGGCAGTTCGGGTAGTTCGGCGCGGTCGAGGTAGCCATCCACGCTGGCGGCCAGGCGGTGAGGGTTGCCCTCGTACCAGGTTCCGGCAATCGGGGAAGGACGGACATCAAGGACGGTCATGAGCACCTCCTTTTTTTATATTGTAGCACGGATGGTAACTGTTCAGCCTGATTGTCATTCTGAGCCGCTGGTGTTCTTCCAGCGGCGAAGAATCTCCTCCGACTGGCCTTGAGACCCTTCGGTCGCACAGAACGCTCCCTCAGGGTGACAGGCCTGAGCAGTTACTACGGAGGAGAAGAGACGGAGCGGTAGGCAGAAAGCAGAAAGCAGAAAGCAGAAAGCAGAAAGCAGATCAGAGTTGCTTGCGGAAGGTGTGCTGGCTTTTGATGTTTTCGTAGCCGATACATTTATAAAAACTGTGCGCCCGCGTGCGAATGACGTTACAGCGGACACGGATTTCACTACACTCATGCTCACGCGCCCAGGCTTCGGCGCGCGCGACCAGTAACCTGCCCAAGCCGAGGCTGCGCTGGGCTTCGTCCACGACTAGGCCGCCGATTTCTGCGTGCAGGTCCATTTCAGGCAGGCTGAAAGCAATGACGTGTATCCAGCCGGCGACCCGGCCATCCATTTCGGCAACGAAGAGCGCGTTATGCTCGAATTGCCCAATCTGGCGCAGACGGCGGGTCACGTCTTCCGGCGTGGAGGGGTAGCCCAACTGGTTACACAGGTCGGCGATGGCGACGGCGTCACTTTCAGCGGCGGGGCGGATGTTCATAGCAGTTGCAGGTTTGAACGTTTGAACGTTTGAACGTTTCCAATACATGTTGGGTGGCTTCAAAAGCGAGAGGCGGGAGGTTGTCGAGTGGGAAGAATTCGGCGGCGTCCACGTCATCGCGGGCGGCAAGTTGGCCGCCCAGGATTTCAGCACGATAGACAATGAGGATGTTCGCGCCGCGCGGGTGCTCCAGACCGGCGATCACGTCCATCACGCTTGTGACGCGCACGTTCAGGCCGGTCTCTTCCAGGCACTCACGCTCGGCAGCCCGCGCCGGGTCTTCGCCGGCATCCACGAAACCGGCGGGGAGTGTCCATTTGCCGCGCTGGGGTTGGTTAACGCGGCGGACAAGCAGCACGCGGCCATTTTGCTCAACCAGGACGGCCGCGGCGACTTTGGGGTCGGGGAAGTAGATCCAGCCGCACTGCGGGCAGACGGGACGCACTTTCCCGAAGCGCGTTTGATGGCTGATTGCGTTGCCACAGCGGGGGCAGTAGTTGATTTCGGCGGCCAGGGACATGGGAGGATAAAACGTAATGCGTAATGCGTAATGCGTAAAACGTAAGGCGTAAAGCGTAATGATTTACGTTTTACGTTTCACGTTTCACGTTCCACTTTTTTCGCAAACGCCCGGTAAGTCTGCCAGCGGATGAGGAAGGCTGAGCCGCCAAGAATGACGGCCAGCGCCAGCAGCGCGATTTGCAGTGGACTCAGGGGGAAAGGCGGCTTCGCTGCGTCCTCTTCCGTCGTTGGGGGCGCAGAGGGTGGGGCGGGTTGTTCCAACGTGCGGGTTTCAGGTGCAGGAGTGGCTGCCTCTGTAACGGTTGCTTCAGGCATTGCCTCGGGCGCGAGCAATGTCATGCTTTCAGGTGTGGGAGAGAGGGCCAGTCCTTCGGCGGCGAACGGCGCCGGAGCTATCTCTGCAGCGCCAGCTTCCATGTCCAACGGCGCGGCAGCCATTTTGGGTGCGGCGGCCAGCGGCGCGAACAGGTTCCCGGCAAATGTGAAGAAGAGCAAAATGGTGGCAACGACAGAGGCCAGACGGAAAACCGGCACGGCGCGCGGCAGGGGCGGTTTGAGGCCCGCCATTTTGGGCGTCAGCGTGAAGTTGCGCGGGGCGCGTCGCTGCGGCGTGCGGCGGAGAATCGCGCGGGTGGCGCGTAAATCCTCCAGCGCGGCGGACAGGTTCGGGTCCGTTTCGAGGCGGGAGTTCAGGCGCGCCAATTCAGCCAGGGATAGTTGTCCATCCAGGCAGGCCGAAAGTTGTTCCACGTCGCGCAGGGAAGGGGTATTCATAGGCCGCTCTCCTTTTCCAGACGGAAGGCGGCGGGCAAAAGTTCCCGGAAGGCTTGCAGGCACTCGCGCAGGCGCAGGCGGGCGCGCGCCAGGCGGCTCTTGACGGTGCCGATCGGCTTGCGCAATGCCGCGGCGACTTCGCTGTAATCCAGACCCTGGATGTCAGCCAGCACGACCACAGTTCTGAATTCGACGGGCAGGCCATCCAGGCAGTGTTGGATGGCATGTTCAAGTTCCTTCTGTTCGAGTTGTTCTTCAGGGGAGAGGTGGGGGTCGGCCAGCCAGCGCGGCTCAGTGATTTCTTCTTCGTCTTCGGTAAAGGGTTCAAGCGGCGTGGTCGGGCGGCGTTTCCGGCGGCGCAGTTCGTCGTAACAGGCGTTGGTGACGGTGCGCAAGAGCCAGGCGCGGAAGGAGCCGCCGCGGTAGGCGCTGAGGCTGCGAAAAGCCGAGAGGAAGGCTTCCTGCGCGGCATCCGCAGCCAGTTCTTCATCACCCAGAATGCGCAGAGCGGTGTTAAAGATGCAATCCTGGTAGGTCAGGACCAGGCGGTTGAAGGCCTCCAGGTCGCCGCGTTGGGCCGAGCGGATGAGGGCGGGTTCGTCCATTACTGCTCCTCGGAACGCAGGTGCGGGAAGAGCAACACATCGCGGATGCTGTGTTTATCGGTGAAAAGCATTATCAAGCGATCCACGCCCATGCCGAAGCCGCCGTTGGGAGGCATCCCGTAACGCATGGCGCGTAGATAATCCTCGTCCATTGGGTGCTTTTCCTCGTCGTCGGCCTTGTAATCACGGCCCATCTCGAGGAAACGCTGCTCCTGGTCGAGCGGGTCATTCAGCTCGGTGAAGGCGTTGCACAATTCGAATCCGGCGACGTAAACTTCGAAGCGTTCCACGGTCAGTGGATCACCAGGCTTGGATTTGGAGAGCGGTGAAATGTCGCGCGGATAATCGTACAGGAAGGTTGGCTGGATGAGCGTCGGTTCGAGGAACTCGCTCACCAGGAAGTCTATCAGCTTGCCGCGCGTGGCCTGCGGATCTGGCATCCTGCCGGTCTTTTGGATGGCGGCGAAAAGCGACTCGGCGGTCGGGTGGGCGGCGATGTCAATGCCGGCGGTTTCTTTCAATCCTTGGCGCATTTCCAGCCTTCGCCAGGGCGGGGTGAAATCCAGCTCGTGGCTCTGATAAGTTACTTTGCACGTACCCAGCACTTTCTCCGCAACGTAGGCGACCATCTGCTCGGTCAGTTCCATCACCTGCAGGTAGTCGGCATAGGCCAAGTAGAATTCCAATTGGGTGAACTCCGGATTGTGCTTGTACGAGACGCCTTCGTTGCGGAAGTCACGCCCGATCTCGTAGACGCGTTCCAGGTTGCCGACCAGCAGGCGTTTGAGATAGAGTTCAAACGAAATGCGCAGGTACAGATCCTGTTTGAGCTGGTTGTGATGGGTGACGAATGGCCTGGCCGCCGCGCCGCCATAGATGGGCTGCAGGATAGGGGTCTCGACTTCCAAAAATCCATGCTCATCCAGGAATTGGCGCAAGCCGCGGAGGATGGCCGCCCGCGTGCGAAAGACCTGCCGCACATCAGGGTTGACGGCCAGGTCGGCGTAACGTTGACGGGCGCGCAGATCCGCGTCCTCCAGCGCCGCGTGGCGGATGACCTGTCCAGCCTCGTTTGTTTCGTCCTTGGCGGCGGGCAGAGGCGAGATGGCCTTGGCCAGCATCTTGAAATCCTGAACGTGCAACGTCACCTCGCCGGTGCGGGTGCGGAAGACGAAGCCGGTAGCCTGGATGAAATCGCCCAGGTCGAAGATGCGATTGAAGAAATCGAGCTTGTCTTCGCCGAGGTCGTTGGTGCGCAGGAAAAGCTGGATGCGTCCGTCGCCGTCTTCGATGTGGGCGAAGGTGATCTTGCCCATCTGGCGGACGGCGCGCAAGCGCCCAACCAGCGTGGCTTTCACCTCGGCTGGTGCAGCCTGACCGGCATCCTTCTGCGCAGCACCCTTCGATAAACTCAGGGCAACGCCTACTCGGTCGGCTTTTTCGAAGGCGGCAATGGCCTGGGCGCTGGTGTGCGTCCGTTCGGCGCGGTGGGGAAATGGTTCGATCCCCTCGGCGCGCAGTGCTTCGATTTTTGCCAGGCGGATCTTTTCAAGGGAGGTGTACTCTGTCATTCGACAACCTTTCTGGCTTATTTTACCATTGACCTCTCTCACCCTCTCCCCATCTCTTGCCTCTGTCTCTTCTGTCAGGATAGGCATTGAGGGAGTGGATGAGGTCAAAAAAAAAGCCCCGCGCTTCCCAAACAGGTTGCGCGGGGCATACCGTAGACCTGCTCGGCAGGCGTGATGGCCCCAGGCTTATTCGATCTTGAGGATGCGAACTTTATATATCCCGCCAGGAGCTTCCACTTGCACTTCGTTGCCGGCGCGATGATTCAAGATGGCTCTGCCAATCGGCGATTCGTTGGAAATACGCCCCTCGCGCGGATTGGCTTCCGCCGCGCCGACGAGGATGTATTTCTCTGGGTTTGAGCCTGCTTCCTGAATGGTGACGGTCGAACCTATCTGGACAACGTCGGTCTTCTCTTTACCAGAATTCTCGATCACGCGCGCAGAAGCCAGGATGATTTCGAGTTCCTGGATGCGGCCTTCCACAAAAGCCTGCTCGTTCTTGGCGGCCTCGTACTCGGCGTTCTCGATCAACTCGCCGCCGTCCATCGCCTCGTGCAGACGGTTGGCGATTTCCAGGCGTTTGACCGAGCGCAGGTACTCGAGTTCATCCTGAAGTTTCTGAAAACCTTCACGGGTCAGAAAGTTGGTTGGCATGATTATTTCCTGGATAAAAATATGATGCATCTCTGTTTAAGAGATGCTTCCGGTTTGTAGGTCTCCCTACCCGCTGATAAATATATCATGTTTCAAGCCCAAAAGCAAGACGCGCACAGTAAATTTAAGCTGTCGGGAAGGAACCCGTTTTCTCAGAGAAAACGGGTTCCTGGCGAAGCAAACGAAAATCACGTTGATCGCCAGAGCCGGATTCCAGCACTGCCCTGCCAACCGATTAGGTGCTGCGCATAGGATTGGATCATCGCTTGCATCTTCTCCAAATCCTCGAACAATATGCCAATCTGGGATGCATACGCGGCAATGCCCTCCTGCCAGGCGCGCAAGCCAGCCTCCGAAACGGGTTGGACCTCGGCCGGCATACCGCTTGTAAGCGTCTCCATGGCTGAGGCATCCTTGAGCAGGTAGGGGATGTCGGCGTAATAACGCAAGGGTCGTTCCAGCGCCTCGACCGCGACGCGCGTCAGGCGATGATCCACATGCCCGCCGACGGTCAATGGGCAGACGAGGGTGTCCTCTGGTTTAAGGATCGCGGCCAGGAAGGCACGCAGCGTTTCGACCAGCGGCCGGTCGGCGGGATGGATTTCGCCCATGAGCGTGTTCGGGTCATACAGCCACGCGCCGTCTTGGGCGGAACGGTAGATGCAATCCGGGATGGATAGGTGCCGGTATCTGGCTCCAACGGTGCGGCAGGCGGCCATGTCCTCCTGGCGGCGACGGGCCGGCGTATCCGCGCCGGTGCCCCATTCAGCGTGCAGCACTTCGGCGAAAGGTGAAAGCGGACCATCCGGCGGGTCTCCGGTGCAGACGGTCCAGATCTCGACTTGGGTCCCGGCGTGGGTCTGTTCCCAGATCAACCCGCCGCAGGATAGGATGGCGTCGTCAAGGTGTGGGGAGATATATATCCAGCGCATGGGGATATTATATTGGAAATCGGTAGATTGGTAAATTGGTAACTGGTAAAATGGGTTGACAATAAATCATCCATTGGAGGAGAACATGACCGCACAACCGCTGAAGGGCATCCGTATCCTCGATCTCTCCCGCCTGCTCCCCGGCCCATACCTGACCCAGTTGCTGGCCGACTTGGGCGCGGAAGTCATCAAAATCGAGACGCCGCGGCTGGGCGACTACGCCCGTCTCGCCCCGCCAGAGATGGGGCTGGGCGGCTTGTTCGAGACGGTCAACCGCGGCAAGAAGAGCGTGGCGGTCAACTATCGCAACCCGCGCGGGCGGGAAATCTTCCTGAAATTGGCCGCCACAGCGGATGTCATTCTGGAAGGCTTCAAGCCAGGATCGGTCAACAAGTGGAAAATTGACTACGATGCGGTGTGCGCGGTAAAACCAGATATTATCTATTGTTCACTTTCTGGTTATGGTCAAGAGGGTCCTTTCCGCGACCGCGCCGGACACGATTTGAATTATCTCGCCGTCAGCGGTGCAGTTGCTTTGAATGCCCGCGCCGGTGAAGCGCCGCTGCCGTATGGCCTGCCCGCCGCCGACCTGGCTGGTGGCATGTTAGCCGCGATTGCCATCTTGGGTGCACTGGTCGGGCGCGGCAAAACCAAACAGGGGATGTACCTCGACATGGCTTTGTTGGACGGCGCGATTTCATGGATGACGCCGTTGGCCGGAGGCGCATATTTCAGCGGCATTGACGTTTCAGCCGCTAGTTTGCCTTTGCTCGGCGGCCTGCCGTGCTTTAATGTCTATGAAACCGCAGACGGCAAATATCTCACCCTGGCCGCGCTGGAGCCGACTTTCTGGGCGGATTTCTGCAGAGTCACCGCTCGCGCCGATCTGCTCCCGCGCCAGTTTGACCGCAGGCTTGGAAATGAAATCGCGGCCATCTTCCGTCAGAAATCGCGTCCTGAATGGCTGTCAGCCTTTGCCGGGACAGACGGCTGCGTAGAGGCGGTCAACTCGTTCGAGGAGATGCTCGCTCACCCGCAGGTGCAGGCGCGTGGTTATGTGCGCGAGCAGAATGGAAAAGCGGTCGGGTTGAATTCGTCGTTCGTGTTCGCGCGGCGCGAGTCCGCACCTGCGCCTGAGTTGGGCGAGCATACGCGGGAAATTTTACAGGGAGTTGGATTGCAGGATGGGGAGATCGAGGAACTGGCCGAGCGCGGGGTGATCGCGGTGGGGTGAAAACCGTTGATAACGGGGCAGGCGAGTCGATTGGTCAGATGGTCGAGCGGATTATTCTTTAAACGTCAACATCTGAAAACCCACTATCCTGACTGATCGTGTATCCCACTCAGTTCACATCTGGGGATTGTTCTTCCGAAAGGACCTCCCTCGCCAACTTCTGCAGCGCCTCCGTCTCGGCGGGGTCGGCGTGGGAGGCGCGCCAGTACTGTTCGAGCAGGTCGAGCGGGGAGAGGCTGCTGATGGTTTGATCCGCCGGCAGGCGGATGCGGCCTTCGATCTGCGGGCGTTTGACAAGGTGGAATTCGAAGGCTTGCTTTGTGTGCTCGCGCAGCGCGGCTTCGTCAATTAACGTGTCCAACTCGCGCGGATATTCCACTATCAGGCGCACGATCGCGCCAGCCAGCTTTTTCGGGGCAGGCAGGCTGGATTTCAAGCTGGCGGTGACGTTCTCGGCAGATTCCAGTTGCGCATAGCAGTCAAAGAATGGGCGGATGCCAGTCAATTGCCGCCATTCGACCTCAGTCTGGCCGCGTTCGACCTGGGCAATGACGAAGAACTTTTCATCCGCAGCCTCGCCGAAATCCACGCGCTCGATCGAGCCGGGATAAATCACCGGTGGATGAGTGTTTTCGTTCAAATTCTGCGGCTTGTGGATGTGACCCAGAGCGACATAATCCAGGCGCGGATCCCGGACGAGCGAGCCGGGCAGCACCAGGTCTGCGCCGAGCATCACCGTCCGTTCGCTGCCGTATTTGGCTCCCTGCACCGAGGCGTGAGCGGTCAGGATGACTGGCAGTTTGGGATCGGCTTCATCCAGCCAGCCATTGACAAGCTCCGTGATTCGAGATTCGATATTCGTAAAGATTTCAGCAGGGTCTGCAGCGCTTATCTCCAGTGATGCCAGCAGGCCGGAGTGTGAGATCCAGGGTATTGCAATAACCTGCAGCGGTAAGCCGAGATTATTGGCACTGAGGAAACACGGCTTGGAAATTACGCGCACATTGGGCACTTCCAGCGTATCGAATTCCTGAATGGCGTTGGCGCGGCCCAGGGCAGGCGAGAGGTCGTGGTTGCCGATCAGGAGCAGGGTCGGGATGCCCGCCTTCGAGAGGCGGATGATGCGCCGGCCCCACTCGCGCTGGAAGGTCGGGGCTGGGGCGCGGTCTTTGTAGGCGTCGCCGGCAAAGATGACCAGGTCCACTTTTTCGGCGATGGCCGCATCCACGATGGTGTCCAGTGACTTGAGAAAGTCCAGCACGCGCAGCGGCAGTCCGGTCTCCAGGTCGTGGCGGCCGTAGTTGGCCATGTCTATGTGGGCGTCGGCGAAATGGAGTAGTTTCATAGTTGGGTAGTTGGATAGTCGGGTAGTTGAGTAGTTGGATAGTTTGGTGGCCTTGGGCCAGAGAACCACGAAATTACCGAGTAGGCCTTCGGCACAACTACAAAATTATGGAACTAAGGCTGAAGACCGAGTTCCTGCAGCGCCTGGACGCTGGGGGCGAAATCGGGGTGCCATTGCAGGCTCTCACGCAGGTCAGTGATCGCCCCGGCGGTATCGCCCAGGGTGGCTCTGGCTTTGGCGCGCCAGAAAAAACTTTCCTCGATGGCGGGTTCGTTGGCGGTCTCGATGGTGGTGGTCGCCAAGTTGAGCACGTCGTAGTAACGGCCAGTGTAGAAATAGGCAAAGTATGGCCCGGTCTGATACCAGAGCATGCGCCAGGGGCGTTTCTCTGCGGCAATGGTCGGGTAGATGGCAAAAGCCTGATCGTAGGCCGCGGCCGCGCCGGCGTAATCCTGCAGGCGCACCAGGCTGCTGCCGCGATTGAACCAGGCAAAGTACAGGTCGCGCGTCTCGCTCAACCGGTAGATCTCATCCGAGGCTTTCTGGGCGGCGTACTGGAAGTTGGCGGTCTCATCGGCCTGCGCGCCGATGATCGCCAGCGCCTCGGCCTCGCGTTCGGATGGATAGATGACGATATAGGTGTAGTTGAACGCCCGCCAGTAACTGGTCATCTCTTCGTAGGTGACGGGCATGTCCGCCATGATATAGGAATCCTGAACCAGGAAGCGGCCTTTGGCCTCTTCGTAGGCGCTGACGACTTCGTAATGCCCCATCCAGCCATCGAACTGCGCACCTTCAAAGCCCTTCTCGACGATCACCGGGAAACCGGCGGCGATGAGGCGTTTGAGCAGGTCGAGGTCGCCGCCGACGCGGAGGATGACCTTGAGATCGGTCTCTTCAGCAACATAAGTCGCCATCTCATAAGGCATCACGTTTTTGTCGCGCGGGTTGGGCTTGAGAAAGGCTGCCGTATCACGTTGGTCGCCTTCCCAGCCCCAGAACGAGAGCGCCATCGAGAGATTGGCCGGGCCGCAGTTATTCCATTTTTGGTACTCGTGCCGGATACCCTTCAACGTGACCCTTCCGGGCAGCTGGGTGGGGGTGACGGTCGGTGTCGGTGTCGGCGCGGGGGTGGCGCTTGCACTGAACGATGTCGAGGTGGGCGTCGGCGTGGACAGGGCGTCCATCGTCGCTTGGACGTGGGTGGCGATCTGTGCCTGCTCTCCGGGCAGGAAGACAACCTCTTCCGGCGGGTTGAAGAAATATTGGATCTGGGCGCGCAGGTTGCTCACCCGCCAGGCCAGGCGGGAATGGACGGGGGGCAGGTAGTAGATGCCGACCGCCAATACGAGAACGGCAACGATACCGATAAGGATGCGTAAGCGTTTTTGCATGGGGGTGATTATAAAGCAAAACGTGGAACGGAAAACGTAAAACGTAAAAAGGCGACCACCTTACAGCAGCCGCCCTTTACGCATCACGCATCACGCATCACTCATCACGCATCACGCACTTCCCCATCCACCACCTCTCCATCCGGCGGGGGTGTTTGCTGACCCGAGTCCCCGGGCTGAGCGCCGCCGAAGCCCTGTGGACCGGCTCCGGGCGGCGTCTGCTGTTCTTGGGCATACATCTGCTGGCTGAGGGCGTAGAACATGTTTTGCAATTCCTCGCTGGCCTTCTTGATGAGGTTGAGATCATCGCCCAGGGCAGCCTGTTTGAGATCATTGATCTTGCCTTCGATTTTGGTGCGCTCGTCGTTGGAGACCTTCTCGCCCAGGTCGCGCAGGGCTTTCTCGGTCTGGTAGACCAGGCTATCGGCAGTGTTGCGGGCGTCAATGAGCTCGCGGCGTTTCTTGTCTTCGGCCTCGTAGCGCTTGGCTTCTTCCACTTTCCTGGCAATGTCATCCTTGCTCAGGTTGGTCGAGGCGGTGACGGTGATCTTCTGCTCCTTGGCGGTGGCCTTGTCTTTTGCCGTGACGTTGAGGATGCCGTTGGCGTCTATGTCGAAGGTCACCTCGACCTGCGGGATGCCGCGCGGCGCGGGCGGGATGCCGTCCAGGCGGAAGCGGCCAAGCGACATGTTATCGGCAGCCATCGGGCGTTCGCCCTGCAGGATATGGATATCCACAGCCGTCTGACTGTCAGCGGCGGTGGAGTAGGTTTCGGTCTTGCGCACCGGGATGGTGGTGTTGCGTTCGATCATGGTGGTCATTACGCTCCCCAGCGTTTCGACGCCCAACGAGAGCGGGGTCACGTCGAGCAGGAGGATATCTTTCACCTCGCCGCCCAACACGCCGGCCTGAATAGCCGCGCCGACCGCCACGACTTCATCCGGGTTGACGCCCTTATTCGGTTCTTTGCCATCTGTCAGCTTGCGTACCAGTTCCTGGACCATTGGCATGCGCGTCGCCCCGCCGACCAGCACCACCTCGTTGAGGTTTGCAGCGCTCATACCGGCATCTTTAAGGGCAGCCTCGAACGGTTTACGGCAGCGATTTAATAATTCTTCGGTCATCTGCTCGAACCTGGCGCGGGTCAGTTTGAGTTGCAAATGCTTGGGGCCGGAAGCATCCGCGGTGATGTAGGGCAGGTTGATCTCGGTCTCCATCATGCTCGAAAGTTCGATCTTGGCTTTTTCGGCTGCTTCTCTGAGGCGTTGGAGCGCCTGGCGATCCTGGCGCAAGTCAATGCCCTGATCCTTCTTGAACTCGTCCGCAGCCCAGTTGACCACGCGCTGATCCCAGTCGTCGCCGCCCAGGTGTGTATCGCCGTTGGTGGCTTTGACCTGGATGACGCCTTCGCCAACGTCCAGGATCGAGACGTCGAACGTGCCGCCGCCCAGGTCGAAGACCAGGATGGTCTCATTCTTTTTCTTGTCCAGGCCATAAGCCAGGGCGGAGGCGGTCGGCTCGTTGATGATGCGCATCACTTCCAATCCAGCGATGCGGCCGGCGTCTTTGGTTGCTTGTCGCTGGGAGTCGTTGAAATATGCCGGCACGGTGATGACCGCCTGAGTGACCGTCTGGCCGAGGTAGGCTTCAGCGTCCGATTTGAGTTTCGCCAGGAGCATGGCGGAGATTTCCTGCGGGCTGTACTCGCGGCCGGTCACGGGGATCTTGACCCGCGCTTCGTCCGAGGGGCCGCTCACGACCTGGTATGGCACCATCTTGCGCTCGGTTTCCACTTCATCAAAGCGGCGGCCCATAAAACGCTTGATGGAGTAAATCGTGTTTTCCGAGTTGATCACGGTCTGGCGTTTGGCGGTCTGCCCAACCATACGCTCGTTGTTCTTGTTGAACGCCACGACAGATGGACACAATCGCCCACCCTCCGCAGTGGTGATGACCGTTGGTTGGCCGCCTTCCATCACGGCCACCACGCTGTTGGTCGTTCCCAAGTCAATTCCGATGATTTTACCCATGACATTGCTCCTGTTGTTAGTGTAATTGCGATGGTCGAGTAGCCCCGCAGGGGCGTATCGAGAGCCGATGCAATCCCCACGCGCGGGTAGATTGCTCACCTGGCCTTTTGGGCTTTCGCATTGACAATAGCATACTCGATAAATGCAAGAATAACGTTAACGCCGCATAGAAAAAATGTAATTATTCAGGCAGTAGCCATTGAAGCGAGGAATTCCGTAAAAATGCAAGACCTGACAGGTTTTGAACAACCTGTCAGGTCTTGGGAGGCCTCAAATGTAAACGAGTGTTGTTTTACGGTTCGCTGATCGTCACCCAGTCGAATTCGACGATGATGGGCAGGACACTATAGGACGAAACGCCAATTCCCACCTGTCCATCGCGCAGGTTGTACTTTTTCTCGGTGAATGATGTTATCTCCCTGCCGTTGATGTACAGCGACAGCGTATTGCCGTTGCAGATGGCGGTATATTCATTCGTATCTCTGCCGGAGCGGATGGCAGTCGAGCCGCCGGAATTTAGTGACAGGTAACCGCCTCCGGTCAGTTTGTCGTTCACCCAGACCGTCCACAAGCCGCCGTTGCTGATATTGAACTCATACCAGCCCTCCTCCGAATAACGACAGACCAGGACGACGTCGTTGGTATTCTTGCCGCGGTTATCGGCGAAAACGTCAATGCGGACATTCTTATAGATGTACGGATCGTACATCAAATACGCGTACAGATCTTCGCCGGTAATATTGAATACCAGCACCCCATTATCGGTGTGAATGTCTAATTGTGTTGCGTCGCCGTGTTTTACATCATACGTCCAATTGGGAATTAAATCGTCGAATTCCTCGGTAAAGTAGTCCGGCGCCTCGGCCGGGGCTTCGGTCGGGACCTCGGTAGGCGGTTCCTGGGTCGGTTGGATCTGGACAGGCGGCGGCTGGGTGGGCTGGATCTGGATAGGCGGCGGCTGGGTGGGAGTGGCTGTCGGGGTGGTACCGCACGCCAGGCCGACCAATAAGATTACACCGGCCAGTGCCAAAAACGGAAGAAATATGCGGGATTTCATGGAGTTCTCCTCTCTTTCTATAAAATAGTTTTGGTGTGCAAACAATATGAGTATAGCATGAGATTTGAAATATGCAACCCAAAAACGCGCCGATTTTTGTTTAGCGCGTTTTTGCTTAGGTGGAGATGGCGGGAATTGAACCCGCGTCCGAAAGAATCGACCCTCGGAAATCTACGAGCGTAGCCGGTTGAGGCTCGTCACTGCAGGTCACACAGCCGGCAAAGCTGACCTGCGGCCAGTCGCTCGGATCCGAAGACCCTCTTTCGCACACCTAGCGACATCTTGTGCGGCACTCCGCCTTTATGACGCCCGGCCCTGCCACCCGGCGGAGAACGGGGCAGGCGGACGCGGCCTCGCTTCTAGGGAGACCGGCTGTTATGTGCTCGCCTCTTTGGCTAGCTTAGAGCAAGCTTAGGCAGCGAGGGGCATAGCAGCGTAGGAAGTGCGGTTGGCACTTGATTTTTTGCGCTGGTTTAACGAGTTCGGCGCCTCTCGGCTCGCATTCCGGGACCAGCCTCTTCCGTCGAAGCCTGTCATCCCCAAAGTACGGGGACTTTCCCCAGAAAACGGGGACTTTCCCCAAAGTACGGGGACATTGCCCGGTAGTTTGATTATAGCACAAACATGATCATAGGTATCAACGTAAAGGGGTTTTTCTGGTAAAGTTTTGGTTCCAACCAAAAA
>CAZTZE010000008.1:0-101635 GCA_964618215.1 uncultured Chloroflexus sp.
TTGGTTGGAACCAAAACTTTATCAGAAAAACCCCTTTACGTTGATACCTATGGTCGGATTGCCAATCCGACTTACTTCGGTTGCGGTTGGAAGCCGCGCTATGTATGTATCTTTTCAATAATCCATGGGAAGGTGGGGGTTTACCCCCCCCCACCCCACCACACCCTTACCTGGCAAGGAATGGCGATTTACTTTGGATCAGTGTTTGGAACATATTAAACCATTTGGAATACTGGGGCGGATCGCGGGGATCATTTGTAATCGCAGCGGGCAATGACATTTCCATCAGGAATAGATTGAATAATAAATACATAGCTCGAGGCGGAACATTTACTTTCAGGAAGAAATGCTGGAGGCTCTCCTTGATAATCGTTGATAACCAATTTTCTTCGATAAATCCCAATCCAAATGCTTTTTCAGTGGGGCAACTTTTCCAAGCATACCATGGATAGAATAAAACATAGGTAGTCATAAAAAAGAAAATATCAAGGAACAGTAAATCGGGATGGGCGAAACCTTCCCAATCAATCACACCTATTCCTTTGGGTGAAAGTAATAGATTACCGGGCCAATAATCGCCTTGCCGTCCACATCTCATTATCATCAACGAACGATGCTCGTCCGCAATCTCAAGCAATTGTTTTTCATAATCCTTCGGTATGTTCAGCGGAGTATAAGTGAAACTCAATTGATCCAATTTACTCTGAACCGTATTCGAGTCAGGGAAAGGGGTATAGCCATCCGTCGTAACTCGCTCCAGTTCAGATAAAAAATCACAAGCCAATCTGAAATCTCTTTTTACCCAAAAGGGATGAGTGTGTTTTCCTCTATGCAGCAATGTAAATAACGAAACGCCTGACAAACTACTCTCGACCGCGATCAAATTATTCTTGAATTCAAATAAGCCCAATGGAAGAGGAATTGCACCAGCTACGGCAGGATACTTTACAAGCCTGCTGAGCGTTTCATATTCATTTTTTAGAAATGATTTTTGATCGTCACCTTGCGCAATTCTCAAAATTAAAATTGGCTGCCGTTCGCGATGGTTAAAAACAAGAAAATTAATCTTGCGGCTCGCCAAGTCGTTGTTACTGATTTTTAAACTGGAAAGAGGTGGACGGATTTTCACCCCCGCCTGGCTCAGCGAATCACGCAATTCATGCTCGAGAATATCCAGTAACTCAATCAGCACAATTTCCTCTTACTTTCGGCGCGCCACAATTACAATGCCGCGGAACAGCATCCGTTGTAACCCGACAGATGATAATAGAATCAATACAGGCAGCATCCAGGCCATAAAGCGTGAATTTGGGATATAGATGTTGCGAAAGAAAAATTCAGATATGAACCTGTGGTCCAACCGGATTAGATCTTGAGGGTGTTCGAGTTTGTCGTAAGCACCATAGCAACCTGCCGCCTGAATTCCATTCTCTTCTAACGCTCGGACACATTTTCGAAGAGAGAAGAGAGTTTTGTGCACAGCATTTGTCTTTGAAAGAAACCGATATAAATTTTCAGAATTATGAATACCTGTTAACAGCCAACCACCAGGCTTGAGAAGAAAACCAACATGTGTCAAGCAAGAATCAAGATTACCAAAGGAGAATTCTGGAATAATTACATGATCAAAGCTGCCCTTGAACTCTACTGTTTCAGGATTTGTAAAAGGTTGATCCCTGAATAGAGGTAATGAAATAACAAATAAGCCATCCAGCGTGAGGGCTTCAACCAATCGTTTGGCATCCCCCAATACGCCAACCCTTTGACCCGCTGAAAGAGGTAATAATAAACGTAACTCTGCAACGTTCATTTCCCATCACCCGCTATGCGCCTCTTCCCAAAGGTGTCGTGCAGCAAGGAAATACCTTGTTGGGCAACATCTCGATTTGTGATCCAGATCGCGGCTGCATAGATTGCACAACCGACAACCGGCAGGATAACCAACTGGTAAAGCGGGGCGAGACCTCTCAGCCAGATATGAAGAAAATACACAGCAATTGTCATGATAAGAGTTCCGCTCGCGGCTGGTTGTATAGCTGATATGATATCAACATAACGGAGTGAAATGATGCGCTTGATAACAACCAGCCTCATTATCGTGAGAAACGTATGGGCTGCAACTTGAGCCAGAGCTACCATGTAGATGTCATAACCGGCTGCCATCCAAAGAAGAGGGATTGTTACCGCGAGCTTAAAGAGGCCTAATTTGTTCATAATATCAGGCCGGCCGGTGGCCTTATAGATATCGCCGGCATTAAAACTAAGCGAATAAATTACCGCGTATAGTGATATTGCTTGCATGGCTGGGATTGCAGGAATCCATTGATCCCCAAAGACAACTTTTACAAATCCTGGCGTTACGAAAAACAAACCGACACCCACTGGAACAGTATACAAAGCGATATATTTTAGTGTAATAAGGAAACCCTTCTGGAGCGTTTTTAAATCGTTTTGCACTTTCGAATAAGCAGGGAAAAGGGCATTACTCACAATATAGCACATATTGATAATCAACAATTCCGGAACACGGAAAGCCATGGTGTAATAGCCTAGATTCTCAGAGCCAAGGCGCCTCCCCACGATCAAGTAATCTATATTTGATTCGATCACACCCATGAATTGAGTAAGAACCGTTTGAGAGCTATAACCCAAAAGATCGCGAGATGTCTTCAGATCCAATTCCAGGCGCGGCCGCCATCGGCAAACCAGCCAATACAGCGAGCTGGCAGCCACACTGGCTGCGATCTGCCCCCACACTAAACTCCACACCCCATATCCCAACAAGGCCATCCCAATCGAAACGATAGCCTTAGCCGTAGATTTACCCAGCTCCGGCAGCAGGGTTTGGCGGAAGCGCAGTTCTTTCTTAAGGCGCGCGGCATGAATATTACCCATCCCCCAAATGACAAAAATAACGGATAAGGCCCGTAAAATATCGGTCACGCGCGGGTCATTAAAGAATGCTGCGACGAGAGGCGCGATCAAGAAAGTCGTAATCGAAATCGTCGAATTAATAATAAGTCCCAGTGTAAAAGCAACGTTTGAATTATGTTCGATATTCTCCTGTTTATAAATTATGACATTCTCGACCCCCATACCGCTGAAAGTATCCAGGTAGCCGATCACAATCAATCCGAGCGCCATCAAACCGAATTCATTCGGTGTAAGCAGACGGGCTAAAATCAAAGTAGCGATGAACGTAACGCCTTTGCTCAAAGCGAAAGTAACATAATTCCAGGCTGTGCCTTTAATCGTGGCAGACAATAAGCCTCTATTTTCATCCATCAGCATCTACCTGAAGCGAAGGATACGGACGAATGTTTATTTCATTCTTCACGATGTTTGGAATGCTAAACGCAATACCCACTAATAGCCAGAAATAACGCGGGTATGCAGCATGGATAAATAGCGCAGCAACTAAATACCCAAAGGTACTCGCTCCGAGAGCAGCTACCATTGAAGCAATTCGGTCCTTCCCCAACCCTTTTAGTTG
The DNA here is from genome assembly GCA_964618215.1 of uncultured Chloroflexus sp. Lineage (GTDB taxonomy): Bacteria > Chloroflexota > Anaerolineae > Anaerolineales > Villigracilaceae > CG2-30-58-95. The sequence continues at coordinate 3,494 of CAZTZE010000008.1, forward strand.
TTTCCAAGAGTTGATAATCCCCCTACCCATTGTCCAGAGCAAGGCTGCAAATGCTGTAAAACCGACCAGTCCGGTTTCAGCAGCCACCTCGATATAGAGGCTATGGGCTGCTCGCTCACTTGCTGTTGGAGCGAGACCTATGCTTTTTGAATATTCCTGGTAATGCAATGTGTAATTATTCAACCCTACCCCAAGAATAGGATTCCTCTTAATCATCTCCAACCCGGCCAGGCTCTCGCTGGCGCGGCCGCGAATGGCATAGTCTTGTGTCCGAAAACCCACTGAAGGTGCGGATACTAATTCCCCTAGTGAGGTGATGCGGGCCAGATATTCTTGAGGGATCAACATCAGAATTGCAACACCTAATAAAAACAGAAAAGGCAAGTATTTTAGTCGCGGCGGGTATAGGACAAACCATGCGAACACAGCGGCACACAAGGCTACAAAGCCACCCCGAGAGTATGTAAACACAACTGTCAGGGTGATAACAGCCAAAGCCCAAATGGCGATCAAACGTAAGGCGTGGTTGCGCTCATTCAGGACTCGCTCTAAAGCCAATGGTACTAAAACAACCATAACCGCGGCATAGAAGTTCGGATCGCCAACCGGCCCGGAAATTCGATAACCTTCTGTCGCACCGGCGATTTGCATATAACTTGCTTGGGCAAACCCCCAATAGTAATTTTCAAAGGTGCCAGTCAGATATTGGTAGACGCTGATCGTACCTATAAAAATCCCGGCAGATAATAACGACCAAATCACGCGGTTTAACCTGGTGACATTATTCAATAAAATGATAATAATGATAGCAATAAATGCATCCTTTGCAAAATCTCTCAATGATTCGCTGACGAGGGTTGTGTCTGAAGCGTAAAACATAGACGATACCAGCACCAAACCATAAATCCCAATAAAAATGGAAGCGCGTTGCCAGCCAGTTGGATATTCCTTAAAAACAACCCAACGAATCAAGATCACAATCCCCAATATGAAAATATATGATTTTGCCAGAGAAGGAGCATTATGGTAATGAATGGCAATATCTGAGAAGCGCGTGAATGTCAGAAAAAACAAGACGAGCAAACCGGTTTCAACAGAAAAAATACTGGCAATAAACAAAACCAGGCCAGCGACGCCAATGAATATATACAGGGGATTGCCAATCTGGTTGGTCGCAAAACCCAAAATCCCTCCTAAGATAAGGGCAAGTCCTATGAAAGTGAAACTATTTCGCATGGACTTCTGCTGGATCCCATTTGTTACCATAGTATGACCTGTTACCTCGCTGGAGGGTTCTTATCTGCAACAGCAAGTATCACAAGCATTATTTTATTGCGAACATACGAATGTATAACAACCAGTGAAAGATTTTGCTACGCAATAATCGCCTGGCAAGCGTACGCGGGAAAGCACAAAGCATTTGCTCGAGCAATCTGAAAGGAAAAACGGGCAGCGTTAAAAAAAGTCCCCGTTTCCAAAAATAAACTCTCACTTTCGAAAATCCAACTTTCCTAAACAAATCGCTTAGTTCTGTGATGGTGTATTCATGCAGGTGAAACCCGGTTGCAACTTCATCAAAGTACATGGAAATATCATGAGGTCCATTGAGGCGATTGGGAGTTATGCAGAGATAAATTCCAGCGGGGGTCAGCGCTGTGAAGATGTTTTGTAGCTGATCCAGGGCATCGTCAGGATGAAGATGCTCCATAAGTTGATCACTATAGGCGACAGTGATACTATTTGCCGGTGCCGGAATGCTACACCCATCCGAAATAACCAGGTGGAAGTTATCCGGGGTCGTTGAGGATTTCGTAATTTCTTTCGAGACATCCACCGCGTAAACCTGTCGCACCAACTTCGCCACTTCGAAGGATAGAGAACAGTCTCCGGGGCCAATTTCCAAAAACGTGGAGTTTTTGTCCAAAAAACGCTTTAGCATCCGGACATGAGATGATATCGCTTCATGTCGCTGATCAGATAAAGACTTCTGAGTCAATTGCGGATGATGTGGCACGCGTTGAAATAACTCATCATACACGGATGAATATAATGCTCTCCTTTCTTCTCGAGAGGCACTCCGCAATTTGGCCGCCAACTCTTTTTCTATCTGACAATGCTCTCTGAGTTGTTGGATTGTTCTCGTTTCATTCTTCATTCGTTTTGTGAGCAAAGGTGTTTCCATGGTTTGTATCTTTTCAATAAAGTACCGTAAAAATAAATAAGTTCCCGCGGCTCCTCGCTGTCATTCTCCCGAAGGACATCGGGACGGTGTGAGCGCAGCGATCGCGAAGCATGTCCGTAGGGTAAGAATCTCCAGGGTGGTGGCGTGGATTCTTCACTCCGCTGCGCTCCGTTCACATCGTCCCGACACTTGCACCTGCTGCAAGTGCAGGTGTGTCCTTCGGGAGAATGACATGGCGGAAGTTATTCTTTTATCGATTGTTCCCGTTCTCGGGTAGCCTCTGGTCGCATTGGCATCACGCGCTGGTAATATCCCACACGCCAGACGATATACTGGAACAATTCTTTCCAACCGCCTTGAATGTTGCGACCAGATGTCAGTACAGAAAGGGATCTATCGCCGGAGTAAGCGATCTTTCCGCCGATGGACTTGATCGTTGTTCCTAACTTAATGTCATAATTCACTAATCCGCGATCATATAGGTTTAGCATCAGCGAGCGGATAACCGCGTAATTGCTTCCCCGGCTTATCGGTACTCGCAAAACGACGCGTTTGAACCAGCGGAATGCACGATGGATTGTCAACCAAACCTTTGTAGAGAGACTGGCTGGTAAATCATAGTAACCAACATACGTATAAGCCAGTTGAGCGCCAGACTCAAATTGTTCGATAAACCACTCTATTAAAGAAGTTGCATTAGGAATTCGACAATCCGCGTCAAAATGAATTGTATATTCAGAAGAGGCGATGCGCACGCCAGGGATGCGAGCGATAAGGGATATTCCACCACGCTCTTCAAATTTCGGGACCGCCAGAACCAGGAGGCCCAAGGCGCGATATTCATTTACCTCTTTCGGTGGGGAATCTGGAGGGTAATTGTTTATCACCAGGATTACTTCCAAATGGTGCTTCCCCTGGTAAGAGGCGATATCGTCTATGATTTGCAGAACATTTACAAGATCATTCTGCGCATTAACAGGGATAATTATTGAGGCTTCAGGTGGTAAGGCCTCATCGCCTCTTATCTGTGCGAGTTTTCTTATTAACCGGTCTGCTTCCAATTTTCATCAGGCTATCTAACAGGATTATCACGTTCGCCGTAAAGCAACTTCTTGACAGAATCAATAAGCACGACACCCTCAGAACCTTTCCTGGCTTTCTCGAGTGCAAGCTGAGCATCCTTTACTAATTCATCCTTCGATTTACCAATTTTATGTTCGGCAATCCCGATCAGGGGATTGAGGTAAAGCGCCTCACCTGAAATATTTATCTTGATCGGCATAGATAAAGCTACGCGAACTCTCTCCATGGTATTCAGGGCTGCAATGCCAGGTGTTTCGGAAAGCAAAACGGCAAACACATAATCGCTCCACCGCCCAACGATATCGTTCCCGCGCAATTGGTTTCTTAGAGTTGTATTTGCTTCCCGCAATACTTGCTGGAGTGTTGGCTGCGGTAGTACCTCGAGATATTCCTTCAGCCCCGCCACCTCCACAATGCAGAGTGACATATAACCTGGGATCGCGGTCGAAGAGGTCATCGCCTCCAAACGCCGCTCGAATGTCTTGCGATTCAGAGCAGACGACATATCGTCCAGTGTAAACCGCTGCATAATATTACCGATCGTGATACTGAGCGTCTCATTCAGGAATGCCAGAGCCACTCCTACCCCCAACCCTAAAGCCAGAGCAATCGCGGCGTCACGTAAAGGTTGGGGACGAATGGGTTCCAATGGAAGAATGGCTGGATCCAATATTGCCATATCGAAAATCTGGTATATGCTTTGAATATAATTTATCGAACGTTCACCGATGCTTTCTGATAACTGTACTAATATCGCGGGATCCGGTCCCGTTACTGATAGCTCAATTATGTTTGCATCCGGCAGAACTACCACGGAATAAGTATAGTCAATTAGAGATTCTTCATCCAAGCCCAAAAGGCTGAGGCTTTCTCGATAAATCCGCGGGCTGTTTATGATTTCGGCATATGTCTGGATGATCGAGCGCTTGTCCAGGATGGCCAGGCTTTCGAGAAGTACGCCACTGCTCCCAGATATCAAGGATGGGTTGGGTAAGACAAGGAAACGCGAACTGACGCGATATATAGGCCGGGCGACATACGAATAGATCAAAGAGGCGGTCACTGCGGCAAAAGCCGTCATGACAATGATCCACCAAGAGCGACGTAACATTTGAAAATAAAGCTGGATTTCCATGCTGATCCTTACCCTTTTCTAAAAAAGGCTCTTTGGGAATCTCTGTGATCAACCACCATATATGCTGGTAAGGCGTAGGACAAATTGGCAATTTGTCCTACATTTGCCGCCGAATCACAGAAAATCCCAATGAGCCAAAAAATGGGTATCATCTCAATAATTTGGGGGAGGGAGGGCGAAGCCCGTCCGCACCTCCCTCATTTTATTGAGAAGTTACTTGGTAGGCTTATCTGCGATGAGGCAGTGCTCAAGGAGGTCGGTCATTTGTTTGGCACTTTTATCAATCCTAAATTCCTGAAGAACAAGCCTCCGTCCGGCCTTCGCCAGACGGGCTGCTTCTTTTGGATTTTCATAAACAGCAACCAACGCATCTGCCAGTGAGCGGGGATCGGCAGGCGGGACAAGATAACCGGTCACACCAGGTCGCACTAACTCGGGGACACCAGAGAGTTGTGTGGCCACTACCGGCAATCCGCTGGCAAAGGCTTCCATGATCGAGACCGGGATGCCTTCCATCTTGCCCGACGGGGTAACCACGCTGGGCTGTACATAACAGTGAGCGCTGGGTAGGAGCTGTGCCACTTCGGCTTGCGTCCTGGCGCCCAGAAGCTCCACATATAATGCCAACTGACGATCAGCGATCAGGCGTTGTAAAAGCGACCATTCCTCGCCATCCCCGATGATGCGGCAATGAATTGGAATCCCGCTCTCGCGCAGCAAAGAACAGGCTTCGACCAGGTAGCGCATTCCCTTGTAGGGTTGCAGGCTGCCAACGCTGATTACCTCTAAAGGTTTGCTCTTGTCCGGCAGATGATCGCGGACGGTATAGATTGCGGGGTTGATGCCACAATGCACGACGTGGGTCTTGTCTCTTAGGCTGATATCCACTTCGCGCGCCAGATATTCTCGATTATAGTCTGAAATTGCGACGATAAAAGCAGCCGCGCGCAATTTGGTCGCGAGCATGGCCTTCTCGACAAAAATGTCGTGGGCATGGACGGTTACACTGAAGCTGATGCCGGTCAGTTTATGGATCAACCAGGCGACCAGCGCGGGATGAGAAGCATAGTGCGCATGGATGTGCGCCACCCCTTGCTGCTGCATCTGTTCAGCCATCCACACGGCTTTTGGGAAAAGCGCCAGCGCGCGCAGCAAGAACTTCAGGCTGACGCGGTTCTCAATGACGACGCGAAACCACAAACCTACAGTTCGAAATGGATGGGTGCTCAACTGACGCAGGTTGGCTGCCAGGATGGCAGTAGAAAACCAGGATAAATGATGCGCCCGCGGCAACCATGCCTGCGCTTCCGCGTGAACCACCGGCTGGTGTTGCAGGATCAAAGGGTAAAGTTCGATCTCCCATCCCTGCGCTTCCATCGCGACCATCTCGCGCAGGATGAAAGTCTCTGGAAGGTGGGGAAAACGGGAGACGAGATAAGCGATTTTCAGTCGCTTACGCTTAGTAGCTATCACTATGTCTCTGCCTGAAGATAGCCAAAACCGTCCTCGCCAAAATATTAATATCAAAGGATATGCTTCGCCGCTCGATATAGGCGATATCCAGGCGCAAGCGCTCGTTAAATTCTGATGCATCCTGCCTGATGATCTGCCAAAGGCCGGTCAAGCCAGGAAGCACATCCAACCGTTCGGTTTGCCACAGACGATATGTTTCGGGACCGAAAGAGGTCGGGCGCGGACCGACCAGGCTCATTTCCCCACGCAGCACGTTGAAGAGTTGCGGAAGTTCATCCAAACGCGTCCTGCGCAGTATACGGCCGAGCGAGGTCACGCGCGGATCGTTGGTGATTTTAAAATCGGGCCATTGCAATTCATTCAAATGGCTATAGTCCTGCTTCAGGATGTCAGCATCGGCGACCATCGAACGGATTTTATACATTGCAAAGCGCTTACCGCCCTTCCCCGTACGCTGTTGAGTGTAGAAGACCGGCGCGGTAGGGGCGCTGAGGAAAACCATAAAAGCGAGCAGGCCCAAGATGGGTAACCAGACAGGCATGGTCAGGATGGCAATGCTGAGGTCCATGATACGCTTGGCAACATGGTAAGCCTGACCGCGCAACAAACTCTTATTCGGGTCATGTTTCTTGATCCAAGTGTAATCCAACGAAGAAGCGGGGAATTTCATAATCGCCATCAGGAAGCGGTTTTCTTCCGTTTATTGAGGCGCATGGAGCGGATGGGCTGTCGGTGATAGTAGTTTGATCTCCGCTTTGAGCAATAACTCCTCAAACGTCAGGGCATCGGCAGGGAAAGCGGCTACTCCCCAGGCGACCGAAAGACCCAGACTCTCACGGGCAACAGATTGAATACGGTTTGCCAGGATGGTAGAGGTTTGTGGGTCTGTCTCGGGACATAAGATAACGAATCGTCCATTCTTTGTTTGTCGAAAGACAAGGTCAGTACGGCGCGAGGCTTCATTCACAATCTGGCAAAGACGGGCATGTGCGTAACGCTTGGCCGAGTTGAGCTTCATCTCCTGAAACATGCGCTTAAGATTCGTCTGTATCGTTTCCGGATCGGGTTCCAGGACCATTACCGTTAGTGGGTGGCTATAGCGGCGGCTACGGGTTAACTCCACCTTGATCGCTTCGGCAGCATCCTCGATGCATGGCGCCCGGCCTGGAATCTCACCGAAAGCAATACTTTCTATGGTGTCCTCTAACTGGTTGACATGACGCGCCAGTCCATGCACGATCAAGACACCGGTTGCAATGAGAATCAGCTCGATAATTGTAACTTGCATGACAGCCGATGTTAGAGGTTTGTTTTGAAAGGAGATAAGCCACCATAGCACCAAGTAGATACTCCCCCAAAGAATAAGTAGAACATAAACCGAAGTGTGTCGCAGTTGGGGAACAATGATCGTCAAAATCATTGCCAGGATAACTAGAACATATGCGTAGGGATGCAGGTTGAGCAAATCTGGGGCCCCGAAATCGAGCCTTTCCAAGCCAAACACACCCACTAGAAATAATAGCAACATTACGATATGCTTCTTTAGGCCGCTCATTTTATCGCTCCATTTCATCAAACATCTGTCGTCGAATAAGAGTGCTTTACTTTGACATCCCGAACGAAACGTCAAACCCTTCCTAATAGGAAGACTCTTGAAAAACTATCACAACCGCGAAGATTTTTTCGGACGCTGAAAACGTTGATACCGCTGATTTAAAGATATCTGCGTTTATCTGCGTAATCAGCGTCCCGGTTGAATTGCGGCTGGAAGCTGCTCTATGCAATCATATCAGAAATCTTCTGTTAAAACAATTGGTGGGGGCTTCTGACACAAATTCCTGTTGATCTTGACAGGAAACACCCTTTTGTTGGGGGATTGAAAGGATTTTATGGGTTCTAAAGGGTCACCTTACCTTGCTGTTAAGACTAAATGAACCATACTATTGTATACTGATGATAGTTAGAAAAGCAGAACTCTTGCTTAGAAAGTAAATTAACAACCTAATACCGATAAAGGCAAACCCGGCGAAAGCCGGGGGCGCAAAACTATGGGTCTAAAGCTGACTTTCAGCCACGACTGCCAGGTTGCCGAAGTAAAAATTTCATTCCCGAGTTTTCCTTTCAGCGGCCTGGCAAAATGCCAGGCCGCCATGTTTTTCAAAACATGGGGCTGGCCCGAAAGGAAAACAGAATGAAAAAGACAATTTACCGCCTGGCAACACTCGCCACAATAATCATAATGGTAATGGGCACATATACGAATGCGCAAGCCGCAGCCACACCTGCGCTGGTCACGGATAAGATCGTCAATATTGCCTATTTTTACAAACCGCCTACCAATAACGATGCTGCCACGCTGGCGAAGAATTTCAACACCTTCATTCTGACCCGAGCCGATGAGACATTCCGCGACGACTTGATTGCCAATGGTGTGACTTCTCCAATCATGCAATACGTCCGCTTCGAGGCGATCATGGATCCGGGTTCATGCACTGCCAAACCCTGGCGCAACAATGTCGCCTACAAAGTTGGCGATTTCTGCAATATCAGCACACAGCATCCGGACTGGTTCTTGCTGGATGCGAATGGTAACCGGATATTAGTAGATGAAAAATATTACCTGATGGACCCCGGCAACCAGGAATGGCGTGAGTTTTGGCTGACCCGCACCCGCGAGAGCCAGGAGGAACTTGGCTGGTACGGTGTATTTCTGGATAATGTCGAAGCCAGTCTGTACAAAGTTATTCAATTGGCTGGCGTTCCGCAGCAATATCCAGATGATGCCAGTTACCAGGCGGCCATCCAGGGCTTTCTGCAATACATTTATACAAGTTACTTTCAGCCTCAAGGTCGTCCGCTGTTGGCAAACATCATCTCGCTCTCTGATCCGGCGGTTTGGTTCGCTTACCTCCAGTACTTGGATGGTGCTATGGATGAAGCCTGGGCAATTGGCTGGCGCACGAACTATCGAAGTGTATCCGAGTGGGAAGAGGAATTGACGCGTGCGGAGCGAACCCAAGCAATTGGCAAATATGCTGTCCTGATCTCACAAGGCGACCAGGCGAACATCAACCGGCAAGCCTTCGCTTTCGGCTCCTATTTGCTGATCAGCAATGGAACAGCAGCTTTCCGTTACACCAATTCCTATGATTATGGACAGGCTTGGCTGTACCCGAACTACGATATTGATCTCGGCAGCCCCCTTGGCCCACGCTATCCGCAGGGCAACCTTTGGCGGCGTGACTTTACCAAAGGTTCAGTGATCGTGGATCCAGTCAATCACACGGCTGAAATCACGACCGGGACCGCTCCTACGGCGACAGCGACTCAACCGGCTGCAACGCCAACGGTGGCTCCTATAGCGACAGCGACACCCACCGAACCGGCTGCGACTCCAACGGCTGCGCCGACTTCTACACCGACAGAAACCTCCGTACCGCAACCGACTGAAACCCCGGTAGCCGTACCGTCAGCAACTCCCGCACCGAAGACGACGACTGTAACATATGACAATACTGACCCGGCCTTTACCTACTCATCCGGGTGGAGCAATACCAAGGACAAGTCCGCTTATAAAGGGAGCTTCATGCGCACAGCAATCCTGAATGCCTCCGCCACCTTCACATTCACAGGTCAATCCTTCAGTATCCTCTACAATACAGGCTCGAAATATGGCAATGTGGATATTTACGTAGACGGTGTCTTGGCAGGTTCGATAAACCAAAAGGCTTCTGCAAACCGCTACCAACAACGCTGGGACTATCCCGGACAACTCTCTTCGGGAAAGCACGAACTCCGTATGGTCTTCAGCGGGCCGAAGAAAGCACAAGCCTCGTTGGATGGCGTGATCGTAACCCAGCCGCTACCATAACCAACGAGTGCGCAGCACCTACTCGGTAGACTTCGGAAATAACTGAAAAACAGACAACCTCCCGCATCCGTGACGGGAGGTTGTCTATATTAATACCCTTGACATACTGTGTTACATACAGTATAATGTCGTCAATGGTGATATTATGACAAACGAATCTTTTGAGAATACCATCCTTGAACTGCGGCGCGGCGTTATCGTGCTGGCTGTCATGAGCCAGTTGAGCCAGGAACAATACGGCTATTCGCTCATCAAACGCCTCGCGGAGAGCGGATTGGAAATTGACCAGGGTACGCTCTACCCCCTGCTGCGGAGGCTGGAAAGCCAGGGGCTTTTGCAATCCAATTGGCGGGTCGAAGCCGACCGCCCGCGCAGGTACTATGTCATCAGCCAGGAAGGCAGGCAGCTCCTGCCCCGGTTGAAAGAAGAATGGACCGCTATCGTCTCCATGATGGAGAAGATGCTGAACTAAAGGTCACAGAAAAAAAAGGAGATCGCGATGAACCTGATTGATACCTACGTTTCCGAAGTCGGACGCCATCTGCCCCAGAAATCGCGCGCCGACATCGAAGCCGAGATGCGCTCGGTGCTGGAAGACATGCTCGACGAACGCAGCATAAAGGCCGGCAAACCGGCGGATGACGAGATGTTTTTCGACCTGCTAAAGGAGTACGGCGCGCCGGAAAAAGTGGCCGCCTCGTACCTGCCGGAGCGCCACCTTATCGGCCCGCAACTGTTCCCGCTCTTCATGCTGGTAGTGAAAATCGTCTTTTCCGTGCTGGGCATAATGGCGCTGATCGGCTTTGGGATTGCCGTTGCCACCACCGGCGTGACATCCCAGGCATTTCTTGAATTGCTCGGCAAGTCCATCCTGCAGGCCGTTGGCGGCGCGATACAGGTTTTCGGCAATATTGTCCTGGTTTTCGCCATCCTGCAGCGAGTATTGCCGGCCTCTGAACTAAAGGATGAAGAGAGCCGGGAATGGGAGCCGCGCAGCCTGTTGAAAATCACCCCGCCCGACCGCGTTGGCATCCCCAGACCGGTTTTTGAGATATTGCTCAACTTTGCCGCCATACTCGTCTTCAATTTCTACCCGCAGTTGTTCAACCTCGGATTCAGCGCGGATAGCGTCTGGTTCATTGCGAGCAGCGAGATCACAAAACACCAGATTGGTTCCGCCCCGCTCCTCTCGGAAGCCTTTTTCCGTTACGTTCCCTTCCTGACCGTAGTCTGGGCGCTGGAAATCCTGCTCAACATCCTCCTCCTGCGCCAGGGATACTGGCGGCTCGCCACCCGCTGGTTCTCCGCGGCGGTCAAAGCAGCCGGCGTTGGTATCGGCGCGGCCATGCTCTTCGGCGCGTCGCTGATTGGCCTGACACCCGCTATGCTGACCATGTTCGGCTCCGCAGCCGAGGCTGTGATCTTCTCGCTCAACATATCCGCGCGCATCGTGCTGGCCATTATCGTCGTCGTGGAAGGAATCGAAATCATCCAGGCTATTCCCCACCTGATTCCGAAGAAAAAGGTAACGCCGATCGCACCGAAGGCCTAATCGGGGGAAATAAGCATTCCGCCATCGAAAGCCCCTGAAGGTTCGAAATCTTCAGGGGCTTTCGATTGGATAGTCTCCCTTTCCGGTGTGGTTATCGAAGATGCGCGAAAGTTTACCGCGAAGACGCGACACTTGCTCCCCGTTCGGGCCGGGAGCCAGCCGGGGCGAGACGGCCTGCTGCAAGTGCAGGTGAGAAAACCTTTATAAAAGGCCTTCGCGGGCTTCGTTTCTTCGCGGTTCATATCTGGGATCATTCAACCACGCTCAGTGGGGAGACTATCCGCGTTGAAAAAACGTACAATCTGGCCCAATCGGATAACGCCAGATATGGCGGCACAAAGCTCTGAAGCCGCCATATATAGCGATTTTGACATTGTCGAACTATTTATGATATACTGCAAAGAAATAATTTGTGTAGTACCATGCTTCGAACAACAAAACATGAGCTGGCAATTCTCTTATTTTTCGATCATCTATGTCGTTACCGCCATCATCTCAGTCCTCACAACGCACCTCATCACGCGCCAACGCCCCGTACCCGGTAAAATCCCGCTTGCCTGGTTGATGATCGCGGTCGCTGTCTGGTCATTCGCCGCCGCGCTGGAAACTGCTTCAGTAGAAATACCGGCCAAGGTATTTTGGTCAAAGATACAATACGCCGGCATGGTTAGTGTACCGGTCCTGTTCCTGATTTGTGTCCTGGAATATGCCCGCCTGGATAAACAACTGACACAGCGGAACCTGATCCTGCTCTGGCTCATTCCAGTCATCACCCTCCTCATGGCGGCTACAAATGACTGGCATGGGTTGGTCTGGAGCAGCTTTACCCCCAGCCCGGATGACAGCGCTATTTTGATTTACGGCCACGGAACCTGGTTTTGGATATTCGCGGCCTACACTTATCTGCTGATCATGGGGGGCGTATTCTACCTGATTTGGGCGATCATCCGATTTCCAAAAATGTTCCGCCGCCAGATTGGCATTTTATTGGCCGGATCGGCTGTCCCGATTGTGGGAAATGTGGTTTACCTCGCCGGCTTAAGCCCGGTCGCCGGCTTAGACCTGACCCCAATTACTTTTTCCCTGACCGGTTTGATTCTCGCCCTGGGCATCTTTAGATTCCAGTTGTTCGAACTCGTACCCATGGCGCGGGACATACTGATCGAGAGCATGAGTGACAGCCTCCTGGTCTTGGACGATCAAAACCGGATCGTGGATATCAACCCGGCCTTCCAACAGTTGATTGGCGTTTCAGTTAAATCAGCCATCGGCCAGCCTGCCAGGGACTTTTTTGCGGCCTGGCCTGGTTTTGTAGCTCAATATTTAGATACGCTTGACACACAGGCCGAGATCTGCCTTCGTGAAGAACCACTCTGTTATGTCGAGTTACGCATCTCCCCGCTTTACGACCGGCGTCAACGTTTCACCGGCAGATTAATCGTCCTGCATGACATCACCGAACGTAAACTAACCCAGGAAGCCCTGGAGCATAACGCTCGAGAGATGACGGCATTGTTTGAAACCTCGCTGGAAATTAATGCTCTGCCAGACCTCTCTTCCCTGTTATTTACCATCGTTGAAAGAACCACCGGATTGCTCGGTACAACCCTGGGTGGCTTGTACCTGGTGCGGCCGGATGGCCAATCGTTGGAACTGGTGATCAGCTATAACCTGGGTAAAGATTACAGCGGGACAATCCTTCGCTTTGGCGAAGGCCTCTCTGGGCAAGTCGCCCAGACAGGCGAGGCAATGATGATAGCAGATTACAGCCAATGGGATCATCGCGCTGCAATTTACGACGACATTTCAATCAAGCGTGTGCTCGCCGTACCACTCAAGGTAAAAGGAAAAGTCATCGGGGTGATTAACATCACCGACGATCGAAAAACCGGCTCTTTCACGCAGGAGGAAATCCGACTGGTCAGCCTGTTTGCCGACCAGGCCGCCATCGCCATCGAGAATGCCCGTCTGCTTAAAGAGAGCAACCGGCAAGCGGAGCAATTGGGGATCATCAACCGCTTCAGCCTGGCAATCACCTCCGCTCTGGACATGGATCAAGTGCTGAAGACCTTGCATGAACAATGCCAGCAGGTTGCGCCGTGTGATGTTTTTTACGTCGCATTGTACGACGAGGCCAGTTCCCTGATCCATGTGCCTCTATACTATGAAAATGGGCAATACCAGGCCGGCCCTTCGCGCGACATTCATGACCGCCCCGGCACCATCGGCGCAGTCATCCAGGCGCGGCGGACTCTTTACCTGAGTGATTCAATCCGCATGGATACCCGCCCATACAAGCAATCAACCGCTGCGCTTAAAAGACCAACCCGCTCCTACGTCGGCATTCCCCTCACCTTACGAGAGCGGGTGATCGGCGTCATGTCCGTCCAAAGCTACCAGCCAAAGGCTTACAGCGAGGAGGATATACATATTCTGGAACTCATCGCCTCGCAGGCCGCCATCGCAATTGAAAATGCCCGCCTGTATGCCGAAGAACAACGTCTCGCAATCATTGACGAGTTGACCGGTGTGTACAACTATCGGGGGTTAATGGCGTTGGGTGGGCGTGAAATTGACCGGGCGCGGCGTTTCGAACGTAATCTTTCTATATTATTCTTCGATGTTGACGGCTTCAGGAATTTCAATAATAAATACAGCCACGCAACCGGCAATCTGGTCTTGCAGGCTATAGCCCAACAGTGCAGGGCAAAAATGCGTTCTGTGGACCTGATCAGTCGCTTCGGGGGTGACGAGTTTGTCATTCTCCTCCCGGAGGCCAATATCGAAACCACCAAGAAAGCTGCCGAAAGGTTGCAAACAGGAATTGCATTCACCAAAGTGCCGTCTGAATATGGGGATTTATCCGTCACCATCTCCATCGGCGTGGCTCAATTATCCGCTACCACACCCGACCTGGGCGCGCTGATTGAACGTGCCAACCAGGCCGAGCACCGCGCCAAGGAAAAAGGCAACGGTAGACTTGTCGTTTTTGCCGAAGGCCTAATCGGGGGAAAATAAACCGGCTTACTGCTTCTTGCATTAATTCGCGAACTGGTTGGTGCGTTTTCTCTGGCAAGAAACAAGATTGCGGTTCGGAGATTTACGCAGTACTCAGTAGTTACCGAAGAAGAGTTCCCACCAGATCTGCCAGTTCTCGAGTGACCGTGTTTGTTGCATCGGCAAAGGGATGGGGGTCGGGGCGAGAGTCCTGGCCGGGACGACCTGCACGGGGTTTTCGCCGCTCTTTCCCATGCCGCTCTCATACGCGTATTCCTCGACGGCACGCTCGGATGTCGCGTATGCGATTTGCGTGACCAGTGCAATTTGGGTTTGCGTTACCGCCGTCGCCTCGACGTGGACAGTTGCCAATTGAGTGGACAGGCGGTTCAACCCCGCCAGGCGCTGGTTAAAATCTATGACCAGCACGACCAGGATGAATAGACCGATGGCAATGCCGATATGTTTCAGTTTGACGGGCCAGCGTTTCATACGCCTATTTTACACCCTCTCAGCCAAATCTGCTCAGGGCAAGCCTTCGTGTCCTTCATGAATTACAGGGTACTGCGTAGATTGGTGAACCAAACTCTTGTAATTTGCGAGCATTTCGGCACACGCAAGTTCACGAATGTATGCAAGAAGCAGTAAAACAAAAACCCGCCTTTCAGCGGGTGGGCTGCCGATATGCCATCGGCAAAATGAGCAGCACCTTGTGTGCCGAAGGAGGGACTTGAACCCTCACGGCCTTGCGGCCACTAAGCCCTGAACCTAGCGCGTCTGCCAGTTCCGCCACTTCGGCTTGCTTGGCTTGCGGGGAGTATTTTATCCGAATTCGTCAGTTTGTCAACCTGTGGATGTAGAATAGTACCCTATCAATGAAATTCTTGTTTTTTGTGCAAGAAAATTTCACCACAGAGAACACACACCATCCCGACGCTAGGCTTTCATACCTTCAACCAGTCTTTGGTACAATTTTGTTGTTGAAACCAATGGCTCCATTCCTAATTCAGCGGAAAGCACTTTCATCAAATCCTGATACTGACGCGCCAGGCCAGCCCGGTCTCCAAGCGCGGCGTAAGTCCGTATGGTCTGGCAGTGCAATTCCTCACTCAAATTATCCACGCGCAGTGCACGTTGAAGCAATTCGAGCGCATTGGTGTAACGCTCATGCGTGAAGTGAAAATCGGCCAGAGTACGCAGAGCCGAAATATAGGTTTGGATCAGCCGTCGGCGTTCAGGGAGGAGCCAATCATAATAAAGGTTGTCCAGATATTCCCCTCGGTAGAGAGAAATTGCCTGTTCATACCAATGAGCCGCCAATTCTTCAGTAGACGCGGCGCGGGCTTTCGCCAACGCTGCGTCGAACTCATCAACATCCACACTGAAGGCAGCGGTGTCTAACCAGTATTCACCGGCCTCGACCATAATGAAGCGCAGCGTGGATTTACCCATCCTCAACGCATGGCGCAAGCGTGAGAGGGCAGTATGGAAAGCCGTCATTCCGCGCCCAGGCTTATCCGCCCAAATCGCATCAAATACCCGCTCACCGGGAATACGCTCCCCGCGAAGCGTGATGAAGTAGGCCAGCAGGTCACGCGCTTTTGTAGAAACCCAGCGTTCCTGTGAAATTTCTTCACCGTTGATGACGACGCGAAATGTCCCAAGACATTTAACAACGACAGCCGTATGATCTATCACCTTCGGGAATGGATACAAAGCCGTTGATAGATTTTCCATGACGCGTTGGAGGAAAATACTTTCCTCGCCGGCATCCTGTAAGGCCTTACAGACCACGCGGCTGCGTTCACCTTGATCGAGGAACAATTGGATAGCCTGCGTGGGTTCAATAAGCGCCAGTGCCTGGCGGGCAAAATCAAGGCCGATTGCTCTCCGATTGGTGACAAGATGAATGTATGCTAATCCAAAGTAGACCATAGCTAATGGGATGCGAAACTGCCTGCGCTCACCAATCTCAAGCAGTTCATTAAAGAGCGTTTCGGCACGCGATAATTGGCGCTGTTCCAACGCCACATCTGCGAGTACGCTACGGCATACGAATGCCTCGAAGGTGTCTGGATTACCGGTATAGGCCCACAGTGCGTTCTCTGCCAGTTGGCGGGCCTCGTACACGTAACCTTGACCATATAAGTTATACGCCAGGTAGCCGGCTGCCATCAATCGCTCGTAGGAGGCCAGGCCTAAAGTTTGCGCCAGATCCATGGCTTGACGTAAACACCCTTCGGCGCGGGCTGTTTCACCGCGACGGGTAAGGACATTGCCAAGAGCAGAGTAAGCGCTGGGAAGGAGTTCACGCAGGTGTAGTGTTTGAGCTATCTCCAATCCGCGTTCAGCATAATGAAGCGCCGTATCAAGGTCCTGCCAGTAGAGATATGGACTGACAAGCGAGATATAGGCCTGGGCGGCAATTGGGGATAGCTCTTCGGGGGCCAGTTGTAAGGCTTCTTTGCAGTAACGGATGGTAGCCTGGGGATCGCCATGCCACCAGCACATTTGACCAAGGCTTTGCAGGAAATTGGCGCGCGCCAGCGGAGAAAGACGGTCGCCTGTCAAGCGAGCTTCTTCTACGGCCTGTTCTGCAAGGGCGCGCCTATGATCCATACCCGTCAAAAAGCCAGCACTTTTAGCAAGCGCCATGAGCGCATCCGCACGAGCAGCATGGTCATCAACTGGAGCGCAGGAAAGTGCCTCGGATGCCAATGCCTCAGACTGGCGGTAATTGCCCTGCGCCCGGTTGATTTCTGCCAGACGCGTCAGGGCACGGCTGACCCCGCTGCGGTCAGCGCGAGCCGCGAAATAAGTGCGGGCATCCTCGAAGTCGTTGATTGCCAGTCCAGCTTCTCCCAAACTGCGAAGCGCATTTCCGCGCTGAAGCAAAAGCTCCGGATGGCCTTGCATGACTTCAGGCGGAAGTATTGTCAGGTAACGGTGCAAGACCTCGACACGGCCGCGCTCAACGTAATCTGGAGCGAAAGCCTGGATGACAAGGGCGGCAGCCTCCCACTCCTTCGCCTCAACGTAATGTGCGAACGCAGCTTCCAACTCTCCCTGGTGCTCGTAATACTTACCGACGGTCTTATGCAATTCCACCACCTGTTCGGGGCGTTCCTGCTGCAACTTGCTGAATAAGAATTCACGGAAGAGATAATGATAACGGTACCAATGGCGCTGGGCGTCAAGGCTGGTAAGGAACAGATTTTCCTGTTCCAATTGGTCGAGCATGGTCTGGGCATTGGTGATACCAGGCAGGGCATTGCAAGTAGCGGCATCCATTTGAGAAAGGACGGCAGTATTCATGAGAAAAGACTGACGCTCACCGCTTTGGCGGCGGAAGACTTCTTCGGTAAGATATTCGAAGATATAGCGGTGAGAACCACTCAAACCGGCGATAAAACGGTCGGCGCTGCGCGCATCCTGGCCCTGCAAGGATGACCGGACGATTTGCAGCGCGGCAGCCCATCCTTCCGTCTTTTCAATGAGCAGACTCAGGCTTTGTTCTGAAAGGCCTGGAACACAAAAGTTGATCAAGGCAGAGGTTTCGTCCTCGCCGAAGCGCAATTCGGGTGCTCGCAATTCAGCGAGCATTCCGCGGGCACGCAGGCGGGCGAGGGCAAGCGGCGGGTCTGTACGCGTAGAGAGGATTACGTGCAGGGGAGTCGGGCCATTTTCGATTAGTAAACCCACCAACTGATGGACAATTGGGCTGGCGATGAAGTGATAATCTTCCAGCACCAGCAGCCATGGGTTGGGTAATGTGTCGGTTAATTCATTAACCAGCACAGTGAGTATCTGCTGGGGTGAAACGCTGGCATGGGTACTTTCGAGCAAGGTCTGGGTGATATGTCCGATTGTTTTCTCATTTGCCCCGTGCATGCGGTAAACAGCCTCAATGAAATAAGCGAGGAAGACGCTCGGATCACTGTCGGCTGCGTCGAGTTGTACCCAGGCCGCCGGAAGCGGCGAAGCGGCAAGGAAATCCGCCAGCAGGGTCGTTTTTCCGTAGCCCGGCGGGGCCGAAAGCAAGATCAATCGTTTATCCAATTGATTTTCGAGCCATTCAATGAGATGGGGGCGCGGCACACGGTCAGCCGCGGGCTGGGGGATGAGAAATTTCGTGCGCAGTAGTGCGGAAGGTTTCATCATCACGTAGATTATAGCCGCTTGAATGCCAAATTTTGCAAACAATTTGAAAACTCGTCATGCTAAGATTAACCTGAATCCATATCCTTATTACCCGGAGGAGAGAAAATGAATAAGAAATCCCTGTTGTTTATTTTTTTGATGGTCGCAGCGCTCATCTTGAGCGCCTGCGGCCCGGTCGCCACCCAAACACCCGCCGCGACAGAAGCCCCGGTTCTTCCCAAAGTGCTAAAGATCGCCAACACGGCAATCTTTACTACCTGGGACCCGGTCAAGTCGTTCTCGACCGAGGCAACCTACATGGGAAATATGTACGAGCAGTTGCTGCTCATCAACCCGCCCGGCTCGGCTGAGAAGTTCACGCCCCTGCTGGCTGAACGCTGGGAATCAAACGCGGACGGCACGGTCTGGACCTTCTACCTGCGCCCGAACGTGAAGTTCCACGATGGCGAAACGCTCACCGCCGAGGCGGTCAAGATGTCCATCGAGGCTGCTGCGGATCACGGTGGTGCCTCGTTCATCTGGTGGATGCTGGACAGCATCGAAGTGGTGGACGATCTGACCGTCAAATTCAACCTGACGTATTCTGCACCAATTGACCTGATTGCTTCCTCGCTTTACGGCGCGTGGATTATCAGCCCGAAAGCACTCGAAGCTGCGGCGGCGGACGAGAACTACTTTGAGACAGGCTTGGAAGCCGGCACCGGCCCGTACATGCTCGAGTCATACAAAGCTGACCAGGAAATCGTCTTTACACGCTTCAATGATTACTGGGGCGGCTGGCAGCCGGGCCAGTTCGATAAGGTGCTGGTCGAAATTGTGAGCGAGGCAATCACTCAGCAGCAAATGCTGGAGGGCGATCAGGTTGACCTGGTCACCAGCCTCCCGAGAGAGAACCTGGCTGACTTCAAAGACAATCCAAACTACACGTATGTTGAAGAGCCGTCCTTTTTCAACTACGTAGGCTTCTTCAACACGCTGCGCCCGCCGCTGGACAATATCAAGGTGCGCCAGGCACTCTCGTATGCCATCCCCTATGGCGACATCATTTCCATCGCCGTAAAAGGGTTGGGTACGCAGAGCCGCGGCCCCGTCCCGGCCGGTGTATGGCCCTGGTCGGCTGACGTGAACCAATACACCTATGACCTTACGAAAGCCAGGCAACTGCTGGCGGATGCCGGTTTCCCGAACGGCGGCTTCGCGCTCAAACTGACCTACGCTTCCGAGAACGACGTCGAAACGGCCTTTGCTCCGTTGATCAAGGACTCTTTTGCCCAATTAGGCGTGGATGTGACCATCGAGCCGATGCTCTGGAGTCAGCAGTGGGCACTGGCCAAGTCTGACCCGGCCAACGCGCAGGATATGTTCCTGGTGCTCTATTGGCCGACCTACAGCGATGCCGGCTCGGACAACCTGTGGTCAATGTTCTACTGGACAGAAAAACCGTTCTTCAACCTGTCCTACTGGAAGAACGACCAGTACAACGCCCTCATAGACGAGGCAATCGGCAAGACGGTGACCGATCCGACCACCTCGCAAGCCAAGTACGTGGAGGCGATGAATCTGCTGGTGGACGAAGCGCCCGGCCTGTTCTTCTTCGACCCCGAGGCAGTGTTCGTCATCCCGAAGTACATCGAGGGTTTCAAGTACAATTTGAACTACCCATTCGTCCACTACTTCTTCTACCAACTGCGCTCCACCAAGTAATCCTGCACGCACCGAGATTTGCCGGCCGGGAGTGGGGCTTTGCTCCCGGCCGGCTTCAATAAGAGAACTACCTGTTTCCCTGGGATGCCTCGCTCATGCGCAGACTCGAATTCATCCTTCGCCGTCTATTAAGTTCCATCTTCGTTTTGATCGGCGTCTCGGTCATCACCTTTTTCCTGTCGCGGGTTGTGCCCACCAATGCAGCCGCGCTGTACATCGGCCCAAAAGCACGTCCGGAGGATATTGAGCGCGTTAGCAAACAATTGGGGCTGGATCGGCCTTTGCCGGTGCAGTATGCCATCTACATGCGCGACCTGCTGCACGGCGACCTGGGCACCTCCATTGGCACTAAACGCCCGGTTTTGACGGAGATCATTGATCGCGCCCCAGCCTCTCTCGAACTGCTGTTCACCGGCATGTTTCTGGCGGCTTTGATCGGTGTACCTCTCGGCGTGTTGAGCGCTCGCTGGCAGGGAAAGCCGCTTGACGTAGCTGCACGCACAATATCCATCGTCGGCGTTTCCATGCCGGCCTTCTATCTTGGCCTCTTATTGCAGATTCTGTTTTTCCGCAATCTACATTGGTTGCCCTTGGCGGGACGGTTGAGCACCGACTTGCGTTTTACCAATCCGATCGAACCGATCACCAATTTTTTCATCCTCGATGCGCTCCTGACCCGTAACTGGGTCGCCCTTAGAGATGCCGCGATTCACATCGTGTTGCCTGCCCTCACGCTGGCAGCCTATCCGATTGGCTTGATCGCCCGCATGACGCGCGCTGCCATGCTCGAAGTACTGGAACAGGATTACATCCGCACGGCGCGCGCCTATGGTATCAAGGATGTCATTATCACCTACCTTTACGCCCTCAAGAACGCGATCAGTCCTACGCTGACCGTCATCGGCCTGACCGTTGCCTTCGCCTTGACCGGCACGTTTTTTGTCGAGATCATCTTTACCTGGCCTGGTCTGGGTCTATTCACGGTGCGCTCTCTGCTTAACGTGGATTATCCTGCCATTATGGGTATGACGCTCTTCGGCGCGACCGCCTATGTGATCATCAATCTCGTCGTTGACCTGCTTCAGGCGTGGGTTGACCCGCGCATCAGTTTGAAATAATCATGACTGCCATACCCGCCCTCTCCGTCGAACCCGAGCTACAAAGCACGCGCACCTTCCGCCACGTGTTGAGCGTCATCGTGCGTGATCCGCTCTCGTTGGCAAGCACGATTGTGATCGTTCTTTTCATTTTGATTGCCATCTTTGCTTATCAGGTCGCGCCCTATCCAGCAGAAGGGGCTGGAAGGACGAATGTGGCGAATACCATGCTCGCGCCCTCGGCGGAACATATCCTGGGCGCAGACCGACTCGGGCGCGACATGCTTAGTCGCGTCATCATGGGGGCGCGGCCGGCGCTGATCGTTCCGATTGGCGTGGTTATCTTTGCCGTGCTGATCGGCGCACCGCTCGGCGCAATCGCCGGCTACAAGGGTGGCTGGGTGGACGAAGTCATCATGCGCATCACCGACCTGTTCCTGGCGTTTCCATCACTCCTGCTGGCGATGGCAATCACCTCGGCCCTTGGCCGTGGTTTGCAGAATGCAGCGATTGCCTTGATTATCTCCTGGTGGCCCTGGTACACGCGCCTGGTGCGCGGCGTTACCATCGGCCTGCGGGAGCGCTACTTCGTCGAGGCGGCGCAGGCCACCGGGGTGCGCGATACGGTCATCATCCTGCGCCACATCCTGCCGAATACCATTAGCCCGATCCTCGTCCAGGCGACGGTTGACCTCGGCACAGTCATCCTGGTGATGGGCGGGCTGGCCTTCCTCGGTTTGGGCACGCAGCCGCCCGCGCCCGATTGGGGTCTGATGGTCAGCGAAGGGCGCAACTATATCCTCCACCAGTGGTGGATTTCCACCTTCTCTGGCCTGGCAATCTTTATCGTCGTTCTGGCATTCAATCTGCTGGGTGATACCCTGCGCGATATCTTCGACCCGAGGCAGTATAGATGACCGCTCTGCTCGAAGTTCGTGACCTGTTCCTGGAATTCAAAACCTCGCGCGGCCGTTTGAGGGCACTCAACGGCATCACGTTCGACGTGCAGCCGGGCGAGGTTTTTGGCCTGGTCGGCGAAACAGGCTGCGGCAAGACGGTGACAGGTCTCTCGATCCTGCGCCTGCTGCCCAGGTCAGCGTCCATAACGGGGGGGCAGGTTATTTTCGAGGGTGTGGATTTGCTCACCCTGGGTCGGAGTGAGATCGAATCCGTGCGCGGCAAAAAGATTGCTATGATCTTCCAGGACCCAAGCACGTCGCTCAATCCGGTCTTTAGCAACGGTTCGCAAATCGAGCGGGTCATCCGCCAGCACATGAAGGTGACAAAGCAGCAGGCCGCCGTAAAGGCACTTGAGGTACTGGCGGCGGTGGATTTGCCGGACGTGGATCGCATCATGAGCTCATACCCCCATCAACTCTCCGGAGGCATGCAACAGCGCGTGATGATCGCCATGGCGCTATCCTGTAACCCGCGGCTTCTGATCGCGGATGAGCCGACGACCTCTCTTGACGTAACGATCCAGGCGCAAATCTTAAAGTTACTGCGAGATTTGCAGAAGAAATTTGACGTATCGGTTATTTTGATAACCCACAACCTCGGCGTCATCGCGCAGACCTGTGACCGGCTGGCCGTTTTATATGGCGGACGCGTGGCCGAAAGCGGGCCCACGCGCGAAATCTTCGTCAATCCCCAGCACCCTTACACGCGCGGCCTGATGAATGCCATTCCCCGACCCGGCAGCCGTGGGAAAAAGATGGCTGCAATCCCCGGCGCAGTCCCAACAAATCCAGGTGCGATAGTTGGCTGTGCTTTTGCCCCGCGCTGTGAATTCGCCCTTGAGCGCTGTCGTACTGAAAGCCCCCCATTGGTTCAAGTGGGTAAAAACCATTTGAGCACCTGTTTTCTCGCTGAACACAAGCCATGATGACAACCCCACTGGTTCAAGTCCGATCTCTTACCAAGCATTTCCGTCTGCCCGGCGGATGGCTTTCCGGCGGCGCGCGTTACGTCTACGCCGTGGACGGCGTGGATTTGGATATTGCGGCTGGCGAGGTTTTCGGGCTGGTGGGCGAATCGGGCTGCGGCAAGACTACCCTGGGTCGTATCATCCTGCGTCTGATTGAGCCGACTGCTGGCCAGGTACTCTTCGCTGGATGCGACTTGACCACTCTTAAGGGCGACAAAATGCGTGCCATGCGCCGGCAGATGCAGGTCGTTTTCCAGAACCCGCTCTCGTCGCTCAGCCCGCGTTTTAAGGTCGAGCAGATCGTCGCTGAGCCGCTGGTCACACACCGTGTTCTGCCCAAGAACGAAATCCGAGGCAGGGTGATCGAACTGCTCGAACAGGTTGGACTGGGAAAACAGCACCTCGACCGCTTTCCGCACGAATTATCTGGCGGGCAGTGCCAGCGCGTGGCCGTTGCACGTGCATTAGCCGTCAACCCAAAATTGATCATTTTGGATGAGCCGACCTCCGCTCTGGATGTGTCCGTGCAGGCGCAAATCATCAACCTGCTCGAAGACCTGAAGAAGATGCACAGATTGACGTATCTCTTCATTTCGCACGATTTGAATGTCGTCCAACATATCAGCGACCGTATCGGTGTAATGTATCTCGGTATGTTGGTTGAACTCGGCCCGAGCGAGGCAATCTTTGGTGAGCCGCTTCATCCGTACACAAAGGCTCTTTTTGGTGCAATCCCGCTGCCAGTGGTGGATAGCGGACGTGAGTTGACCATACTGGAGGGCAATGTGCCTAGCCCGGTCAACCCGCCCTCGGGATGCCGCTTCCATACCCGTTGTCCTTTGGTGCAGGAAATCTGTAAGCAAAGTCAGCCCGAATTACGGCAGGTACGGCTTGAGCGATTTGTTGCCTGTCATTTCGTTGAAACAAACTACGAATTAGGAGAGACACTATGACTCGCTTGTTAGGTATCGCTGGAATACAAATGACCGTCGTCCCGTGGAATGCCAACGCCACCATAGATAAGATGGCGGATATTGTCGAGAACATTAATAAAATTTTTCCATGGGTCCAATTGATGATGTTCCATGAAATGGTCGTGCCGGGTCTTGATCAGTTTGTTACAACAGAAAATAATGATACCTGGAAGAAAAGCGCCGAGCCGATTCCCGGCCCATTGACTGAGCGGTTGTGCGCCCTGGCGCGTAAGACGGGGCAGTGGCTCGTCCCGGGTTCGATGTATGAACAGGAGAGCGACAAACTTTACAACACGGCGGTTGTCATCTCCCCTAAGGGCGAGATTGTGGCGAAATACCGTAAAATGTTTCCCTGGCTGCCCTACGAGAGCGGCACGACCCCCGGCGATCAATTCTGTATCTTCGATATCCCTACTGTTGGACGATTTGGACTGTGCATTTGTTATGACATGTGGTTTCCCGAAGTCTCCCGCACCCTGGCGTGGATGGGCGCGGAAGTTATCCTCCAACCTACGCTGACGCCGACTTCCGACCGCGAACTGGAATTAATTATGTGCCGGGCTAATGCCCTGTTCAACCAGTGCTACTTCATCAGCGTCAATGGAATTGGGACGTGGGGCGGCGGGCGCTCGACGTTCATTGACCCGGATGGACGTGTGCTGCAGGAGGCCAGCGCCAACCAGACGATCCTGACCGAGATCATTGACCTCGACCACGTCACCCGAACGCGTGAATACGGCACTCTTGGGCTGGCGCAAACGCTCAAGCAGTTGCGCGACTCCGAGCACAAATTCCCGATCTACGAGGATGGACGATTGGCAAAGGGCAGCTTCGACCAACTGGGCGCTATAAAGTACCATCACTCCCTGAAGATCCCTTAGCAAACCGGACCCCCGGGTTTCAGACCGGAAGCGCTTACCAGGCGGGAAGGCCAGGAAAGCCATGAACGTTCGAAACGTGCAGCCTTCGGATTACCCAGCCATCATTTCGGCGCTCGACGAGTGGTGGGGCGGAAGGAAGATGAGCGACATGCTGCCGCGCTTGTTCTTCGAGCATTTCTGCGAAACCAGCTTCATCATCGAGGAAGACGGCCGGATCGCGGCTTTCCTGATCGGCTTTTTTTCGCAGAGCCGGCCCGAGGAAGCTTACATTCACTTCGTCGGCGTGCACCCGCAGTGCCGCAAACGCGGCTTCGGCCGTGAGCTGTACGAGCGCTTCTTCGCCGCCATGCGCCGGGGTCAGCGCAGGCTGGTGCGCTGTGTCACCGCGCCGATCAACATGGGCTCGATCACCTTCCATACCCGCATGTGTTTCCGGATCGAGCCGGGGGAGGCTGAGTTGAATGGGGTGGCTTATGATCCCGATCACGACGGCCCCGGCGAACACCGCGTGCGCTTCGTCCGGCAGGTCTGACCGGTCTGCTGTCCTGCTCTTCTGGAGGTTAATATATGATTCGGAGACCCATCCTATTGGTTGTTGTCACCGTGCTGCTGCTCGCGGGCGCCTGCGGCCCCACCCCCGCCCAAACGCCCGCCGCCAGCATTGAATCCGAGACCCTCCCGACTACGACCCCCATGCAGACCAACACCCCCCAGCTCCCCTCCAACGAACTGTCGCCCAGCGCCCGCCTGGGCGCTGTTCTGACCGGCTCGGGCGCTGTGGACCGTAACCTGCTCACCTACGACGACCTGATGACCGGCACCAGCATTACCCCGCTGGACGACAGGGCCTTCGCCCTGCCAGACGCGGCCGCCATGCCGGCTGTCGTTTTTGAAGGCCGCCTGGAACTGGTTGGAGAGGCGGAATATGGTGGCTTTGAGACGATCAGAGATGATCTCAACTACAGTGCGGATGCCGCGCGTTTGCATCTGCCCAAATTCGATTTCGAGTTTGTGCAGGATGGCAGCTACTTGATTCCGGTCACTCAGGGCTTGAGCATCAGCGGGCATCCATATTGGAATTACATCGTAGGTCCTGGGCGCATCTGGAAGGAAAACAGTGATCGTGGCTATTCGCGTGCCTCATTCCCGTTTGCACTGGTGGAACGTAACCAGAACTGCATCCACAACGGGGTGATGACATTCCTGTTCAACGGCACAAACGTTTCGAATGTGCGTTACCAGATCACTCAGGAAACCTGCTTATATTTCAAGTTCAATATGTGGGGACAATTGACGGCCACATACACATCTGAAACCTTCTCGAATGCTGCCACGCCCAAAGCCGATCATGCTGCTGAAGCAATCAATCGCTTACCGACCAAACCGATCTCAGCCCTTGCGACCGATTTCCCCGACTCTAAGGTCAATTTAACCAGGTTCGGCAGCGGCGTTACCCCTGAGCACATGACAGCCTATGGTCTGGTCATCAATGGCGTCAACTATGTCTCTGGCTGCGAGACCCGTTACGGTCAGTATGCTTATTGTGAAAGCATGAGAATCCCATCGTATTCGACCGCAAAATCGGCTTTTGCCAGTATTGCGTTGATGCGCCTCGGTCAGAAATATGGTTCCGGCGTCTACAATCTGCTTATCAAGGATTATGTCCCGGAATATGCCGATAGCCCTGGCAAATGGACAGACGTTACCTTCAAGAATACTATTGATATAGCAACTGGTAACTACAATCTCCCTGGATTCGAGGCTGATGAGGGTGGCCCTGTCATGAGTTCATTCTTAGACGCTGAATCATATACCGACAAGATCAATGCCGCCTTTAGCTTCCAAAACAATAGCGCGCCGGGACAGTTGTGGGTTTACCATACGTCAGACATCTTCATCCTGACTCGCGCTTTGAACAATTACCTTGTCCAGAAAGAGGGCACTGGTGCGGATATCTTCAATTTGGTGCGCGATGAAGTGTATAAACCCCTTCACCTGAGCAGCCGGGCGATGAGTTCCCTCCGCACCGACAACAGTGTTACGGGTGCACCCTTTGGCGGCTATGGCCTATTCTGGACGCGGGACGATATCGCCAAAATTGCCTTATTGTTGAATAACCAAAACGGTGTAATCAATGGCACACAAGTATTGAACCCTGGCATGTTGGCTGATGCCAAGCAAAAGAACCCGAATGATCGCGGGCTGGACACCTCAGGGATGCCTGTCTTCAAACACAACAACGCCTTTTGGGCAAAACAATGGACCCCTTCAGAGTTCAGACAATACACCTGCACATTTTGGACGCCTTTTATGTCCGGATACGGCGGCATCACCGTTGTGATGATGCCCAATGGCTCGACATATTACTATTTCAGCGATAACGATGAGTTCTCCTGGTATGACGCAGTGAACGAGTCGAATAAGCTCAAACCTATGTGTCCATAGTCCAGAAATGAACTGCATTACAGGGTACGGCGGACTGTGCCAGGGGAAAAAAGCATAAAAAAACTCAGTGTTCTCCGGTGCGCCAGGACAAGCCTGGTTGGTCTAGTGAACTGAAAGGAGTTCACCGTATGAATTACTCGTAACATACGTAGTCAAACGAGCGCAAGACGGAGTAATCCGTCCAGGCGAAGCCTCGTGCGACAAAGATGCAAGCCGTAGCGCAAGCGAACCCAAATCGGCCTCGTTACACGAAGTGAGAGTGGTCAACCTGCCGGAGAAGGCGAAACCAGCACTGATGACGAAGAAACGAGAGCAAGCAGTCGTCAGGCTCTCCGGGGTGAAAGGGGACGGCGTGTGTCGAAAGAACAACCGAGGAACCTGGGAGACCCGCCAGAAGGAAGCGGCGAAACCGGAAGACATAACGGTCAGCCAGTTCTGAGCGGGGGTCGGAGAAGCCCATAGTAGCGAAGAAGCAGGGTAACTCCTGTGGAGCGAAGGGGCTTTACTGAGAGAATGCTTCAAACGAAATGTGAGGAAAACCGCTTGAACACGAGTTCACTACGGAAGAAACTTTCCACACTGAGGGCGAAGCTGGGTCAAAAGGCCAAACAGGGTAAGACCTGTGAATGCCTGAGGCGAGAACTCTCAGGAGAGCCGGATGCGGGAAATCCGCACGTCCGGTTCGATGAGGGGGGAGCAGGGCGCATAGCATGGCATACGGTAACTGAGCCACGAAAGGGAAAACCCGGACACAGAAGTACCCCGTAGCCTAAACAATGTTCCCTGCTCCTCTACTCTACTGTCTCCGCGGTGAATTTCGTTCAACAACACTCAAGCGGAACACCATTGAAAGCCACTCATTCCCTACCGACCGGTCGGTTGTTTTTTGGAAATTTACGATATAATAAGAAAATCACGCCTTTGGAGAATAAACATGGATTTTACCCTGAGTGAAGAACATCAAATGCTGCAACGCATGGTATGCGATTTCTCCCAGAAGGAGATCGCACCAGTTATAAAGGAGCATGATCGCAAGCAGGAACCAATCCCGTTTGCATTGCCACGGATGGGCGAATTGGGAATTTTAGGCCTGTGTTTTCCCGTCCGCTATGGCGGCCAGGGGATGGATTACATCTCGCTTGGGTTGGCTTGCGAGGAATTGGAAGCGATAGATACGTCCCTGCGCGTGGCAATGTCGGTGCATGTCGGACTGTGCGCCACGACCATCTTTCAATGGGGAAGCGAAGAACAAAAGCAAGAATTCCTCGTTCCCCTTGCGCAAGGAAAAAAACTCGGCTGCGGGGCCTTTACTGAACCCGGCTGCGGTTCAGACCTTTCCGCCATCCGCGCCAGCGCCAAACGCGAGGGTGACGCCTACATTCTCAACGGCGAGAAGATGTGGATTTCCCTGGCCAGCAAAGCAGATTATGCTTTAGTGACTATGCGCACTAACAAAGAGGCGGCCAAGCCTTCGCAGGGACTTTCCACCTTTATCGTTGACCTGCACTCCCCCGGCGTGACTAGCGGCGATATCCACGGCAAGCTGGGCGTGCGCGCCGGCTCGACCGGCTGGATCAACTTCCAGGATGTGCGCGCGCCAGTCGAAAACCGCATCGGCGAGGAAGGCGAAGGCTTCAAAATTACCATGTCGGCCTTCGACCACGGGCGTTATACGGTTGGTTCCGGCGCGACCGGCATCCTCCGCGCCGCGCTGGAGGCCAGCGTGAAATATTCACAGCAACGGACGAGTTTCGGCAAGGCGATAAGTGAACACCAGTTAATTCAGGAAAAGATCGCCCGCATGTCGCAGGATTATGAGATTGCCCGCCTGCTCCATCTCAAAGCCGGCTGGCTGCAAAACCAGGGCGAGCGCTGCACGCGCGAGATCTCCTTCTGCAAGAAATTCGCCACCGAAGCCTCATTCAAAGCCGCCGACGACGCCATCCAGATTCACGGCGCGTATGGATTCAGCGATGAGTATGACGTGGAACGCTACCTGCGCAACGCGCGCGGGGCGATCATCTACGAGGGTAGTTCTGAAATCCAGGTGCTCATCCAGGCTGGCTACGCCCTCGGTCAGCGCGAAGACAAGCCGCTGAGGTGTGAACTTCCGCGGTATGAACCCGAAATCTGGCAAAGTTAGCGCTTCACACGCGAAGAAAAGCAGTAGAATGATCGAGCAAATACGAAAAAAGATACAATCGGGTCAGTTCGAGTTTACACGGCACGCTGTTGACCAAAGCATCCTTCGCCGCATTAGTGTGCAGGAATTGCAAGAGGCGATTGTATATGCTGAGATCATCGAAGATTATCCGGAAGACAAATACTGGCCAAGTTGCCTGATCTTGGGCTTTACGATTAAAGGCAGAGCTTTACATTTCCAATGCAGTTACCCTACCCGTCCTTTAATCAAAATAGTGACCCTCTACGAACCAACTCCCAATGAGTGGGTTGAGTTCAAAGAAAGGAGAACGCAACATGGACAATAGCCTGTGGAACGAGAAATTAGTAAAGCGAAATGTCACTTACACTCTTGAATTGGAAGGTAAACTGGTTGTCATCGAAAATGTTCCTGCGCGGGTTAATCTGGAAACGGGCGAGCAGTTTTTTTCTCCTGAGACTGTGGAACGCCTGCAAAAATTATTCTGGGAACACAGGAAACCAGAACGCATGCTTCAAGTTCCTGTGTATGAGTATGCCTAATTTTCCATACCTCATAATCAAAAAGAGATAGTCCACAAAAAAATCCGAAAACTGAATTATTATCCAGGCTGGCTACGCCCTCGGTCAGCGCGAAGACAAGCCGCTGAGATGCGAACAACCCGCGTATGACGCGGAGGAATGGCAGAGATAATGGACGCGGCCCAGAAGAACCGAAGTTTATTGGCATTGACTTGGAGACGACTTATTGTTATACTTACGGTATAAAGAAAGGTGCGAAATGCAAAACATAAAAACTGCCATCTCCATTCAAAAATCCACCTTCGAACAGGCGGAAGCCCTTGCCCGCAAGATGAATGTCTCGCGCAGTCGTCTGTTTGGGCTTGCGCTGGAAGGTTATATCCGCCAACAGGAGAATCGGGAATTGCTGTCGAAAATCAACGCGGCCTGCGCGGGCGATCCCGACCAGACTGAACAGACCCTGCGTCGCAATTCCAGAGGCACTCATCGCCGCATCGTTGAGGGTGAATGGTAATCAACCAGGGTGATATTTACTGGGTCGAACTGGAAGAGCCTTCCGGGTCTGAACCCGGTTACAGCCACCCGCATGTGGTGGTGCAAAACAATCTTTTCAACCACAGCCAGATCAAAACAGTACTTGTCTGCGCCCTGACATCCAACCTCAGACGCGCAGAGGCGCCGGGAAATGTTCTGCTAGAGAAAGGGGAAGCCGGGCTTCCCAAACAAAGCGTGGTCAATGTCACACAAGTTTTCACAGTGGATAAATCGCAATTGGGCGAGCATATAGGAACGCTCTCCCCTCGCCGCGTCCACGAAATTCTCGCCGGCATTCACCTGCTGCTGGAGCCGCGCGAGGCAGGATGAAAATCCGCAATCCGCAATCCGAAATCCGAAATCTGCAATCAAAGGAGGAGTCCCTTGAAAATCGTAGTGTGTGTCAAACAAGTGCCCGACTCGGCGGCCAAGGTCGTCGTCGAGAACGGCAAAGTCTCATGGGGAGATGCCCCGTTGGTCATCAACCCGTGGGATGAGTACGCCGTCGAAGCCGCGCTCCAGCAAAAGGAGGCGCACGGCGGCACGGTCACGGCCATCACCATGGGCGGCGAAAGCGTTAAAGATGCCCTCAAGCACGCCCTGGCCATGGGCGCGGATGACGCCATTCTCATCTCCGACCCGGCGCTATCCAACCTGGATACCCAGGCCACGGCGCAGGTATTGTCCGCCGCCATCCAGAAAATCGGCGGCGTGGACCTGGCCTTCTTTGGCCGCCAGGCGATTGACGGCGATGCCGGCCTTGTCCCGGCGCAGACCGCCCGCCTGCTCGACTGGCCGGCGCTCACGCTGGCGTCCACCATCAAAGTCGAGGGCAACAGCATCCGCGTCGAGCGCGCCATCGAGGAAGGGCGGCAGGTCGTCACGGCCAAATTACCGGCCGTCTTCAGTCTGGTCAAAGACTTTGGCGAGCCGCGCTACCCCTCATTCATGGGCATCCGCAAGGCCTCGCGCGCCGTGATCCCGGCTTGGTCGCTGGCTGAACTCTCCATTTCCGCGCCCGCGGCGGTCATCGCCTGGACAGAGATCATGAACCCGCCCAGCCGCGAGGTCAAATGCGATATTGTCACCGGCGGCAGTCCCGAAGAGATCGCCGAAGCGCTGGCCGATAAAATCCTGGCGGAGAAAGTCCTATGAACACCTTTGTTTACATTGACCATTTCAAGGGCAATGCCCTGCCGGCTTCATGGGAAGCCCTCGGCGTGGCTAAGACGCTCGGTGCTGTGACAGCTTTAGTCTTCGGTCAGGGTGTGGAGGAACTCGCCAAAGCCGCGTTCGAGTATGGCGCGGATGAAGTTCTGCTGGCGGATGACGCCGCCCTGGACGACTACCGCGCCGAAGCCTTCGCCTCCACCCTGAGCAAACTCGCTGCGGAGCGGACCCCGGACCTGATCCTGTTCCCGACCACGACGCGCGGCCGCGAAATCGCCGCCATGGTCGCCATGGACTTGAAAACCGGCGTGAACGTGGATGTCATCGCGCTGGAGGCGGCGGGCGACCGAGTAGGTGCTGCGCATAAAATCACCGTCACGCGTCCGATATACGCTGGAAAACTGCTCACCAAAGAAACCTGCTCGGCCAAACCGCAGATCATCACCCTGCGTGGGCGCGCCTTCCCCAAACCCGCCCAGCAGTCTGGCAAGAGCGGCACGATCACCAAAATTAGTGCGCTGACTGAAGCCAAAACCACTGTCGAAGGCTATACCACCACCGAAGGCGGCGTCAGCCTGGCGGATGCAGGAGTGATCGTCTCCGGCGGGCGCGGCGTCTCGAACAACCCCGCGCTCACCCCGCCCGGCGGCCTGGACGAGAAACAGGCTGAAATCTGGAAGGCGCAGCAGGGCTTCGCGTTGGTCAAGGATCTGGCCTCTGCGCTCAATGCGGCCGTCGGCGCCTCGCGCGCCGCAGTGGACGCAGGCTACGTCCCCTACACCCATCAGGTCGGGCAGACCGGCAAAGTCGTCTCGCCGGACTTGTATATCGCCTGCGGTATTTCGGGCGCGATACAACACCTGGCCGGGATGCGCACCAGCAAGCTGATTGTCGCCATCAACAAAGACGCCGAAGCGCCAATCTTCAAACTGGCGCGCTACGGCGTGGTCGGCGACCTGTTCCAGGTCGTCCCCGCGCTGACTGCGGCGTTCAAGAAGAGATTGGGGAAATAACCTGCCCTTGCTCGGCGGGAGTCTCAGACCCTCGCCGAGCGTCAAGTAAACAGGTGACAGTCATTTTGGAAATGACTGTCACCTGTTTTTTAAGGGGATAATGCTATAATAAACCCATGCCTGTTGTTTTACGCGTGCGCGGTTATAAATTCTGGTTCTACGAAGCCGACCTTGCCGAGCCGCCACATGTTCATGTTGGAAAAAGTGGCAACGAAGCCAAGTTTTGGCTAAAACCAGTTGAAGTAGCCCGCGCCGGCAGATTTCGGGAAGTCGAGTTACGCACAATGGAACGCATTATTGGCGAAAATCTGGAATTTCTGTTGAGCGCCTGGGAACAGGAGAAAAGCAAACATGTTAACGGTTAAAGCCAGGATCCACGCACAACCGGATTACGAACCCATCCTTCCGCTGGCTATCCCCGATTTGAAGGAAGTCCGCGCCTTTGCCAACCATCTTCACTCGCTTGGCAAACCCTGGCAGGGTGAAATCTTCGGCTGGTTTGTAGAATATACACCTGAGAGCGATCAAGAACCAATTGACTCAAAGATGAACTTTACCCCTGCCGAGTTCATGATTGGCGAGAGCGGTATCTGGTTCTTTTCGCTGATGTGGGAGCATGGCAAGGACAAAAATCCTGTCGAGTTCTTGGATGACAGGGGGTTGGTGAAGTAATCTGTGTTTCCCATCTATCCTCCAATCAGCGCCGCAAGCATTTCGATCACCTTCTCGTAGAGCAGGGTTTTAGACGACTGACCGGTGCTGCTTCCCGTACCGACCGGCGTACCGAGGGCTTCGGCAGCGGCTTTGGTGGCTTCGCGCTCGGTCTGGGTGAGACCGCTGTTGCCCTGGCCTGGAACTTTGGTCACGCCCGGAGCCGGGGTGGGCAGGACAAGACCATATCCAGCATAAAAGGCATTCAGGTCGGCATTGGTCAATTGCAGCGCGGCGATGGCGGTCAATTGCTCAAGCGTCAGGGCCACCACAATCTGGTTTTGAATGGCGGTCAGTTCGGCCTCGGCAGTGGTGGTATCCCCCATCAAGGTGAGCGTGGCCTGCCATAACGGGAGCAGGATAGCGGCCTGTTCGGGGGTGATGGCCTGGGGAGTGCCGTCCAGTTTCAGCATGCCGAGAGCCAGTTGATTGCGCAGGCTGGCAGCGTCGGTAAATTCGGTGTCAAGATAGACCGAGGCGACCGAAGTGGGCGTGGCGGGGGTCTCAGCGGCGGCTGGGACGCAAGCGGTGAGTGAAAAGACGAGGAGGGTGAAAATGAGTAAAAGGGTCGAAGGTTTCATGTAAGTCTCCTGATTTGGTCTTCTGGAGGAAGCAGGACTTCCGCGCTCCAGGTTATTTGATTGATTCCAGATACACAATCACAGCGTTGATAATGGCGGTGGATGTGCCGTTGCTTGCGCCGCTGGAGCCGGTTTTGCCTTCGGCGGCCTGACGGGTGGCGCGAGCTTCAGGCGACATGCCCTGACCCGAACCAGGCTGACCGGTCCCGCCGCCCAGGGTGACGCTGTTGGCGGCGGCCCAGGTTTGGATGTCAGCTTGAACCAGTTTCATCTCGCGGATGGCAGCCAGTTGCTTGGCGGTCAGCGCGGCTTCGATCTGCTTGAGCAGGGCCGAGACTTCTTCCTGTGCGGCAGCGCCGCTGATCTGCGTGCCGCGCAAGGCCTGCCAGAGCAGGATCAGGTTGGCGGCCTGCTCGGCTGTGACGGTTTGCGGGGTGTCATCGAGCAGCAGGGTGCCCAGCGCAAGCTGGTTGCGGACGGATAATGCGTTTTCGTAATCTGTGGGCAGGTTGGGGCTGACGTAGGTATCGCCGGAGGAAGCCGGCGCGGGGGTGCTGGCCGAACCGCAAGCCGCCAGGATGACGGAAAACACGAGGCTTAGAAAGACAATTCTTTTCATGGTTATTTTTCCTTTTTCTGATTACTGAACTACTCTCGCCGCAAAGCTTCGATCGGATCAAGTTGGGCGGCGCGCGTGGCGGGATAGTAGCCGAAGAAGATGCCCACTGCGGCCGCCGCGCCAAAGGCCAGGGGAATAGAGGCGGGGACAATTTCCGTGCGCATGGTGCCCAGCGCGCCAAACAGATAGGAACCGCCCACGCCCGCCGCGATCCCCACCAGGCCACCCGCCAGGCTGAGGATGACCGCCTCGAGCAGGAACTGCATCAATACGTCTGCAGGGCGCGCCCCCAGCGCCTGGCGCAGGCCAATTTCACGCGTGCGCTCGGTGACTGAGACGAGCATGATGTTCATGATGCCGATCCCGCCCACCAGCAGTGAGATGCCCGCCACCCAGGCCAGCAGGTCACGGAAAGCGGCAGTGGTGGCCTCCTGCGTGGCGATGATGTCTTGCTGGGTTTGGATGGTGAAATCGGGCTTGGCCGGGTCCACGTCGTGGCGCTCGCTCAGGAGCGCGGTGGTCTGCGCGATGACGCTGGGTATTTTCTCCTGGCTTTCGGCTTTGAGATAAATCGTGCGCACCCGGTCGCCTCCGGTTGGCATGGAGGTCATGAATTTCTGAAAGACCAGGTTGATCGGCAGGTAGACACGGCCATCGTAATCCACATCGGCGACCATGCCTTTGGAGGCCATCACGCCCACCACGGTCAGCTTGGTCGAACCGACGGTGATGGTCTGCCCAATGGCGCTTTCCGCGCCGAACAAGTCGGTAGCGATGCCCGCCCCCAGCACGGCCACTTTGGCCTTGCGCTCATCCTCGGCGACGGTGAAGTAGCGTCCCTCACCGACGGAATAATCGCGCACCTCGGGAAATCCGGCCGTGGTGCCGATGACAGCAATCGAGTCGAGGCTCGTCCCATTGGCTTTGATGGTTTGCGCCGGGGGAGCTTGCTCGGCAGAGATACCGATAATGCCCACCACCTGCTCTTCTATGGCAAAAGCATCCTCAATCAGCAGGGTGCGCGCGGCGCCCGGCACGCCGCGCGCCGGGGAAATAATGATCAGGTTGGCGCCCAGGGCGTTGATCTGCTCGGCGATGGCGGCTTCGGTGCCGGCGCTGACGGCCAGCATCACAATCACCGAGGCGACGCCGATGATCACACCCAGGGTCGTCAGAAACGAACGGGCTTTGTTGAGCAGCAGGCCTTCCAAGGCTGTGCGTAAGATCTTGTTGAATTTCATGACTGGCTCCTTGCGGCCTAAGTGTGCTGACCCAGGCAGGGTTTACTGTCGCCGCGCCCGTCGGATATAATTTTTCCATCCTTGACGCAGATGATGCGCCCGGCGCGGGCGGCGATTTCGGATTCATGCGTGACCATCACAAGGGTCACGCCCTGGGCATGAAGACGGTGGAGAATATCCAATATTTCCACGCTGGAACGCGAATCCAGGTTTCCGGTGGGCTCATCGGCCAGAATGAACGGCGGATGATTGACCAGGGAGCGGGCAATCGCCACACGCTGCTGCTGTCCGCCGGAGAGTTGGTTGGGGCGGTGATGCAGGCGGTCGCCAAGCCCAACTGACTGCAAAGAGTCCACCGCGCGGGCTTTAATCTCTGCCTCGCTGAGTTCTTCGCTGTTGTTGTACATCATCGGGAGCATGACATTTGCCAGCGCCGTGAAGCGCGGCAGAAGGTTGAAAGACTGAAAGATAAAACCGATTTTCTGGTTGCGCACGGCGGCCAGTTCATTACGGCTCAACTGGCTCACGTCGCGCCCGTCCAGGAAATACGCGCCGGCGGTGGGGCGGTCAAGACAACCCAGGATATTCATCAACGTGGATTTGCCCGACCCGGAAGGCCCCATTATGGCGACAAACTCGCCGCGTTCCACGCTCACGTCCACTCCCGCCAGGGCATGGACGGCAGCCTCATCGCTGCCGTAAACTTTGGTCAATTGACTAACTTCGATCAGATAATCACTCATGACAAAATCCCTTTACATCCTGCGTGACGGGGGCAGAGCGCAACCATCCGCAATCCGCAATCACTTGGTTTCCACCGTACCCGTGCTGACTACATCACCGGCTTTTAAGCCGCTGGTGATCTCGGCGTTGGCGAAATCGCGCAGGCCGACCGTCACAGGAGTCAGAACGAGAGTGCCATCCGGTTGGACGATGAAGACTGCATAGGAGCCGGGGGAAAGCTCTCGCAGCGCCTGCACCGGCACGAGCAGCGCGTTCTTTGCTTCGCCGGCGATCACTTCCACATCCACCGACATACCCGAAAGCAGGGTAAGAGAAGGCCGCTCCGGCAGGGAACCCCACACGATTACCACCGGTGAGCCTTCCACGGTTTGCAGAGCGTTTTCCACCATAGTTACCTGCCCCTCCAGGGTGACTTCGGGATAGGCATCGAAGGTATAGACCGTGCGGTTGCCCACGGTAATGCCCGCCAGGTCGGTTTCATCCATGTAAAAGCGCACGAACAACTGATCCAGGGTGGCGAGGGTCAGGACGGGGGAAGTACCCACCGTTTGCCCGACCACGGCTTTCATCGAGACAAGCGTGCCATCAAAGGGCGCCACCAGGCGGGTATTTTCAAGCGCCAGACGGGCATTTTCAACCGCCAGACGGGCCTGGTCGAGTTTATTCATTGACGCGCCGCCAACTGAAAACAGTGGGCTTTCCAACACCGACGGCCCGGCCAGGAGCGCGGCCTCGTAAGCTTGCGTGTCTTTCAACGCCTGTTCGGCGATGCTCGCTTTGGCGCGCGCGGTGGCAATGTCAGTTTCGTTAGGCGGGACAATCGTGATTATCTCAGTCGGTACCCGCGTGGTCGTATCGTAAGTGATGACGATAAAAGTAGCCGGAATGTATTCGGTCGTATAGCGGTACTGCGCCGCTTTCAAGTTGGAGAGGGCGCGATCCAGCGCAGCCTGTGCTAAGGTCAGGGCATCTGGACTGGTTTTTACATCGCTTTGCAGTTCCACCAGGGTGGTTTCAGCTTTTTGTAGTTCGTTTTCCCAATACCAGACATCTGGGCTGATGAGATACTGCAAGGTATAAACAGCCGAATTGCGCGTTGCCTGGGCGTTGATGGTTACCAGTTGTGCCTGCGCGATCGCCTCAGGCGAGAATAAGGTCCGCAAGTTGGCTTCGGCCTGCGCCAATTGCAGGCGCTGGGTCGAATCGTCCAGGCGGATGAGAACCTGACTGGCTTGCACTTTCTCGCCGGGCGTCACGAGCACTTCGGCGATCACGCCGCCGGCGCGAAAACCGAGATCCACGTCGGCCGAGGGGATCACGCTGCCCGCCCCGCTGGAGCTGACCAGCAAATCGCCGCTGCGCACTTTGGCGGTCTGCAGGGCCGGGGCTGTGGCCGCATCGGTCTCGGCACTGGAACGCGCATAAAGCACGCTGCCAGTGATCGCCAACAGGATGACAATGACAACGGCTATGATGATGCCTCTCCGGGAAATGTGTGAGTTCTTCGAATTGGCGTTGCGTTTGAGCAATGACATGGGTATCCTCTTTCTCTTCTTGGGTTTAATGAATTCTTACAGAAAGCAATGGTTTGGGTGTGATCTTTACACTCATGCGAGTTTAAGTGATGGATGTAAAGAATATTTAGTTATAGTGTAAAGAAAGTGTGAAGATTGGTGTATGTATGGAGTTGCCCCCAGCCTTATTTCTAGGAGAAGTTGCATAAAGCAGAAAACGGGCCTTAGCAGCCCGTTTTCTGTTTAAACAAGGATGAAGTTTAGCGTGGGATCTACGGCAGGCAGGACAGGCTGGCCCCAACCGTGATGCGCTTTGTAGTCCAGACGCCATTGGCGACAGTGCCATTGGCGCTGACCGGGTCGCCGACCTTGAGATCCGCGAACGTGATCGGCGTGGATGTCGTCCCGTTTTTGAACAAATAGCGCGTCGCTGAGGTCACCGTCACGGTCAACTGTTGGCCAATATACGGCTTGACCAGGTTGTTGCCGCGATATACTTGAATGGTCACGGTGTTCGACCCGATGGCAGTGATGTAGCCGGTCATGGCAAAGGTGCCGCGCGGGCCTTTCTGGCTTCCCTGACCCTGTCCGGGGCCTTGACCTGCGGCAAACGCCGGTGTCACCGCGGCAAAGGCGAGTACGAATACTGCGAGCAATACAAATAACTTTTTCATATCAGTCTCCTTTGCTTACTATGACGTGCAAAAGGGAGAGCGGATACGGTGCAAGAGCAATCTTTACACAAAATTCGTAACGCGGAATTCATTCCGCAACCAAAGGGCGATATGAATATCGCTACAAAATCTTCGCGATTGTGATAGTTTTTCAAGAGTAATATTATACAGTTGCCTGGATAATGCTTTAGAATTACCCCAAAGAGACAATCGCGACCCCGTATCCTTTTCGATACGGAAGCGTCACACCTAATGGATACTGCATTGCTTTTGGAAACCGACCTCATCCAGCGCGCTCGCCAATATGATCGTCAAGCCCTGGCGCAGATTTACGATCTCTACAGCCCGGGTTTATATCGCTATGCCATGCGGTTGCTCGGAGATTCAAACCTAGCCGAAGACTGCGTCTCTGAAACCTTCAGCCGCTTCTTGGGCGCGTTGCAGCGCGGCAAAGGGCCGCGAGACCATTTGCAGGCCTATCTTTACCGCATCGCCCATAATTGGATTACTGACCAGTACCGACGCCAGCCGCCTGTGGAAGAATTGGATGAAACCCTGCCCAATCCAGGCGAAGACCCCGAAAGCGCCGCCGCCCGGCTCATGCGGCAAGCCCGCTTGCGCGAGGCCATCCTTCGCCTGACGCCCGACCAGCAGCAGGTCATTGCCCTCAAGTTTTTGGAAGGCTGGGAGAATGAAGAGATTGCCAATGCGCTGGGCAAGCCCCTGGGAGCGGTTAAATCTTTACAGCACCGCGCGCTGGAAAACTTAAAGCGCTTGTTATTGAATGAGGATTTGGTATGAACCCGGAGAACCGTATTGACCCCCGCCTGTCAGCCATGCTGGAAGAGCTCAAGGAAGTTCCGCGGCGCGAGGCGCGCGCCGCGGCGCGCGGCCGCGCCCGTTTCCTGACCGAAGCCATCAAATTGCAAGCAACCGTATCTGGAAGGAGTGCCTGGCGTCTCAATGGATGGAAAATTCAACCAATTCAACCAAGGAGATTTGCCATGACTACACTGATTACAATTGCTACAATCGTTGCCATGCTTTTTGGCGGCGGCGCGGCCACAGTCTATGCCGCGCAGGATGATCTTCCGACCGACTCCCTCTATGGGGTAAAGACATTCGGTGAAGATGTCCGTCTCTGGTTCAACGCCGATCCGCAGACTGAAATTGACATGCTGCTGGAATCCGTCCAGACGCGCGTCGAGGAGATGATCCAGCTCTCTGCGCTCGGCGTCACACCGCCCGCCAATGTGACCGAACGGCTCAACCTGCACGTTGACCAGGCTCTGCAGGTAGCCGCGGGCATGGAGGATGCCGCAATGCAGGGCGCGCTGCAACAGATCCACACCAATCTGCAAACGCAGGCGCAGGTTATGACCATACTGCAAACCCAGTCGCAGGGCGAGGCAACCCAGATTTTGGAGCAGACCCGCATCATGCTGGAGACCCGCATCCGCATGGTGGATGACGGCCTGGCAGACCCGCATGGATTCCGCAACACCCTCCGTGAAGAGAAACAGGATGAATTCCCCGGCACGCCCGGCCCCGGCTATGGCCCCGGCCCCAGTGGGACGCCCGAGCCGGGGGGCAAAGGGAACGGCTCCAGTGATGGCACACCAGGAGACGGTGGAATGGGACCCGGCCCCAATCCCAGCGAGACCACCATGCCGGGTGGCAGCAATGCGCCTGGCGGCGGTGGAATGGGCCCAGGCAACAATCCCAGCAAGACCCCCATGCCGGGAGGTAGCGGAACGGGGTCAGGCAGTGGAGGTACACCCGGACCGGGTGGCAATGGAGGCGGGAACAAGCCGTAATGCTGGAGAGCGTCTTTTACACCCACTCCTTGAGCAAAATAATGAGCCGGAGGAAGATCCTCCGGCTCTTCCATTCTAGATCTTGCACTTATTCCCAGGTTCTCTGATCCACGATCACAGCCTGTTCTTCCCCCCAATCTTCGGATGAGACGAACTCAACCCGCTCCACTTTGACGCGGCAGGCAGATTGGACGGCGGCGGAAAGGGTCTCGCTCAAAGCCGCGCGGTCGGCGGCTTCGTCGGCCAGCGCCACGCGCAAGGTAAATTCGTCCCTATTCTCAGGGCGGGTCACGATTGCCTGGAAGCGCGCCACGCCGGGCGCCTGCCCAATCGCGAAACGCAACTGGTTGGGATGCACGAACATGCCGCGCACTTTCACCGCATCGCCCA
This sequence comes from uncultured Chloroflexus sp., assembly GCA_964618215.1. Taxonomy (GTDB): domain Bacteria; phylum Chloroflexota; class Anaerolineae; order Anaerolineales; family Villigracilaceae; genus CG2-30-58-95. The sequence goes on from CAZTZE010000008.1 coordinate 44,666, forward strand.
CGCGCCCGACCAGAATAATGGCTCGCTCCCCCTGGCGGCTCTGGCCTGGAGCGGGGTCCACGTTTACCGCCAAGTCGCCCGTGCCCAGGCGGATCAAGGGATAGGTCTCGTTGAACGTGGTGACCACCACCTCGCCGACCTCCCCGGAGCCAACCGGCCCTCCCGTCTCAGGGTTGACAACCTGGACAATGGAGGTCTCGAGCAGGGGCATAAGCATACCGCCCTGCGTGTTGTAGGCCAGAAAGCCCAGCTCGGCCGTCCCGTAAGCGTTGGCGACCGTCAGATCGTATTTTTCCACAAAAGCCTGGCGCATCATTGGCGGCAGCGGCTCGGCGGAGACCAGCGCCTTGCGCAGGGAAAAGGCCTGGCGGAAGTCCAGTTTCATTTCTTCGGCCTTTTGGATCAAAGTCATCAGCCAGGAGGGAGTACCGACATATCCCGTTACCTTCAAGTCGAGCATCATTTTGATCTGCAAATCGGGGTTGCCCACCCCGGCGGGGATGACCGTTGCGCCCATATCCCGCAGAACCTGATCAACTGCCAGGCCGGTTGGGATGAGATGATAGCCAAAGGTATTGATGACCACATCCCCGGCGGAAAAACCAGCGATAGTGAATATCGCGCGGATGGTGTCCATGACCGCGCTCTCGCCGGCATGAGGCTCGTAGAGCGGCCCGGGAGAGAAGAAGATGTGCTGGAGGCTGGCGAGGGGCGCGGCCAGGAATCCGCCAAAGGGCGGCTGCGCCTGTTGGAGTTCAGCCAGCCGGTCTTTACTGGTGACCGGGATCTTGTCCAGGTCAGAAAGAGTCTGAATGTCCGCCGGGGCGAGGCCCGCCTGGTCAAAGATGGCCTTTATCGCCGACGCGTTTGTGTACGCGTGGCGGATGATATGGCAAAGTTTGTCGGTGTACGAATCGGTCATGGGAATAGGTCCTTTCTTCCGCGCTCAATCCTGTTTTGACAGAAACGCCGCCACTGTTTCATTGAACTGCTCCGGCCATTCTACAGGTGTGGCATGACGTGAATCCTTGAAAACTACCAGTTCTGCGCGCGGCATTTGCGCGACAGACGCCTCCTTGACGGCCACAGGAGTGTAATCTTCGTCTGCCGCGATTACCAGCGTCGGGCAATTCACGGCGCTCAGGTGGTCTGCTACGCTCCAGCCGAGGATGGCCTGCATGGCCTCGCGGTAGGCGCGCCGGTCATTCTCTGCCCAGCGGTCAACGAACAACCGGCGCAGATCTTCCTGTTCTGGTTTGATGAAAAGACGCTTGCTTAGCACCTCCCCCATCTTCCGCATCCCCAGCAGACGGACAATGAGTTGCCGTTGAAAGACCTGGAGGCGTTCTTTGGCGGTTCGCGCCACAAACTCCGGCGCAGCATTGACAATGACCAGGCTGCGTACCAGGTCAGGCGCGTCCACCGCCAGTTGAAAGGCGATCATCCCCCCCAGGGAGATGCCCACAATGTGGGCTGGGATGATGCCAATCGCCTGGATCAGCCCGGCCGCATCGGCGGCAAATTGCGCAATGCTATAAGGGCCTCGGGGTTTCTCGGACTTCCCGTGCCCACGCACATCAAAAGTCACTACCTGATACTGCTTCGAGAAAAAAGGGACCTGCAATTCCCAGTCGCGAGTGCTGGAGCCCAAACCGTGAATAAATAAGATGGGTTGGCCTTGTCCGCCGGTTTCATAGTAAAGATCAAGATCGTGAATATGTATTTTTGGCATGAGGGTCTCCTTCTGCGTATCGCGGATAGCGGATAGCGTATTGCAACCACGGCCATACGCTATCCGCCATCCGCCGCCTCACCCCAACCAACGTTTGCGGCGCTTGTAGTGCTTGACGTCGCGATAACTCTTGCGCTCGCCGACCTGGGTCAGGCCAAGATAAAACTCTTTGATGTCCTCGTTTTCCGCGAGTTGGGTGGAAGGGCCGTCCAGCACCACGCGCCCATTTTCCATCACGTAGGCATAATCGGCGATGCTCAAGGCAACACGGGCATTTTGTTCCACCAGCAAGATGGCAGTGCCCTCCTGCTCACTGATCTTTTTTATTTCTCGAAAGATCTCCTGGACAAGAAGTGGGGCCAGTCCCAGCGAGGGTTCGTCCAGCAGCATCAATTTGGGATGCGCCATCAGGCCGCGGCCAATGACCAGCATTTGCTGCTCGCCGCCGGAAAGATAACCGCTGACGCGCTTGTGCAAATCCTTGAGCCGCGGGAAGTAAGTGTAAACCTGTTCCAGGTCGCGCTGGCTGGCTGAACGCGAGGAGGCCTGGCCGCGGGCAATCCCTCCCAAGAGCAGGTTCTCTTCGACGGTCAAATGCTTGAAGAGTCGCCGGCCTTCCAAAACCTGGAGTATCCCCAGTTGAACGATCTCCTCAGGGGAGAGGTGCTCGGTGCGCCGGTTGTCAAATTCGATACTGCCGCGCGTCACTCCCCCCTCTTTGGCGTGAAGCAGACCAGAGATGGCGCTCAACGTGGTAGTCTTGCCGGCGCCGTTGGCACCCAGCAGGGCAACGATTTTGCCATCCGGCACTTCCAGGGAGACTCCCCGCAGCACCTGGACGACATCGCTATAGATGACTTCGATATTATTCAGACGAAGCATGGTGAAGAGGTGGACAAGTAGCAAGTATACAAGTAGACAAGTAGCAAGTAGACAAGTAGACAAGTAGACAAGTAGCAGGTAGCCAGGTAAACAGCTTCTTTCGTTCTGGCTACCTGTCTACTTGTCCACTCAACCTATTGGGCAGGACGCAGGTCGGGGGTCTCGGCCCAGTCCTGGATGACGATGAATTTGTCCGGTCCGCCCTGGATCATGCGGATCTGGGACATGTGCGGCGAGCGGCTGCCGCCAGAGTAGTCCACCCGCAGAACGCCGTTCAGCGGCTCGATCGGACTCAGGGCGATCAGCGCGTCGTGGACGGCCTCGCCGGTCAGGTTCTCATAACCAACCGTGTCAATGGCGGTTTTGATGGCCTGCACAGCCAGGTCAACGCCGGCCACCAGCAGCAGGTAACCGACATTATGCGCGCCGGCTGTTCGCGCGTTGGCCGCGAAGAGTCCCTCGGCGTATTGGATGCCAGGATTGGCGGCATCCGTCCACCACAGGTAGGGGAAGGGCGTGATCAAGCCTACACCGAAAGCAGGGTTGGCCAGGAAGGCGTAAGTCGCCAGGTCCATGCCCCAGTTATCGGCAGCCACGACGAACTGGCCGCGCTTTCCCAGTTCATTCAGGTCATTCAGAATGACTGCCGGGCCGAAGGCCAGGGTGTTGGTCCAGATAACATTGGCGCCCGCGGCTTCAGCGTTCAGGATGGCAGTGGTGGTATCAGCGGTGGGGGAAGGAAGGTAAGTCTCTTCGAGGACGATCTCGACGCCCAGTGAGGCGAGGTATGCCCGGCTCTCAACGGTCAATCCGCCCTGACCGAATGCGGTCGGCCAGGAGATGTAGGCCAGTTTGATCGTGTCGCCAGCAGCGGCCGGCTTGTAGGTCGCCCAGTTTTCGGACAGGAACTTCATCACCAGCCCGATCTGGTCGGGGTAGATGGGGCCGAGGCCGAAGGTGTAGCCGGAGCCTTCACCATAGAAAGCCTTGGCGCTCAAGCCGGCAGTCAGGTTGACGATCTTATCCTCGGCAAAGCGCGCCGCCAGGGCTTCGGCTTCACCCGAACCATAGGTGATCATGAACAGCGCATTGGGGTCGTCGCTGGTGAAGCGGTCATAGGCGGCCACGGCATCGTCCACTTTACCGGCAGTGTCAGCGAATTTGATTTCCAGCATTGCGCCATAGATACCGCCAGCCTCGTTGACGGCTTTGACGGCATCCTCAGCACCAAAGATGAGCGGCGCGGTGATGGCGGCTAGCGGGCCAGAGAGGTCGCCGAAGTGATAGAGGGTGATGGTCTCGCCGGTCAAGTCTGGTGGACCTGCAGGGGGAGGCGGCTCGGTAGGTGCTTCGGTGGGCGGAACTGCAGTGGGCGGTGGGGGTGGGGGCGGCGGGGTCGGTGTTGGCTTAGGCGCGCAGGCGCTCAGGATAAGCGAGGCAACCAGCAACAGGGCTGCCAGGGTAAACAGGGTCTTACGCATGGATACTCCTCCTTGTAGCAATTGAAACGAAAGACGGATATGGATACTTCTCTCTGAGTGAGTCGAGTATGATATGAATATTGGCGCGCCGTGAACCACCTCCTTTCAAAAGATGTCTTGGAGACTTCCGAAGTCTCCCGAAGGCGTTATCATTACCAGATGCCTTGCAAAGACTTCGGAAGCCTAACCTCAATGCGAAAATGGCCGCAGGCGCCAGGCGGCCTTGAGCAGTTTCCAGCGATGCGCCAGACCGCGCGGTTCGAAGATCAGGAATAACATCAGGGTGAGGCCAAAGAACAACGGGCGCAGCGCCTGAACCGCCCCGGCCGCGGTGGCCGGAAAGATGGAAATAAAGAAAGGCCCGAACAGCGTTGCGCCTTCGGTGAGCAGTTCAACCACAATAGAACCGAAGATCGGACCGAGGTTGGAGCCTAATCCTCCGATGACCAGCATGCCCATGAAGAACACCGAATCTGTCAGGTTGAAGGTTTCCGAGTTCAGGTGACGGATGTTATGCGCCGCCAGCGACCCGGCCAGGCCGGCGTAGACCGCCGCCAGGAAAAAGGCCTGCAGCTTGTATTTAAAAGGGTTGACGCCCAGCAGTTCAGCCGCCAGGTCGTGATCGCGGATCGCCACGAAAGCGCGCCCCAGGCGGGAGCGCGAGATGTTGTAGGCTGCGATGGTCGTGAGGATGAGCACGGTCAGGCTGAGGAAGATATATTTTTGGGGGGTGTTGAATTCAATGCCAAACAATACCGGCGCACGGACGTTCAAACCCTGTGCGCCGTTGAGTATCTTCGGAAAGGCATTGCGGGTGAACCATGGGATGATGAACTGCGCGGCCAGTGTAGCCATCGTCAGGTAAAAGCCCTTTACCCGCAGGGAGGGCAGGCCAAAGAGCAGGCCGATCAGCCCGGCTCCCAGGGCGGCTATTGGCAGCGCGGCGAAGAATGACCACTCCAGGTAGTTGACCAGCAAAGCCGAGATATACCCCCCGGTGGTCATGAAAGCGGCCTGTCCGAGCGAGATCTGGCCGGTGTAGCCGGTCAACAGGTTCAAACCCTGCACCGCGATGATGGCAATGGCAATGCGGTTGACCAGCGCCACCGTACTCTGGCTGGCATAGAAAGGCAGGCTGTACAAAGCCAGAATAAAGACAAACAACAATGCCCACTGCCAGCGCTGCCGGATGGTGGCCATATCGTAAGCGTAACTGGTATCGAATTCACCCGCGGGACGGAGGATGGACATGGTTTTATATTCTCTCTATACGCTTCTGTCCAAAAAGACCTTCAGGCCGGATGAGCAGCACGATCAGAAGGACGATATAAGGCATGATCTCGGCCGTATTGCGAGCCATAGGGACTTTGGAGACCGCGACGAGACCCTGAGAGAGACCGATCAGCAAGCCGCCAACGATCGTGCCAGGAATTGAATCGAGGCCTCCCAACAGCACGACCGGGAAAGCCGCCAGCACGAACACTGACAGGCTGATATCCAACCCGCTGGAGGTGGCCAGCAGCACACCGCCCGTGGTCGCCATCACACCGGCCAACGCCCATGAAATGCCAAAAATACGGTGGATGCGCAGGCCGATGCTCTGGGCGAGTTCGTGATCCTCCGAGGCGCCGCGCATGGCCAATCCCATATTGGTAAAGCGGAAGAAGGCGCTGATCAGCAGCACACCCAGGACGGCAACAACAAATGACCAGACCAGGTTTTGCTTCAGAATAATAACGATCGGGTTGTCGTTATAGACAAAAGGTGTGATGATCTTATACGGATTACCCACCGAAAAAATCTGGGGGAAGTTCCGTTGAACGCCGCCGAACACCAGCAGTGCCAGCCCGTGTAGAAATTCGCTCAGACCTAATGTCATCAAAATGATGGACAGCAGAGGCTGGCCGGTCATCGGGCGCAAGGCCAGGCGCTCGATTGCCAACCCGATCAAAGCGGAAAGAACGAGCGCAATAAGGATGGCCAGCCAGAGCGGTAATCCCTGTTCAACGGCGAACCACCAGGTGAACAGGGTGCCAAGAAGCAATAACTGTCCCTGGGCAAAGTTGAAGATGTAAGTGGACTTGAAGATCAACACCAGGCCAAGCGCGGTCAAGGCCAGCGGGCCGCCTGCCAGCAGGCCTGTCACGGCGAATTGCGGCAATAGCTGCCAGTTCATATCTGCGTGTCCTCCATCTCCATTGTAGCAACACGCACCGAGGTCTCGACAACGCCCTCCCGTCCATCCCGGTATTTGACCGCGGCGCGCACCTGCACCTTATCGCCCTCAGTATACATGGTAGTAATCATATCTTCATATCGCTGGCTCAACAGGTTGCGGCGCAGTTTGCGGGTGCGGGTCAACTCGCCCTCGTCGGCATCGAACTCTTTGTGTAGCAGCACAAATTTATGGATGCGCGCTGGAGGCGGGAGAGCGCGGTTGACGCGCAGCACGTCTTTACGGATCAGGTCGTATACTTCCGATTTCTGCGAAAGGTCCACAAAAGTGGTGTAAGCCAAGCCCTGCTTTTCAGCCCAGCGGCCCACGTTCTCGAAATCTATGTTGACCAGGGCAGTCACAAAGGCTTTATCTTCGCCGCCGACGGTCATCACGTCCCGGATATAGGGGCTGAACTTGAGTTGACCTTCGAGGAACTGGGGCGAATACTTTTCACCGCTTGCCAGGGTGATCATTTCCTTGACCCGATCCAGGTAAATCAGATGCCCGTCCGTATCCACATGACCGGCGTCGCCGGTGCGGAACCAGCGTTGTCCCTGCTTGTCGGTGTAAATGGCTGTCGCCGTATCCTCAGGATTCTTGTAGTATCCCTGAAAGACTGTCTCGCCGCTAACCAGGATCTCGCTGTTCTCCGCGATCTGGATGCGCTGCCCGGGAGATGGCAAACCGACCGTCTCGAAGCGCACGTCGTCCCCGATGTGGAGCGTGTGCACCTGCGCCTCGGTGGAGCCGTACAATTGTTTGATGTTCACCCCGATGGCGCGGAAGAAACGGATCACCTGGGGATTGAGGGCCGCGCCCGAGGAATAGGCCGATTTGACCCGCGTCAGTCCGATCTTATCCCGCAGCGGCTGGAAGAGGGCCGCTTCTCCCAAAGCATAGAGGCAACGCCAGAGAATCCCAGTCGGTTTTCGCTGTTCGTAGCGCAGGCTGGCAACCTTGTAGCCCACCGGTATGAAGAGTTTATAAAGCAGGCGGTTGAGCCAGGAGGTCTCGGCGATCTTGACCTGCACCAGGCCCATCATGTTCTCCCACAGGCGGGCGCTGTAGAGCATGGCATGTGGCGTGATCTCACGGATATTCTCCTGCACCGTCTCCGGCGATTCGGGGAAGTTGACCACCATGCCGGTGCGCAGATGAACGGTCAGTCCCAGGACGTTCTCGGTGATCCAGGCTGGGGGCAGGAAGGACAGGTATTCATCGCTCTCCAGGCGGGGATCGGCCAGGTAAGCGCTGTCGCAACCTCCGATCAGGTTTTTGTGGCTGATCATCGCCCCCTTGGGCAGGCCGGTTGTGCCTGAGGTGTAGCAGAAAATCGCCAGGTCCTCACCACGCCCCTGTTGGATGGTTTGATCGAAGAGTTGCGGTTGTTCTTCGTCCAGCGACTGCCCCATAGACAGCAATTCCCTATAACTGATCAACCAGGGTTCTGCGTAGCTCCACAACCCTTTTTCATCCCAATAGATCACGCGGCGCACCTTTTGAAGCCGCTGGCGGATATCCAGCAGTTTGTCGCATTGTTCCTGATCTTTGGCAAAAACAAAGATGGCATCCGAATGATCAACGATGAATTGAATCTCCTGCGGGGAGCTGTCGGTGAATATGCCGACTGCCACGCCGCCCCCGGCCTGGATTGCCAGTTGCGCCCAGAAATATAGGGGGTCGTTGTCACCGATGATGCAGACCTTATCACCACTCTTCAAGCCAAGTTCGATCAAACCCAGGCTTAACTGCCGCACCTGTTCGTAGGATTGTTTCCAGGTATATGAGCGCCAGATGCCCAAGGTCTTCTGGCGCATCGCGGCTTTACTATCGCCGTACTTTTCAAAGGCATGCCTCAGGATCTTCGGAAGCGTGTCGAGGTGATTCATCGGATGTCTGTCTTTCCCAGATAAGCATTGATCACGACCTCGCTGTGGCGGATCTCTTCCGGCGTCCCCTCAGCGATTTTGGAGCCGAAGTCCAGCACCACCACGCGGTCGGCGATGTCCATCACCAGTCCCATGTCATGTTCGATCAACATGGTGGTAATCCCGCGCCGCTCGTGGATATCCATAATAAAACGGGCCATGTCTTCTTTTTCTTCCACGTTCATGCCGGTCATGGGTTCATCCAAAAGAAGTAAACGCGGTTCCATGGCCAGCGCCCTGCCCAACTCCACCCGCTTGCGCAGGCCATGCGGCAGGGCGCCAACGGTAGCCTTGCGAATGTGCGCCATTTCCAGAAAATCAATGATCTCTTCGACAACATGGCGATGGAGTATGTCTTCGCGGTGAGCGCGCCCCCAATAAATGACGCTGTCGAGCATCCCGGTATGCATGTGAATGTGACGCGCGGCCATCAGGTTATCCAGCGTGCTCAAGCCGGTGTAGAGCGCGGTCTGTTGAAAAGTGCGCGCGATGCCCAATTGGGCGATACGGTGGGGAGGCAGGCGCGTCAGGTCGTGTCCATCGAAGTGGATGCTGCCCTTGTCGGGGTGATAGAAATTGTTGAGACAATTCAGCAAGGATGTCTTGCCAGCGCCATTGGGACCGATGATGGCCAGTATCTCCCCCTGGCGCGCCTCAAAACAGACATTGTTCAGGGCCAGAATACCCCCGAAGCTTAACGAGACATCTTGTACTCTAAGGTGAATATGATTGGTATTCATCGAGTATTGTCAGTTATGAGATTGATCTCGCTATGGAGTGGGTGCAAACATATAAGAAGATAATAGCATAGATTCAAACAAAGTCAAGCGAATAGTGTGTGAATTTAAAAACTCACAGGGCTATGTCCGTCTAGCCCTGTGAAGTATTTGTGACCGTCGCGCGAGTTATCAGAGCAGCACAACGTTGGCGGCCTGCAGGCCCTTGGGGCCTTGCTCGATAGAGAACTCCACCTTCTGGTTCTCCTCGAGGCGCTTGTAGCCATCCATTTGGACAACCGAGAAGTGGACGAACACGTCCTCGCCCTCTTCCCGGCCGATGAAACCATAACCCTTGGTGGTGTTGAACCACTTGACTGTGCCAATGAAACGATCTTCCATTTTCTTTCTCCTGCAGAATAATTTGACGCCAGGCGCGCTGGATATCCAAACGATGCCTGACCTTGACGGGCGCAAGATTATCACGGTTGAAAGAGAGTGTCAAGTGACAAAACTACAGAGGTGGGATTTTCGCACGATCAGGCGCGGTCATGATAGCTATTAAGCTACCATCACTCGCGCTCCGGGAACATCGTTCCGACGTACCCCTCCCCAGCCATCTGCAAATACATTCCCTTGACCGTCTCTTCCAGCAAATCCTTCAGGCGATGCCGCTCCATACCCAGGGCATTTAAGGGGTTGTAAGCGATAGCCTTCCCAACCATCACCTTGCCAGATTCATGTACGGCGACAGGATAAAAGGCCAGGCGCTTTCCGGTACGCTCGTAAAACATCTCTCCCAGCCTGAAGACGGTCTTTTGAAAGGGATACATCTTGACGAAGGTGTCCGACCCCAACGCGGAATACTCCGGGAATACCAGCAGGCATTTCCCTTCCAGGAGCAGGGACAGGCTCATCTCCAATGTTTCATACAGTCGTTCCTGCCCTCCCATATAGGCGGGAATGCAGCCAAGCCCTCTCAACATGAGTACGGTGATCTTGGAAAGGAATTTTGAAAAGCTCCGGCTGAATGGGAGTTTAAGTTTTAGACACGGCTCAACGAAATCCAACCTCAAGTACTCCGGCGCCAATTCTTTATCAACCATATCCCCGACGGCCCAGGGATACAACTGAAGCGGGATCGAGCACACGACTGCGATCGGTCCGCTCGGCCCGAGGTGATTGGCAATGAACACCGCCGGACCTTCCTTCGGAAGGTTTTCCTCGCCGATGAGTTCCCCACTCCACAAGAAAAGATCGAGCGCGCCGGTCAGGAAATGATAGAAGATGTATTTCATGATGCTACCCTCCGCTCATGTCCATTTTACATCAAATCAGACGCGGCCGGTACTGCAACGCCTCCGCCAGATGTGCAGGCTGGATTGCCTCACTCCCCGCCAGATCGGCAATCGTGCGCGCTAGCTTGAGCACGCGGTGATAACCACGCGCCGAGAGCTGCAATTGGCTCATGGCAGCCTTGATCAAACTCTCCCCTGCTTCGTCCAGTTTACAGAATTTGCGAATCTCCCCCACGCGCATGTCCGCGTTACAGACGATGTCCGAACCGCTGAAGCGTTCACGCTGGCGCTGGCGAACTCGGCGCCGATGTGCTTGAGCAGTTCGCGGCGGATATTCTGGCTGGACAGGTCGAAGTCGGCCAGGGAGATGTAGGGCAAGTTGCGGTCCTTGAGGGCATGGATGACTAGCGCCAGCCGCCGAGGGCCGACCAGGCAACAGCGAAAGCCATCTCAACCGACGCGGAGGAATTCAACCCGGCGCCGCGCGGCACATCGGAGGCGAATACCGCATCCATAGCGGGAGTCGCCAGACCTGCTTCGGTCAGCGCCCAGGCCACCCCGGCAGGGTAGCAGGCCCACTCAGGCAGCGGAGCGCCCTCGGCGTTGGTTTTGGCGGGAATACTCATAGGCGTAAACGTGGCTTCCTCGGCAAAATCCACAGCCACGAGGGCGGAGCGATCCGAATCCGCAGGGGAGAAGACAATGTACGTAGCCAGGTCGATGGCGGCGGGTAGCACAAATCCATCGTTGTAATCCACATGCTCGCCCAAAATATTGACGCGGCCCGGCGCGAGGGCCACGAAGGCCGGTTCTTTGCCGAAACGCTGGCGGAAAGTTTGGGTGACGAGGTTTTTGGGGTGCATGGCTACTTTTGGGTGTAGTGAATTTCGGACAGGTCGCGCAGGCGGGCGGCGGCGGTTTCGGGGGTGATGTCGCGTTGGGACATGCCAAGCATTTCGTAACCGACCATGAACTTACGGACGGTGGCCGAGCGCAGGAGCGGCGGATAGAAGTGGGCGTGGAGTACCCATTCGGGGTGGTCGGCGCCATCGTTGGGGGACTGGTGGAAGCCCATTGAGTAGGGGAATGGAATTTCGAACAGGTTGTCGTAGCGAGTGGTGACGCGCTTGAAGATGTCGGCCAAGGCGCGGCGCTCGGTCTGGGTCAGGGCGGGCAGGGTGGGAGCGGCACGGTGGGCGATGACCAGAATCTCAAACGGCCAGACCGCCCAAAACGGGACGACGGCAGTGAAGTGTTCGTTGGCGGCAACGATGCGCTCGCCGCGTTTTTGTTCTTCGTGCAGATAATCGAGCAACAACGGGTGGCCATTGGAACCAAAGTAGTCTTTTTGCGAGGCCAGTTCCTTGGCAGGTTCGGTGGGAATCTGGGATTGTGACCAGACCTGGCTGTGGGGGTGCGGGTTTGAACAGCCCATGACCTCGCCTTTGTTTTCGAAGACCTGGACATAGGCGATTTCAGGGCGCTGGTACAACTCGGCGGTCTGGTCGCTCCAGGTGTTGATGACGCCTTCAACTTCGTCGAGCGAGAGCTGGTGCAGGGTCAGGTTGTGACGCGGCGAGAAACAGATGACGCGGCAGACGCCGGTTTCGGGCTTGGCGGTGAAGAGGGTTGAAGGTTGAAGGTTGGAAGGTTGAGGAGCGTTACTTTCAACCTGCAACTTTGAACTTTCAACTTCTGGCAGAAGTGCGGCGAAGTCGTTGTCGAATACAAAAGTTTCGGTGTAGGGCGGGGTTTTGATGCCTCCCGCGCGTTCGTTGCCGGGGCAAAGGTAGCAGGTCGGGTCGTATTCGGGCAGGTGGGGCGGGGCGGTCCTTTCGACCTGTCCCTGCCAGGGGCGTTTGGCGCGATGGGGTGAGACCAAAATCCATTCGCGGGTCAGTGGGTTGTAGCGGCGGTGGGGAGAATCAAACATTTGGCACTTTTGTCAATTTGTAAAACTGGGGATGGATGGAGAATCTGCGGGATGAACTCCGGCAGTCTCGGATTCAAGCCTTTATAAAGTATAAGCGAATGATCTAATAAAACTCCAGCACTAATCCAACATCTTTGGCTTTAAATTCGATATCGACATTAATGATTTCATCATCTTGATTCCATTCGGTATTTGTCTCTCCACTTTTTACCGATTTCAGTTTGAAACCAGCTGGAGCATGGAACCAATAAGTTTCAGTGGTATCAGGCACACCGGTAATATCAAGGGTCAGTTTGTTCTCCAGCCATTGGATTTTTCTCACACTGACGGCATCCATACTGACATGACGCGATGAAGCGAGGAATTGCGGTTCATTTTTTATGGGAACCAGTGCGAGAATCTGACAATGACCGAGTTCAAGTGGCTGACAGTTTATATACTTGGATACTTTTCCCAGGCTTTCTTGAGCCCAATAATCAAAGACAAGATATTCGGATTCAGGATCAAGCCCCAGTGCATTCATCTTAATTTCAGATGCTTTTAACGGCACAGTCGCAAAACGGCCGACTACAGCCCAGCGCCGGTCAAGGGTATCAATATGGAAGCACCACAAGGTTGACAGTGGATGATCATCATTCATGGTTGGATAAACACCAGCCATGTCCATGGCGTCTTTCAAAGATACACCCTCGACCTCAACCGGATTTTCTTTGCTGTTTACCGCAAAACCGTGCAGTTTAGTCCAGGTAAAAGCCGGGTAAGTCATATCTATGGGGCCAGTCTCTCCGGCCATAGTGGTTAAGGTTGGCAAATTCTTTTTAATGACCGTGAGCCGATCTTCGGTATATTCGGCCAGGGGATCACTTAACATGAAAAGGCTTCCAGATAGAGCGATCAAGGATGTTACACTCTTGAGCCATTCGATGTTAGTACGAGCGCAAATGTGATCCGGATCGTTCAAAAACAGGATCCGTTGAGAATGGAACCAGCGAGCTGATTCAACCAATTGCATCCGGATGCCAGCCCAGGTCGGATTTGCATCCATGGCGATCCGGCATGCATCAACAATTCCAATCACTTCCGCTAATACGCCCCATGATGCCAGGAAATATTTCTGGTCTCCAATTCCTTTGCGTGCATATTCCATAAATCTTCTGAAGCGGCCGCTCGCTTCATCGTTAGAGAGCAATCCCTGCCGGACGGCTTCCTGTAACCCGTCCATGATTAGGTGGCGGATGGCATCGGTTTTAAAATACGTATACCCCAGATCGTTGAGGCGTTTATAGTATGGATAGACATGTTTGACTAAAGTCTCATCAGAACAATCGAGCAGGTAGTCAATCCACTCCCCCAACATCAACTTCCCGTTCTGATCCTTAATAAAGCTATGTGCGTTTTTCTCCGCAAATTCCTTGTTCGTTACATTGGCATTGGTCCAAATCGCGGGTTGAAATCCATTTTCGCAGATACTGGCAATCACACCCGGATGCCCATCAGGGAAACGTTCATTGGTTTCCAACCAACCTTCCGACAAAGTGCCATCCGGGTTTGACGGGATCGGAAGTTTTTCATACCCGTCGTCGAGTTGGATATATTCCAAACCATAATCTTTCAGACGCTTGCCAAAAAACTCGGAAAAATTTTCTATATCAGAGAAAGAAACATTGCGCCGGCAGGCTTCCCAGGAGCACCACCCGGCAACCGGTCTTAGGTTTGGGCGCCATTCCCACGGTTGGTGATACGCATATCCCAAATGAGTTCGATAATATTGCATGCGCAGGTTTATGACCCAGGGCATGGATCCCAAAACCACGTACATCTCGGCAACCAATTCCCCGTTGGCATCTGCGATTAATTTTGGTTGGGTCCAGTTCCATTCCTGGCCATGCCAGTCGATCAGCAGATCTTGTTGAATGTCATACAAACCATTTACACCGTGCATTAACGGCCTGCCTACCTGTCCCAGGATAGCCTGTTCATGGCCTGCACGGTGAGGACGCATATTCACGGCATCGCTGCTTAACAAGAATCTTGCCCTGGCGGTTACGGGATTATCCAACATGATATAGATTTGTTGAATAAACGGTCGGTTCAGGATATTGCCGTCGGAACCATGCCGGAATCCCACATCATCCATTCCCGGAATCTGGAGGGTGATCAAAGGCCGACCGTTATATTCGTACACCAGGGTACGGGAAGCTTCGTCCCATTTATGAAGTGCGTGAGCAATTGGCGGCTCTTTTAGTGTGGGATGAAAATTATCATTATTCATGGCGCAGGCTCATGGAAAAATACAAACTCTGATTCATCTACCTCACATCGTATCTGTCAATTCGACAATCTGCCGCCGTTGGTTGTCAGACAAATCCACCAGACGCGAGTTTCGATCTGTGGTGTCTCGATTCTCTACGATCAGAACAAGCGCATCCTCATCAAAGGTGTGCGAGTGCCATACCCCGCGCTTAACATTGTAAAGATACGACGGTTTCATTTCTTGAGCGTGAATCTCCATAACCCCCTCTGACTGACCCTCTCCTACAAAGAGAATGCAACGACCCTGCAATAAAACAAACACTTCGTCCGTTTCCTCATGGCGGGCCATCGTAGTGATATTGTGCGGCAGACAATCGTCGCACCACCTCATCAATGCCACCCGCCAGGTGCCAGAGTCAATCAATGGCATATACCAGGTGCCGGTATAGGTTTTTATTTCCAATAATTCTTCGTTTATTGACATTGGTTACCCCTTTACAGCGCCTTCCGCAAGGCCGCTGATGAAATATTTCTGTAAGAAAATGTACATGACTGTCATCGGGATCATACTCAACAGACTTCCAGCCGCTACCCAGGAAACATTGTTTTGGTATTGGGAGAAAAACTGAGCCAGAACAACTGGGAAAGTCTGTGCACTGGGCCTTTGTAGAAAGAACAACGAAAACTGATAATCATTCCAGACTGCCAGACCTGCTAAAATCATCGCTGTGGCAGTGACGGGTTTTAATAAAGGCATGATTATGCGGAAAAAGATACCAAATCGGCTGCAACCATCTATCATGGCGGCTTCATCCAAGTCCCTTGGGATGGATTTAATAAAACCGGTATAAAGGAATATGACCAGGGGCAATTGAAAAGTAACGTGCAGTGCTACCAACATCCAGGGGGTGTTAATTCCATGCATGTCCACCACAACCTTATAAAGGGGCACCAGAATGGTCAAAGGTGGAACGATCAGGATGGAAATCGAAAAAAGGTAAACGAAGTTGTTCAGGCGGGTTGGGTAACGTGCCAATGGATAGGCCGTTAATGCTCCCAAACAAACAACCAATAATCCAGAGAATATCGTGATGACAAATGTATTATTTATGGCTCTTCCCAATTCAGCTTCGGTCCATGCGTTTACAAAATTATCCAGGTATAGATAGGCAGGCGGGATCCACTTCGAGCTCTTATCCGTGATATTCTTAAACGCGAGGTTAAGCATGATCAGGAACGGCATAAGTTGAATTAGACAAGCGCCTAATGCAACGATGGGAAGTAAAAATCTTTTTGTCATTGTTCCACCTCTCGACGGCGGAGGAAAACCAGCGAAGAAATACTAATAGTGGTAATCAAAACGAACATCAGGTTGCCCAAAACAGCCGCAAAACCCGCATCCTGCCTGGCAAAATAAGTGTCATACATCATCGTTGAGAGAGAATGAGAAGCATAACCCGGACCGCCCATTGTGAGCGCCCAAATTCCGTCAAAGAGTTTCATCCCGCCAATGAGATTTAATACAAAACTAATTGTGATTGCCGGCATTATCAAAGGGATCGTGACATAGAAAAATGTCTGAATGTCATTCGCCCCGTCGATTGCGGCTGCATCAAGGCAGTCTTTAGAAACGGTTTGCAGACCTGCCAGGTAGACCATCATTGCAATCCCCACGTATTGAAAGGTGTTGACGAGGGTGATCAAAAACACAGCGCGTGGGCCATTCCCCAACCAATCCAACCGCTCTGCCCCAAACAAAAGAAGCACGTCATTAAATGCGCCGCGATTATATTGAAATAGAAAATAAGACAGGTACCCAAAAATTAATGGACTGATAATGACAGGAAAATATACAATGGTTCGTATGATTGCCTTCCACCTGGAAGTTCCGTTTAGTATTAATGCATATCCCATTCCTAAAATGTTTTGCAAAATTGTAGTACCGAAGCCATAGATCAAGGTATTTACGATGGTTTTCAATGCCTGTACATCGGTTAGTATCCGTGCATATTTTTCCCATCCCACCCATTTGTAGTGAGCTGAATACCCATTCCAGTCCGTAAAAGAATATTTGATGCCCTGCGTCAAGGGATAAACAATAAATAAACCAAAAAGTATCAGTGCGGGAATATACATCACATTTACCACGGCAGGTGAGGCTGCCCAACGTTGAAATCTCCTGCTCAGATTTTCCATATGAGATTCTCGCATCATGTCCCCAAAACGTGATTCGTAAAAGGGGGGCGTGGGAGCGGTAAGCCGCTCCCACGCCTGTGTTTCTAAACTCTATTGTGCAGCAGCGCGTAAACGTTCAAATTCTTGTTTGATATAGTCGTTGGCTTGCTCAGGGGTTGCTCCGCCCGCCAGAGCGTCCTGACCAGCCTTGCAAAGAACATCCCACATACCGCTCGGGAGATAAACACGGTCAAAGTAGGGGAAGACACGTAAATCGGCGTATTGAGCGTAGAAATCATTCAGGCTGCCTACGTCCACTTCCACGCCAGTCAAACCGGCGGGCAGCAAGTTGGATTCTGCTACCGCTTTGATGTTTTCAGGCTTCGCGTAGAAGGCAACAAATTTCTTGGCCGCTTCAATATTCTTTGAATCTTTCCAGACACCCCAGGTGGTCGTTTCACCGCCAATGAGTGTGGGCGCATCGCCTTCGACAATGGCCGGAACCGGCATCAAACCAATCTTGGCATCTGGATTGATCTTTAGAGCTTCTGCAATGATGTAGCTGCCAAAAAATTCAAACGCCGCCGTGCCATCTGCAAGGGCCTGGGCGCTGTCGCTGTATTTGGACGTCAGGACATCCTTGTTGAGGTAGTCCATGGTTTGCAGATCAACTAGTTGTTGCGTCATCCATGTGTACTTTGACCAATCAAAAGTACCATCGAGCAATGCACTGGCTTCATTCTGTTCGGGCGAGATCAGTAACGGGGTCGAGAGGTAGTCATACCATTGACCCATCGGCCAAACATCAGCGCCGCTGATATGGATACAACTCACTTCACCATTGCTTCCTGTTTTGATGACTTCACAGGCTGCCAGCAGTTCAGCAAATGTTGTGGGAACCTGGACACCATACTTGGTTAGAACATCTTCGCTATAAACCATACCGGTTTTTTCCTGGTCCATGGGCAGCACATACACCTTGCCCGTTTCATCAGTTACATTTGGCTTGATAGCAGGGTCAAGTTGCGCGGCCCAGGGTTCATCACGCAGGTCAGCCAGGAATTCACCATAGCGAATTTTTGCCCAACCATGAGTAGAGAAGACATCCGGCATGTCATTGGCGGCCATCTTGATCTTCATCAGGTTTTCATAGTCTTTACCCGGAGCAGAAAATTCAACGACAATGTTAGGGTTCTCAGTTATGAATGCCTTGGCGATGTCTTCCAGGACTTTGGCCTGTTCGCCAACCCGGTTCGTCATCACGGTAATGGTCACCTTTTCGGCTGGAGCCTCAGCTGCGATCGGTGCTTCAGTCGCAGCCGGTGCTTCGGTTGCGGCCGGTTGAGGAGCGCACGCAGCCAACAACAAACTAAATGCACACATCAAACCAAACAGAGAAAACAGAATCTTTTTCATGTTCTTCCTCCTTAGAAAGAATGGGGTGGGGGTCAACACATTGTTGATCCTATGTGTATGTAGGATAATGCTAGAAGCGATCATATACAATGACTCAAATCTACATTTGAAGTATCGGATTCTTTGTAAAATGATTTCCCCCAGGTTTTCTATAAACATTTCGAGGCTCCAGTAAAAAATCAATCCCCGGAGCCTCGAAATCAATCGGTCATCACCATATTAAATAGCCGTTTCATTTTCTGTATTTCTCCTGGAATTCAGAAGGATAAAGACCAGTGAATTCCTTAAATAACCTGGAAAAATGGCGGGAGCTCGAGTACCCCACCTGTTTTGCCACCTGTTGCACCTGAGTCTCTAACACCAACAGCAATTCCTTGGCTTTTAACATGCGAATGCGGGTAAGGTATTCCATAAAGGTAATACCAGTTTTTTGGCGAAAGATCGAACTCAAATAATTAGGGGTTACATATAACTGTTCCGCTATTTTCCCAATTCCAATATCATCCATGTAGTGTTTTTCAACAATGGCACATACTTTGGCTGCCCAGTCTACATACTGTTGCTTGTCTATACTTGCTATTTGCACTAACAAGGTTTCACCTTGAGTTTTTAGGGCTTCCAATAAAGAATGGGTGGAAAAATGTGTATCCATTGGAATTCTCAGCGAGATATGCAAAAAAACGGCAATTGCCTGACGAATTCGAGGATCAGAAACAGGATGTTTTACAAATAACTTTCTCAGGGTTTCGACAACCTGCTGATATCCTTGATAATCAGCTTCCTGATACGCCTGGGCCAGATTGAGCAGGCTCTGCCCCAATACTGCCATTCCTGAAACAGTCCCTAGCCTGCGTAATTCGTCTCCATTCCATACTATTCCTATTCCTAAAACAGAGCGAAAGTGAGCAAGGGTTTGCAGTTCATCCATTTCTTGTTTGAATTTCAAGAATGACAAACGATTCACTGAGCAAATTGCTGTTATCTTAAGGTTCTTCTCGCTCAACTTTTGATTCCAACCCTCTATTCCCCTGAAAAAAGAATCGATAGTTCTTAAATGTCGGCCAGAATAATTCGGATTCCAGGCTATGGTTATCATCAAATTGCCTTCAGGCGATACAAGGATAGCACTACGTAGATGCTGGCCAAACAATTGTTCCTTCTGCTTATATAAATTCCGGGATAGGTTTAATAATTTTTCAGCTTTCACGGATTGTGGCAAACTACTATCGATAAAAAAAACAGCCCCATTAAAACAATATTGATTAAACAGGCTATCTGCCTCCACCAAATCTAAAGAAAGTCCACTATAAAAGTTAAGTAGATCTCGTTCAAACCGTTTGTTTAAACCAAGATATTGCTGCTGTTGTTCGTTTTGAATTGAAGTTAATATATTTTTTAGATTCTCGGGAGCTACAGGTTTCAGCAGGTAATCTGAGGCTCCCAGGCGCACCGCTTGCTGGGCAAACTCAAATTCAGAAAAGCCCGTTAGAATGATCCATTTGGTTTGTGGCGAAATCGTTTTTGCAACTCTGATTGCCTCCAACCCATTCATTTCAGGCATGCGAATATCCACAAAAGCGACATCAGGCAGGGTGGCTTTCACCTTTTCCACCATTTCATTACCATTTCTCGCCTCGCCGACGATCTCAACTGGCAGGTCTAATTCCCCCAACATACTTTTAAGGGTGAATCTCGCAAGAGGTTCATCATCAGCAATCAGGGCGTACATTTCAATACCTCACTTCAAATTATTCTAAAATGAAATGCGAATGGATACCTTTGTCCCAAGCCCAACTGCGCTGCTAATAGACAAATCCGCCTGTGGATATACCAGTTTCAGGCGGTCTAAAACATTTTTTATGCCAAGATGCTCCGATGAGTTCGCTTCCGCTGGGTCAAACCCCTGTCCATTATCTTGAATAAGAATGTGCGCCTTGTTTTGACCATTCTCAACTTCATGTTTTGCAATGATATTTAGTTCGCAAGAGTGGGAAAGAGGCTCTATCCCATGGATTATCGCATTTTCCACAAGAGGTTGAATAAGAAGCCTGGGAATCATTACATCCTTAACTTCAGGAGCCAGATACATCACCACCTTTAATCGATCTTGAAAACGGATCAATTGTAAATCACAATATTTCTGCAGAAAAGAAAATTCATCTTCGAGTTTCACCTGTTCCTGCTGAATAAAAATATAACGTAGCATACCGCTAAGCGCCATTATTCCTTTTTCCAGATTCTGCATATCACCCAATCGATTCAACCCAATAAACCCATTGAGCGTGTTGTAAAGAAAATGAGGTTGGATTTGTGATTGCAAAGCATGGTATTCGGCTTTTTGCTGTTTGATGACTGCCACATATTCACGCTCTACCAGCTCATCCAAATGTGCAATCATATAATTGAGTGCTTTTCCCAACAGGGCAATTTCATCACTTCCTTGAACAACAAAGCGAGATGTCAAGTCGCCTTGCTCGACTTTTTTCATCACTTTCATCATGTCACTGAAGGGAGTGATGATCCAGCGAGATAAAACGAAAAATAACAAGACAGATAGTAATAAATCACCGATTGCGAAAAATACCCCTGTTAAATATAGCGACCTGGTTTTAGCCATGATTTCTTCTTTGGATAACAACACAATCAGGCGCCAGGGAGCAGGTGGTAGTGTTCTGGAATAAATGATATAGACGCTGTTCTGCGCATTTGAAGTCACTGCATCAATGATTTGTTTTTCTATCTCGCCCGATAGTGGTTGATTAGAATACAAAATACTGTTGTTTTCATCCAGTATTCCAACAAAAGACCACACACTAAATTCTATTTTTCCCAGGATTTGGTCTAGTGCATTGGTGTCTGCATCCGCTATGATCACTGCCAGCGGATGTCTGGTATCAGGATCCTTGATCAAGCGCGCCACAGAAAAGACATGCCGTTTAGGCGATATATCAACATAATCCTGAAGATGTGTGCCAATAAATACTGCCTTCCCATCAGCAATAATAGTTTGTTGGTACCATTCCTGAGCGATATAGTCAAAATCCTGAACAAGCTTTGATTCATTGAATAATGAAAAAATCTGAGCGTTGTTATCTGTAATCAATGTAACACCAAGAATTTCTTTTCGGCTATTTTGGAGAAAGATTGAAAATGTAGACGTTAGAGCCCGCTCCGCCCGTAATTGATAATAGGCATCATTAGAATTCGGAGATATAAACGCTTTTAATTTTAATGCCTGCATTATATCTTCGTTGGAGTAGGGAATAATGGTTTGCCTTTCCAGTTCATCCAGGTAAGTTTCAATATTATGTGCTAATGCATCTAGTGTGTTATCTGTTAATAATTGCGTCTCACGGTCAAGCGATTGCTTGTAAGACATTGGCATCAAAATGGTAAGAATTAAAATAGGGATGAGGGTGATAACGAAAAACAAGATGGATAATCGAAGCCTGAGCGAGAAAGGTGGGTTTGTCATTGATTGTGGGTAAGACTCTTTGGAATTCGAAACGGATTAGTGTAAGGTGTAGAGATTTGTTAAAATTGAGTATACAACTAGCGTAGCACTCGATCACAGGCTGACCCTGACCTGCCCGCAATAATTGTACCACTTCGTCTTATGTCAAAGGCGCGCACACCGAGAGAGATGGTTCCTTCGATCCCGGCGCGACGAGCACATTATTTGGTTAAGACTTCGGTCTTTTCTCGTTCTCGGGCTGCTTGAAGCGCGAGCTGTTGCGCTTGTGGCCACACGGTGACCGTGCGGCGAGGGGGTTGTGTGTGAGCACATTGAAAGTGAACCAGACAACTACGACAATCGGCCTTGGCGAACCGGATGTTATCTTGCCCAAAATGAAAAAAGTGTTCGGGATGTCCCGAACGCTTTTTTCATTACATAGAAGAGTTCTCCCTACCCCACCATAATCCTTGGCCTGTATTGCAACGCCTCTGCCAGGTGTACCGGTTGAATCGTCTCGCTCCCCGCCAAGTCTGCAATCGTCCGCGCCAGCTTGAGCACGCGGTGATAACCACGCGCCGAGAGCTGTAATTGGCTCATGGCAGCCTTGATCAAACTCTCCCCGGCTTCGTCCAGTTTACAGAATTTGCGAATCTCCCCCACGCGCATGTCCGCATTACAGGTGATATCGGAGTGCTTTTCCGAAGTCAGGCCCTTACAGGGTGCTTCGCGAAGACTTCGGACTCCAAAGCGGGCGCGCTGGCGCTCTCTGGCAACCTCCACCCGCTTGCGGATATCGCCGGACGGTTCACCCAGCCGTTCGCTGCTCAGTTTCTCGTACTCGACGCGCGGCACTTCGATGTGGATGTCAATCCGATCCAGCAGCGGGCCGGAGATGCGCTTCTGGTATTTCGTCACCACCATCGAAGAACAGGTGCAGGGTTTGACCGAGTCGCCGTAATAACCGCACGGACAGGGGTTCATAGCCGCCACCAATTGAAAATTAGCCGGGAAGGTCAACGATCCCTGGGCGCGGCTGATGGTCACAACCTTGTCTTCGATTGGCTGGCGCAGCACTTCCAACACGCGCATCCCGAATTCGGGGAATTCATCCAAAAACAAAACACCCCTGTGAGCCAGCGAGATTTCCCCCGGATGCGGCCAGTTCCCCCCGCCGACCAAACCCGCGTGGCTGATGGTGTGGTGCGGGGCGCGGAATGGTCGCTGGCGGATCATCGGCATATCCGGCGGCAACTGGTCGGCCACCGAGTAGATGCGGGTCACGTCCAGCGCCTCGTCAATATCCATGACCGGCATGATGCCTGGCATGGCGCGCGCCAGCAGGGTCTTACCCGCGCCGGGCGGACCGATCATCAGGACATTGTGATTCCCGGCCGCGGCCACCTCCAGGGCACGCTTGACATGCTCCTGGCCTTTGATATCCCGAAAATCCGTCTGTGTGATGGCGGCCAACCATTCCACCTCGACCGGCGGATATGGGTCGAGGGGTTTGCGTCCGTTCAGGTGATTGTATAAAGCGGCCAGCGAGGCCACGGGGATGACTTCCAGATCGGGGATGAGGGCGGCTTCGGGCGCGTCCACTTCGGGGACGACGATGCGCTTGAACCCGACCTGGCGGGCGGTGGCAGCCATCGGCAGCACGCCGCGCGCGTGGCGCACGTTCCCGTCCAGGGATAGTTCGCCGATGAACATCGTCCCATCCACCGCATCGTAAGGCAGGAAACCACTATAGATGAGCACGCCCACGGCAATCGGCAAGTCGTAGGCCGGCCCCTCTTTTCGCACCGCAGCCGGCGCCAGGTTCACCACGATGCGTTTGCGGGGATAGGGGATGCCGACGTTCTTGACTGCCGCCTGCACCCGCTCACGAGACTCCTGCACAGCCGCGTCAGGCAGGCCGACGATGGTCATACCGGGCATGCCCTGTCCGGTATCCACCTCGACTTCGACGACCACTCCTTCGAGGCCGATCACTGCGCAGGAAAAAACGCGAGCTAACACAAAGTAAGTGTAGAATGTTTTGAGTGAAAAGTCAACCTGTTTAGGGATCCGCGCCGATTGCTTCCTCCGCTGCACCTGTGCCTGCGCCACAGGTGCAGGCAGGCCATGCGGCCAGATCTGAGCGGCGATGTCCTTGCGGAGGTAGGCGCGCATCCGCTCGACAGTATTCCAATTGGTCAGGGTAAAGGCATCGCTCTGCTTCAGCGCGGCATATTGGGTGTAATCGCGGTTGAACCAGATTTGCCAGATGGCGCTGCGCACGTACGGGTCGCTGAAGAACGGGCGGAGGTGACCCCAAACGCGCAGCAGGTATCCATCCAGTCTCAGCGGCGGCGCGTCCAGCCCCAGGTCCCGGCGGTATTCGTTTTCAATCCAATCCCACTTCAGGTTCCAGTAATCCTGGTTCGGCCACCACATGCGGTTGTAGTCGAAGGCCAGGTAGTTATCCCGCAGCACTGGGGCGATTTTGTCATAACTGGCAGGACTGACCACGATTAGCGCGGCGCTGCGCAGGTCGTTGGTCGGGTTAACGTCGAAGTCAATCCGGTTGGGATAGCGGCGCAGGTACCACCAGTAAGGATAACGGACGTTGTTATCGTAGGCGACGACGATATCCAGCCCGCCGGTTGTGCGCCGCGAGATTTCCTCGATCTCGCCCAGCAGCAGTTTCGGGTCGGGGGCGGCGTGGGCGTAAACCAGATACTCGAAGGGATAGTCGTGGTTGATATAGGCCGCCCGGAAGGAGGCCCGGAAAGTCAAGACGGCCAGGATGCCCATGCCGGTCAGAATCACCGCCCTCAAATCCTGTTTCCAATTCCAGCTCGCGCGGCTCCATGCGCTTGTCTCGAACAGCCAGCCGATAGCCCAGGCCGCCGCCAGGATGAGCGGCATGGCGATGTGGATCGTCAGCCAGGGCATTTTCTCGCCGGCGATGGTGAACGCGATCAGGTTGCTCAACGCCCAATAGACAATGAGGAGCAGCGTTGGAACCCGCTGTTCAGCGGAAGCGTTCGCTTGCACAGCCAGGCCTTCGGCAGGTATAAAGGGTTGAGCGGGTTGCGCCTGCCACAGTCGCTTGCGGGTGGCGATGGCGACCGCGACGAGCGTTCCCAGCGCGGGTAAAAATTCATACACAGGTATCTGGAACAGGCCATAGTAGAACCAGGGCTGCCCGCCCCGGTTTACCGTTTGCTGCTCCATCCAGTAACTCAGCGCCCCCATGAAACCGCCTGCCAGTCCCACGGGATTGGTGAAGAAGGTTGTGTAGAGGATGGAAAAAATGCCATAGAACATAATGGCGAACAGCGGCCATGCCCGCCGCCTCCACCACAGACCGAGCAACACAGCCATGACCATCAGCGCAGCGATGGCGATCACTGACCGCCAGATGCCGGCCGTGGAATAATCCAATGGATTGAAACCGGCCAGCTTTAGCAGGATCCCCGCCAGGAGCGGCAAAACCAGCGTCCCGAGCAGCATGAGCAGGTCGAAGGCGCGTTCGGAGCGGATGCCTGCCCATCCAAGCCCACGCACCAGCGCAACCCCGGCGATAATCCCGGCTAAAAGCCCGGCGAACCCTAGGGCGACGACCAACGTCAGGGCTGGAGAGGCAAGCGGCTTACCCGTAAGGTAAAGCCCGGCCGCCCCAGCCAGCAGCGCGGACATGGCACTCAAAGCGAGTAAAAAGGCTGGCCGGTATTTCGGCAGCGGCCATTCGAGCCGAATGACCCGGTCCAAGAAATAAACCGCCAGGAAGATCAATTGCTCGGCGGCGAATATGTATGAGGTGGCTTTATCGGTGAAGTGCAGGGCGTTGACCAGTGTAAACAGGATCAGGGTGCGCGGCTCACCGCGTTCCAGGTAACGCAGGATGCTGAAAATGGTCAACAAGCCCCACAAGACGATAAATATCTCGTTGCGGGCGTAACGTCCGTAAAAAAGCATATAGGGCGAGATCAAGAGCATCGCTCCAGCCGCCAGCGCCCCGGCGCGCCCCAGGTAAGGCCGGAAAGCGGTCAGCGCCACGCCAATGGTCGCCAGGCTGAAAAGAGCGGCCGGGATGCGCGCCGTAAAATCGCTATCCCCGAACAAGACAAAAGATAAGGCGATAAGATGGAATTGCAGCGGCCCATGGCTCAACGGGTCGTAACGGTAGCCGCGACCCTGATACAGATCGTAGGAAGGGACAAAATGATTGACCTCGTCATGGCTGGCAGTGCGCAGCCCCAGGTCATAGAAACGGGTCACGACCGCCAGGACGAGGATGATGATTGTCAGCAGGGTTTCGATATTCCAACGTATCCCGCTGAGGGGAAAGTCCAGCCAGTGCGCGCTCTTTTCGATAGGAGTTTCAGTCATCATTACCTTATCAATAGACATTATCGGTAATAACTTTTTCTGCATCGAATTACACGAATTGGACGAATTTTCTTCGGGTAATTCGTGAAAATTCGATGCAAAAGAGAGTCTGGCCTTATAACCGATAAGGTAAAATGAAATTCTTGCTTTTTGTGCCGAGTGCGCAGCACCTACTCGGTAGGCCTTCGGCGAAGGCCACGAGGATCACGATGTTCTTCTGCCTCCCACCTCGCAAACACCGCCTGTGAAAGCAACCTCCCACCGCTCCTTTCCTGCGTGACCAACTCGCCGCATTCCAGCTTGCCCCCCAACCCTTTCATCATCTCTTCCAAAGCGGAGTAAAGATGCAGCGCGGAAGTTTTGACAGCATAGACCGTCAGCGCGACAAAGAGCGGTTTTTCACTCAGCACATCCCGGCAGGCAGCCAGCAAATCGGGCAGGGACTTGAATACTTCCCACACCTCGCCCTTCGGCCCGCGCCCGAACTTGGGTGGGTCGAGCAAAATCCCATCGTATTTCACGCCCCGCCGCGCCTCGCGCTGGACGAATTTCAAGGCATCCTCCACGATCCAGCGGATGGGTCGGCCATCCAGCCCCGAGAGAGTCTGATTCTCGCGTGCCCAAGTGATTGCCTTCTTCGAGGCGTCCACGTGCGTGACCCTCGCCCCGGCGCATGCGGCAGCCAGCGTGGCCAGGCCGGTGTAGCCAAATAGATTCAAAACGTTCACCATAGAGCCCACAGAGCTCGCAGAGTCTTTTTTATCTTCTCCGCGCTCTCCGTGAACTCTGTGGTGAATTAACGCGCTGATCCAATCCCAATGCGCCGCGCCTTCAGGGAAAACGCCCAAATGCCGTCCCGGCGTGGTCATAGCATAAAACCCCAACCCCCCTCTCCTTTTAGGAGAGGGGCCGGGGGTGAGGTCCAGGTCATACCCCATTTCCCATTTCTTAGCCACTTTCTTCTTAAACGCCCAATGGCCCCCGCTCTCCTCCCCGCTCGGTTGGAAGGTGGCGTGCGCCGCCTCCCAGCGCGCGGGCGGCAGGGATTTATCCCACAATGCCTGCACTTCCGGACGAATAAAAATATATTCGCCGAAACGCTCCAGCTTCTGGCCTTTTCCGCTATCCAGAAGCTCGTAGTCACTCCAATTTGGAGAGCCGAGAAGGTTTATGGCCGGAAATGTCATTTTTCTTATCGTCGAGGGCATCAGGTCTTTTTTGACCCCTGAAGATACGGTCAAAATTGCCACTTGCAATTTAACCCCACATTGTGCTAAAATATAAGCACCTGTGGGACGATATGGGACGATATGGGACGCCAGAGTCATCTGGCGTTCCATCGTTATAGGAGCAAGTAGAACAAATGTTTCTTGGCCGGTACCGCCATTCCTTCGATGATAGATTTCGCCTGACAGTTCCGTCACGCTATCGTGAACTGTTGAACGATGGCGCTTATGTCATTCGGGGACTGGATCGCAACCTGATGGTACTTACCCCGTCCGCTTTCGAGGTTATCTATCAGCGTGTCATGGCTATGAACTTTACCGATCCGGCCGCCCGCCTCTTGCGACGGTTAATCCTCGGCGATGCTTTCCCATTGGAAATGGATAAATCCGGGCGCATCCTGATCCCTCAAGATTTGCGAGAGGGCGCGGATTTGGAGACTGAGGTAGTGCTTGTCGGTCAAGGTGATTACTTCGAAGTCTGGGCGCCAGCCCACTGGCAGGCTCAAGAAACGCAAATGAACGATGCCGAAACCAACGCCCAACGCTTCAGCATGTTAGACCTCTCCACTCGCCGCGATGGCTGAAGCGCACCAACCTGTTCTTTACCATGCCATTATACTCGCTTTGCACCCACAAAGCGGAGGGCGTTACTTAGACGGGACGCTTGGCGCAGGCGGGCACGCCGCCGGGATCTTAGCCGCATCATCGCCAGATGGCCTCTTGCTCGGCCTGGAGGTAGACCCAGATGCGCTCGAAATAGCCCGCCAACGACTCGCTCCCTTCGGTGAGCGTGCCTGTCTGATACACGCCTCGTATACGACCCTGAGCGATCAACTGGCAGCCCTCGCTTGGCCCGCCGTGGATGGCATCCTGCTTGACCTGGGAGCCTCCTCAATGCAGTTCGATACCCCGGCGCGAGGTTTTTCCTTCCAGAGCGATGGGCCGCTCGATATGCGCTTTGACCCGTCGAATCCCCTCACCGCCGCTGAACTGGTCAACAACCTGCCCGAAGCTGAACTGGCCGACCTGATCTATCGCTACGGGGAGGAACCCGCGGCGCGACGCATTGCGCAGGCCATCCTCCGCTCCCGCCCGGTAAGCAGCACCCAGGCGCTGGCCGAAATCATCGTAAGAGCCAGCCGCGGGAAGCGCGGTCACATCCACCCCGCCACACGGACATTCCAGGCGCTGCGGATTGCCGTCAACCAGGAACTCCAGTCCATCGAAGACGCCCTCCCCCAGGCAATACGGGCGCTCGGGCCAGGCGGCAGGCTGGCAATCATCGCCTTTCATTCGTTGGAGGATCGCCTGGTGAAGGAGTTTTTCCGCCGTGAAAGCCGGGATTGCATCTGCCCCCCGCGCCATCCAGTCTGCACCTGTGGGCACAAAGCCAGTATATGCGAGATCACCCGCCGGCCAATACAATCGGCGGTCGAAGAAATCCAACGCAACCCGCGTGCACGCAGTGCCAAGTTGAGAGTAGCAGAGAAGTTGCCAGTGACCAGTAATCAGTCATCAGTTATCAGTCATCAGTGAATAATGAATAATATCTCGCATTTCGTCCAGAAATATAAACAGGCTTCATGGCGCATTCAGCTCCAGTGGCTTGTCCTGTTCGTGGCTGGGCTGGTCGTAATTGCAATGGTGGCTGGTCTCTACCTTAGTATTTCTATTCGTGCGGCGCAGGCCGGGCGCGAGATCCAAGCCCTCAAGAAAGACATTCTCATAGGACAGCGCATGAATGCCGATCTGGCCTTAAACCTGGCCAGGCTGACTTCCTCCCAGGCAATGAAGTCGCGAGCACTGGCGCTGGGTTTTAAACCGCTGGAACCGGAGCAAATTACTTACGTGGCAGTGGCTGGTTACACGCCCCCAACAGCCATCAATCTGGCTCGTCTGAAAACTCCACAGCTCGCCCCCATCATCCTTCCGGAATATACACTTTCACTCTTTGAGTGGTTTACCGATATGCTGCAGTCCACTCCCCCGACCTCGAGTTGGCAGCCATGAAAAATCCGCACACCTGGCGCTACCTGACGATACAATTTATGCTGGCCGTTTTTGGATTCAGCATCATCCTCCAGATCGTTCGCGTACAGAACAGCGCAGAGGTAAAAGCCATCCTGGTCGCCTCTGGTAGGTTCGAGGGCCAGAGCGTAACGTATTACCCATCGCGGGGTGAAATTTACGACCGGAGCGGCCACCTGCTCGCCGGGAACGAGACTGTCTACGAAGTTGGCCTGGATTTGAATGTGATGAAAAACTTGAACCCCAGCGATCTGGTCGCATTCCAGAACAACATTGCCTTGGCTGCACAGCTATACCTCGACATGACTTACAGCGAGGCGCTCGAGAAGATGATGAACCCGCCTGAGGGCGCGGTTTACATCGTGATGGCCGATTTTGTGCCGGCTGAAAAAGCCGACGAACTCATCAAACTACGCGATGAATCGGTCTACAATCCGATCGGTCAAAATCTGAACGGGATGCACTTCAAAGATCGTCTCCAGCGCAGTTACACGGAATACAGCCTGGCCTCCAACCTGATGGGGATCGTCCCGCCACAGGATGAGCGAGGCCATTCCGGCGTCGAAGAGAAACACAACAGCCTGCTGGCTGGCACCCCTCTGACAGTCTGGGTGCCGGCTAACCCAATACTGGCCCGGGAATTGACCGATGTTCCCGCCGGCGCGACATTGATACTGACCATCCTGCGGGATGTACAAGCTGCCACCGAAGAGATACTCGACGCGGCGATCACAAATACCGGCGCAGAATCCGGCAGCATTGTCATCATGGACCCGAAGACGGGCGAAATCCTGGCAATGGCGACCTCACCACGTCCGAATTTGAACGATTTCGCCAACTATGGTAATACCTTATCCAGCGAGCATCCCCTCAACCCGGCGATCAGTAAACCTTACGAACCCGGCTCGGTCTTCAAAATCTTTACCATGGCCGCCGCGCTGGAAAAAGGTGTGATTAAACCGGAGGATACTTACTGGGATCACGGCATCATCATCTTCGCCGGAGTGCCACTCCACAACTGGAATGATACCGTCTGGGGCTTACAGGATATGGTCGGTTGCCTGCGGCACTCGATCAACACTTGCCTGATTTGGGTAGCCTCCCAATTGGGCAAGGAGGACTTTTATAGCTTCATGCAGAAGTTTGGCTTCGGTCATACCACCGGAATTGACCTGGCCGACGAAGTTTCCGGCTATCTGAAATTTCCCGGCGACCAGCTCTGGCATCCGGTTGATCTGGGCACCAACGCCTTCGGGCAGGGTGTCGCTGTAACGCCTATTCAGATGGTCATGGCGGCTTCTTCCTTCGCCAATGGCGGCAGGATGGTTTACCCTCACGTGCTATACGCCTCTGTGCAAGACGGCCAGCAGCATAACACCTCCCCCCAGGTGGTCGGCTCACCCATTTCCGCCGCCACCGCCCACACGCTGAACGAGATGTTGTCCATCTCGTTGGAGGCAGAAGGCTCCAAAGCGGTTGTGCCTGGATATCGCCTCGCTGGGAAGACCGGCACGGCGGAAATCCCAACTACCGGCGGCTACCTCGACAGCGTGACCAATGCCTCGTTCATCGGCTGGGGGCCGCTGGACGATCCGAAATTCATGGTTTATGTCTGGCTTGAAAAACCAAAATCATCCATTTGGGGATCCGAGGTTGCCGCGCCGGTCTTCAAGCAAGTGGTCGAGAGACTGGTGGTGCTATTGCGAATCCCACCGGATAACGTTCGCCTTCAATTAGCAGGACACTGAGGATAGCGTGCTGACACTGGCCGACGTAATCGAAGCCCTGACCAACACCCGCCCCGAGATGCCCACCCCGGTCATCACCGAGGCGACAGTCGATTCCAGGCAGGTCATCCCCGGAGCGTTGTTCGTCGCCATGCCCGGTGAACGCGTGGATGGGCATGACTTCGTCGCCGAGTCTTTTCAGCGCGGGGCGTCTTTTGCGTTCATCCAGGCCGCGCTTTCCGAACCTTTCCCGACCCTCGACCTGCGCGCCGGTTTCTCCGCCGGATCAACCGAATCGCTCGCCTCGCTGACTCGTACCCCCCTCTGCCTGCGGGTCGAAAATTCGCTGGCGGCCCTGCAGCAGGTTGCGCGTTTCTGGCGGCAGAAACTGGAGCTGCGCGTGATCGGCATCACCGGAAGCGTGGGAAAATCCACGACCAAAGAAGTGATCGCCGAGGTGCTCAGTCAACGTTATCACACCCTGAAAAGCCCGGGCAACCTGAACAATGAGATTGGCCTGCCGCTCACCATCCTGAAACTTGGATCTGGTCATGAGCGCGCCGTGCTGGAGATGGGTTTCTACGTCCCCGGCGAAATTGCTTTCTTGTGCGACATCGCCCGGCCCCAGATCGGCGTGGTGACCAATATCGGCACCGTCCACGCCGAGCGCGCCGGATCACAGGAAGCCATCGCACGCGGCAAATCCGAACTTGTGCAGTCACTGCCGGCCGCGCCAGACGGGGTTGCCGTCCTGAATTACGATGACCCCTGGGTGCGCTCGATGGCCGAAAAGACGAAAGCGCGTGTTTTCTACTACGGGCTGGATCCCGAGGCAGAGTTGTGGGCAGATGAAGTGGAAGGCCTGGGGCTGGAAGGTATCCGCTTCCGCTTGCATTACCACAGCGAGGTTCTCCACTTGCGCGTGCCGATGATCGGCCAACATTCGGTGCATACCGCCCTGCGGGCGGCGGCTGTTGGCTTGGTGGATGGACTGACCTGGCAGGAGATCGTCAGCGGGCTTCGTTCCGGGCATACGCAATTGCGCCTGGTGGCAGTCCGTGGCCAAAACGGCGCCCTGCTGCTGGACGATACTTACAACGCCTCGCCCGAATCCACCCTGGCGGCGCTCAACCTGCTCTCCGAACTGGAGGGTCGTAAAGTGGCCGTGCTGGGTGACATGCTTGAGCTTGGACCGTACGAGCAGCAGGGGCATGAGATGGTCGGCGTGCGGGCAGCCAGGGTGGCCGAGGTGCTGGTCACAGTGGGCGAGCGCGGACGGATGATCGCCGCCGCGGCGCGAGGCGAAGGGATGGGCGCGAAAAAAATCGTTGAGTTCGAGAACAACGATCCGGCCATCAAGTGGCTGCGCAAGCATCTCAGCGCAAAAGACGTGGTTCTGATCAAAGGCTCACACGGCATCCGCATGGATCGAATCGTGGCCGCGCTGGAGGTCAAGCATGAATGAAACCACGATGGCGCTAAGCCTGGCCGGGCTGAGCTTTATGATGACCGTTATCTGGGGCGGTCCCCTGCTGCGCGTCCTGCGGCACTTCAATATCGGGAAACTGATCCGCGTGGAAGAGCCGACCAGTCACTACGTCAAGATGGGCACGCCCACCATGGGCGGGGTGATGATCATCATCCCCGTCGCAATTGTGACCATTTTGCTCAACGCAGTCGCGCTGGTCGGGATGAGATTGCTCGGGCGCTCCGTGCTGGTTCCGCTGGTGGCAATGATCGCTTACGCCGTCCTGGGTGCCATAGACGATTGGGAAGGCATCCACGGCAAACGCAAGGGCGAGGGGATGCGCATTCGCACGAAATTCGTCGCCCAGGTGGTTCTGGCCATCGGGCTGGCATGGGTGCTCAAATACATGCTCGAGGTGCCAGATGTTATCTTGCCGGGCATCCCGTTCACACTCGACTTGGGCATCTGGTACATCCCCATCGCGGCCTTCATCATCGTAAGCCTATCCAACGCAGTCAACTTCACCGATGGCCTGGATGGGCTGGCCGGGCTGATCGCAGCCACCGCATTCGCGGTTTATGGCGGAATCGCCCTGATGCAGGGCCAGGTTTTCATCGCCCGTTTCTGCTTCACGATGGTCGGCGCGCTGTTCGGGTTCTTGTGGTTCAACGTTCACCCGGCCGAACTCATCATGGGCGATACCGGTTCCCTCTCGTTAGGCGCAACGCTGGCGGTCGTCTCACTGATGACCGGCCATTGGGCGTTGCTGCCCTTGATTGCCATCATCCCGGTGAGTGAAGCTGTCAGCGTCGTCATCCAGATCGCCTTTTTCAAACTGACCCACGGACGGCGCTTTTTCAAGATGGCGCCTGTGCATCTGCACTTCGAATTGCTTGGCTGGAGCGAGACGCAGATTGTGCAACGTTTTTGGTTGATCGGTTTGCTCGGAGCGATGCTCGGCATCGGGCTGGCGTTGGTATGAACAATATGAAAAACAATTGGACAGCGAAGCGCGTTTTGATAGTGGGCGGTGGCCGCCAGGGGCAGGCAGCGGCGCGCTACCTGGCGCGTCACGGCGCGCGCGTGACCCTGAACGACCAGCGTCCCAGCGAAGAGATGCGCGTCGCCCAGTCTGCACTTGCCAACCTGCCCGTAAGCTGGGTGCTGGGCGGCCATCCGCTCGAACTGCTCGACGAGACGGATGTAGTCTGCCTCTCCGGCGGCGTGCCGCTCACCAATCCCATTGTGGCCGAAGCGCTGAAGCGCGGCATTCAACTGACCAACGACACGCAGATCTTCATGGAAATCGTCCCCTGCCCCACAATTGGGATTACCGGCTCGGCAGGGAAGACAACGACGACAGCGTTGGTGGGAAGAATGGCGCAAAAAGTAGTCGAAAGTCTAAAGTCTAAAGTCCAAAGTCCAAGGGCCAGAGTCGAGGAGACTGATCTCAGACCTGCCGACCTTCGACCTTTGACCCGGGCCTTCGTTGGCGGCAACATCGGCGACCCGTTGCTCAACTACGTGGACGAGATGCAGCCGGGCGATCTCGCCATCCTGGAAATTTCAAGCTTCCAATTGGAACAGATGACCCTCTCACCCAACATTGCCGCCATCCTCAACATCACTCCCAACCACCTCGACCGGCATGCGACGATGGAAGCCTACACCGCCGCCAAGGCGCGCATCCTCGAATTCCAGAGCGCTGAGGATATCGCCATCCTGGGGCGGGACGACCCCGGCGCCTGGGATCTGCGACACAAGGTCCGCGGCCGCCTGTATTCCTTTGGTCTCAGCCCCATGCCAGAAGGCGGCCAAGGGACATTTTTGCGCCAGGGCGTGATCTACCTGCGCACGCAAGATGAGGAGACCGCCTTACTGGCCGAGTCGTCCGTCCAATTGCGCGGCGACCACAACCGGCTGAACGTCCTGGCGGCCTGCGCACTCGGCTGCGCGGCCGGATTACCGGTCGAAGCGATCCGAGCCGGCATCCAGGATTTTCACGGCGTGGCGCACCGGCTGGAACTGGTGCGCGAATGGAACGGAGCGCGTTGGTACAACGACTCCATCGCCACCGCCCCGGAGCGCAGCCTGGCTGCCATCCGCGCCTTCGACGAGCCGATCGTGCTCCTGCTCGGCGGGCGGGACAAGAATCTGCCCTGGGAAGAGCTGGCCGCCCTGCTCCACGAACGCGTCGACCACCTCGTCTTGTTCGGTGAGGCGGCAGATAAGATCAACGCCGCTTTGGGGATGACCGTCCCGGGTGGACGCCCGTTCACGCTGGCGCGTTGTGCAGGTTTGGAAGAGGCGGTTCAGGCTGCGGCTGGCGTGGCCGCAGCGGGTGACGTAGTGCTGCTCTCACCCGGCGGCACCAGTTTCGACGAATTCCGCGATTTTGAAGAGCGCGGGGAGGTTTTTCGCAAATGGGTATCGGAACTTTCGTGAAGCAACCCGCTAAAGGCGCTTCAGCCTCATTTCGCCGCGCTAAACCGGCGAACGTAGATTTGCCGTTTCTGGTCATCGCTGTCGCCCTGGCAATTTTCGGCTTGCTGATGTTGTATTCAGCCAGCACCTCACAATACTCGGCCACTGCTGAATTTACGACTGAATTCAAAAATACACCGACCTACATCATCCTCAAACAAACGCTGATCATGATCCTTGGCTCAGGCCTCGCATTCTTCATCGCCCGCATGGATTATCACCTGTGGAATAAATACGCATTGCCGGTGTTGATCGTATCCATACTCCTGCTATTAGCCGTATTGCTCAAAGGCGCGGTCGTTTTGGGATCCGTGCGCGGACTTTTCGGCGCCTCGGTACAACCCGCAGAACTAGCCAAACTGGCCACGATCGTCTATCTCTCTGTCTGGCTATATCACAAGCGGGATTACCTCCACGATATTCAATTGGGGCTTATCCCACTCGCGGTCATCCTGGGCATCATGGGAGGTTTGATCTTCCGCCAACCAGACATAAGCGCGGCTGGCACGGTCTTCCTCCTGGGTGGGTTGCTCTTCTTTTTGGCCGGCGGCGATATCCGCCAGATCGTCATTTTTATGATCGTGGCCCTGCTGGTCGGTTTCGTGGTCGTGAAATTCAGTGCAACCGGCCAAAGCCGGATGGGGCCATACCTGGCCGGTCTCAAGGATCCGCTGCAATCCGACTACCAGGTGCTGCGCGCGCTGGAAGGCATCATCCGGGGAGGCCTGTTCGGGATCGGGCTGGGGAACTCCAATATCGCAGTCACGGGTCTACCCTTCGCGACAACCGATAGCATTTTTGCGGTGATCGTCGAGGAACTCGGCTTATTCGGCGCGATCATTACGGTTGGTCTATATGGTTTGATGCTGTGGCGCGGGCTGAAGATCGCGGCCAAAGCGCCGGATTCGCTTGGTTCGCTGTTGGCGGCCGGCCTGACATTCTGGATCGTCATCGAAGCTTTTATCCACATGAGCGGCATGGCCGGCTTGTTGCCTGCGGCTGGCAATGTCCTGCCATTTATCAGCCTGGGTGGCTCGAACCTGGTCATGTCACTTATTGCCATTGGGATTTTGTTGAACATCTCTCGGCAGACCAATAAAGATGGACCGGTCGCCGAAGAATGGAGGTCATACGGTGCGTCTGCTGATCTGCGCCGGCGGGACCGGCGGCGGAGTGTATCCCGCTCTCGCCGTTCATAACGTTCTCACGTTCGAACGTTCAAACGTTGAAACGTTGTGGGTGGGCGGAGAAGGTGGCATGGAGGCCGCGCTGGTTCAGCGCGCCGGCATCCCTTTCGAGGCCATTCCGGCGGCTGGCGTGCATGGCGTCGGCCTCAAACAACTGCCCCGCAATCTCTGGCGCTTGCTGCGCGGCTATTTTGCGGCGCGCCGCATCCTGCGCCAGTTCAAACCAGACGCGCTCTTTTTCACCGGCGGTTACGTCGCCGTCCCAATGGCGTTGGCCGCTCGCCACATCCCGACCTTGCTCTTCGTGCCGGATATCGAGCCGGGACTGGCGCTAAAAGCCCTCGCCCATTTCGCGGATTGCATCGCCCTCAGCGCGGAGGCCTCCCGAAAATATTTCTCCCGCCGGGCGGAGACCGTTGTCACCGGTTATCCGACCCGGGCTGACCTTCTCGGCTGGACAAAAGAACAGGCGCGGCAGAATTTGGGCCTCGAGCATGACCATCCGGTTCTATTGGTCTTCGGCGGGAGCAAGGGCGCACGCTCGCTCAACAATGCCCTGCTCGAAAACCTGCCGGCCCTCCTGGAGCTGGCGCAAGTTGTCCACCTCAGCGGTGAGTTGGACTGGCCGAATGTCGAGGCGACGCGCAAGCACCTTTCCAAAAGACAAGCCGCCCGCTACCATGCCTTCCCCTACCTGCACGAGGAGATGGGGGCGGCACTGGCAGCCGCCGATCTTGTCGTCGCGCGTGCCGGGGCTTCCACCTTGGGTGAATTCCCGCTTTTTGGACTGCCAGCCATCCTGGTGCCTTATCCACACGCATGGCGTTACCAAAAGGTCAATGCCGAATACCTGGCCGGGCGCGGCGCGGCAGTCATGATCGAAGAGACGCAATCATGGTCGCGCAATCGGCGACCATTATCCGAGAACCTTTTCGCCACAGTGAACGATTTGCTCAATAACCCCGAAAAACTGGGCTCCATGCGCGCCGCGATGAGACGTTTATCCCGCCCGCAAGCTGCCGCTGACATTGCTCACCAACTGTCCGACCTGGCCGGGAGGAGGAGATGAGATCGTGATCAATCTAACCATCGTCTTCTACATGTACGTCGCCCTGTTTGGTTTAATCGGTGCGATGCGCGGCTGGGCCAAGGAATTGCTCGTCGTCTTCAGCGTCATCCTGGCGCTGACCTTCACCACGCTCATCGAACGCTATGTACCCTTCGTGCGGGATGCCATGCCGGGTGATAGCAGCGCTCTTTTCTGGTTGCGCAGCGCTTTGCTGGTCGTATTGGTCGTTTTCGGCTACCAAACGCCACATATCCAGCGCTTCGCTCCCAAAATGAAGAGCGAAAAGTTGCAGGATATCCTGCTGGGCATATTCCTGGGCGCGATAAATGGCTATCTTATCTTCGGTACGCTGCTGTTCTACATGTCTGAAGCAAAATTCCCGTTCGGAATCATCACCCCCCCTGTGGCTGGAACGCCCATGGGGCAGGCCGCGCTGGATCTGCTCGAAATCTTGCCACCCCGCTTGCTGGGCGTCCCAGCCATTTACTTCGCCGTCGTGCTGGCATTCGTCTTCGTCATCGTGGTCTTTATTTAGCAATGAAACACATTCGCTTTGCTCAGTGCAGGCACATTCACTTGATCGGCATCGGTGGAAGCGGACTATCCGCCATCGCGCGTCTCCTGAAGGAAATGGGATACACGCTGAGCGGATCTGACCGCGCCGAGACGCCGTTCGTTACGGACCTCCGGCTGGCTGGCGTGACCATCAGCATTGGACATCGCCCGGAGAACATCGCTGGCGCCGACCTGGTAGTGCGCTCCTCGGCCATCTCAGACGACAACCCGGAGGTGCTCGCCGCGCAGGCGGCCGGCATCCCGGTGCTAAAGAGGTCCGATTTTCTCGGCGACCTAATGACCGGC
The DNA here is from genome assembly GCA_964618215.1 of uncultured Chloroflexus sp. Taxonomy (GTDB): domain Bacteria; phylum Chloroflexota; class Anaerolineae; order Anaerolineales; family Villigracilaceae; genus CG2-30-58-95. The sequence continues at coordinate 82,582 of CAZTZE010000008.1, forward strand.
AAGACCGGCATCGCCGTGGCCGGCACACACGGCAAGACCACCACCACTGCCATGCTGGCCTGGGCGCTCACTACTCTCGGTCAGCAACCCTCCTTCATCGTCGGCGGTGTGCTCAACAATCTGGGCGTCAACGCGCGGGCCGGGAGCGGTAAGATCTTTGTCATCGAAGCCGACGAGTATGACCGCATGTTCTTGGGCCTCAAACCGGTCATCGCAGTGGTGACCAACGTCGAACACGATCATCCCGATTGCTATCCCACCCCGGCTGACTTTCAGGCCGCCTTTATGGAATTTATTAAACTTCTACCCTCCGATGGCGTTCTGGTCGCCTGCGCCGAGGATGCTGGCGCAAAGGCTCTGCTCGCCGAAGCCAGGAAGGATGGCAAGAGAACAGTGGCGTATGGCATCAGTGACCAATTACCAGTGAACAGTGATCAGTTATCAGTGAACAGTGATCAGTGGGTAGTGGCAAAGAACCTGCACACCAATGAAAGAGGCGGTTTCTCCTTTGAGGCAATCGTCCAACGTCAAACGTCAGTTGTAAATCTCCAGGTTCCTGGCGAACACAACGTCCGCAACGCACTGGCTGTATTGAGCGTGGTCCACCTGCTCGGCCTGCCACTGGACGCGGCAGCCGAAGCTTTAGGCCAGTTTACGGGTACCGGGCGCCGCTTCGAAGTGCGCGGCGAAGCGAACGGGATCATCGTCATTGATGATTACGCCCATCATCCAACTGAAATCCGCGCCACGCTGGCGGCGGCACGTTCCCGCTATGCCGGGCGTCGCCTCTGGGCAGTCTGGCAGCCACACACCTACTCGCGCACCCAAACCCTGTTCGCCGAATTCTCCCGCGCCTTCAGCGACGCCGACCAGGTCATCGTCAGCGAAGTATATGCCGCCCGCGAGCAGAGGCAGGATTTTTCCGCCGCACAGGTGGTGAAAGCCATGTCCCATCCCTCGGTACAGTTCATTCCGAATTTGCCAGTCATCAGCAATTATCTCCTCTCTCATCTCCGCTCCGGCGACGTTTTGCTGGTGCTCTCCGCCGGGGACGCCGACCTGGTCAGCACTCAGGTGCTGGCTTCTTTGCAGAAACGCGAGGTCCGCCATGCCTGAAAAAGGACGTGTCTACGAAGCCCGAGTAATCACCCAGCTAACACTAAAGACCGCAGCGGATGAGACACCATCCCCCAGAACAGAAAAGAGATGGCAAAGGCCGGCTCAAAAACCGCAAAAATCCAAACAGGAAATGATCAGGATCGTTCTGCGTCTGATCGAATATTTTGAAAACTGCGAATAACATGCAACCTGCGACCATCTCCACCCTGCGCGAACTATTCGGCGACCGCCTGCAAGAGAACGCTCCGCTGACCGGCTACACCTCGGCGCGCATCGGCGGACCAGCGGACGCGCTGATCTTCGTCCGCTCGGCGGATGAGTTGGCCAACGCGGCCGGCCGGCTTTGGGAGATGGAGCTGCCTTTCATCATCCTGGGCGGCGGCTCGAACCTGCTGGTCGGCGATAAGGGTCTGCGCGGGGTTGTGCTAATCAACCGGGCGCGGCTGGTGCGCTTCGACACACAAGCCGAGCGGCCCAGCGTGCGGGCTGAATCCGGCGCCACGCTCAACGACATCGCCCAACGGGCTGCGCGCCTGGGATTGAGCGGCATGGAATGGGCGGCTACTGTCCCTGGCAGCCTCGGCGGGGCGGTCTACAGTAACGCCGGGGCATTCGACGGCGATATCGCCGGGAACCTGATCTCAGCCGAACTCCTGCACCGCCAGCGCGGACGCCAGCTCTGGCCGGTTGAGAAAATGGCTTACAGCTACCGGAGCAGCCTGCTGAAGCGTGAACGCCAGCCGGTAATCATCCTGGCAGCCACGTTGGAATTGGAAAAAGGTGAACCGCGCCCGATCCAGGACAAGATGGCGCAGCTTTCCGCACGCCGACGCAGCACGCAACCGCCGGGCGCGAGCATGGGTTCGATGTTCAAAAACCCGCCGGGTGATTTCGCCGGCCGCTTGATCGAGGCAGCCGGTCTGAAGGGAAAACGGATCGGCAATGCTGAGATCAGCCCCATCCATGCCAATTTCTTTATCAATCATGGGCAGACGAGCGCGAAAGATGTAAAAGCGCTGATTGATCTAGCCGGGAAGACGGTTGAGGAAAAGTTTGGTGTCCGGCTTGAATTGGAGATTGAGTTGGTTGGTGAATGGTAAGTAGAGATTCGAGATTAGAGAGTAGAGAGTAGTCACGATGAAGACGACTGACGCCACCCGTAAACTGAAGATTGCCGTGTTATTCGGCGGACGCTCCGGCGAGCATGAAATTTCGCTGGCTTCGGCGCGCTCGATTTTGGCCGTGCTCGACCCGCAGAAATATGAGGTCATTCAAGTCGGCATCACGCACGAGGGCGCATGGCTGACCGGCGCGAAAACCCGTGACTTGCTGGAAAAAGGCGAAACCACCAGTCTGACGCCCTGCACCCTCCTGCCCGACCCCTCCAAGCCCGGCCTGTACGCTTTACGTTTTACGGATCACGGCACAGTCCTGGAACACATCACCGATATTGATGTCGTCTTCCCCGTCCTGCACGGAACTTTCGGCGAGGACGGCACGCTGCAAGGCCTGCTGGAGATGGCCGACCTGGCTTACGTTAGCGCGGGCGTGACCGGTTCCTCGGTCGGCATGGACAAAGGCGTCTTCAAAGATGTGATGCGCGCCAACGGCATCCCGGTGGTCGAAGCGATCATCCTCCTGCGCAGCGAGATCGAGAAAGACATCCAAAACGCCATCCGCAAGGCAGAGGCCGTGGCAGCCTACCCGTTGTTCGTCAAGCCAGCCAATCTCGGATCATCGGTCGGGATCACCAAATGCAACAGCCGCGCCGACCTGGCCGAGGGCCTGCTCGAAGCCGCCGCTTACGACCGGCGCGTGCTGGTCGAGCGCGGCGTGAATGGACGCGAGATCGAGGTCAGCGTGCTGGGCAACGACGACCCACAGGCCTCCGTCGCGGGCGAGGTGCAGCCCAGTCGCGAGTTCTATTCTTATGAGTCCAAGTATATAGACGGCACCTCCGCGCTGCTCATCCCGGCCAGCCTGCCGGCCGAGACCGCCGAGAAAATCCGCAGCCTGGCCGTGAAAGCCTTCACAGCCATAGATTGCGCAGGTATGGCGCGCGTGGATTTCTTCCTCGAAAATGGGACCGGCGAGGTTTACTTGAACGAGATCAATACCCTGCCCGGCTTTACCAGCATCAGCATGTATCCCAAGCTTTGGGAAGCCAGCGGGTTGCCCTACACCAAACTGGTTGATCGCTTGATCGAACTGGCGCTCGAGCGCAAAGCCGAACGCGACCGCACCGAGCGTCGCTTCCGGAGAACCACATGACCCGCGAGAAACAGAACGCCCCGCGCTCAGAACTCGTCCGCCAGCGCCGGACGCAACAGACCCAGCAGCGTCTGACGCAGACCCGGAAGACCGTCTATCGCCCGGAGACCGTCTACCTGCCCGTACCGCCTCGTCCGGTAAAACAAACCCGCGCGCCTCAAGGCAAAGCCACGCGGCCGGCCGCACTGAAAGTGCTTTCAGCAAAGAAATCCCGCCGCCAGCGTTACGACATTGCCTTCAGCATGGGCAGAACGGATGTACGCACGCCGGGTATCGCCATTCCGCAATTCGGCACGCGCTGGCTCTCCGGCCTGCTATGCGCGGCGCTGATCTTCATCCTTTACAGCGTGTGGACTTCTGCGACTTTCAAGGTGAGCGGAGCCGAGATCAGCGGCAACCAGCGCCTGGGCGAGACCGAGATCAATGCCGCCCTGCGGGTCATCGGGCAGCCCATCTTCGTGGCCATCCCGGCAAAGATGACGGAAAACCTGTTGTCCGACTACCCGGATCTATCCAGCGTGGATGTGCATGTCGCTTTCCCAAACCGGATCATCGTCAACGTGATCGAGCGCACGCCGCTCATCGCCTGGTACCAGGACGGGAAGATGGCCTGGATTGACGCCCAGGGCATGGCCTTTTCGCCGCGCGGCCAGGCCGGGAACTTGATCAGCGTCGTCGCAAACGGCGACCCCCCAACGGGGGGCAGCCCGCCTCCAGTCCAGGTTGACCCCCAAAATGCGGGGGCTGGCCCGGCGCAGGACTTCAGCCAGAAGCCTCCTTTTCTAGATCCGGCCATGGTCCAGGTGATAACCGTCCTGTATCCATACGTACCCGGTGGAGCATCCTTGCTTTATGACACGCAATTCGGCCTGGGCTGGCAGGATATGCGCGGCTGGCAGGTTTACTTCGGACAGAACTCGGATGACATTCCGTTGAAACTAAATGTATATCAGGCTATTGTAGATAGACTCACCAACCAGGGTATCCAGCCTGCGCTGATCAGTATGGAATATCTGGATGCCCCATTCTTTCGATGAAGCAGTGAAACTATGGACGAAATTGTTGTCGGGATTGACGTAGGCACCACAAAAGTCTGCACCCTGGTCGGGCGGGTGGAAGAAGAAGCCATCCGCATCCTGGGTGTGGGCATCGAGCCTTCGGAAGGCATTCGCAAGGGTGTGATCGTAGACCTGGCGACTGCCGCGCAGGCGATAACCCGTTCGGTGAAGAAGGCCGAACAAACATCCGGTGTGGAGATCAACGCCGCGCTGGTCAGCCTGGCCGGGGCGCACGTCTCCTCGATCAACAGCCGTGGCGTGGTGGGCGTTGCGGGTGAGGTGATTGACGAATACGACGTGGCGCGCGCCCTGGATTCCGCCCGGGCTGTGGCCATCCCGCACAACCGTGAGATCATCCATATCATTCAGCGCGGCTTCGTGGTGGATGGTCAAGACGGAATCCAGCAGCCGATCGGGATGCACGGTTTCCGGCTGGAAGTGGAGGCGCACATCATCACCGCCGCGGCGGCCACAGTCGAGAACCTGCGCCAGTGCGTCGGCGCGGCAAACGTGGAAGTGTTGCAGTTCGTGCTCAATCCGCTGGCCTCCGGCGACGTGGTGCTGACCGATACCGAGCGCCAGATGGGCGTGGTGGTCTGTGACATCGGCGGCGGAACCACCGACCTGGCCATGTACGTGGACGACAATATCTGGCACACCATGGTGCTGGCCGTCGGTGGCAACCATATTACCGCGGACATCGCGCATGGCTTGCGCATGCCCACCCCGCAGGCCGAGGATATCAAAAAACAATACGGTTACGCTCTGAAATCGGGGGTTGGCAGCGAAGAACATTTCACTGTCCACCCCTTCGGAGAAGAACAGCCGGTGCAGGTCAATCGCCGGGAGCTGGCGCACATCATCGAGGCGCGGGTGGAAGAGATCTTCCTAATGGCTTTGCAGGAGATCAAACGCTCCGGCTACGACGGTCTGCTCCCGGCCGGCATGGTGCTGACAGGTGGGTCGAGCGACCTGCCCGGCATCCGGCAACTGGCCAGCCAGGTGCTGGGGCTTCCCGTACGCACCGCCAAGCCAGACAAATTGGTCGGCTTGGTGGATAAGCTATCATCACCGGCATATTCCACCAGCGTCGGTCTGCTGCAATGGGCAGCCGCGATGCAGGATGAGGAGATGCCTTCACGGCGCGATCGCTCGCGCTACCGCCCGAAAGGAGAGAGTCGTATGAATATGGAACCTGTAAGAGAATGGTTCAAACGGCTACTCCCATAGCGCTGCCTCCCCCCGCAGGGGGCCTGCTCGGCAGCCGCAACCAAAAACAGATCCTCATCCACATCATTTTCGGTATTCAATCAGGAGAAACAACATGGACGTAAAACATAATCAAGCTGAGACATTCGCCCGCATCAAGGTTATCGGCGTAGGCGGCGGCGGCTGCAATGCCGTCAACCGGATGATCGAGGAGGGTATCCAGGGCGTGGAATTCATCGCCATCAATACCGACGGCCAGGCGCTGCTCCTTTCCAAGGCCCCAATGCGCGTCCGCCTGGGCGAAAAATTAACCCGCGGCCTGGGCGCAGGCGGTGATCCTGAGGTCGGGCGCAAGGCAGCCGAAGAATCGGCCGATGACTTGTACAATGTCCTGAAAGGCGCAGACATGGTCTTCGTCACGGCCGGACTGGGCGGCGGCACCGGGACGGGCGCGGCGCCAATCGTGGCGCAGATCGCCCGCGAAAGCGGCGCGCTGACCCTGGGCATTGTCACCCGCCCATTCACCTTTGAGGGCGGCAAGCGCATGGCTTCGGCGGAAGCTGGCATGGCCAAGCTCAAGGAACATGCTGACACACTCATCGTCATCCCCAACGACCGCCTGCTCCAGATCGTGGACAAGCGCGCCAGCCTGCAGGACTCCTTCAAACTGGCTGATGACGTCCTGCGCCAGGGCATCCAGGGCATCTCGGAACTGATCACCGTACCCGGCCTGATCAACCTGGACTTCGCGGATGTGCGCGCCATCATGTCTGAGGGCGGCGCGGCGCTGATGGCGGTCGGCAAAGCCTCCGGCGAGGATCGCGCCAAAGTAGCCGCTGAACAAGCCATTTTCAGTAAACTGCTCGATATCACCATTGACGGGGCGCGCGGTGTGCTCTTCAACGTGACCGGCGGTGCGACGATGACCCTCTTCGAGGTCAACCAGGCCGCCGCGCTCATCCGTGAAACGGCGCACCCGGACGTGAACATGATCTTCGGCGCAGTCATTGACCCGAACATGACTGACGAAATCCGCATTACGGTCATCGCCACCGGCTTCGAGCGCACCGGCATGCCGCGCCGCATCACCACGACAACGAATGCTTCGCTCTCCCGCCCGGGGACCCGCATGGAAGCCCGCCCCGCGGCCGGCCGTCAGATGGAATCCGTCAGCGTGGAAGCGAATCATGGCCCGGCCAACAACGGCGAATTCTGGCCGCAGACATTCAAAACGGAGGATCTGGATATCCCGACCTTTTTGAGAAACCGCAAGTAAACCGTGGGCGCGGCATACGAATATCCTCCCGCAGGCAAAACCTGCGGGAGGATTGATTTAGGGGAAAAGGGCTATTCCGGCAAAACTGCCAGCCCCGACTGCCTGCCAGCCCCGGCCAGTTGTCCATCGAAGGTCGCCAGGGTGACGGAAAAGCCAAGATTCTCTTGCCAGGTAAGCGCCGCCGCTAAATGCACCGCGTCGTAGCCGCGCAGGCCAAACTCGCAAGCCAGACGGTCGGCGCGGGCAACCAAGTCTTCGGTGACAGGCAAGCGTTGGAAGGAAAACCACTCACCACGAAATTCAACCAACGATTGATGTATCTCTTGTGGGGATATGGCGCGTAACCGTGAGGCACGCATAATTGCCGCTGCAACTTCAGCGCGTGTAACCAGCGTCATCCCAGTTATTTCTGCGGCGTCCATCCAATCAAGTACGTCGTTGCTGCCTGCCTCCTCAACATAGCGCTTGACCAGGGCGCTTGCGTCCAGATACAGGTTCATTCACGCATCTCGACGACAATGTCGGAGACAAGTTTATCGCTACGATTGACAGCGGGGGGCTTGATGCGTTTTAGTTTTTTTCCGTTCCATTCCACAAGCCCGGCTTTTACCAATTCCTTAGAGCGCTCAACGGCGCTCGTATGATCCGGGATGATACGCCCTACCGGCTTGCCATGGTCGGTGATGACAACAACTTGTCCTTCTCGCACCTGCCGCAAATATTCGCTCAAGCGCGCTTTCAAGTCACGGACGCCAACGGTAACAACACTCATATGAGACTCCTTTGTGACTACATTATACTATAAATGGTCACGTTTTTGCGCCCAGAAATCAAAAAGCCGCGCGCACGGCCTCTTGAAACAATCACTGAAAACTGATTACTGATCACTGATCACTAATCACTGATCACTGATCACTGTTCACTGTTCACTGATCACTGCTCTATTCCTGCCACTCCAACTCATACTCGCCGATATACACCGTATCCCCCTCCCTGAGGCCCGCCTTGCGCAGGGACTCGTCCACGCCGAGATGCTCCATCAGTTTCTGGAAGCGGCGCACCGAGCCGTCGTGTTCCCAGGGAGTCATGGCTGCGGCGCGCTCGATGCCTGCCCCGGAGAGACGCCATTCGTGCGCGCCCTCGCGCTTGATCGTGAACTGGCGGCTGTCTTCTGCCGGGCGGTAGACCGGCAGGGGCGGCGCGGTCTCCTCCAGCGGCGGGGTTTTGGCTAATGCAGCCGCCGCTTCCAGCAGCAACTCGCGGACTCCCGTCCGCGCCAGGGCGGAGATGAGCGCCACATCCACCTTTTGTTTTTTGAATTTCGCCTTCAACTCTTTCCAGCGTTCCTGCACCTCGGGCTGGTCAATTTTATTCAGCGCGACGATCTGCGGCTTTTGGGCCAGGTTGGGGTCGAACAGCGCCAGCTCGCTGTTGATCTGCGAGAAATCCGCCAGCGGATCAGCGGAGAGGCCATCCAAAAGGTGGATCAGGACACGCGTCCGCTGGACGTGGCGCAGGAAGTCGTGTCCCAGCCCGGCGCCCTGGGATGCGCCCTCGATCAGGCCGGGGATGTCGGCCAGGACGACAGTCGTCTCCTCGTCCACGTTTGCCACGCCCAGGTTAGGTTCCAGCGTGGTAAATGGATAGGGCGCGATCTTCGGTTTGGCGTTGGTCAAAACCGAAAGCAGCGTGGACTTGCCCGCGTTGGGCACGCCGACAATGCCGATGTCGGCGATGAGTTTGAGTTCCAGGCGCAGACGCTTTTCTTCGCCCGGCTCGCCCTTCTCCGCCGTGCGCGGGGCCTGGTTGGTCGAACTCTTGAAGTGGGGGTTGCCGCGCCCACCGCGCCCGCCCTTGCAGACCGTCAGCCGCTGGCCGGGGGTGGTCAGGTCGCCGAGCAAATCGCCTGTGAACGCAGCGTAGATCACCGTGCCGGGCGGGACCGGGACCACCAGATTTTCGGCGGACTTGCCGAACTTGTTGTTGGTGCCGCCGCCTTTGCCGTCTTCGGCAACGTAGCGGATGGTGTGACGGAAAGCCGCCAGCGTGTTGAGCGTGGGGCGGACTTCGAGGATGATATCCCCTCCCCTGCCGCCGTCGCCGCCATCCGGCCCGCCGCGCGGCACGTATTTCTCGCGGTGGAAATGCACCATGCCATCCCCACCCTTGCCGGACTGTACGAGAATTTCTGCCTGGTCTATGAACATACTCTCTCTTTTCTTCTTTATCGAGATTGAGACCTGACATGTCTCATCGTGGCGCGAGTCAATCGCAACTCATGCGTGGACAGCGGCGCGGGTTGGGAATGGCTTCGCGGAGACATGTCAGGTTTTATCACCGCTTCCTGTGCTGGAGTTTCTTTACTTCCCTATCGAAATCGCTCTCAAATGACCGATCTTGCTTCACGCGGAATTTTTCATATTCCTGCTCCGCCAATGTTTTGGCAATTTCATGGCTGACCCTGCCTGCGTTGTCCAGGATATCGTATTCGTTGAATTGCAAAAAAGCATCCAGTTTCTTGACCCATTCCGTCATCTTCATGGGGATTTGACGCGCGGCCTGGTTTTCGGCGTAATCCAAATACATGCTGACAATTCGTTCCAATCCTTTGATCTCGTTTTCTTCCAAATAATTCTTTGCAATCGAAACATCGGATTTGAGAATTTTGCCTTTGGGCGCGTTTTTCCATGTAGCCAAACCCATGTGCGGTTTTTTTGCATTGGCGCGTTCCGCTATAATTTCAGAGGCAGTTTTGCCTGTAATTGCCCAGTGCAGTTTGTTCTGCACGGTCTTGAAAAACAACAGCGTGATTTCGGCGTCTTTATTGTAATCAATACTGCACTGCTGGTAAATGTCGGTGATCTTTTGGTAGAAACGGCGTTCGCTGGCGCGTATTTCTCGAATACGTTCCAGCAATTCGTCGAAATAATCCACGCCAAATCGCGTGCCTTGTTTGAGGAGTTCATCGTTTAACACAAACCCTTTGATGATAAATTCCCTGAGCGTTTGCGTTGCCCAAATGCGGAATCGGGTAGCCTGCTCTGAATTGACACGATAGCCGACAGAAATAATCGCGTCCAGGTTATAGCAATTTGTCAGGTAATCTTTACCATCCTCGGCAGTTATTCGAATTTTTCGAATAACTGAATTTTCTTCCAATTCTCGGCTTTTGAATATCTCTTTGAGGTGGTAGTTGATCGTTGGGACTTCCACATCAAATAAATCTGCCAACTGCTTTTGTGTCAGCCAGACGGTTTCGCCTTGATAATAGACTGCAACCCTTTTATTTCCTTCGGGCGAAGTATATAGGATGATTTCATCGCTCATTTTACCTTCCTTCCACAATCTTGACTTCCTCTTCCGTCAACCCATATAACTCATAGATCAACCCTTCAATGGACTTGTCCACTGACTCGACCTCCCGCCACAGCAAGCGACTTGTGCAACGCCAGCGTATGCTCGACGAGTTTCACCATGCGGCATTCAGACGACGGCACCGCCAGTTTGTGGCGGAGTGGAAAAGGCATCTGCGGCTTCGGCGATCTCCACTTGTCCCATCATTGTGAATTTCTTATTGCCAGAGACTCGTAGTTGCCAGTAATAAACATCTTCGTGATTCACAACGGCAAGGGCTTCCACTGATATGTTGTGTGGTCTCTGAAGCGCGAGCATCTCATCTCGAATCTTCTTCGCTGGACCCTTAGGATTCTTGGGAAAACCAATTTGCTGACCATTCAGGAACCAAAGCAAAAACATCACAAAGTCGCGCCAGTTTTCGCGGTAGTCAAATAGTATTATTGGCAATCCATTGTCGTGGAAGAGGTTCATGAGTTCAGATCTTAGCCGTGGAAAGCCGATTATTCGGGATATCTCTCTCGTAATGTCAGTCCTTGTTGGATTGAAGTTCTCTGCTAGAACGCGGGTAATATCCCGGAGTACCTCAAAACAGACAATTGACCTGTCAAGCGTAGAATGAACGATCCAGTCGGCGTAGAACGCAGCTACATAGTATCTTTCAGGAGCGTCAGCCGTTTCGATCAAATGCCGAGCCTGCACCATGAGAAAACAGACATCCTCGCGATTCATTCGTGCATCAGACTGCTCAAGTCTGTGAAACCATTCCTCAATGCGGTAACGTGCATTCATAGACTATTCTCCCTCCACAATCCTAATCTCTTCCTCGCTCAGCCCATACAACTCATAGACCAATCCATCAATGGACTTGTCCACTGACTCGACCTCGCGTGTGAGACGATCTGCCTCCTGCGGATTCTGCATGGATGCGAGACTCTTGTGCAACGCCAGCATCCGCTCCACCAGCGAGACCATTTTGTCGTGACGTTCTTTGAGTAAATCTTCTTGGGGAAATGGTAAAGACAATACGTCTTTAATCGTGACTTGCGGAAAGTCATCTTTTACCGCTTGTGTTACTTGCTTTATATACAAAAACGACAATAGTTTGCTGTTCAAAACTGCAAGCAGTATTTTTCCGTTTATCCCTTGCGGAAGTATCGAATATAGATTTTTATTGGTAATAAAGGTTTGGTCGGTCAAACAAGCCATTAATCTTTGCTGGCGATTAACAAGACGGCGTAATAGGACACGCTCACTTTCAAACCAAATAGTTTCTTTTGGTCTTTCTTTTAGGTTTTCCCCAAACTCAACCCATCTTTCAATTTTCAAATTAATTCGGTAGCGGTAAACATCGCCTTCAAAATAGCGATAATCTTTTTCAGAATTCTTTTTGTTATGCAATAAATCTAAATCAAATAAAACACCCCGACGCATAATAACCACGTCGTTCAGTGTTCTTGCGCTAGTCTTTTTTATACGATCAAGAATTTCCAAAGTCTCTGGATCAAGCACAAATTTGTTTCCATCAGTTTTACCCCAATCTTTTTGCGAAACAAGTTTGTAATCTCTGATATCCATTGTCTCTATTTTTTCCCGCTTGGCATAAGAGTATGTTTTTACACTATGCCTATCACTTGCTTTCAAGTTTTCGATTACAAAGATTAGTGTGTCAATATATGCGTCCTTGAATATATCAAAAGGCAACAATACCAAGTTTTCAATTTGGCAGTTAAGCAAGTGAAAACGGAGTGTAGTGTATTGAGGTCCTCCAGTCCAGCCCGATGGAACAATAAATGATATGCGCCCTTTTTCTTTTGAAACAGAAAGGGCTTTTTCCATGAAGCAAGTGTAAACGTCTTTAGTTGCGCTAAATGTTTTGTAAATCTTGCTGAAATATAAATCATCTTCACGAGTGAAGGACGCGCCATACGGCGGATTCCCAATCACCGCATCGAACCCACCCTGCGCGAACACTTCGGGGAAAGCCGCTTTCCAATCAAAGGCATTGACGCGGGCGCGTTCTTCTTCATCCACCAGCAACTGACCATCCCAGTAATCCGTCCCGATCAACGAATTGCCGCATTGAATGTTCTTTCCCAAATCAGGCAGGATGCGCTCATCCAGCATGGACAACTGCCCAGGGTCTTCGATCACCTTCAAGAGCAGGGAAAGTTTCGTCACTTCCACCGCCTGCGCGTCAATGTCTACGCCGAAGATGTTGTTGAGCAAAATTTCTTTCTTCTTCGCGGTGGTAAGTTTCCAGCCATCTTTGGATTGATAAATAACTGCGTCTTTTCCCTTCGCCCATTTCTCGGGGTCATGCTCGCTGTACCACTTCAAATACCACTCCAATAAGTATTGAAATGCACCGAGCAGGAACGTCCCCGAACCGCAGGCGGGGTCAAGGATTTTCAATAACGCCGCTTCCTTCGGCGTCATCCCAATCCCTGCTCTCTTCTCTCTACTCTCTATTCCCTTCTCTCCATTCAATAACTTGCCCAATGTATTCGATACGATGTAATCCACGATAAACGTCGGCGTGTAATACACCCCGCCCGCCTTGCGCACTTCGGGCTTCTCCTCCACCTTCGCCTGGTGTCCCGCCGTGAGACGGATCACCTTGCCGAGAAACTGCTCGTAGATCTGCCCCAAAATATCCGCAGGGATTACCGAGAACACGTACGGCGCGGGATAATATAAATCCTTGAGGATGTCCTTCAAGACCTTATCGTCCACATCCAAATGTGGTGTGAACGTATCCGCGTGCCCGCGTCCTTTTTCAACCTTGAAGTGGAACAAGCCAGAGTTGTAACGTTTATCCGCGTGCTCGAACAACTTCTTTAGTTCACCATAAATATTTTCGCGCTTGGATATATCCTGCAATTGATTTTCGGATTCAAAGCCGCGATCCTCGCAAATCCGCAGGAAGACGATTCGGTCAATGATCATCTGGACGGCGAAATTCAAATCCCGTTCATTCTCGACCCTCGGCCTGTTTCGCAGCGCCAAGTTTTTCGCCAGCGCCTCGCGCCAGCCCTCTATCTCGGCGAGGAAGGCATCGTCCACTTCGGTGGTGCCTTTCTTCTTCGCGGCGCTGTTGGCGAACGCATCGAACTTGCCCTGCATTACCGCGTCATGTGAAAAAATGGACGCGATCTCATCCCACTTCTCGACGTAATCCTTGTAGCCCAGCAACAGCACGCGCCCCGTCCGCACTTTGTCCGCAGGCGTGGGCTTGCTTCGACATTCATACACCGCGAACTCTTCGAAGTCCGTCAGGATCCCAAGCGGCAATTTCGCCGACCACACATAACGGCGCAGTTGAAATGCAAACTCTGGATTGGTCTCTATGTTGACCGAAGGCTTCTTCGCCTCCACAAAAAACTTGCGCTCGCGTCCCACCTTGAAGGCGTAATCGGGCGCCTTCTTCACTCCTTCCACTTCCAGCGAATCCTCGTGGATGACGTGCTTGTATTCTTCGGCATTGCCTTGTTTGTTGAGCACGTCCCAGCCCAACGCCTCGAAGAACGGATTCAAGAACTCGTTCCGCAACTGCGTCTCGTTATACTTTCCCGCCAGATACGCGTCACGATGTTGACCAAATCGTTCCACAAGTTGTTTGATGATTTCAGGCGCAGGCATGTGAATTTCTCCATAAAAGGATACCCCTATTATAGAACAAAACCGGCTGGTGAGCAGATGCTCGCCAACCGGTTCTTTGACTATCAAACCACCAAACTAACCAACTATTCGACTACCTCTTCCCAAACTTCCCCTTCAAAATAGCCTCCAGCGTGGGCTGGCCGATTTCCTGCAATTCGTAGCGCACGCTCTGGCAGAGAATTGTGCTATACTCGAATCATGATGAACACACAAGCAATGACTCCTCAACAAATCCGCGAAGCGGGTATGACAGTGCTTTCCCGAGAACTGGGCGTAGTGGGGATGATCCGCTTTATGCAGCAGTTTGAAATGGGACAGGGCGATTATTCCAAAGACCGCCACCAGTGGCTGGACCAGTACAGCGTGGATGATATTGCCCGGATGGTGCGCGAGAGAAAGTCAACCTACAGGCAAAAGAAATGATACCCTTGCAGATAAAAAAGGACTGGCGCAAACCAGTCCTTTTTGTAACGCTACCCCTGACTATCCGACTATCAGACCAATGATTATCTAACTACTACTTCTTCCCAAACTTCCCCTTCAAAATATCCTCCAGCGTCGGCTGGCCGATCTCTTGCAATTCATAGCGCACGCGCTGTGAGGGCTTGTTGATCTTGATCACCCGCGTCAGGTCAATCGGCGTGCCGATGATGACCAGGTCCACGTCGGAGGCGTTGATCGTGGCTTCCAGGTCTCGCGTTTGCGCTTCGCCATAGCCCATCGCCGGCAGGATCGGCCCGGTCTTGGGATACTTCTCATAAGTGGCTTTGATGGAATTGACCGCGAACGGGCGTGGGTCCACGATCTCGGCCGCGCCGAAGCGTTTGGCGGCGACATAACCCGCGCCGTAGGCCATTTCGCCGTGGGTCAGCGTCGGGCCGTCTTCGATGACCAGCACGCGCTTGCCCTGGATGGAGGCGGGATCATCCACGAACAGCGGGGAGGCGGCTTCGATAACCGTCGCCTTCGGGTTGAGCATGCGCAGGGTCTCGCGTACTTTGATGACGTTATCGGCGTTGGCCGTGTCCACTTTGTTGATCACGATCACATCCGCGTCGCGGGAGTTGACTTCGCCGGGGTGGTAGCTGCTCTCGTGCCCGGGGCGGTGCGGGTCGGCGACGACGATCTTCAGGTCCGAGACGTAGAACGAGAAGTCGTTGTTGCCGCCGTCCCACAAAACGATGTCCACTTCCTTCTCGGCGGCGCGCAGGATCTTCTCGTAGTCCACGCCCGCATAGACGATGACGCCGTTGTCAATGTGCGGTTCGTATTCCTCGCGCTCCTCGATGGTGCACTCGTGCTTGTCGAGGTCGGCGTAGGTGGCGTAGCGCTGGACTTCCTGTTTGACCAAATCGCCGTAAGGCATCGGGTGACGGATGGCCGCGACCTTGTAGCCCATCTCGCGCAGGATAAGAGAGACGCGGCGGGTCGTCTGACTTTTGCCGGATCCGGTGCGAACGGCGCAGACCGAGACGACCGGCTTGCTGGACTTGATCTGGGTGGACTTCAACCCCATCAGGCGGAAATCGGCCCCGGCGGCCAGCACCATCGAAGCCCTGTGCATGACGTATTCATGCGGCACGTCCGAGTAGGCAAAGATGACTTGATCAACTTTCAGTTCTTTGATCAGCCTGGGCAGTTCGTCCTCGATAAAAATCGGGATGCCTTTCGGGTAGAGTTTGCCGGCCAGTTGCGCGGGATAGGTGCGGCCGGCGATATCCGGGATCTGCGTCGCGGTGAACGCCACCACTTCGTAATCCGCGTTATCGCGGAAGAAAACGTTGAAGTTGTGGAAGTCGCGCCCGGCGGCGCCCATGATGAGGGTACGGATTGGCATAGGTTCTCCTTGATTAGTAGAATTCGGGATTAGTGAACAGAGAGTAGAGAACAGAGAATAGTAGTGCGAGGCAAGAACTATTCTCTATTCTCTCTTTGTCTGCTCTCTATCCCGTCACATCACATCCGGGGCTGTGATGCCTAAAAGCCACAAGGCATTCGCGAGAGTCTGCTTGGCCGCGGCCACCAGCCGCAGGCGGGCATTCTTCACGTCTTCGGAGCCGGCCTGTAGCACGGGGACCGCGTGATAAAAACTATGGAACTCATTCGCCAGATCGAAGGCGTAATTGGCGATGACCAGCGGACGATACTCGTTGGCCGCTTGCTCGACCGCCGCTGGAAAACGTGAAATCAAATCAATCAATTGCACTTCGTGAGTTGTCAGCTCATAGTCGAACGGCACGGGTCGAAGAGCCTGCCCTGAGCTTGTCGAAGGGTCAAACGCGCCCGACTTTTGACGTTCGACGTTGGACTTGCGCAGGATGCTCGCCGCCCGCACATAGGCGTTCTGAATATACGGACCGGTGTGACCTTCGAAGTTGAGCGCCTCGTCAATGTTGAAGACGATGTCCTTGTTATTATCCACCGAAAGCAGGGCGTATTTCAGCGCGCCAAGACCGATCTGCTGCGCAATAATCCGCCGCTCAGACTCGGGCATCTCCGGCGTACGTTCACCCATGGCTGCCAGAGCGCGCTGTTCGGCCTCCTCGGCCACGTCTTTGAACAGCACCACCCGCCCGCGCCGCGCTGACATCGCTCCCTCCGGCAGGCTGACAAATCCGTAGCCGAGGTGAAAACACTTCTCCGCCTGCTTGAAGCCCCACAATTTCAGAATTGCGAAGGCTTGCTGCAAGTGCATGCTCTGGCGCACGTCAACGACATAAATTGAACGATCCACGTGATATTGCTCAAACTTGACCCTGGCAAGCGCCAGATCTTTAGTCAGGTATAGGGTTGTCCCGTCCGAGCGTAGCAGGACATTGGTGCGATACTTTTCCTTCGTCAGGCCCAGTTTTTCGTCAATCTTGACGATCACCGCCCCGCCCTGCGGGCGCTCATCGTCGGCGATACCGCGCGAAATAAGCTCTTCCACAATCGCCTTGGATGGCCCGTCCACATCGCTCTCGAAGAACCAGACATCAATGTTGATGTCGAGGATGCGCAAGATATCGCGCAGTTCTTCCAAACTCCACTCGCGGGTTTCAAGCCACAAATTCCGCACCTCGGGATCTCCCGCATCCCATTTTCGATATATTTCACGTCTCTCAGCCTCGCGGGCTTCGCGCTGTACTTTCTCCTCAGGCGTCTCGTTCTCTTTCGCCTCCAGCAGTTTGATCGCTTCGACGTAAATCTTAGCCAGCCACTGCCCGCGTTCGTGGATGCCCTGCGGCTCCTGGTCTTTGTAAAACTTGTCGTAGGCCCACAGAACGGTGATAACGCCCAATCCCATGTCGCCAGGGTACGAAGCCCGGATGGTATCGAAACCGGCAAACTGCACGATGCGCGCCAGCGTCTCGCCCAGGATGGCGTTGCGGGCGTGGCCGATGTGGAACGAGTGGTGCGTGTTCGGTTGGGCGTACTCGACCATGACGCGCTCGCCCTTGGCTGGTCCGGTCCCGAAGCGGTGGCCGTCTTCCAGCACCGTATCCGTCACGCGGCGGGCATATTCGGCTGTTTCAAAGTAAAGATTGAGGTAACCCTTGACGGCCTCCACGCGGCGGATGCCGGGCGCGCCACTGAGCGGATCCTTCACTGCGCTCAGAACAGCGCCCCTGGCCTGCTCGGCGATCTCTTGGGCGCGCTGCGGCACCGCGACATTTTTCCCTGTCCGCGCCTCATTGGCCGCCGTCTGGAAAAAAGAGGTCGAGAAACCCCACTCCCCGCTGAATGGGATTGGAACCCATTTTAGCTCGCTAAGTGGGATCTCGTTTTGCGCACAATAAGTGCGGATTTTTGCTTCGACGGCTTGCCGCTCTTTATCAAACATCTTTCTCCTGACAGCGTTGGAACATGCTGGGTAATTTCTCGATTATGGTAGCCAGTAGGCTACCATAATTCGGGGGAGCTGTGGGGAGTTGCAGGCGGGGATTATAACATGGGGTAAAGTTCAGATACGCGCAAAAGCGGGAGCTTACTCACTCCCGCTTCCAAAGCAATGATTAAGCGAAGGACTATGCCTCGGCTGTCTTTCTGGTCGTCTTTCTCGCCGGTTTCCTTGCCCCCGCAGTATGGGGGTTGACCGGTTCAGCTTCCACCGCTGGGGCTGCTTCTTGAGCCATTGTTGGCCCCAGCGCCACCAGGCGCTTCATCAGGCGGGACTTGCGTCGCGCCGCATTATTCTTATGAATGACACCCTTTTGAGCGGCCTTATCCAACATGCTGACCGCTACCAGCACAGCGGCTTTAGATAACTCGGCATTGCCGGTTTCATAGGTTGTACGGGCTTTCTTGATCGCAGTGCGAGCCGCGCCGCGGTAGACGCGGTTTTTTATGCGCCGTTTTTCATTCTGACGGTTACGTTTGATTTGAGATTTAATGTTTGCCAAATTACCTTCCTCCAAATTATCATTCCAATTACACGGGGCGTTATTTTACATGAGGCTATGGAAACTGTCCAGGCTGGCAGCCCGCCAGTTTCCAGTTGAGCGCGCTAGTCGAACAATGAGGTAACATGTAAATCGGCTACTCGATCCGCTCGAACTTTTCGCCTGGCAGGTTGCACACCGGACAGTTCCCTTCCATCCGCCCTTCATGGGTATAACCGCAGATCGGGCAGACGTAGTATTCCACTTCTGGAGCATCCTTGCCCATGCCCAGGGTTTCTGCCACTTTGCGGTAGAGCGCCTCGTGGATCTTTTCAACTTCCAACGCCCAGCGAAACGACCGGGTGGCTCGTTTGTCACCTTCAGCCTCAGCAGTGGCCAGCATGGGCGGGTACATGGACACCACTTCGTAATTCTCACCGGCGATGGCCGCTTGCAAGTTCTCCGCCGTGGACTTGACGCCGTCCATGGCCTTCAGGTGGTTGTGGGCATGAACTGTCTCTGCCGCGGCCACCGCGCGGAATAGTTTGGCAATTTGAGGAAAGCCTTCTTCTTTAGCTTTCCTGGCAAAGGCCAGGTACTTGCGGTTGGCCTGCGATTCGCCCGCAAAAGCGGCTTTTAGATCATCAATGGTTTTGGACATGCTTCGCTCCTTTCATAGCGCGGCCTTCAGCCGCAACCGAAGTAAGTCGGATTGGCAATCCGACCATAGGTATCAACGTAAA
>CAZTZE010000009.1:0-98757 GCA_964618215.1 uncultured Chloroflexus sp.
ATACCTATGGTCGGATTGCCAATCCGACCTACGAATTGCGCGGATCGCGCAAATGTTGAGCGGTAATACTATAAAGTATTCCATCGCGCAGCCTCCCCCCGCAGGGGGCCTAATCGGCAGCCGCAACCAAAGATTTGGGCGGATCGCGCAAATGTCGAGCAGTAATACAAAAAACGCGGAAATGCGCCCAGGTTAGAGTTGTATTAGACCGTACCCGCCGCGCTTGACACTTGTAGTCCGCTCGGCATAGAATAGTAAATAGAAGGTAAAGCGATGGAATACAAGGATTATTACAAAATTCTGGGTGTGGAACGCAGCGCCACGAGCGCTGACCTCAAGCGTGCTTATCGCAATCTTGCCAAGCAATACCATCCCGATCGCAACCCGGGAGATAAAAAGGCCGAAGAGCACTTCAAAGAGATCAACGAAGCCTACGAAGTGCTGAGTGATGCGCAAAAACGCACCCGCTACGATCAACTGGGCGATTCGTACTCGGGCTGGCAGCGGCGCGGCGCGCCGGGCGGATTCGACTGGTCGCAGTGGTCCACCCCCGGAATGAGGGCGGCCAGCCGGCAGCCCGGATCGGGCCGGCCGTCGGTGCAATACGGCAACCTGGATGACCTCTTCGGCGAGGGCACGTTCTCGGATTTCTTCCGCACCATCTTCGCTGGGATGGACGTCGGCGCGGCGCCGCGTGCTCGCCAGCGTCCGGCACCTGCATACCAACAGGCAGTGACGATCAGTCTGCGCGAGGCCTATGCCGGTACCACCCGCCAGATCCAGACGGATCAGCGCCGCCTCGAGGTCACAATCCCGGCCGGCGCCCGCAGCGGGACGAAGGTGCGCGTCGCCGGCGGCGGCCCGCCCGGCGCGGACGGCCAGCCATCTGACCTTTACCTGTTGCTGGAGGTAGCCGCGGATCCAAATTTCGAGCGACAGGGCAAAGACCTGCACACCCAGACCAGCGTCAGCGCCTTTACCGCCATGCTGGGCGGCGAGACCCGGGTGGATACCTTGAGCGGCAAAGTGATCCTGACCATCCCACCCGGCACACAGCCGGAACAGGTTTTCCGCCTTGCCGGGCGGGGAATGCCGCAGTTGGAGAATCCACAGATAACAGGTGACTTGTTTGTGCGCCTCAAAGTGCAGGTTCCGCGCCAGCTCACTGCAAAACAAAAGGCTTTGCTGGAAGAGGCGGCGCGCTTGAAGTAGTCGCTCGAAAAAATGGAGACAAAGTTTATGAATCGAAAAGCATATTTATGCGCAGCACCTACTCGGCTGGTAATCCTTTCGGCGCTGGTACTTTCGCTGGTAGCCTGCCAGTTGACCGGTCTCGTCCCGCTCCAGCCAACTGCTTCCCCGGCTGCGCCCCAGGCCACCCTGTCAAACTTGCCCGGCGGCCAGATTGATCTGGTCAGCCAACAGGATCGGATGGTCGCAATCTACGCGCAGACCAGCCCGGGAGTCGTGGCGATCAAAACATCCCAGTCAGATGGCACGCCGCTCGGCCTCGGCTCGGGATGGGTGTATAGCGCGGATGGCTACATCGTGACCAATTATCATGTCATCGAAGGAGCGGACCAGGTCGAGGTGGACTTCCCATCCGGCGATAAGGTCTTCGGGAAAGTGGTTGGCACCGACCTGGATTCCGACCTGGCAGTTATCAAGGTGGATCTCCCCGCCTCGATATTACATCCGCTCACTTTGGGCGATTCCGATCAACTCAAGGTCGGGCAAATCGTGGTGGCCATCGGCGACCCGTTTGGGTTGAACGGCACGATGACGACCGGCATCATCTCTGCCCTGGGCCGGACTCTCCAATCGAACCGTGAGTCCTCAGGAGGCAGCGGCGGTTTCTTTTCGGCCGGCGACATCATCCAGACCGACGCGGCGCTCAATCCCGGCAACTCGGGCGGTCCGTTGCTTAACCTGAACGGCGAGGTGGTCGGCGTCAACCGCGCCATCCGCACAAGCGGGGCAACCACTACGGGTGATCCGGTCAACTCGGGGATTGGTTTTGCGATCTCGATCAATATTGTCAAACGGGTCGTACCCCATCTGATACAATTCGGAAAATATGATTATCCTTACCTGGGAATCTCCTCCATGGATGACTTGCCATTGCAATTTCTCCAGGAACTGGGTTTGAAGCAATATACCGGCGCCTATGTTACCAGCGTGACCCCCGGCAGTCCCGCGGAACAGGCCGGGGTGCGCGCCGGCACACAGGCGACCAGCGTTCAATACCTGAAGGCCGGTGGAGATCTGATCATTGCCATTGACGGCCGTACGATTAAGCATTTTGATGATCTGCTCCGCTATCTGATCAACAATAAGTCTCCCGGCGATACGATCGTGTTGACCATTCTGCGCGGCGATCAGAAAGTGGATCTGACTTTGACCCTGGGCAAACGGCCTTAGACCTGTAGGGCGGCTTTCCAAAGCCGCCACCCTTGTCGGCAGGTATGGAAACCTGCCCTACTAATAAAGAATAGGAGGTGCAACGTCGCTTTCTTAGCTGGATCATCTGCTTAACCCGGCCAGTCCGGTCTCTCTCTGGATGATCGAAATACTCACAGGAGGTTAGCATGATAACTGATCGTGAACTGCAGGAATTGCTTGGTTTTTCCAGCCCGGAAACGGTGCTTAGCGTCTACCTAAATATGGACCCGCTGGAAGGCAATGCCGAAGCGCTCAAGCTACGCTTACGCAGTATGCTCGAGGAGGTTAGCCTGTCCAAAGATAAGGCCGCAGTATTGGATTACTTTGAACACGCGCGCGAGTGGAAAGGACGCAGTGTGGCGATCTTTTCATCTGCAGCGCGTGATTTTTTTCGCGCCTTCCCGCTGGCTGTATCTATGCGCAGCCAGGTGCGCGTGGGGAATCATCCTTATGTCAAGCCGCTGGCGGATCTCTTGGACGCATTCGGCGGCTACGGCGTGGTGCTGGTTGACCAGCAGGGCGCGCGGCTGTTTTTGTTCCATCTGGGCGAGTTGATTGAACAGGAGGGTATTTTGGGAGAGGCAGTCCGCCACACCAAGCGCGGCGGCGCTTCGAGTGTTCATGGGCAGCGCGGCGGGACAGCCGGGCAGACGCGCTATGCTGAGACGGTGGTTGAGCGCAACATCAAGGATGCGCTGGAATTTGCCCTCCACTTCTTTGAGCAGAACCGTGTGCGCCGTATCCTGATCGGCGGCACGGATGACAACGTAGCCAAATTCCGCGCTCATCTGCCCAAAGCCTGGCAGAGTCTGGTGGTGGGGACTTTCCCGATGGGCATGACCGCCAACCACACCGAAGTATTGGCTCGGACGATGGAAATCGGTCAACAGGCCGAACGTCGCCGCGAGGCGCGGCTGGTGGATGCGATCATCACCAGCGCGGCGAAGGGCACGGATGGCGTTGTCCGCCTGGACGAAACGCTGAGCGCGGTCCACGAGGGGCGTGTCCAGACCCTGATCGTGCAGGAGGGCTACAGTTCAGCCGGCTACCAGTGCGCTGGCTGCGGCTATCTGACCACGCAGAAACTGGCGGCCTGCCCCTTCTGTGGCAAGGATTTTACCGAGATCGAGGACGCGGTCGAGATGGCCGTCCGCAAGGTGATGCAATCTGGCGGGGATGTGGAAGTGGTGCGCGAAAATCCCGCCTTGGAGAAAATCGGCGTTGGCGCGTTGCTGCGCTATTAAAAAAGTAGGGCGGGATTGAATCCCGCCACGTTAGACCAAAAATTGACGTTATTTACGCAAAGCGCTCTTCTTTCCAGACGTCCGCGCTGTTATTATAGCCCGCCTTTTCCCAGAAGCCCAGCCGATCCTGGCGCATGAATTCCAGCCCGCGCAGCCATTTAGCCCCCTTCCAAAAATAAGGTGTCTGCAAGCCAGCACGCTCGGATATGGCGCCGATCACCCCGCGCAAGGGATAGCCGTGATCGGGCGTGAGCGGCTCGCCATTGAAGTGAGTGGCCAATAAAAAGTTATCTTGCAATGCCACCTCGAGCGGCAAATTGACAGTGAAGCCATACTCGGCGTGCTGCATGACGAAGCTGGCGCCCGGCAGGGGTTGGATCAGGCCCTGCGCGATCAGGCTCCTGACCGAAACACCCTCCCAGAGGGTATCGAACTTGCTCCAGCGCGTCACGCAATGGATATCCATGTTGATTTTGGTACGCGGCAGTCCGTTGAACTCCTCCCATGTCCAGCAAACATCCTTCTCGACCTCGCCCCAGACGCGAAAATCCCACGTCGCCGGGTTGAAGGGCGGCAGCGGCCCGTAATGCAGCACCGGGAATTTGAGCGTCAGCGCCTGACCGGGGGGTAGCCGGTCTTCGGCGCGCAGGCGTTCTTCTGCCTGGCGGCGGTCTGCACCTTCAAGATTGAACATTGGCGGACCTCAACTTGTCGAGCAATTGTTGGTAATCTCCAGGATTCGGCGGATTGAGCGCCATGATCGTCTCGACTGTCCAGATCGCGCCCGCGCGGTCGCCGGAATTGAGTAAATTTTCGCCCAACGCGTCAAGTTGTGCAATCGCCTCCGCGATCCGCCCCCCCCGGCTGTACTCCTCGGCCAGAAAGCGCTGTAAGATGGCCTGCCCGGGATTGTCTTGCGCCAGGCTTTCCAGGAAGGGAATTGCCTCTGCCCGCTGGCCGTTGCTTTCCAGGTAAGCCAGGTAACTATCCCATTCAACCCCGGCCTGATTGGATTGGTTGAGGCGGAGATTCAAGTCAATCAGGCGCTTACGAACAGCCGCATCTTCCGGCTGCAAGGTACGGATTTGCTCGAAGAGACGCAGCGCCTGTCGCCAGTCCAGGTGCTGCATGTCAATATCCGCCATGAGAAGCAGGATTTTAATGCTCCAGCTCCGGTTGGTGCCGGTCTGCTGGGCAAAACGCAGGGCGTTCGTGTACGTCTTGCGCGCCATATCCAGTTCTGCCAGGCGGTAGTAAATATCGGCCAGTTGGATATATTCACCGATCGCCTCATCCACATCACCTTGGGCGACGAGTTGCTCGATCAGGCGAGTGCGCGCCGTGGTATCCAGCGGCGCCACATGAATGATGCGGCGCAGCATATTCGTTGCCTGGGTCGCTTCGCCTCGAACAGTATAAGCCCTGGCCACAACCGTGTATTTGGCAATCGCATCTCCTACGCGTCCATCCTGGATCAGCAAATCCCCGATCAAGGTGTGCAGCGGTAAATAATTAGGCGCATGTTGAAGCGCGCTGAAGACCTCGTCCACCGCCGAGCGCAGAAGACCGTCCTGGGCCAATTGGTTGGCTTTATTGATTGACTGGATGACCTGGCTGCTCTTGGTCTGGGTCATGACCTCGGCCAGTGGCAGCGGCGGCGTGCCGTCACGGCTGGGAGGCAATTGCTGGCGCGCCTCGGCGACGAGGGAACGCCAGTTGGGTTGCAGCAAGAGCGCCTTGATGTTATCGCACAGCTTTTCCAGATTCTCACCGGCACCCTTTTTTGACAACCCTTCGATGAGCGGTTCATAAAGTTGGCGGATCTCATCCGCTTGTTCGGGCGCGACGACCAGCGCATCGGCCAGCCGGAGCGCTTCCATATACTCTATTGCGGATTCCCTCAATCGCCCCATTTGGTGCAGGATATCGGCCATCACCAGGCGGGCACCCAAGGCGTAATCGTTATTCTTGACCGCGTGCTGAAGGTAACGCAAGGCGCTCTCGGTGCGGTCGCTCGTCGCACGCAACAGGCCCAGGTTATAGTACAGCGCGGTACTCTTGTAACCGGCTTCGAGTGCTCTCTCAAGCTCTTCGGCTGCCTGAGCGTCCTGGTTGTTGCTCTGGGCGTCAATGGCTTGCCCCAGGTGGAGCAGCACCTTGGCGCGTTCACTTTGTTTCAACGACAACGGATCGGTGCCACGCACAAAGGTCTGCACGCTGCGCGGGGGAGGTTGTGAATTATCACTCTCGCTGTAAAGCTCGAAGAGCACCTCTGCCATCCGGTTCAAAGCCTTTTTACGCGCTTCCGCAACCGGATTCAGCCCGATTTCGGCCGGCTTGGGCGCTTCGAGCTGCCGCAATTGAGCCATGCGCAACGGGCCTGTGCCACCCTTCCGGCGGATCGGCTTGGGAAGCATTTGCCCAATTTTGAGCAGATTCTTTGCCTGTTTGGCCTCCGCGCTGTTCGGCATCACGCGCAGAGCCCGTCCGACCATCTCGGCTGCCTTGTCGGCATTGCCGGCCTGCTGGTAAAGACTGGCAACGGCCAGATATTCGCTGACTGCCGGCTGGGTATGACCGAGGCGCTCATGCACCAACGCCAGGTGTGAGTGGGCGGTCATATTATCGGGATCCAGTTGGGTTACGCGCAACCAGTTCTCAAGGGCTTTATCTACGTCTTTGGATTTGATATACAGTTCAGCCGCCTGCATGGCGGCCTGGATGGCCTCTTTCAAGTTCCCCAGGCGTTCGGATAGCTGCGCGATCTTTTCCAGCGGGAGGGGATCATCGGATGAGAGCTGAACCGCTTGTTTGTAAGTCTTCAAGGCCTCATCGTATTTTCCTAGCTGGTTAAGAGCCAGGCCGAGGCTGGTCAAAGCCTTGGGATTTTCGGGAAAATCCGCCAAGGCTTTTCGATAGGCAGCCGCAGCCTGATCCCACTTCTGGTCCCAGGCCGCGGAGTGGCCCTCATTCATCGCGTTTTGAAAACTATCCTCACGTCCGGGCATAGGATTCTCGATTTATGGAGCTGCTTCCATTATTTTTGCGGAGCAGCTACCACTATTGGCTGTAACTCATCCCAATTCAGACCCCAGCGTGCCTCAGTCGAAAGCGGGATGCTTATTTGATAAGCGTTTTCCATCACCTGCTGGACGAGACGGGCCGTTTCAGTCAATTCGGCGCGCGGACACTCGATCACTAGTTCATCGTGCACCTGTAAGGTCATCCTGCCGTGCAGCCCGGCCGCTTGCAGCGCGGAGGGGATGCTCAACATCGCCATTTTCATTATATCAGCAGCCGTGCCCTGGATGGGCGCATTGATGGCCTCGCGTTCTTCGCGATTTTTCAGGTTGTGATTCAACTGGCTCTTCAAAGCCGGGAAATAGCGCCGCCGCCCGAGGAGAGTCTCCACGTAGCCGAGGCTGGCGGCTTCACGGCGGATGCCGTCCAAATATTTTTTGACGCCGGGGAAGCGCTTGAAGTATGCCGCCACAAAATCTTCTGATTCGGCTAGCGTCAGCTCGGTGGTGCGCGTCAAGCCAAAAGCGGACATGCCATAGATCAGGCCGAAGTTGATCGCCTTGGCATGGCGGCGCTGCTCCTTGTTGACAGCCTCCAGCGGTATGGAGTAGATCGCGGCGGCGGTGGTGGCATGGATATCCTGCCCGGCGCGGAAGGCATCCAGCATGGCTTCATCTCCCGCCATGTGCGCTACGATGCGCAACTCGATCTGCGAGTAATCCACCGAGAGCAGGACATTCCCGGAATCCGCCACGAAGCCGCGCCGCACGCGGCGTCCGATCTCGCTGCGGGTGGGGATGTTCTGCAGGTTCGGGTTGGAGGACGAGAGGCGTCCCGTCACCGCGCCGGTCTGGCTGAAGGAGGTGTGCACGCGGCCGGTGGCCGGGTTGATCTGCGCCGGCAGCGCGTCCACGTAAGTAGATTTGAGCTTCGAGAGTTCGCGGTACTCGAGCACCCAGTCCACCACCGGGTGCTGTCCGCGCAGCTCCTCCAACACCTCCGCCGAAGTGGAGTAATGGCCCGAGGCGGTGCGACGGCCGCGGTCGGGGGGTGACAGGCGCAGGGTCTCGAAAAGGACCGCCGAGAGCTGCTGGGTGGAGTTCAGGTTGAAGGTCTTGCCGACCGCCTCGTAGACCTGTTTCTCGGTCGCCGCCATGCGCCCGCCAAGTTCTTTCGACATCCCGGCGAAGAAAATATCATCCAGCGCCACGCCGGCCAGCTCCATCTCCACCAGCACGTTGACCAGGGGCATTTCGATGCCGGTAAACAGTTCCCAGGCTTTGGGAATGCGCTTGAGTTCGGCTTCCAACAAGGGATACAGCCGCAGTGTGATCTCGGCATCCGCGACCGCATAGGCAGCCGCATCCTGGATGGCCACCTCGGCCATACTGCGCTGTTTCTTCCCGCTGCCGATCAAGTCTTCGATGTGGGTCATCGCCTCGCCCAGGCGGGCGGAGGCCAGGTTCTTCAAGCCCAGGTTGCGCGAGGACGGGTCAATCACCCACTCGGCGATCATGGTGTCAAAAGACAGCGGGAGGACGAATAACCCCTGCCGCGCCAGCATAATGGCATCGTATTTCAGGTTGTGGCCGATTTTAGGTATGCGAGAATCGGTCAGCGGGGAGCGTAGAGCGGAAAGTACCTGCTCGAGCGGAAGTTGCGCGCCGGAACGATGCCCGATCGGGATGTAGAAGCCCCCCGTTGGGGGGAAGCCCTCGCCGGTATGGACGGCCAACGAGATGCCGACCAAATCCGCGCTCATCTCGTCAGTGGAACTGGTTTCAGTGTCAAAGGCGATGACGGAGGCGGCGTTCAGCGCCTCAACCAACACCTCCAGTCCGGCGGGGGAATCCACGATGATGGTAGGTGACTGCCCTACCATGATGGCGTTCACTTTCGATTCGGCGCGGGACCCTGGTCTTGTTTCGCGCACCCGAAGCGGCTCCTCCCCGAAGAGACTCAGTTGCTGCGTCCCGGTCGAGGTGGAACTCGCGGTGAGTTTCTTGAGTTTTTCCACCAGCGAACGGAACTCCAGTTCGCGGAAGAGGGCCTCCACTTTGACAGTGTCGAAGGCGTCGGGTTTGGCCTGCTCGAGGTTCAGCGCGACCGGCAAATCGGTGCGGATGGCAGCGAGATCACGGCTCATATACGCGGATTCTTTCCCCGCTTCCAGTTTAGTCCGCCAGCGCGGTTCGACTTCGTCCAGGTGGGCGTAGATGGCGTCCAGCGTCCCGTATTTGGCGAGGAGGGTCTCGGCGGTCTTCTCACCCACGCCAGGAACGCCGGGAATATTGTCGGACTTGTCGCCGACGATGGCCTTGTAATCCACCACCTGCTCCGGGCGGACGTGGAGCTTTGCGAACACGTCTTCGGGGGTGATGAAGTTCTGGTCGTCGCTGGCCAGGTAGACGATGGTACGATCATCCACCAGTTGCAGCAGGTCGCGGTCGCCAGTGATGATTTTGATGCCCAGTCCCTGCACGGCGCCCCAGCGGGCGACCGAGCCAAGCACATCGTCGGCCTCGAAACCTTCCATTTCGAGGCGCGGGATGTTGAAAGCGTCCACCAATTGGCGGATGCGCTCGATCTGCGGGCGCAGGTCGTCGGGCATCTTGGCACGCGTGGCTTTGTATTCAGGGAAGATATCATCGCGGAATGTTTTGCCGGTGTCGAAGGCCACGGCCAGATAATCGGGTTTTTCCTGCTCGTAGATGCGCAGAAGCTCACGCGCAAAGCCAAAAATCCCGGCGGTTGGTTCGCCGGTGGAGGTCAGCCAACGCTGGCTGGAGCCGCCGGATGAATAACCGGTGAGGGCATAATACATGCGATAGGCCAGGGCATGGCCGTCAATCAAATACAAAGTGGGGGGCATGGTAGCTTAAATTATACCGCCGAAGGGCTGCTCGGCGGTATAGGTAAGGGATATGGCGAATTTATTGCTCTTGAGCGGCTGAAGCAAGGCCCTGCCGCCGGCGGGTCTGCTGGATGAAATCCTTAATCATTTGGGCGGGAGCCGGCTGTGAGCCTCCCATGATCAAGTGGCCTGGCGCCCAGAAATCGCCGGAGGGATTTTCCTTCTTGAAGCGTGGGAACTCTTCAAAGATCTTTTCGGAAATTTGCGCGCGAATGATGCGCATTATGTAACTCGGCGAGGCGACCGGCGGTCCATTGATAAGCCATTGCAGGTAATCCGGGCGCACCGAGATGTATTCCAAGCGCCAGCCGTAGGCGACACAGATCTGCGGCATCCACTCGGCGAGGCGATCTGCCAGGTCTCCGGTCAGGTGATGCTGGGCAAAGCGCGGGATGAGCAGGCAGACATAGGTCAGGTTATAGACCGATGGCGAGACCGGCTCTAAAACGATCCTTCTCGACTCCTCAGCCGGCACATGCGGCCGGGTTTCACCTTGCGTACCGAGTAGGTGCTGCGCCTCGGGAGAGCTTTTCTCTTCTTGGACAGGCTTCTCCTGCCTGCCAGCCTGGGTATCGGTCGTCTGCTTCATTACCGGCTCCACGGCCATTGCCTGGGCTGGTTCGGAATAGACCCCGGGCTGGATGGCGATGGGTATGGAAGCCTCCTGGCCGGTCTCTGGCGGGATACCGAACGCGATCCCGCGGGTTGGCGAATCCAGCCGGTAATCCTGCGCTGGAGCGGGTGGAGGAACATCCAGCGCGACGTCATTGTTATCACCTGCATCCCGCCCGATTGGCTGGGAGACCGCGAGCGAACGGACCAATTGACCGGCTTGAGTACGGATGGTGCTGAAAGGCGTCTCGGCATCAAAGGTGAGCGCCAGGACCAGGCCGGCGGCCAGCCGCGTGGCGTACAACATATGCTCGGCGTTGGTTGAGCCTAAACGGACAAAGCGCACCAGGTCGCTTTCTTCTGTCTGGTCCCAGTAACGCGCCACCATTTGCGCCAGCTCGTGGGCTGCGCTCTGCGGCAACTGGCCGGCATAAGCCCACAGTTCGTTGTTGCGATTGATCAAAGCCGCCTGGGCCGAGGATTCAAGTGTCAGCCGGGTGAGATGCTGAGCCGCGCGGTTGACGTTTGCAAGCCAGGGCATTTCAATGCTTTCAGTGGCTGTGGCGACGTTCGTTGCGCCGCCACTCGTTGTGGCGGCGATACGAACGCCGCCATTCGTTGTAGCGGCAGGCGTAATTGTGGGTTTGCTCTGTGGGTTCCCGTCTTGAAGTGTTGAAAACATCTTGTCCATCATCTCCAGTAAATCGGGTAAATAGAAGGGTTTGGTAAGGTGAGCCTGGGGATTCAATTCACTCAACGCCGCATCCGGGCCATCCCCTGAAAGGAAGATGAAGCGCATCTCGGAATTGGCGTTCAACAAGGCATACCCGGCCTCGAACGCATCCGGTAGATCGAGATCCAGAAACGTCAGCGGGCATTTCTGCTTGCGGATGTAACCGACCCCTTCGTCAACCTGACTCAGGACGCGGACGCTGAACCAGCCGGCATCTTCCAGGCTGCGAGCGATTAGTTCTCCAAATGCTACATCTCGGGTAAGCACCAACAGAGGTATCGCCATATAGATAGTTTATCATGACCTGAGTTGTCTGGCAAGTTGCCCAAACTATCAATGTTGTTAAATTTCGCCAATCTGTTACTTGACTTTTGGGTCTCATCTGTGCTAGATTCAATTAACTTCTTGAGTTTAGAGTTCGTTTTGGAGTTCAAGAAATGGATTGAGATTAGAAATGATTGGTGCTTAAAAACCCAATTCTGGACACGGATTCATGCTGGATTTTTAAAGAAAAACCGTGCGAATCCGCGTTTTCCGTGTAATCCGTGTACAAAAGATTTTGCTTCATGTTGAACTCTAAACTCAAGTTAACTTTACGAACGAGGAATGATATGCTTCGCGAACGCGTCTCAGATAATGTCTACTGGTTTCAAAGTGAAGTTTACGCACAAGTGACCGCCGGCGTCGTCGTCGGCCCACAATGGGCGGTTGTCATTGATACGCTGGCCCTCCCCGATGAAACCCTGGTCATGCGCGATTTTATCGAACACGATCTGGGGGTGCAGGTGCGCTATGTCATCAATACCCACTATCATGCCGACCATTCGTGGGGCAACTGTTTTTTTCCGGGCGCGACGATTATCGCCCACTCGCTTTGCCGCCAGTTATTACTGGAACGCGGCATCCCCTCGCTGGAGAACGCGCGCAAGCAGAACCCAATCTTCCGCCAGGTCAAGATCGTCCTGCCGCAGTTGACCTTCGAGCAAGGCTCGTTCTGCCTGCGGGTGGGCAAGAAAAACCTGACCATGATGCCGGCATCCGGTCACAGCCCGGATGGAATCTCGATCCTGGTTGACGAAGACCGTGTCCTCTTTGCCGGAGACGCTTTCATGTCTCTCCCCTACATTGTGGACGGGGACGTGGATGATATCACCACCTCCATCAAGCGCATTTCCCGGATGGGATTGGAGAACATCGTCCAGGGTCACGGCGACATCATCCTGCGGGGTGAGATCGAAGCGGCGGTAAAAGAAAATCTGAATTATCTGATAAACATCCGTAAGGTGACAAAAACCGCGCTGCGTCGTCGTGCGCCGCAGGATTATATGGACGAGATGCACATCGAAAGCTGCGGCAAGAGTCGCGTCCACCTGGCCGGCCTGGCGGAGGAACTCCACCAACGCAACCTGTACGCGTTATACAAGCGGACTTTAGCAGAGCAGGAAAGCGCAAAGCAAGAGCCTCAAGAATAAAACACCCCCTGCTCCATCCGATCAACCGCGATCCGACCCATTAACCGGCTCCTTTGATCGGCCTCTGGCCCGCCAGCCGTGCAGCCGCTCTGTCCCGTTCATCAGGCGCTTAATGTTCGGGAGCAGCGCCCAGAACAACAGGATTCCCGACAGCACACCGTAAATGACGTATTCCCAAGGTGAGTGAAAGAACATCGCGCGGACAGCGAAGATCAGCGTAGCCATGAGCGCCACGCTCAACGTGGTGACCGAGGCATAGCCGATAAAGTAGTAGATCAACGCGGCGATGGGCAGGATGATCAGCGCGGATGGCGCCCACAGGCCAAGGGCACCGCCAAAACTGGGCGCGCCGCCCGCGCCGCCGCGCAAGCGCCAGCGGCCGCGCTCGTCGCGCTCGGCCAGGAAAAGCGAGTAGTTGTGTCCCAGGATGGCTGCAATAGGCGCCAGGGCATGTATCCACTCGTTCGCGGTAATAGCCTGCGACAACCAGACGGCCACAGCCGCTTTTAGAACGTCCAGGATGCCGGTGAGCAACCCCGCAACCCAGCCGGCCGCGCGCAATGCATTCGTCCCACCTGTCCGGCCGCTTTCGACCATGCGAATATCCTTGCCGCTCAATAATTTCACCAGAATCAAGCCGAACGGGATAGAACCAATTAGATACGACGCAAGCAGGATGCCAGCATCAACTAATATCTGCATAAACGGACTCCTCGATAATTGATTTCTTGGCAAAAATGGTAACACAAAAAAGGGCGTTGGGTTACTCTAATGTATGACCTGTAAAGTAATCTCAAAAACCTTTCCGCCCTCGATCCAGAAACCACGCGCCTGCCACTCCCCATTTTTTCGCGACCAGACGAGATGCACGACCGGATACATGGCCTCTGCCACGTCCGTCGGCGAGGGCTGATCCGGACCATTTGGATGGGAATGATAGATCCCGATCAGTTCCAGCCCCAGGTCCTCGATCCGGCAAAATGCCCGCCACTGCGCCCGCGCCTCGATGCGAAAGCGCAGCGGACTTCGGGCTGCATTGCGCATCCCATACACCGCCTCCACCCGAGCCTCTTTCCCGGCTAACAAGCCGCAAGCCTCCAGCGGGGCGCGCCGCGCCACGTGACAGCGCATGGCATTCCAATGGGAACGGGTGAGAAAGAGTTTTTCTATCATGTAGAATTTTGTAGGGCGGGTTTCTTACCCGCCGGCGGGATTCCAATCCCGCCTAGCGGAACCAGATTACCAGACCCCACAGCAAAGACAACATTACCGCCGGTTCGACGAATGCCCGGCGGAATGGATTCCCCTCGGCCAGGTTGGCAGCCAACCCGGTCAGCGCGTAGGCCGGGCCAAGCAAAATCAACCCAAAACGGACCGGCGTAAGCGGCCAGTAGTGTAATGCAGCCGCCAGTTGCACTCCCACCAGCGCAATACCCAGCGCCCAACCGAACTCCCAACGCTCGTTCAAGCGCAGGTGCAGGGTGCGCAGCGCGGCCAGTCCACCCACCAGGAAGAGCGTCGGCGCCAGCAGGAACAGGCGTACCCCCGCCGAACGTAAGGCGATTGTCAGAATCAGATATATCGCGAATGATAGCGCGGTCAATGCCGCCGTCGCAATGGGGTAGCGCGTGTCAGCAGGCTCCACGGCCACGTACTCAGCCAGAAAGACCACCACCAATAAGATTCCCCCCAGCCCAAAGCCCAACCACCAGATCAGCCCCGAGGGTAACGTATAGAGTGTCACGCCGATGACCAGCGTCGTCAGCATGGGCAGCAGCCAGTGTTCCACCGTGACAACGAATGCCGTCTCGCACCGGCGTGCCGCCGGTTCTCGCGGCACGAACGGTGCTACGCTCTCGCCAAGTTTGAGCGAAGGATGGGCGCGCAACAGCCAATCCACGCCGCTCGCGGACAGCCCGGCGGCCAGGATGGCGATGGCTGTGTTGAGATTGACGTTGAAGGTCAGGGCGATGCCTGCCAGGGGTATGTTTATGGAATAATAGGGCGTACTGATCACGCGCGTTAATGCGAAGGCCAGGAGCACGGCTGCGGTCAGTACACTGACCCGGCTGGCGTCAATTTGATAGCGCTGGGCAATCATATCCATATTGTACCGCCGAATAGGCCTTCGGCAGGGCAAACACATCTGAGCGGATTCCCATAGATCCCCTGTCGAGTAAGCCTTCGGTGGTAGAATCCAACCTATGAAATCCGAACCAGGAAAAATTCCCCCGCCCCCCGGGTTGATCGCTTCTTTTACGGCGGGCTTCAATGCCATCGCCAATAACATCCCAGTCATCATCCTGCCGGTGATATTGGACCTTTTTCTCTGGTTGGGGCCTCACCTGCGCCTCAAGCAGCTTATCGAACCGTTGATCGGTCAATTTTCAACCTTGACCGCGCCGAACTCGTCTGTCGCCCTGGAGCCGGCCCTGGTTCAAGAAATATGGACACAATTTTTGGACAATTTCAACCTGTTTGCCACCCTGCGCACTTTTCCAGTCGGTATTACCAGCTTGATGAGCGGGCGCATGCCCATCCAAACTCCATTCGGGACGCCAGCCAATATTGAGGTGGGCTCCTTCTCAAACGCGCTGGGTTGGTGGCTGCTTCTCCTCATCGGCGGTTGGATTATCGGAGGTCTTTATTTTCACTGGGTTTCCGGTGTAGCCCTGAAAGCAGAGAAGCGCTCGCTGTCACAATCTTTGAGGCAGGCTGTCTTGCTCTCGGTCATCTGGCTGGCCTTGCTGTTTTTCTTTGGCCTGCCGGCTTTTCTCGTTTTCTCGATCCTGACATTGATCAACCCGCTCCTGGCCGAAATTACCCTGCTCATCTTCGCCTTGCTCTCACTCTGGCTGGTGCTGCCGGTTTTCTTTTCGCCGCACGGTATCTTCACCTATCAGCAGAATGCGTGGCAGGCCATCCTGAATAGCCTGCGCATGATCCGTTTCACCCTGCCAACCAGCGGCTTGTTCCTGCTCAGCACAATTATCATCAGCCAGGGCCTGGATTTCCTGTGGCGTACACCGCAGGAAAATTCCTGGCTGACCCTGGTCGGCATCGCCGGACATGCGTTCATCTCGACTGCCATCCTGGCGACCAGCTTCATTTACTATCGGGATGTCAATGCCTGGTTACAGGTAGTGACCGATCAATTGCAGAAACAAACAACATCGGCACGGGCGTGAGGGTTTATCGGAGGTTACGTGGTAATAAACACAAGTTACGAAGCAAAAGATATTCAAGTACTGGAAGGCCTGGAGGCCGTCCGCCGCCGGCCTGGTATGTACGTCGGCGGTACAGATCTGAAGGCGATGCATCATCTCGTTTATGAGGTGGTGGATAACTCGATTGACGAAGCCCTGGCGGGAACCTGTACGCGCATCGAAATCGTCATTCATCCTGATTCTAGCGTCAGCGTGAGTGATGACGGGCGCGGCATCCCGGTGGATATCCATCCCGAGAAAAAGAAATCCGCCTTGGAAGTAGTCATGACCACGCTGCACGCCGGCGGTAAATTTGGCGGGGGCGGTTATAAGGTCTCGGGCGGGTTGCATGGAGTCGGCGTCTCGGCTGTCAACGCGCTTTCGGAGTGGTGCGAGGTGCGGGTCAAGCGCGCTGGAAAGGTTTTCTTCCAGCGCTACGAGCGCGGCTATCCCCAGGAAGCGGTAAAAGCCATCGGCAAGGCAAAGGACGGAGAAACTGGCACCACGACCACGTTCAAGTTCGATCCGATGATCTTCCTCAACGACCTGGATTATCGCTTCGACACGCTGTCGCAACGTTTCCGCGAGATGGCTTTTGTCACCCGCGGCACGACCATCTACTTCCTCGACCAGCGCGCCAACCGCGAGCTGACCTTTTACTTCGAGGGCGGGATCACTTCCTTCGTCCGCTACCTGAACCGCAACCGCGAACTCCTGCACCCGGTTGTGTTCGTGGAAAAGGAAATCGAGGCCATCGGCATCGAGACGGCTGTCCAATACACGAATGCTTACACCGAGTCGGTTTATTCGTTTGCCAACACGATCAACACCGTAGACGGCGGCACGCACCTGACCGGGATGCGGGCGGCGCTGACGCGGGTCATTAACGACTACGCCCGCAAGGCTGGCCTGCTCAAAGATGCCGACCCCAATTTTTCCGGCGATGACACCCGCGAGGGCCTGACCGCCATCGTCAGCATCAAACACCCCGACCCTCAATTCGAGAGTCAGACCAAGGTCAAGCTGATGAACCCCGAGGTGCAAACCTACGTCCAGCAGGTGGTCGGCGAAGGTTTCGGGACGTTTCTCGAAGAGAACCCACAGGCGGCCAAGACCATTGTGCAGAAATGTCTCACCTCCGCCCGCGCCCGGGATGCGGCCCGCAAAGCGCGCGACCTGGTCATCCGCAAGTCTGCACTGGAAAGCCTGACCCTGCCCGGCAAACTGGCGGATTGCTCCGAGCGCGATTCCACCAAGACTGAACTCTACATCGTCGAAGGTGACTCGGCCGGCGGCTCGGCCAAACAGGGCCGCGACCGGCACTTCCAGGCCATTTTGCCCCTGCGCGGCAAGATCTTGAACACCGAGCGCGCCAGGCTGGATAAAATCCTGGGCAATAACGAAGTCAGGGCGCTCATCTCCGCCCTGGGCACCGGTATCGGCGACAACTTCGGCCTGGAAGGTCTACGCTACGGACGCGTGGTCATCATGACGGATGCGGACGTGGACGGCAGCCACATCCGCACGCTGCTGCTGACCTTCTTCTTCCGTTACATGCAGAAACTGATTGATGAGGGGCACCTGTACATTGCCCAGCCGCCTCTCTATCGCATTGCGTACAAGAATCAGGTTCACTACGCCTACACCGAAGCTGACAAGGATAAGCTCTTGAAAGAATTGGGTTTGAGCCAGGATAAGGTCAATCTCCAGCGTTACAAGGGCCTGGGCGAGATGAACCCTGAGCAGCTCTGGGAAACCACCATGAACCCGGCCAACCGCACCCTTCTGCTGGTGACCATCGAGGATGCCGCCGAAGCCGACCGGACCTTTGACATGCTGATGGGCGACGCGGTGGATCCCCGCCGCCGCTTTATCCAGACACATGCGCGCAGCGTGAGGAACCTGGACGTATAGCTACTTCCCAAGAAGGAGGGGGGCCCTTCTTACTGTTAGCACTCCGCTACGCTTCGTGCTTTACTACGAACCATCCCATAGAATCCCGCCCTACGATCGTTTCGCCCAGCCGATCAGGAACGTCTGCACGATCCACTCGATGACCCGGCCCAGCCGCCGCCAGAAAATGCGCTGGATGGCCGGATGGCGCAGGCTGTAGAAGAAGCGCGCCCACCACGTCCGCCGCCGCAGGGCTTTGCCCAGCGCGGAATGCAGGATGCGCGTGCGGTAGTCGCGGAAGGAGAAGTCGTTGATGGCAAAAGCGTCCCGTATTTCCGCAGCGGCGAGACCGCCATAGCCCAACGCGAGGCTGATGCCCTCGCCAAAGAGCGCGTCCACGCCGGCCGCGTCGCCCACGAGCAGAAGGCGCAGGGCGGAAAATGCGCTCCTCGCCTCGAACCAGCGGATGGGATGGCTTTCCAGTTTGTAATCGCCCAGGTCCAGCCCGTGGCGCTTGAACTCGCCCGCCAACGCGGCGCGCAGGGTGAGATCCTTTTTCACGGCGCGCACATTGCTGTCATAGATGCCGCGCACCCGCACCGGCCGGCCTCTCTCAATAGCGGGAAAATCCCAGACGTAGCCCAAAATTCCCTGCGGCACGGCGATAAAGTCGAAATACGAATCCGACTGGATGTGGGCGGACTTCTCCGGCTGCGGCTCGGTGACGATCTCCAGCAGCCGCGCCGTGTGCGCCGCCTCGTGGGGGATGACCGCACGGCGGACGACGCCCTTCGAGCCGTCCGCGCCGACCACGATCTGTGCTGAGAATGTCCCGGCATCGGTCTCCACGCTGACACCGGCTTCGCCGGGGTGCACCGCTTTCACTGTCACCCCTTCTCTAATCTCTATTCCTCTACTCTCTGCTTTTCCAGCCAGCCAGGCGTCGAACTCATCGCGGCGGATGGTGCGGAAGGCGAATTTGCCATCCTTCTCACCGCGCATTCTCATGCCTTTGCCATCATAATCGAAGTGCGCCCAGTCCACATCAGTGTGCGGAATTTCGGTGATGTCCAGCCCCAGGCTGCGCAGGATCACCTCCCCATCCGGCAAAATGCCGCCGCCGCACAGTTTGGGACGCGGGTGATGGGCCTTTTCGAGGATGAGCGTGCGCGCGATCAGTTCCGGTGCAATCTGCGCCAGGTGCAGCGCGGTGGAGATCCCCGCCGGCCCGGCGCCGACGATGATGAGATAGTAATGGTTAGATTCGGACATGGATCAATTCTACATCAATTCAGGATGGTCTTCTTCTCCGATGCGGTTTTCGAAATGGCGATGGAAATTTACCGCGCAGGTGCGACACTTGCACCCCGTTCGGGCCGGGAGCCCGCCGCCGTTCGTCGCGAGCGACGAAGGTGCTACGCGAGGGCGAGACGGCCTGGCGCACACTTGCCCTGGCGTGCAAGTGCCAGGGAGTGCAGGTGTCGAAACCACACCCGCCTGACCAAAGACGGCGTGGATATCATACCCGTAGGGTACGCGTGGCTCGACAAAGAGAAACCATGTGGTGAGCGAAGCGCCGCACTGAGCCTGTCGAAGTGTCGAACCATCTTCCCAGGCCAGGGTTTCGACAGGCTCGACCTGCCAGATTGGGAACTGGAAACTCGCAAGGCCGCGCGCGAGAGATGAATCGTCGCTGAAAGTGAGTATAATCAAGCTATGACTACTTACACGCGCAGGTATCCAACCTATAAAGAGACTCTCGAACTGGCGCGCCAGTTGTCGTTGAATGACCAGCGTCGTTTGCGTGATGAATTGGCGAAACTGGCTGGGGTGAAACTGTTTCGCCCTTCCCGTGACCCCAAGTCAATACGGTCAGCGCGCTTGCTTGCAGACGAAGTCCGAAAAACGGTGCAAGTTACCACTGCGCAACAATCTCTGGATGATGCCATGCGTCAGTTGCGGGGACAGGCATGGTCGTAATTGATTCGGATGTTTTACTGCTGGCGTTTGCTTTTCAGAACGATAGCCGTCAGGAAATAAATCATAAATTTCTTGAATTTGTACAAACTGCCCAGCCCGCCACCACAATCTACAACGTGATGGAAGTGCTTGGGCAGTTGTCTTTTAATCCCTCGACGGAACGGCTCGATCAGTGGCAATCCTGTCTGGTGGATGCCTACCAGTTGACGGTGATCTGGATGGCAGACGCAGAGAAGGAAATGGAAAAAGAATCGTGACGCGATGAACTTTTTGACCGCCCATATCAGAAGATGCGTGACAGCGAATGTCGTTCATGGACGCGCTGGTTCTCTCTCTGGCTGAGCGCGCTCCTGACGTGGAATGCTTAGTGACCTGGAACGCGAAACATTTCAAAGGGAAAACAACTCTGACTGTTTTGACGCCCAAAGAATACCTTGCGCAGTAGTGAAATCGCGCCGTTCAACTCTTTCATCCTTCTGCCTTCATCCCTTCGACTTCCCCTTCGTTCCCTTCGTTCCCTTCGTTCCTCAGGGCACGCCTCAGGGCATGGCTCAGGACAAGGCCTTCCCATATCCCGCCCTCTCAAAGTCTTCCTCTGCCACGCCCACGCGGACTCTGCCTCCGTCCGCGCACTCCCGAAGGACCCGCTTGACCAAAAACGGCGTGGACGCATGGCTCGACAAAGAGAAACCTTATGGTGAGCGAAGCGCCGCGTTGAGCCTGTCGAAGCGTCGAACCATCCTCCTTCTCCAAAATTGAGCGTTATAATAACGGCATAGTTCAGGAGAAAGACAATGAATACTTATCCATCCATTTACACAGAGAAAATCTCTCAGGAAATTCACAAGACGCCTGATGAATATTTGCCCACCTTGCTGGAGATAGTGCGCCTATTCCGCGAAACTGTGACGTTGAAACCTGCTGAGTTAAGTTTTCGCCAGGGATGGGAAGAAGCGATGAACGGCGACCTTCTCCCGATTGACGAACTATGGGAAGGCGTTAATGCCGCATAAGCCGACGATTGAGATTACTTTCACGCCAGAGTTCAAGCGCAATTTGCGTGGACTGGCAAAGAAGTATCCTCATATTCGCTCGGACGTTCAACCTGTTATCGAGCAAATTCAACACGGGGAATTTATCGGTGATCAAGTTCAAGGAACAGGCCACACAATCTTCAAACTCCGCATTCGCAACAGTGACATTTCGCGCGGCAAGAGCGGCGGTTATCGTGTGATTTACTATCTGAAAACAGCGAAGGCTGTCATCCTTGTAACGATTTACTCAAAGACCGAACAATCTGACATTTCCTCTGCAAAAATCAAGAAGATACTTTCCGAGTTCGGATAATTCATCCTTCATCCTTCATAAATTCATCCTTACGTCTTCCCGCCCCCTCAAAGTCTTCCCTTCGACAGCCCTTCGGCAGGCTCAAGGTAACGGCTCAGGGCAAGCCTCTGCCACGCCCATACCACTTCGTGGCACAGGCGCGGGCTCGGCCTCCGTCCGCGCCCTGCCGTAGGACCCGCCTGACCAACGACGGCGTGGACGCATGGAAGGTACATTATTAGTAACAACACACAATAGCCTCATAGCATTTAGATAGTTCCATGTCGGGGCGGGGCACAGGCGTGGACAAATGCCCCTCGAAACAGAACCAACCTCCCGCCGTCGCGTGAAGCGCAAATCGGACGATGGACAATGGACGATAGACAATGGTCAACGGTCTATCGTCCATCGTCTTTCCATCAGGTATAATCCCAACGTAATCACAAATCCAAAATCAGAAATCGTAAATCCAAAATGCCAAAATCCTCCTTCCAGGAAATCATCCTCAAACTCCAGGACTTCTGGGCCTCCCACGGCTGTCTCATCACCCAGCCTTACTACACCCAGGTGGGCGCAGGAACGATGAACCCGGCCACCTTCCTGCGCGTGCTCGGCCCCGAGCCGTGGAACGTGGCCTACGTCGAGCCGTCGGTGCGCCCCGACGATGGCCGCTACGGCGAGAACCCCAACCGATTCCAACAGCACTACCAGTTCCAGGTCATCCTGAAGCCCGACCCTGGCAACCCGGTCGAACTCTACCTGCAGTCGCTCGAAGCGCTGGGCATTGACCCGCGTCAGCATGATATCCGTCTCGTTGAGGATAACTGGCAGCAGCCGGCCATCTCGGCCTGGGGCCTGGGCTGGGAGATCTGGCTCGACGGGCAGGAGATCACCCAGTTCACCTACTTCCAGCAGGTGGGCGGCGTGACGCTCGACCCGGTTTCGGTCGAACTGACCTACGGCCTGGAGCGTATCCTGATCGCCCTCAACAACGCCAAGGCCATTTGGGACGAAACCTGGGGCGCAGACGTGACCTACGGCGAGATCCGCCGCCGCGAGGAATACGAGCACAGCAAGTATTACTTCGAGGCGGCGGATGTGGCGCGACTGCGCGGCATGTTTGACCTGTTCAAGGCTGAGGCGGAAGCCTGTCTCGCCTGGGGGCTGGTGACGCCGGCTTACGATTACGTGCTGAAATGCTCGCACAATTTCAACGTGCTGGATACGCGCGGCGCCATCGGCGTGACCGAGCGCCAGGCCTTCTTCGGGCAAATGCGTGACCTGGCGCGGCGGGTGGCGGAAACCTGGCTGGAGCAGCGTAAGGAATTAGAGTATCCGCTGCTCAAAGAATGTCAAACAGCCCGCCCTGAGCCTGTCGAAGGGTCTAAAGTCGAACGTCGCGTATCAACAGGACGTTTGACGTTCGACCTTCGACCTGCTGACTTCCTGCTGGAGATTGGAGTGGAGGAATTGCCTGCAGGGGATTTGGATTCGGCGCTGGCGCAATTGAGAGAGCGTGTTCCTGTTTTATTGGATGAATTGCGCCTGGCGCATGGCGATCTTCGCGTTCACGGCACGCCGCGCCGGCTGGCGGTCTTTGTCGAAAATCTTGCCCCGCGCCAAGCCGACCGCGAAGAGGCCGTCAAAGGCCCGCCTGCGGATAAGGCCATTGTAGGTCAAATTGGCAATTTGACCTACACCCCCGCCGCGCAGGGGTTCGCGAAGAAAAATGGAGTGAACGTCGAAGACCTCGAGATCCGCGAACAGGATGGCGGCAGGTACGTCTTCGCCATCATCAGGCAGGCAGGCCGCCCCGCGCCGGAGGTCCTCGCGGAGGCATTGCCCAAGTTGGTGGAAAGCGTCAAGTTCGACAAATCCATGCGCTGGCTGCCTGCGTCCCGCCGCGCGGGAAACGATTCGGGCGTCGCTTTCTCGCGCCCCATCCGCTGGCTGGTGTGTCTCTTTGGCGAAACCGTCATCCCGATTGAATATGCCGGGCTGACTGCCGGACGCGTCACGCGCGGGCTGCGCCCGTACAACTCGCCTGAAATCGAGATCCCCTCGGCGGATAGATATTTCGAAATCATCAAGAAGAATGACATTATCCTCGATTTGGAAGAGCGCAAAACGCTGATCGCCAAAGGCGTCAAAGAACTGGCTGCCTCGGTCAAGGGCGAGGCGATCATGCCCGCTGAACTGCTGGCCGAGGTCGCCAACCTGGTCGAAAAGCCCATGCCGCTGCTGGGCAGTTTCGATAAGGAATTTCTGGCCCTGCCGAAGGATGTGCTGATCTCGGTGATGGAGAAGCACCAGCGGTACTTTCCAGTCGAAAGTCAAAAGTCAAAGGTCGCGGACACCTTGACTTTAGACCTTCGACCTTCGACTCTCTTGCCCCATTTCATCGTCATCCGCAACGGCGACGAGCAGGGTCTCGATCTCGTCCGCCAGGGCAACGAACATGTCATCGGGGCGCGCTTCGCAGATGCGGACTTCTTCGTGCGTGAAGATCTGAAACACAAACTGGAGGATTTCCGCCCGCGCCTGGGGACATTGACCTTCCAGAAAAAACTCGGCTCGATGCTGGATAAATCCGGGCGCATGGTCGAACTCGCTGCCGGGATCGCAGACATGCTTGGCCTGGACGACGTTCAACGTTCGAACGTTCAACGGGCAACGTTTTTGGCAAAAGCCGATCTGGTGACCAAAATGGTGGTCGAGATGACCTCGCTGCAAGGCGTGATGGGCCGCGAGTACGCGCTGCGTTCAGGCGAAAATCAGGCCGTGGCGGAGGCCATCGGCGAGCAGTACCAGCCTGTCCCCAAGACCAAAGCCGGCCTGGTAGTGGCCCTAGCCGACCGCCTTGACTCGCTCGTCGGTCTCTTCGCCGCGGGACTGGCTCCCAGCGGTGCAAAAGACCCCTTCGGTCTGCGCCGCGCCGCGATTGGCGTGGTTCAACCGTTGATCGAACAGGAAATTTCGTTCGATTTGCGCGCCACGGTCGAAAAGGCCGCCAGGCTGCAGCCCATCGAAGTCAGCGCGGAGGTGCAGGCGCAGGTGCTGGGATTCATGGCCGGCCGCCTGTCCGTTCTGCTCAAAGACTCGGGTTACAAATATGATGTCGTGGACGCCATCCTCGCCGCGCAAGCGGAAAACCCGGCTGGTTCGGCGCGCGCCGTCAAGCAGTTGCAGGCATGGACTGAGCGCAAAGACTGGCACGCGATTTTGCCCGCCTATGCGCGCTGCGTGCGTATTTTGCGAAGTAGTGAGTCGGGAGTCGAGAGTCGGCAGACGGTGGTGAATCACAAGGCGTTCGTGGAAGAGGCTGAAAAGGGATTGTATGCCGCCCTGCAAGAAGCACAATCTGCAATCACGGTGGATGATTTCCTCAATGCCTTCCTGCCCATGATTCCCGCCATCAATGAGTTCTTCGATAAGGTGCTCGTCATGGCGGAAGATGAAATGCTCAGGCAAAACCGCCTTGCGCTCGTAGGACAAATTGCCAATTTGTCCCACGGGATTGCGGATTTGAGCAAGCTGGAAGGGTTCTAGAGTAAACCAAACCTCCCGAAGGTTCGAAACCTTCGGGAGGTTGCTATTGGTTGGCGGCTCAGCCAGCGGCCGAAGCGGCGGATGAGGAGACGGAGGAGGTTCGTATTGGCTTTGGATTGCATTTTGCCTCATTTTACAGAACACCATTCCTCCTGCCAAGCGCTGCCCATTCGTCATCCTGGTTTACAAGTCCCCGTTTTCTGTGAGAAAACGGGGACTTGTGTTATGCAACTTGCGCCCGCCCCCCTCCGCGTCTATAATTCAATCATCGGCGGTGTCACGCTAAAAGCGTGACCTACTTTACGCTTTACGTTTTACGCAGTACGTTTCACTCCTCACTCCAAATGTCCCAAATTGATGAAATCAAATCCCGCATTGACATCGTTGACCTGATCTCCGAATCGGTCAAACTTCGCCGCGCGGGTAAGAACTATTCGGGCCTCTGCCCCTTCCACACCGAGAAGACAGCCTCGTTCATCGTCTCGCCCGACCGACAGACCTGGCGTTGCTTCGGACAGTGCAGCGAGGGTGGCGATGTCATCTCCTTCGTAATGAAGAAAGAAGGCTGGGACTTCGGCGAAGCGCTGCGTTCCCTGGCCCAGAAAGCGGGCGTGACGCTGGAGGCCTACACGCCCCGCCAGCAGGAGGAAAAGGACGCCCACGAACGCCTGCGCGCCATGCTCGAAGAGGCGGTCACCTTCTACCGTCACCAACTGGTCAGCACGACCGCCGGGAAATTAGCCCTCGACTACCTGCACGAGAAGCGCCGCCTGAGCGACGCCACCCTCGAGACCTTTGGCCTGGGTTACGCCCCCCAAGGCTGGGATAACACCCTCACGTATTTCATCGAGCGCGGCTATTCCGAACAGGAACTGATTGATTCCGGCCTTGTCACAGTTCGCGAAGAGACCGCTGATTCACGCATCACGCATCACGCATCACGCACCTACGACCGCTTCCGCAACCGCATCATGATCCCGATCCGCGACGAGAACGGCAGGATGACCGGATTCGGGGCGCGGGTGCTGGATCCCAACGATGTCCCCAAATTCCTGAATTCACCTGAAACATCAATTTTCAGCAAGGGCCGCCTGCTCTACGGCCTCGACCGCGCCCGCAAGCCCATCCGGGCAGCCGACCAGGCGGTCATCGTCGAGGGCTACATGGACGTGATCGCCCTGCACCAGGCCGGCTTCGAAAACGTCATCTCGCCGATGGGCACCGCGCTGACCGAAGACCAGTTGCGCCTGCTCAAGCGTT
Organism: uncultured Chloroflexus sp.; assembly: GCA_964618215.1. Taxonomy (GTDB): domain Bacteria; phylum Chloroflexota; class Anaerolineae; order Anaerolineales; family Villigracilaceae; genus CG2-30-58-95. Next base: position 25,653 of record CAZTZE010000009.1, read on the forward strand.
TCAGCAAGCGCATCGTGCTGGCCCTCGACCCGGATGCCGCCGGGCGGGCGGCCGTGCTGCGTGGGCTGGATGCAGCGCGCCAGTCCCTCGACCGCCAGCAGGAAATCGGCTTCGACGCCCGCGGCCTGCTGCGCCACGAGGCGCGTCTGCAAGCCGACTTGCGCGTGGCAATTATGCCGGATGAGCTTGACCCGGATGAAATCGTTCAGCGCGACCCAAGACAATGGAAGCAATTAATCGAGAACGCACAATCAGTTGTCATCCATGTGATGGGGGCATTGGCAGCTGGACGTGATCTTGATGATGCCAAGGTAAAGGTAGAGATAGCTGCTCAAGTAATGCCATTGATTGAGGATTTACCGGATCCGGTTTTACGCGATGATTACCGACAAAAATTGGAACGTTTCCTCAAGTTGAAAGAGACCGTCCTTCTTGGATACAAAGCCAAAGGTCCAGGAACACGGCGGCCCAGGCCGCGCGCCGAGACCCCAGCCCAGGAGCAGGCTATCGTTGCCGCCCCGCCCCGCTCGCCGTCTCACCGGATCGAGGCGCACTGCCTGAGCCTCCTGCTGCGCCGCCCGGACCTGCTCTACCGTCTCGACCGCGTCCTGCAGGAGGCTGACCTGAGCCGTCTCTCGCCGGAAGATTTCGAGTATACTGACCATCAGATGCTCTTCCGCCTGGTGCGCCAGTCGCTCGAGCAGGACGCCCACGACGCCGACCAGTACCTTCACCAGAACCTGCCGGCTGCGCTGTCAGATCTGACCGACGACCTGCTGGCGAAATCGGCGACAACGAATTCGTTGTCACTCGACCCGGTGGATGACCGCCTGCTGGAGGATCTTTTCCGGGGCGTCATCAAGATCCGCCGCCTGGGGTTGGACGAGAGCATCAATCAACTGCGCTTTTTACAAGAGGACGCCCAGCAACAGGGTGACTTGCGCGCGGCTTCTTATCTGGAAATGGTCTCACATTACCAGCGTTCACGCAATGCACTGGATCAAGCCAGCCTGAAACTGACTGAACGGCGTCAAGAGTGATCTATGCCTCGCAAATCGAAACCCAAGCCTCGCCTCCCCCGTTTTCCGCAAGGCGCGGCGCTACCTGAACCTGAGCCTGCCGACCTGATCGCGGCCATTCCCGTTTTGGAGCCGGTCGAGCCGGAACGGGACGAGGAGCCAGAGGATGAAATTGAGCCGGATGTGAGCAGCATCCTCCAAAATGGCGAGGATGTCAGCGACCTGAGTGTTGAAGAGCCGCTTGGTCTGCGTATCCCGGCCTTGGCCGCCGAGCTATCTAATGACCCGGTGCGCTTGTATCTGCGCGAGATCGGCCAGGTGAAATTGCTGGATGCAGACAGCGAGTTCCGCCTGGCAACGATTATCGAAGCCCGCCGCCTGATTTTGGCCCTCGCCCGACGGCGCACCTCGGGCCGTCGCGCCAGATCCAACGAGGTCGCGATCTACCATGATATCTTGGGGGAACTGATCTCTGCCTGGAGGCGGATGCAGGAAGATGCCAAACGCCTTGGCGCCGGCCTGCCGGATGCAGCCCTGATGCTGTCCGAAGCTCAAATGCTCCACCAGACCTGGGAGACCGAAACCCCATCCTACCTGCGCGCTTACCTGGAGAGCGAGATGTGGGGCAAGGACCCATTGTGGGACAGCCTGGTCGGCCATACTTTCAACGTCTACCTGTCTTTCTATACTTTGCCAGAGGGATTCAGCCAGTGGCTGCTCAAGCACCTGCACGCCCACAACGCCTTACCTGTGCAGCGCACCCTGTCTCGCAATTTGCCTGGCGAGGCCGAACTCAAGCGTGAGATCGAGAACATCCGCCTGCGCACGGACGAGGCCAGCGCGTCCATTATCCGCGCCAATTTGCGGCTGGTGGTCAGTGTGGCAAAGCGTTATTTGGGACGCGGTATCGCATTATTGGATTTGATCCAGGAAGGCAACCTGGGCCTATTGCGGGCAGTCAATAAATTCGACCCGCGGCGTGGCTACAAATTCAGCACCTACGCCACCTGGTGGATCCGCCAGTCCATCAACCGCTCGATTGCCGAGCAAGCCCGCACCATCCGCATCCCGGTGCATCTTTTTGAGTCCATCACCCGCATTTTGCGGATTCAGCGCTCGCTGACGCAACAACTGGGGCGCGACCCGACCAACCAGGAATTGGCGCTTGAAATCGGCGTGCTTTCGGATGTGGATATACAGGCGATTCTGAGGTCAAAAGCCGAAGGGACGCCGCTCGATCCGCTCGTCCAGCGTCGTTGGGAACTGGCCACGACCAAAGTGGAGCATGTCCTGCGCTCGGCCGAGGAGCCGGTCTCGCTCGAAGGCCCGGTGGGAGACGAGGATTCCAGTCAACTGGGGGATTTCATACAAGATGAAGATGCCCTCGAGCCGCTGGATGCCGCCTCGCGTGAGATGCTGCGTATTCAGGTGCAGCGCGCTCTGGCGGCCCTATCCGAGCGCGAGCGTCAGGTGCTTGAACTGCGTTTCGGTCTGGTTGACGGCAAGGACCACACACTGGAAGAGGTCAGCCGCTACTTCAACGTGACCCGCGAGCGCGTCCGCCAGATCGAAGCCAAGGCGCTGCGCAAGCTGCGGCACCCGACCAGGAGCAGGCATTTGAGGGATTATTTGGGATAAGTTTGTTCGAAGTTTCGGGAGGGTAAATGGATGGAAAACTATCTGCTTCCTGTAAATGACGGTTTGCCTGTAAGGGTTTTTGGAACATGGACAACTGAGAAACTGGACTACCTCAAGCGATACATCTACATGTTTGAAACATCAATGCGAGGAAAGCCATGGCGTCGAAGGAATTACATTGACCTTTTTGCAGGTAAAGGGAAATTCCGTGTCGAGGAGCAAGGAGATATCTGTTTGGGTTCTCCATTGATTGCTCTAACGACGGAACACCCATTCACGCACTATTACTTTGTTGACCAAGACCCAGAAAATATTGCCACCCTGAGAAGGCGTTGCCAGTCTGCGCCTCAATCTATTCAGTATTACGTTGGTGACGCAAATCAGAAAGTGAAAGAGATTGTTGATGACATTCTTAAAGTTGACCAAAGGTATATTTCTGGACAGTGGCCATCGATAAATTTGGCATTTCTGGATCCTGACGGCCTCGAATTAGAATGGGAAGCTATTGAAGCCCTTGCAAAAGTGAATAGGATGGATTTGATAGTCCATTATTCCCAAAATGGCTTGACGCGAAATCTGGGCAAGTGCTTCAAATCCGACAGCGAAACGATCATTGACAGATTCTTTGGTGACACAGGCTGGAGAAATATTTACGAGCAACAGCAAGCAAAGGGCTCCTTGGATGTAATCCATCGTCATTTGATGGATTATTACAAAGCCAAACTCCAATCTTTAGGTTACGTTGATATTTTTGAAAATGAGACGGGCGTTGAGCCATTGATGCGCAATACGAAACGAAAAACACCTCTTTATAGATTGTTATTTGCCAGCAAACATAAGTTGGGACATGATTTTTGGAAGGCCGTAACGCGCAAAGATGTTTATGGTCAAGAAAGATTGTTGTAGACAAACACGAACATTTGTGCTAATATAACCCTGACTTTTATTGGTATCTTTGTCTCAGGAGGAGAGATGTCAACCCGTTCAGGAATCGAATGGACCGAGTCCACATGGAATCCATTGACCGGCTGTACCAAAATCAGCCCCGGCTGCAAGCATTGCTATGCCGAGCGGATGGCGAAGCGTTTGCAGGCCATGGGACAGCCGAATTATGTCAATGGGTTCAAACTGGCGATGCACGAACATGCGCTGGAAAAACCGCTGGAGTGGAAAACCTCGCAGGTGGTTTTTGTCAACTCGATGAGCGATTTGTTTCACAAAGATGTGTCGGTGGAATTCATTCAACGCACTTTCGATGTTATGCGGCGGGCGCACTGGCATCAGTTCCAGGTTTTGACCAAACGCTCTGAGCGCCTGCTGGAACTCGATCCGCAAATCGAATGGCCGGAGAATGTCTGGATGGGCGTCAGCGTCGAAAATCAAGATTACGCCTTCCGCATTGACCATTTGCAGCAAACTGGAGCGAAAGTCAAATTTTTGTCGCTGGAACCACTTTTGGGGCCGTTGAATCATCTTAATCTTCACAGCATAAATTGGGTGATTGTCGGCGGCGAATCTGGTCCCGGGGCTCGACCGATTGAAGAAATATGGGTCAAAGAAATTCGTGACCAATGCCTGACAACGAGAGTGCCATTCTTTTTCAAGCAATGGGGCGGTGTGAGAAAGAAAAAAGCAGGGAGGATTCTCGAAGGGCGAACCTGGGATGAAATGCCCGTGAGTTTAACCTCGGCAAGAGCATAATCTGCCGAGTAGGTGCTGCGCACGAGAGCGATGCAAGGCATCGTTCTCATTTTTGTTACCGAGTAGGTGCTGTGCATAAAATCAACCTGATCTCTCTGGCGTGACTTTTTGCTTAATATTTGTGAATTTTGACACCCTTTCTCTGCTTTCATGCCCTCTTATGATAAAATTGCCCGTCAGTGTGCCTGAAAGATTTTTCGCCGAGCCGAAGGCCTACTCGGTAGACCTTCGGCAGAGGAGACTTTATGCTGCTCGAATACGCCGCAATTGCCGCGTTTATTCTCGTCACCGCGCTGATCGGTTTTATCGCCATTGGGCTGGGCATGCTTTTCGGCCCGAAAAAGTCAACCGATAAAAAGGCGATGCCGTATGAATCCGGTATGAATCCCATCGGACCCGGTACGCGCCGGATGCCGGTGCGCTTCTATCTTATCGCCGTCCTGTTCATCCTGTTCGACATTGAAGTTGTGTTCTTACTACCCTACGCGATTGCCTTTCGCCAGTTAGGATTGTTTGGTTTGATCGAGATGCTCATCTTCATTGTCATCTTACTGGTAGGCTACTTCTACGCGTGGAAGAAAGGAGCCTTGGAATGGGAGTAGAACAAAAACTCGGCAACATGGGCGTGATTACGACCACGCTGGAAAGCGCGGTCAACTGGAGCCGCACCAACGCCATGTGGCCGATGCTCTTTGGCCTGGCCTGCTGCGCGATTGAAATGATGAGCGCACAGGCTTCGCATAACGACCTGTCCCGTTTCGGCATGGAACTGATGCGCCCCTCGCCGCGTCAATCGGACCTGATGATCGTGGCCGGGCGCGTTTCGCGCAAGATGGCTCCCGTGCTGCGCCGCCTGTATGACCAGATGCCCGAACCCAAGTGGGTCATCGCCATGGGCGACTGCGCCTCCTGCGGCGGGGTTTTCAACAACTACGCCATCATGCAGGGTGTGGACGAGGTGGTGCCGGTGGACGTTTATGTAGCCGGCTGCCCGCCGCGCCCGGAGGGGCTGATCCACGGCATCCTCACCCTGCACGAGAAAGTACGCGGCGAGAAGTTCGCGCCGGAGAAAAAGAATTAACCACGACACCCATTCTGGGTGCGTAGGGCATGAAGTTTCACGAAGGAAAAAAGAAAACTTTCGTGTAAATTCGTGAGATTCGATGCAAAGAGAATCCATGGACAAGAAACTGCAAACCATCCTCCAAAAACTGGAAAAGGAATTCGGCGCCCAGGCAAGCGAATATCGCGACGATGTGACGCTGGTCGTTCCAGCGGAGAAAATCGTCGCGGCCTGCGAACAGGTTCAAGGTCAGGGCTTCGAACTGCTCTCGGCCATGACGGCTGTGGACTACTGGCCGGAGGAAAATCCGCGCTTCCACGTCATATATGAGTTCACCTCGGTCTCCAATAACCTGCGCCTGGAAATCCGCGTGCCGGTGCCGGGTGTGGAGCCGAAACTACCGACCGTCTCCGGCATCTACCGCAACGCCAACTGGCGCGAGCGTGAACTGTGGGACATGTTCGGCATCAAGTTCGCGGGCCATCCCGACCTGCGCCGCATCCTGATGCCCGCCGACTGGGAAGGCCACCCGCTACGCAAGGATTATCCGCTGGGTTACGAGGAGCCGCAGTTCACCTTCAACTTCGAAGAGATTGACCTGCGCAAGCCGTACGCGAGAGAATGAATGGACAATATTTGTAATAAGGTTTTTGCATCGAATTACCCCCTGGCCTAGCCCGCCAGGGCAGGCGAATTTAGCGAATTTTCTTCGGACAATTCGTGAAAATTCGATGCAAAAGACAGCCGGGCGTAATTGTGGATAATATTGTAGTGACGGCTTTAGCCGTCCAAAAAGCGATTAAAGTCGCCACTACGAGGTATTATGACCGATATTCAAGAAGTAACCGTTGAAGACCTGAAACACCTCGTCTCCGAGCGCGCCATCAACGGCGAGACGATGCTGCTCAATATGGGGCCGCAGCACCCATCCACGCATGGCGTGCTGCGCCTGCTGCTCGAACTGGATGGCGAAATCGTCGTCTCCTGCATCCCCGACATCGGCTTCCTGCACACCGGCATCGAGAAGAACATGGAGGCCAAGACCTACCAGCAGGCCGAGGTGATGACTGACCGCCTGGATTACCTCAACACGGTCGGCAACATTCTGGCCTACTCGCTGGCGGTGGAAAAACTGATTGACTTGGACGTGCCGCCGCGCGCCCAGGCCATCCGCGTCATTCTGGCGGAACTCCAGCGCATCGCCTCGCACCTGGTCTGGCTGGCCACAGCCGCGCTCGATGTGGCGGCCATGTCCACCTTCCTGTACTGCTTCCGCGAGCGCGAGACTGTCCTCGACATCCTCGAACTCTGCTCCGGTCAGCGCATGATGACCACCTACATCCGCCCCGGCGGGTTGTGGCGGGAGGTGCCGGTGGAGTTCGAGAAGGCGGTGCGGGACTTCATCAAAATGTTCCCCAAACGGATTGACCAGTACGAGGCGCTACTGACCCGCAATCCGCTCTTCCTCGACCGGACGCTCGGCATCGGAAAAATCTCCGGCGCGGACGCGCTCAACTTTGGCATGACCGGCCCGGGCCTGCGCGCCAGCGGCGTGGATTGGGACCTGCGCAAGGCGCGTCCATATTCCGGTTACGAGCTGTACCAGTTCGAGGTCCCGACCCGCCCCGAAGGCGATGTGTACGCGCGCTATTTGGTGCGCATCGAGGAAATGCACCAGTCGCTCAAGATTGTCGAGCAGGCCTTGAACAAACTGCCGCTGGGCCCGGTGCGCTCGAATAATCACAAGTTCGTCCCGCCGCCGCGCTCCGAGATTGGCGTCAGCATGGAGGCGCTCATCCACCACTTCAAACTATGGACGGAGGGTTTCAATGCGCCGAAAGGCTCGGTTTATTCGGCGGTCGAATCGCCGCGCGGCGAACTGGGCGTTTATATTGAGTCGGATGGAGGCCCGAAGCCGTACCGCGTCCACTGGCGCACGCCGTCATACGATAATTTGCAGGCCATGCCGTTGATGTCCAAGAGCGTGCTGGTGGCCGATTTGGTGGCCATCATCGGCTCAGTGGATATTGTGCTGGGAGATGTGGACCGGTGAACTTGTCTACTTGTCTGTCTATGTAACCCCCTAACCGTGAGGAATCATGCTAGCGGAAAAGTACCCCAAAGAAGTAAAGAAAATTCTGGCAAAGTACCCGCCGGAGCAGAAACGCTCGGCGGTCATGCCGCTGCTCTATCTGGCGCAGCGCGACGGCGGCTATGTCACCAAAGAGGCAATGGCAGAAATCGCCGAAATGCTCGAAATCACGACCACTGACGTGGCCTCCATCATCGGCTTTTACACGCTGTTCCACGACGAGAAGGCTGGCAAATACCGGATGCAGGTTTGCACCGACCTGCCCTGCGCCCTGCGCGGCGCGGACAAGTTCCTCGAGGAACTATGCGGCAACCTGGGCGTCCAGGTCGGCGAGACCACCTCTGACGGCCTGGTGACGGTCGAGGCGGTAATGTGCCTGGCCGGTTGTGACAAGGCGCCGATGTTCCAGATTCAATCGGCTGATGGCATCGAGTATCATGAGAATATGACGGTGGATAAGACGATGGAGTTGGTGGAGGCGCTGAGGAAGGCAAAGAAGTAATCAGTGTTCAGTGTTCAGTGATCAGTGAACAGTTATCAGTGAGCCGCAATGTTTGATGCTGAGAAATACTCTTCATTTTTACAGAATTGTGCAACAGAGGATTTACAGGTTGCCGAGAAATTTATCGTTGAGCGGCACAGCCTGGGATTTGGTTTGTATTTTGCCCATTCTGCTCTGCAAAAGACCTTGGCCGCGATTATCTGCCGGCAAATTCACAATAAGCCACCCTGGCGGACTGATTTAACCAAACTGGCTAAACTTGCCAATATCCGATTGAGTCAAGAACAAAGAGAACTTTGTAAAACGATGATTTTTTATCATAAAGAAGGACTTTATTTGGGGCTTGAATATCCAAAGCCCACGAAAAAACAAGCCAGCGAATTGTTGAACCGCACGAAGATGCTGATGTCATCTCTACCCATCTCTCTGGTATAACAAGGGCCTTATGGCACATATTCTCTTACGTCATCGTGAAATCTCCGACATCAATAGAATTGATACCTATAAAAAACACGGCGGATTCGAGGCCTTCAAGAGGGCTGTGACCAAAATGCAGCCCGGCGAAGTGACCGAGGCGGTCAAAGCCTCCGGGCTGCGCGGGCGCGGCGGCGCGGGCTTCCTGACCGGCGTCAAGTGGTCGTTCATCCCGAATAACATCTGGCCGCATTACGTGGTCGCCAACGCGGATGAGTCTGAGCCGGGCACGTTCAAGGACCGCGAAATCATGGAGCGCAATCCCTTCCAGTTTTTGGAAGGTGTCGCCATCGTCGCTTTTGCTGTGCAGGCCAACGCGGCCTACGTCTACTTGCGCGGCGAGTTCTGGCCGGTGGCGGCTGAATTGGATAAACGCATCGAAGAAATGGAAAAGGCCGGTTTCCTGGGCGATAAACTCTTCGGCACGGATTATTCCCTGCGCATCCACACCCACCTCGGCGCGGGCGCGTATATCTGCGGCGAGGAGACCGCCCTGCTCGAATCGATGGAAGGTAAGCGCGGCCAGCCGCGCATTCGCCCGCCCTTCCCGGCGGTCTCTGGTCTCTACGGAAAACCGACCGTGATCAACAACGTCGAGACGCTGACCAACGTGCCGCTCATCGTCGAGAGAGGCGCGGAGTGGTACAAGTCTCTTGGCACCGCCGACAGCGCCGGAGTCAAGATTTTTTCGCTTTCGGGGCGCGTCAAAAATCCCGGCAACTACGAACTGCCCTTCGGCGTCACCTTCCGCGAACTCATCTACAACTACGGCGGCGGCATCATTGACGACCGTCCGATCAAGGCGATCATGCCGGCGGGCGCGTCCTCGTCCATCATCGCGGCGGACGACAAAGCCCTCGACACGCCGATGGACTACGCCTCCGTCCAGGCGCTCGGCGCGGACCTCGGCTCGGCATCTGTTATCGTATTGGATGACACCGTTTCAATTGACTGGGTCATCAACAAGACCATCCACTTCTTCAAGCACGAATCCTGCGGCAAATGCACCCCCTGCCGCGAAGGTTGCTACTGGATGCTGCATCTCAGCGAGCGCATCGAGCATGGCGAAAAGACGAAGGAGAACGTGGAACTGCTGAGCAGCGTGGCGAAGCAGATGCAGAACAAGTGCCTGTGTCCGCTGGGCGAGTTTTCCACGATGGCGGTGGTGACGGGGATTGAGAGATTCCCGCAGGATTTTTCCGTAAAACGTAAAGCGCCGAAGGCCTACTCGGTAAAACGTAATTACGTGGAGGTGTTGCAATGAAATTGCTGAGTTACCGTATCTTTCTCAGAAAAGAGCCGGAAGGCGGTTTTACCGTTACGGTTCCAACCCTGCCCGGTTGTGTCACCTTTGGCAAATCGCTTGACGATGCCATGAAAATGGCAAAGGAAGCCATCGAACTTTATATTGAAAGCCTGCACGAACATGGCGAGAGCATACCCACAGAAGATGATGTTTTCGAGCACACGCTGACGCTCAACGCTTATGCCTAAAATCCCTTCGCTTACGCCGCAGAAAATCATCAAGATTTTGGAGAAACGCGGCTTTGTTCTGGATAGGACAAGAGGCAGCCATCGCATTTACTATCATCCTGAAACCAGGAAAAGGATTGTTGTGCCTTTTCATCGCAAGGATTTACCGCAGGGAACTTTGTTCGAAATCTTGAGGCAGGCTGGTATCAGCCGCGAAGAATTACAGGATTGAAGCCCTGTTTGCGGAGTTTATGAATGACCAAATTGGTAACGCTAACCATTGACGGCCAACCAGTCACCGTCCCCGAAGGGACGCTGATTGTGAATGCCGCAAAACGAATCGGTATTGACATCCCGGTCTTCTGCTATCACCCCAAGATGGAACCGGTCGGCATGTGCCGCCAGTGCCTGGTCGAGGTTGGCCGCCCGGTTGTGGATCGCTCCACCGGCCAACTGGTTGTAGAAAACGGCCAGCCCAAGATCCAGTTCGGCGCGAAACTCGAAACCGCCTGCACCACGCCTGTTTCTGATGGCATGGTTGTGCTAACGGCTTCTGAAAAAGCCAAAGCCAACCAGCGAGAGATACTTGAGTTCCTGCTCACCTCGCACCCGCTGGATTGCCCGGTCTGCGACAAGGGCGGCGAGTGCCCGCTGCAAAACCTGACCCTGGCGCACGGCTCGCCCTCAAGCCGCTTCATCTTCGCCGAAAAGCATCACGCTGAGAAGGGCGTTCCATTGGGCGAACTCATCTGGCTCGACCGCGAGCGCTGCATCCAGTGCGCCCGCTGCATCCGCTTCCAGGATGAAATCGCGGGTGAGCCGGTGCTGGCTTTCTACCAGCGCGGGCGCGCCACCGACATCATCACCAACTCCGAGCCGGGCTTCGATTCGATCTTTTCCGGCAACACGACCGACATCTGCCCGGTCGGCGCGCTGACAACGGCGGACTTCCGCTTCGGGGCGCGTCCGTGGGAGATGAAGTCGTCGGCGTCCATTTGCGCCCAGTGCGCGGTGGGCTGCAACATCGTCTATAACACCCGCCGGGAGGCCAAAGCGGATGGCAGAGTGGTGGTCAAGCGGGTCATGCCGCGCCAGAATGAGCAGGTCAACGAAATCTGGATTTGCGACAAGGGACGTTTTGCCCATCACTTCGCCGACCGAGTAGGTGCTGCGCAGAGCAATGAACGGCTGGAAAAGCCGCTGGTCAAGGTGAGTGGAACACTGAAAGAGATCGGCTGGGATCATGCCATTGAAGCCCTCGGTAATCAGTTGCGAAGTGCGAATGGCGAAGTGGTTGTCCTCGCCAGCGGACGGCTTTCCAATGAGGATTTGTTCAATCTCAAGTCTTTGGCCGATGGGCTGGGCGGCGAGGCGCTGCTGTACACGCACATGGGCGGCGGCGAATACACCACCGCGTCTGGCGTCCCGGCAGGAACGAACTTTGCCGAGATGGGTAAAGACACGACCATTCTGGTTGTGGCTTCTGATTTGTATAACGAGGCGCCCATCTGGTATCTGCGCCTCAAGCAGGCCGCCAAACGCGGCGCAATTTTGATCGTGGCGGGCGCGCGTGAAACCAAGTTGGAACGTTATGCGAGTTTTGTGATCCGTTATTCGTATGGGGATGAGGTCGAGACTGTCAGCGGATTGACAAAGAAAGCCAATATTGGCGAGGCAATCAGCGGCGCGGAAAATCTGGTTGTGTTATATGGCAGTGACGGCCTGGGGCTGGATGGCTCATCTGCGCTGGCAGCGGCTTGCGCTGAACTGGTTAAGGATCGCGCTGGCAAGCCAAACAATGGTCTCATCGGCGTCTGGCCGAGGGCTAACGACCAGGGCGCGTGGGAATTGGGGTTCAAGCCCGTTTCCGACTTGAAGGCTGTTTTCGAGAAGGCCGATGTCGTTTACATTGCCGGCGCTGACCCATTTGGCGACAACCCCGAGCTCGCATCCCGCTGGCCTGCGGACTTGTCTACGGACTTAAGTCCGCACTCCAGTACCGCGCCATTTATTATCGTGCAGGAACTCTTCCTGACCGAGACCGCAAAACTGGCGGATGTTGTCCTTCCTGCCCAGGCTTATACCGAACGGGAAGGCACGTTCACCTCCGGCGAGCGGCGCGTGCAGCGATTCTATCCGGCTGTGCCATCGCGTGGCGAAATAAAAGCCGATTTTGTCATCACCGCCGCGATTGGCCGTGAACTTGGTCTCGAACTCGAAGGCCGCTCGGCAGCGCGGGTGATGGATAAGATAGCCGCGCAAGTCCCGGCCTTTGCGGGCATCACTTACGGCACACTGGCCGAAGTGAGCGAGCAGTGGCCGATTGTCGGGCGCGGCGATTTGTATTACGGCGGTACGACTTACGAGAATAAGCAGGGGTTGGGGGTGACCCTCGCCTTGTCCCCCTCTCCCACTGGGAGCCCCAAAGGGGTGCTTCGCGAAGGGGCCAGGGGTGAGGGCAAGCCTCTCCGCCCGAAGGAAAACCAGTGGCTGGCCGTGCCGGTGACGAAACTCTATGACCGCGGCATCACCGTCGTCACGTCCGAACTGCTCCGCCAACGCATCGGTGAGACGGCCATTCTCTTGCACCCCGACTCGGCGCAGAAACTGGGCCTCGCGGGGGGCGGACAGGTCGAGTTGAACGGGAACAGGCTCGAGGTCCGGCTCGACCCGACCGTACCGGCGATGGTGGCGCTCGCCCCGCGTAGCATGGGGTTGGCGATCCATGAGCCGGCGGTTGTCAAATTGAAGAAGGCGTAAATCGCTTATCACTCATCACTCATCACGTGATAAGTGATGAGTGATGAGTGAGGTGCGCAAGATTACGAGGTCAACGAAATGGATTTTGCTCTGCTCATCGAATGGCTCATCAAAGGCTTTGTGCTGGTGCTGGTGCTGCTGGGCGGCTTTGCCTACCTGACGCTCTACGAGCGCAAGGCGCTGGCGCGCATCCAGGTGCGCATCGGCCCAAATCGCGCTGGCCCGTGGGGCATTCTCCAGCCCATCGCGGACGCGATCAAGTTGATTTTCAAAGAGGAACTGATACCGGCAAAGGCGGATAAATTGCTCTTCATCCTGGCCCCGGTGGTGACGCTCGCCCCGGCGCTGGTCATCACGGCGGTTGTGCCGTGGGGCAGCGAAGTAAAGATGTTCGGGCGCGTCATCACACTCTACATCGCCGACATCAACGTGGGCGTGCTGTACATCATGTCGGTGGCCTCGATTGCGGTCTACGGCGTGGTGCTGGCGGGCTGGTCATCCAACAACAAATACGCCATGATGGGCGGCCTGCGCTCCTCGGCACAGATGATCAGTTACGAACTGTCGCTCGGACTGGCCTTCATCTCCGCCATTATGCTGGCCGGTTCGATGCGCATGTTGGACATCGTCGAGGCGCAAAAAGCGCTCTGGTTCGTGCTGCTCCAGCCGGTCGGGACGGCCATCTTTTTGATTGCGACGCTGGCGGAGGTCAACCGCCCGCCGTTCGACATGCCCGAGGCCGAGCAGGAACTGACTGCCGGTTATCACACCGAATATTCGGGGATGAAATTTGCCCTGCTGTTCATGGCCGAGTACGACAAGATGATTGCCATCTCCGCCATCGGCGCGACGCTTTTCTTCGGCGGTTTCCGCGGCCCGTTCGTGGATACCTATCCGTGGCTCGGACCGATTTACATGCTCCTGAAACTGGTCGTTTTGCTCTTCGGGATGATTTGGGTGCGCGCCACCCTCCCACGCATCCGCTATGACCGGCTGATGGCCTTTGGCTGGAAGGTGATGCTGCCGCTCTCGCTGGCGATTGTCTTCATCACCGCGAGCGGCATCCTGCTGGCCGAGCAGGTCAATCCGCTCTTGATCTGGACTGTCCCGGCGCTCTCTTTACTGGCAGGTATTTTTACGGTTGGGATGATTGACCGCGAACTGAGGAGGAAAGACTATGCGCGTCGTTGAACCTCTCATCGAACTGGGGCGCGGCCTGTGGACGACGCTGCGTTCGATGTTTGAAACGCCGGTCACAACTCAGTACCCGGAGCAGAAACGCCCGGTCAAAGCGCGCTTTCGCGGCCTTCACGTGCTGAAACGCTATGACAACGGGCTGGAGAAGTGCATCGGCTGCGCGCTGTGCGCGGCGGCCTGCCCAGCGGACGCCATCTTCGTCGAGGCCTCTGAAAATACCGACAAAGTCCGCTACTCGCCCGGCGACCGCTACGCCAGCACTTATGAGATCAACCTGCTGCGTTGCATCTACTGCGGTTTCTGCGAAGATGCCTGCCCGACCGAGGCGATTGTGCTAGGCGACCAGTACGAACTGACCTTCACCGGCCGCCGCGCTGCGATTTACACGAAGGACATGTTCATCGAACCGGTCCCGGCGGCTGGCAAGCCGACGCCGCAGAAGGCCGAGCCTGGCATGTCCACCCGCTCGGTGCCGGAAATGAAGGATCCCAGTGATTAGTAGATTAGTAAATTAGTAGATCAGTAGAGCAGTAAATTAGTAATTTGGACTTGGCGACTAATGTACCAATCACTAATCTACTAATCCCTGATCCACTACCCAAAGGTGCTTATGGACTTAACTCTCATCTTGTTTATCGTTTTGGCCGTCGTCGCCATCCTGACCGCCCTCGGCATGTTGGCCAGTCGCAGCGCGATCTACGCGGCGCTGTTTTTGGTGCTGAACTTTGCCACGGTCGCCATCTTCTATCTCATGCTCGGCGCGCCGTTCATTGCCATGGCGCAGGTGACGGTCTACGCCGGCGCCATCATGGTGCTGTTCCTGTTCGTCATCATGCTGCTCGGCGCGGAGAAACTGCCCAAAGGCGAGGCGCTGCCCTGGCAGCGTCCGCTGGCGATTGGGCTGGCGGCCGTTCTGATGGCGGAGGCGGGCTACCTGCTTTTCCAGCGGCTGCATATCACCGCGGGACTCGCCAACCCCGGCGTGGAGGTCAATGCGCCCGAGGCCATCCAGTCGATGGCATTGTTGCTCTTCAACCAGTATCTTCTGCCGTTTGAAGTCACCTCCGTCCTGCTGCTGGTGGCGATGATCGGTGTGATTGTGTTGACCAAGCAGGAGAAGAATGAGGCGTAAAACGTAAGACGTAAAACGTAACGCGCAACTCGCAGCCAAAATTACGTTTTGCGGGATACGATCCGGAGACTTTCATGATACCACTGGCTTACTATCTTGCAATTTCCGCCATTCTGTTCACCCTGGGCGCGCTGGGCGTACTTATCCGGCGCAACCCGCTGATCATCTTCATGTCGGTCGAGTTAATGTTGAACGCGGCCAACCTGGCCTTTGTGGCTTTCGCCCGCGCCTACGACCTGCTGGCTGGTCAGATTTTCGTCTTCTTCGTCATCGCGGTCGCGGCGGCGGAAGTGGCGGTCGGCCTGGCGCTGATTGTGGTCATCTTCCGCACCAGGCAGACGATTGATGTGGACCAGATGAGCGCCCTTAAGGGCTAGTGTTCAGTAATCAGTGTTCAGTATTCAGTGACCAGTCACTGAATACTGAACACTGAACACTGGTAACTAAACGGAGTGATTATGCTCTTGAGCGAAGTACCAACCTTAGGATTGTTTAGCCTCGTCCCGCTGATCGTCTTTTTCCCCATCCTCGGCCTGCTAATTAACATTATCTTCGGCGGGCGAATGGGCGAAAAGGCTGTCGGTTGGCTAGCCAGCGCGGCCTCGGGATTGGCTTTCGTCGTCTCGGTTTTGCTGGCAATTTCGTTGTCCGGCGCGCACGGCGAGGCGCAGGTCGTCCCGTTCGCCGAGTGGATAAAAATCGGCGCGCTCGACATCCCCTGGAATTTTCGCGTCGACACGCTCTCGGTGACGATGATGCTGGTCGTCTCCGGCGTCGGGACGCTCATCCACATCTACGCCATCGGTTACATGCACGAGGATGTGCGCTTCAAGAATGACATCGGCCGTTACCGCCGCTTTTTCGTCTTCCTGAACCTGTTCATCGCCATGATGATGATCCTGGTCAGCGGCGACAGTTACCTGATGCTGTTCGTCGGCTGGGAGGGCGTGGGGCTGTGCTCCTTCCTGCTGATTGGTTTCTGGTACGAGATGGACACGCTCGGGCGGCCTTCGTGGGCGAACTCGAATGCGGCCAAGAAAGCCTTCATCACCAACCGTATCGGCGACCTGGGTTTTATCCTGGCTGCCATGACCATCTTCTGGTATTTCGGCAGCCTGCAGTTTGGCGAGGTATTTGCGAGAGCGGAAGAAATCGCTGCCGCACAGCCGCTGGTGATGATTGCCATCACCTTGTTCATGCTCATCGGCGTGGCGGGCAAATCCGCACAAATCCCGCTCTACGTCTGGCTGCCGGACGCGATGGCCGGCCCGACGCCGGTCTCAGCCCTCATCCATGCCGCCACGATGGTCACGGCGGGCGTCTATCTCGTCGCCCGCTCCGCGTCGCTGTATACACTGGTGCCGCAGGCACAATATATTGTCGCGCTGGTCGGCGCGCTGACAGCCCTCTTCGCAGCGACGATCGCCGTCGGGCAGTACGACATCAAGAAGGTGCTGGTCTACTCGACCATCTCGCAGCTCGGCTTCATGGTGGCGGCGGTCGGGATGGGCGCGTTCGTGGCGGGCATGTTCCATCTGGTCACGCACGCTTTCTTCAAGGCGCTGCTCTTTCTCTCCGCCGGTTCGGTCATCCTGGGATTGGAGCGCGGGTATCATCATTTGGCTCACCACGAAGGACACCACGAAGAAATTTTTGATCCCGGCGACATGCGCAACATGGGCGGGCTGCGCAAGACGATGCCGGTGACTTTTTGGCTGTATCTCATCGGGACGCTGGCTTTGGCCGGCATTTTCCCGCTGGCCGGTTTCTGGTCGAAAGATGAAATCCTGGCGGATGCCCAACTGCATTATCCAACCGTCTATATCCTGCTAACGATTGCCGCCTTCTTCACCGCCTTCTACATGGGGCGGCAAATCTGGATGGTCTTCTTTGGCAAGGCGCGTCACGCCGCTGCGGAACGTGCCGAGGAAAGCAAGCCCATCATCACCGTGCCGTTGATGGTGCTGGCTGGCCTGTCCATTTTGGGCGGCGCGCTCAACCTGCCGTACCTGCACACCTTCACCCACTGGCTGGGATACACGCTTAGCGGCGAGGGGGCGGAGGCGGTGGCCGAGGGCGCAGCGCACGTGACCGAGGTCACGCCATGGTACGTGCTCGGCGGGTTGAACCTGGCCGTGGCGGGACTTTCCACCATCCTGGCGCTGGCCGCCATTTACATCTCGTGGATTCTCTACGGGCGCAAGCCGCTGGCTCATGGTCAGCCCGACCCGTTGAAGAAAGCGCTCGGTTTCATCTTCACCGGCATGGAGCGCAAGTGGTTCGTGGATGAGATCTACTGGGCCGCCTTCGTGAACCGTTACGTAGACCTCTCGCGCTTCCTCGCCGAAGTCATTGACTGGCGCTTCTGGCACGACTGGTTCCACGACAAGGTGCTGGCTGGCACGTACAACTGGTTGAGCCGCGTCGCGCTGGACAAGGTGATTGACACGCGCGGCATTGACGCCTTCTTCAACGGCCTCGGTGAACTGACCAAGCAGGCCTCAACCAGTCTGCGCCGCTTGCAGAACGGCTTTGTGCGCTCGTATGCGCTGGCGGTACTGTTTGGCGTGGTTGCGATTTTAGGATATTTGCTTATTCGTTAGCACGTTTGGGAGAAAGCCATGAAGCACTGTCATTTTTGTGGTGGTGAATTGGCCGAACAGTTGACCACCTTCCTGCACGAAGATGCTGGTCAGTTTTGGGTTGTCCGCAATGTTCCGGCTTTTGTGTGTACGCAATGCGGCGAGAAAGAATATTCGCAGGCAACAACGCATCAAATCCTGACATTCCTGCGCCAGCCGCCGCGCCCGGCCGAGATTTTGCACGGACCGGCTTATAACTTGGCGGCTGCATGACGAAAATTTGCTGAATATGATTACCGAGGAAATGCTATGGAATTCTTGACCAATCCCTTGAATCTCGTCACCCTCTTCCCCCTCGTCGGTGTGCTGTTGTTGCTCTTCATGCCCTCCGGGAAGAAGAATCTGCTGCGCTGGACGGCGCTTGCCGCCTCGCTCGTCACCTTTGGCCTGTCCATCTGGATGCTGACCATGTTCAACAAGTCCAACCCCGACCTGCAACTGGGCCTCAACCTGCCCTGGATCCAGGTCGCGGGCTGGAACATTCACTACGCCATGGGTGTGGACGGCCTGTCCATCCTGCTCGTCCTGCTGACCACCTTCCTGACCCCCATCTCCATCCTCTCCACCTGGACGGCGGTGGAGGAGCGCGTCAAAGACTTCATGGTCTTCTTCCTGTTGCTCGAAGTGGGCATGTTGGGCGTTTTCATGGCGCAGGATCTGTTCCTGTTCTACATATTTTGGGAATTCACCCTCGTCCCGATGTATTTCCTGATCGGCGTCTGGGGCGGGCCGCGCCGCATCTATGCCGCGATCAAGTTCTTCCTGTACACTATGGCCGGTTCGATTTTGATGCTCTTGGCCATCCTGTGGCTGGGGATTTACCAGGAGACGTTCAGCGTACCGGAACTGATCGCCAAGGGCGGCATCCCGGCGGACACCCAACTCTGGCTCTTCCTGGCCTTCGCCGCCGCGTTTGCCATCAAGGTGCCGATGTGGCCGCTGCACTCCTGGCTGCCGGATGCGCACGTCGAGGCCCCCACGGCCGGTTCGGTCATCCTGGCCGGTGTCCTGCTAAAGATGGGCACTTATGGCTTCCTGCGTTTCAACCTGCCGATGTTCCCGCAGGCGGCAGTGCAGGCCGCCCCGTGGATGGCGCTGCTGGCCGTCATTGGTATCCTCTACGGCGCGGCGGTCTCGTATGCGCAGAAGGATGTCAAGAAACTGGTCGCCTACTCCTCGGTCAGCCACCTGGGTTTTGTCATGCTCGGCCTGTTTGCCCTCAATCCGCTGGGCATTCAGGGCGGCATCTTGCAGATGATCAACCACGGTCTGAGCACCGGGGCGTTGTTCCTTTTGGTCGGCATGATCTACGAACGCCGCCACACGCGTGAGGTGGAAGCCTTCGGTGGCCTGTGGAAGGTGATGCCCGTCTACGGCGCGTTGACCCTTATCGTCGCCCTGTCTTCGATGGGACTGCCCGGCCTGAACGGGTTCGTCGGCGAATTCGTCATCCTGCTTGGCGCGTTCGGCTCGACGGCCATCGGGACGCCCTGGTACGCCGGCCTGGCCGCGTTGGGCGTCATCATGGCCGCGATTTACATCCTGTACATGTTCCAGAAGATGTTCCTTGGCCCGCTGGATAAAGAAGAAAACAAGAAACTCAAGGACCTCAACTGGCGCGAGATCGCCACCCTCGTCCCGATATTGATCTTCATCTTCTGGATTGGCCTCTACCCCAAGCCATTTTTTGAGCTGATGGCTCCCGCGGTGGAGAAACTGCTGGTAGCGTTGCACTAACGAGTGTCGTTGCGAGGAGGGCTTTTTTCCCTGCACCGAACGCAGGACGGTGTGCCCGACGACGTGTGCCACGAAGTGGTAAGCAACCCCCTCCCCGTCTTGGAGATTGCTTCGCCGCCAACCCGCAGGGTGCTTCGCGAAGACCGGCGACTTGCAATGACTCATAGGAAGAGATTATGACGCAATCCGATTTATATGCTTTACTCCCGCTCATCGTCCTGACCGGCTGGGCCTGTATCCTCCTGTTGGTGGATTTGTTCATCCCCAAAAATCGCAAGGGCTGGACGGCGCTGCTGGCCGCCGTCGGCCTGGCCCTCTCGATGGGACTGACCCTCGCCCAATCCGGCAGCGAACTCTCCGCCTTCGGCGGGATGATTACACTGGACGGCTTCTCGACCTTCCTCAACGTGCTGTTCCTGGCAACCGGTCTGCTTGGCATCGCCATCGCCTACGGTTACCTCAAGCGCATGGGCCTCGAACGCGGCGAGTATTATGTCCTGATGCTTTTCAGCATCTCCGGTATGATGCTGATGGCGCAGGCCGCCGACCTGATTGTCATCTTCCTGGCGCTGGAACTGCTCTCCATCCCGCTCTACGTGCTGGCCGCCTTCGCCCGCCCGCGCGCCGACTCGGAGGAGGCCGGTCTCAAATACTTCCTGCTCGGCGCATTCGCCACCGGTTTCGTCGTCTACGGCATCGCCCTGGTCTTCGGCGCGACGGCTAATACTTCACTGGCTGGCATCGTCTCTGTGGTTAACCTGTCAGCTTCCTTCGTGGATCTTTACAACCCGACCCTCATGCTGATCGGCGCGGCGCTAATCCTGGTCGGTTTCAGTTTCAAGGTCGCCGCGGTGCCCTTCCACATGTGGACGCCGGATGTCTACCAGGGCGCGCCGACCCCGGTGACCGGTTTCATGGCCGTCGGCGCGAAAGCCGCTGGATTTGCCGCCCTGCTGCGCGTCTTCGTCACCGCCTTCCCGTCCCTCGACGTGGACCTGGTCCCGGTGCTGTGGGCGTTGGCCGCGCTGACCATGCTCATCGGCAACCTGGTCGCCATCTCGCAGACCAACATCAAGCGTATGCTGGCTTATTCCAGCATCGCCCACGCCGGATACATCCTGATGGCCTTCGTCCCGTACGGCCAGCCGCAGGTCATGCCGGACGCGGTCGCTTCGGCGCTCTTCTATCTGGTCGCCTACGCCCTGACCTCCTTCGGTGCCTGGTCGGTGGTCATTGCGCTGGAAAAACCTGATGCCCAAGGATTGGAGATCAGCGATTATGCTGGTCTCGGGCGGCGCAAACCGGCCCTGGCCGCGGCGATGACGATTTTCATGCTCTCGCTGACCGGAATGCCGCCCACGCTGGGGCTGGTGGGCAAGTTCTACCTGTTCCGCACGGTCATCGAGGGCGGCTTCATCGGCCTGGCGGTCATCGGCGTGCTGACCTCGCTCATTTCGGCATACTACTACCTGCGCGTGGTGGTGACCATGTACATGCGCGAGGGCGAAGCCCAGATCGAGAGCGAACCCTGGCTGAATTTGACCACGCTGGCCGCGGCCGTCGCCACGGTGGCGCTGAGTTTCCTGCCTGCCGCGTTGTTCGCGCTGGCCAGCGGGGCAATGCTGAAATTGTTCTGACAAAGGAGATATCTTATGGACAGTTCGATCAAAACCATACTTTCCGGAGTTGTCTTCCTGGTCTTCGCCCTCGCAGCCTGTGCATCCCCGTCTACTTCAACAGGGATTGCACCGCCCCAGTCCCCTTCTGCCACCTTGCCGCTCTCCACAGACACCCCGCTACCGTCACCCACCCCCACCGCCACCCCCACCCCGCTTTTTCAACTCGAAGGCCCGCTCAACGCATCCAATATCGCCAACCTCCAACAGGTTGCACGATTAGGCCAGGGTGATTATGTCGCCCAGGACTGGTCACCTGACAGTCAGTTCGCGGCCCTGGGTAGCGGAGCAGGTGTTTTTGTCCTGAACGCCACGGATGGCACCCTGTTGTTCAGCGACTTCCCCGGCAACACGCTGGCGCTGGCCTTCAGCGCCGACAGCCAATTCCTGGCAATCACCACGGGGACACAGGTCATCGCATACAACCTGCCCAACGGCGAACGGCAATTCAGCCTGGAGCTGGACTTTGTCGCCAATGATCTGGCCTATCGTCTGGGCACCTCCGAACTGGTCATCGTCGGCGCGCAGAAAGATATTTTCGGAAACAGCCTGGCCGAGGTCATCGCCCGCGCCCAGGATGGCAATCTGATCAATCAGCGCAGCGTGGATAAGCAGGTCACCAGCGCCGATTTCGAGATCGCAGAGGATGGCTCGGCGCTGTTCAACTACAGCTATACGCGCGACCAATTTGAGTTTTTCAATCTCAACGGTCAGCGCATCGGCAGCCTGCCACAGGACTCGCCCAGCAGCATGGCTGAGGCCTTCAACGCCGGCTTCTTCGCCATCTGCAACTATGATGCCAATTACAAAGCCGGCCCGCTGCAGGTCTATCGCACGAATGGCAGCCTCGTCGCCAGCCTAGACACCGATTTCCAGTATGTTGGTCCCATCTTCATCAGCCGCGACGGCAGCCGCCTGACTGTCGTGCTGGCTAATCCCTATACTATCCAGCAATACAGTCTGCCGCAGGGAGTATTGCTGTCCACCGCCAGCTTTATCGGCTATGGGAAACCCAGTCCCGACCTCAGCCGTACTTTCGATGGCAGCGTGATGCGAGATATGGCCGGCGGCGTGGAGCTTGGCGAGGCGATCCAGCTCAGCCAGAATGTGGGCGAGGCCATCGCCCTCAGCCCAGACCACACCCTGCTTGTCGTTGGATACCAGGGATATGACCCGCAGGGTAATATGCAGGACCTGTGGGGCGAGGTGATTGACGCGCGCAGCCTGCTTACCCTACGCAGTCTGACTTTCTTACCCGAGAAACCGAATTATCCAACGATAGACCTGTTCACCATCCTGGCAGATGGCAAGACGCTTGCCCTGCACGCGCAAAAGGACAACCAGGTGCACTTCTGGGATATCATGAACGGCGAGCAGATGGATAGTTTCACCCTCGGCATCCCGGCGGTGGTGGTCAGTGTCAGCGCGGATGGCCAGCGCATCCTGGCCGCCGACGGAGAGGGCAATATCGAAATCTGGGAGCGCAGCACGGCCACGCTCCTGACGAAGATGAGCGGCGTGGACCAGTATATCGGCCCTTACAGCGCCGCCTTCAGCCCAGACGGGCAGACCGCCGCCATGAGCGGCAGCGACGTGATGGTAATCTGGGATCTTTCCAGCAACAGATCCACGAGAAAGGAAAGCAACGGTCCCATGGCCATCAGCCCGGATGGGAGCCGGCTGGCGCTGCGCCTGGGCAATGACTCGCGCTTCGCCTTGTACGATCTGCCGACGCGCAATCTCGCCGCTGAATGGGATTATCATGGTATTGTGGACGACCTGGCATTCAGCCTGGATGGGGATGTGTTGATCCTGAACGATGTCGGTCACATGGCGTTTCTGGGACCGCTCGACGGCCAGGCATTGTTCACCTTGCCTTACGACGCGCTGCGATTTACCCTGTCTGCGGATGGATTCCTGCTTGCCACCACCAGCTACGACGGCACGGTGCGCCTGTGGGGCCTGCCAACGTCCGCGCCATGATGCGCGCTTCTTGGCCTGGCGGTCATCGTGCTTACCTCGCTCATTTCTGCGTGATACTATACTGAGCACGGTCACTTTCTGCGCTTTTTCTTCGCGTACACTTCGACACCGTTCGTGCCGCGAACAACGGCGGCACGCCGGTGCGAGACGGCAGGCTCAGTGCAGGCTTCGCGGGCTTTGCGGTTCGATTTTGACGTTTCTCCAAACGTACAAAACCGCAATTTGCGCCCGCTGGCGGTATATGATGGCCCGTGGACGTTCACGGTAGAAATCCAGATATCAAACGATCATCTAAAGCTCACTCGACCGTTTTGCGATCCGCTCCTTCGCCCGCGCCGTGAACTCCGCCAGCGGAATGTTGTTCTGCTGACTGCCATCCCGCACGCGTAAGGAAACCTGCCCCGCGTTCATTTCATTTTCGCCGACGACCAGCATGTAAGGCACTTTCATCAGTTGGGCATCGCGGATCTTGGCGTTCATCCGCTGCGCGCCCACGTCCGCGCTGGCGCGGACGCCCTGCTCGCGCAGCTGGCTGACGATCTGCTCCGCGTACTCGTTCTGGTTGTCAGTGATCGGGATGACGCGGACGTGTTCGGGCGAGAGCCAGACCGGGAAATTACCGGCGTAATGTTCGAGCAGGAAACCGATCATGCGCTCGTGGGTGCTGAGCGGGGCGCGGTGGATGCACAGCGGCGTCTCCTCGACCCCTTCTTTATTCGTAAAGACCAGGTTAAAACGCCCCGGCACGGCGAAATCCACCTGATTCGTTGCCAGCGAGAACTCCTTGCCGATGGCGCTCCAGACCTGTCCGTCAATTTTTGGGCCATAGAAGGCGGCCTCGTTGGCAGCCTCTACGAACGGCACGCCGCCATTTGTCATGGCGCGCCGCACCATGTCTTCCGTCTTGAGCCACAGGCGCTCGTTGTCCACATATTTTTTGCCCAGGCCTTCCTTGCCGTGCAGGGACAGGCGCATGACGAATTTACTAATGCCGAACAGGTCGAGATATTTGCGATACAGTTCGATGACTGCCATGAACTCCTGTTCAAACTGTTCCTCGGAGCAATAGATGTGGGCGTCGTTCATCTGCATCGAGCGGACACGCATCAGGCCGAAGAGCTCGCCCGATTTCTCGTAGCGGTAGCAGGTCCCGTACTCAGCCAGGCGGATGGGCAAGTCGCGGTAGGAGCGCGGTTTGGAACCGTAAATCTTGTGGTGCATCGGGCAGTTCATCGGCTTGATGTAATACTTGACGCCTTCGATTTCCATCGGCGGATACATGGACTCGGCATAGTAAGGCAGGTTACCGGAATGCAGGAACAGGTCTTCCTTGGCCAGGTGCGGGGTGCGGACCCGGAGGTAGCCGGCCTTTTCCTCTAACTCTTTCGCCAGCCGCTCCAGTTCCTCGATGATCACGCCGCCGCGCGGCAGCCAGAGCGGCAGGCCGGGACCGACTTCTTCATCGAAGACGAAGATCTCCTGTTCCCTGCCCAGTTTGCGATGGTCACGCGCTTTGGCTTCTGCGAGCATTTTCAGATATTGCTTCAATTCATCCGGCGTGCGCCAGGCGGTGCCGTAGAGACGCGTCAGCATCTTGTTGTCCTCGTCGCCGCGCCAGTAGGCCCCGGCGATGGACATCAGTTTGAAAGCCGCCGGGTTGATTTTACGCGTCGACTCGACGTGCGGGCCGCGGCACAAGTCGGTAAACGTGTCGTGCTGATAAATCGAGAGTTCCGGCTTTTCAGCCAGCGGCTCCCCGTACTCGTCGAAGGCGCCTTTTTCCAGACCCTCGATCAATTCCAATTTGTAAGACTGGTCTTTGAAAATCTGGCGGGCTTCCTCGGCGGAAATAACCTTTTTCTGGAAAGCATGGCCTCCAGCAATGATCTGGCGCATCCGTTTTTCGATCTTCTCCAAGTCTTCGAGCGCGATGGGTTGCGGCAGTTCGAAGTCGTAATAGAAACCATTTTCGACCGGCGGGCCGATGGTGTATTTGGCCTCCGGGAACATCTCGACCACCGCCTGCGCCATGACGTGCGCCGCCGAGTGGCGGATGCGGTAGAGATCAGAGTCTTCGTAACGTTGCTGTACTTCTTCTGGCATGGCTGCCTCCTTTTTCACCACAGAGCGCACAGAGAAATATTTTCTCGGTGGTCTCCGTGATCTCTGTGGTAATAAAAATCTCTCGCCCAATTCCGGGGCGAGAGATTGCTCACGCGGTTCCACCCGATTTATGTCACAGACCCTAAAGGTCTTCACGAAGCACCCCCGAAGGGTGCCGAGACCTTTAGGGTCTCACCCGACATATCTCTAAACCGATAACGGGGTCAACCGTTTCCCTTACTGGTCACTGAACACTGATAACTGTTCACTGATTTTCAAGGTCACGCTCGCGGGTGGTTTTCAGTGACTGTTTCTGGAAGAGACTCTCAATCACTGGCCTCTTCTCCCTGTCAGAACGTTTGCCACGTACTCGTCCCGTTCATCGCGTTACTTGTTTACTTGTTTACTTGTTTACTTGTTCACTTGCCCAGTGGGCGGAATAGGGCTCGAACCTACGACCTCACGGATGTCAACCGTGTGCTCTAACCAACTGAGCTACCCGCCCGGATAGTGAGGCATATTATACCCAGTAATTATTAAAACGACAATGCTCGCCTAAAGACGACTTCTAGTCGCCGGGCAGAGGAAAAAGAAGCTCCCCTTCCGGGGAACCTTGGTTCTCAAACCTTTATGCCGAGTGCGTCGAATAGGTGCTGTGCGCAGCACCTACTCGGTGCACTTGGTAAGCCTTCGGCTGCTATGTCTTCTTCAGCACCGGCAGGCCATTGACTGTTTCACTAACTTTGTAGCCCTGAGGCACAGCCTCCAATACGCCCGCTTTCTTCTCCTTGGCGAAGAAGTAGAGCGTCTGGGTTTTACCTGTCTTCGTTGTGGTCGCCTTGGCGTGCAAGAAGTAGATGACGCCGCGTTTATTGGTATAACTGAATGCCATATGAACCTCCATTTCAGCGCAAGCCCTGAGCTGATCTTTCGAGCACAGGTGGATGAGATAGTTCCATTATACAGCAATTGGGCAGGCTGACAATATCCATTTTGCGCCCGGATTTCGGAAGTCTTAAGAAGACTCTCCAATCTAAGCGCTTTAAGGCAGACTTCCGAAGTCTCTAAACGGCGCAGCAGGTGCGGTATAATCCCCGCCTGTGAGCAAGCCAAAATTGCCCGAAGAACTCTCGGAACAGGAACTGCGTCGCCTGCTGCTGGATAAACGGCGTGTCGCCCGCCGGCAGCGACTGGAACGCTTCCGCCGCACCGGCCGGGCGGTGCTGCTGGCTCCTGACCTGCCGCCAGCCGCTCTCGAAGAGTGGCGAACAAGCCCGCTGGACGAGACGCCGAAAGAAAGCCTGCTTCCTGAATCGGCCAGGTCCCCGCGCCGCCGCTGGATGGACCGTATCCTGCTGGTTGTCGAGATCCTGGCTGTGCTGGGACTGGCCGGCATCCTGTTCAATGGGATGGGTTTACTGCGCACATTGAATCAAGAGGTGGCTGCCGCTCTGCAACAGCCGACGCTCTCGCCCACACCGCTCATCACGGCAGTCGTCCTGCCTTCCGGCCATACGCCGCCCACTTCGCACGGCGGCGCGCAACCCAACGAGGCCGAGATACCCGAACACCTGCGCCCGCTGGTGCAGTCGTTGGCCAACCTGCCCATCCCTACGCCCGGCCCAGAGCAGGCGATACGCATACAGATCCCAGCTATCCAGGTGGATGCCCCTGTCGTTCAGGGCGTTGGCTGGGACCAGTTGAAGAAGGGCGTCGGCCAGTATATTGGTTCAGCTAACCCTGGTCAAACAGGTAACCTGGTGCTTTCTGGGCACAACGATGTTTATGGAGAAGTATTCAGAAGGCTGGATGAACTCGAACCCGGAGATACTATTATTATATTCACCATAAACCGGCAATATGTGTATATCGTCAGCGGCAGCCAGATCGTCGAGCCGACC
The DNA here is from genome assembly GCA_964618215.1 of uncultured Chloroflexus sp. Classification (GTDB taxonomy): domain Bacteria; phylum Chloroflexota; class Anaerolineae; order Anaerolineales; family Villigracilaceae; genus CG2-30-58-95. The sequence goes on from CAZTZE010000009.1 coordinate 52,746, forward strand.
CAGGTCGAGGTCATGGCGCCGACCAGCGACCCGACCCTCACATTGATTTCCTGTTATCCTTATTTGATTGACAACAAACGTATCGTTGTCTTCGCAAAACTTCAAAAGCCGTAGGAGAACCCATGAGCAAGAAAAGTAAACGTCAAGCCAACCGGCCCACATCCGCCTCAGCTTCTTTGTCCGGCAGGACGGAATTCAACCCGGATTACAGCATCGTCAAGCGTGAATTGAAGCGCATCGGCGTTCTGGCCGGTTCGTTCCTTATCATTCTTATCCTCCTGGCCCTCTTCCAGAACCAAATTCTTGCCCTCTTCCTGCCGTAGGCCTACTCGGAAGTAGGAGCTGACAACCGAGTTTCGCCGATGACTTCCGAATACGAGATTACCCTCACGACCCTCGCTTACGGCGGCGACGCCATGGGACGCCTACCCGACCCCCTGTCGGGGGCAAGCGGCCGCGCGGTCTTCGTCCCTTATGCCTTACCCGGAGAGCGCGTCCGCCTGCGCCTGGTGGAGGAAAAACGCGGCTACGCCCGCGCCGAATTGCTTGAGGTGCTGGATCCTTCGCCGGAACGCATCCCGCCGCGCTGTCCTCATTTCGGCGTGTGTGGGGGCTGTCATTACCAGCAGATGCCCTACGCGACGCAACTGCGGGTTAAAGAAGCCATCCTACGCGACCAACTGGAGCGCATCGGGCAGATCCAAAACCCGCCCGTCAGGCTGATTGTTCCCTCGCCATCCGAATGGAATTATCGCAATCACGTGCAATTCCATTTGACCAAAAGCGGGAAATTGGGTTACGTGGGGACAGGCGCAAGGCCTATCCCTACTATTATCCCGATCACCGAATGTCACCTCCCCGAACCAGCCATCAACGCCCTCTGGCCGCAACTGGAATTTGAACCTGATTCCGGCATCCAACGCGTCTTCATGCACCTGGGCGCGGACGAGGATGTGATGCTCGTCCTGGAAAGCAAAGAGCCTAATCCACCCGAACTGGAGATCGAGGCGGATGTTTCAGTCGTGCATCTTTACGAAGAAGATACCATTGTGCTGGCCGGCGACGACCACATCATCATCAAAATCCTTGACCGCCCTTTCCGCGTCTCGGCAGGGTCATTTTTCCAGGTCAACACCGCCATGGCCGGAAAAATGATCGAACACCTGCTGGCCAATTTACCCTTCTCACCCAATACCACTCTGCTGGATGTCTACTGCGGCGTCGGCCTGTTCAGCGCCTTCCTTGCCCCGCACGTCACACGGCTGATCGGGATCGAATCATCGCCTTCGGCTTGCGCGGATTTTGTTGTCAATCTGGATGAATTCGACAACGTGGAACTCTACGAGGGCGCGGCGGAAGAAATTCTGCCCGCGCTTGCAGGTCGGATTGGCAATCCGACCTACGCACTGGTGGACCCGCCGCGCGCCGGGCTGCACGTCCGCGCCCTGGATGCGCTTCTGGCGCTGCGCCCGGACATGATTGCCTACGTCTCCTGCGACCCGTCCACGCTGGGGCGCGACGCGGCGCGGTTGATCGCCGGGGGCTATTTGTTGAAGCAGGTCACGCCCTTCGATTTATTCCCCCAAACGTATCACATCGAAAGCATCAGCATTTTTGAAAAATGATGGTTCTCTGTGCCGTCACTTTTCCGCCAGAACGATGATCTTATCCTCCGGCGCAAACGTCACCGTCTCGGATTTCAACGGGTTGGTGTGGACGCCGTAGGATTTTGCCGCGTTCCCGGCCTCGCGAATCAAGCGGTATCCAAGCGCGGTCTCGCCGCGCTGGCGGGCAGCCTCGGCCAGCGTATAGAAATTGAGCGGCTGGCCTGTCGTTACGTAATCGCCCACCGGTTTGAGATAGATCTCCGAGCCTTCGGGGTCGAATAAATCCTCGAAGGCGGCGTACAGGTCGCCGTTTTCGGAGAGCTGCGCCAGCATCAGGCTGATGAGATGGTCGCTGACGATGAAATCGTCCACGCGGGCGGCCTCAGCCAGGGCGCGGTTGCGCAAATCCAGCATCTCGCTGACAATGGAGAAGGGCGTTTCATCCCGCTCGGCAATATCGCGCAGGTGCAGCAGCGTGACCAGCGTTTTGGCATCCGCAGCCTGCGTCTCCAGCCCGGCATAACCGAGCACGATGACATGATCGTAATCGGCAGCCTGGATGCCCTCAAGCAGGGTGCGGTCGGTGGTGTCACCATTCTGGAAGACAACCTTTTGATGGGGCAGCCGGGTGCAATAGGCTTTGATCTTTCCGGCTGCTTCGGCAACCTCTGCAGATACACCGGTATCCGTCACCACCAAGACACGTGAGCCTTTGGCCACATAGTTATCCAGTTCGCGGATGATGACCTCGGCGCAGCGGTTCCAGCCCAGGATGAGGCACTTCTCCGGCCTGGGCTTGGGCAGCCGGCCATCCCTGAGGATGGCTTTTTCATCCACCGGCAGGTTGGACAGCCCGGAAAGAACGATTGTATCGTCATCGGCGGAAATGGCGATGATCCTATCACCCGCCGAGATCATGGCATTCATCGGCGGGTTGAGCTGCGCCCGGCCTCCCGCAAATTGCAGGCCGATGACCGTCGAGGTTTCATACGCCATCAGCGCCTCGCCGAAGGTTTTGCCCATCAGCTCCGGTTCAGCCTTGAAGTAGATTTCGTCGCCGCCAAAATTCAACAGTTCGGTGTACGCCACCGAGAGACCCGATTGCCGCGAGGTCTGCGCCATCAAGCGGGCGATGAGGTCGCCCATCAGCACCGCCTGGAGGCGATCCTTCTGCCCGACCATGCGGATAATTTCCATGTTCTTGGGATCACGGATCTGGGTCACGATATGGTACGGCCCGGGGCGGCGGTCGGGGTTGTTGGTGATTGCCAGAACGGTCTTAATGACATATGAATCCGGGTCGTCATCCTCCGGCGGCAGGATGATGATGGATTTGGCATTATGCGGGCTGCCAATCTCGAGGTCGGTCAGATCAATCGGGCTGCCAGAGCGAAAGATGACCCGCGTATTCTTCGTATCCGGGATGCGCTCGCGGATGGCATCCTCCATATCCACTTTATCCTCGGCCGCCAGGACCGCGATGCAGGGGCGATCTTTCCGGTTTTCGTTGGCGGTGATCAGTTCGGAGATGATGGTGAAGATCTGCGGCGACCAGCCCAGGATGAGCGTATGCCCATTCTCGAGAATGAGCGAGCGGCCTTTCCGCAATTGCTCAAGTTTGCCCTCCACGCCGGCGGTGAGCACACCGATGAGCGTGCTGACCACGAAGATGCCGCCGACGGTGACAAAGAGCATGACCAGGCGGAAGCCCCAGCCGGCGTCACTGCCCATCGTGCCGGCGTCGAAGGTGCGCATCAGGCTTTCCCAGGCGGCTTCGACGAACGACATGGGCTGCGTACTGCCTTCCGGCGCAAGCGGCGCGCCGCCCAAACTGATGATCGCCGCGGCGATGGCAATCACAACCAGCGAGATGATCGCCAGTCCGCCGATCAGGGCAACCGTGCCGCGCGACATGAAATTATCGAAGAAATATTGAAAGCGCTGGCGAAAAGTGGGCTTTGTGGACATATGTCTCTCCTCGGTATCCAAGATGGATGAATTATAGGTTTTATTCGCCATTATGCCAATGAATTTGTTATACTTGATTTGGAGGACGCCATGAACACCACCCTTACCTGGTACGGGCACGCCGCCCTCGGACTGGAAACCGGCGGCTATAAAATCTTAATTGATCCCTTCTTGAGCGGTAACCCAGCCGCCACGACCACCGCCGATAAAGTCGCCGCGGATTTCATCCTGGTCACGCACGGGCACGGCGACCACGTTGGCGATACGATTGCCATCGCGAAACGCACCGGCGCGACCGTCATCAGCAACGCCGAGATTGCCGGCTGGCTCGGCAAACAGGGCGTGAAAGCGCATGGCCAGCATCTCGGCGGCGGGCACACCCATCCCTTCGGCTATCTCAAATTGACCTTTGCCATCCACGGCTCCGGCCTGCCGGATGGCTCCTACGGCGGCAACCCGGCTGGCTTCCTGCTGACCACGAACGACGGCCAGAAGATCTACATCGCCGGGGATACCGGCCTGTTTGGCGATATGAAATTGATTGGCGAGGAAGGTGTGGATCTGGCCGTCATCCCCATCGGCGACAACTACACCATGGGCCCGGAGGACGCACTGCGAGCCGTCAAATTGCTGACCCCAAAACATGTCATCCCGATCCACTTCGGGACCTGGGACCTGATCGCCCAGGATCCCAATGCGTGGGCCGCCCGCGTCCAGAAAGAGACCGACGCGCAGGTGCATGTGCTCAGGCCGGGGGAAAGTTTTACACTCTGATTTTTAACACGAAGCGCACAAAGGCTCACAAAGGTTTTCCTTTGTGTGACTTCGTGTCCTTTGTGGTTAATGGTTTGCCTTTTCCCCCGGCAGCACCAGCGGCGCATCCGCAAAGGGATGGGAAATAACCGAGACTGGCAAATGATAGGCGGCCGAGATCAATTCGGGAGTCAACACTTGGCGCGGCGTCCCTGCGGCTTTGATTTCTCCGGCAACCAGCAGCACGACGCGGTCGGCGTAGCGCGCGGCCAGGTTCAAGTCGTGCAATGCGATCAGCACAGCCAGCCCATCGCAATGCGCCAATTGGCGCACCATTTCCATTAAATTGACCTGGTACTGCAAATCAAGGTGGGCGGTCGGCTCGTCGAGCAGCAGGATGGGCGTGGACTGCGCCAGGGCGCGCGCCAGCAGGACGCGCTGTTGTTCGCCGCCCGAAAGTTCCCCCACGCGCCGCTCGGCCAGGTCTAGGGCTGCGACGCGTTCTAGGGCATGTTGCACACGCTCTTCATCGCTGGCGGAGGCCTGGCCGAGGAAGTTTAGGTATGGCGTGCGGCCCATCAGCACCGTCTCCCAGACGGTGAAAGCCGGCGGCAGGGAAACCGCCTGCGGCACCACGGCCAGATAGCGGGCGCGTTGCATCGGCGGGAGGGCTGCCAGGTCGTCGCCGTTGGTGCGGATTTTCCCGCCCAACAATGGGATCACGCCGCTGACGGCGCGCACCAGCGTGGACTTGCCGGCTCCGTTCGGGCCGATCAACGCCATCACCTCGCCGGAATTGACTTCCAGCGAAACTTTGTGCAACACGAGACGGGGGCCGTAAGAGACCGTAAGATTTTCGACTTTGAGCATCCGCCGTTACCAGTACCCTTGATTCTTGACTCTCCGTAATACCCACAGGAAGAACGGCGCGCCAACGAGAGCGGTCACGATGCCAACCGGCAATTCCTGGGGTGCAAGGACAACGCGGGCTAAAACATCCGCCACCAGCAGCATCCCCGCGCCGCCGATGATCGAGAGCGGCAGCAGGCGGCGGTAGTCCGCGCCAAACCATAAACGCATAATGTGCGGGACAATCAAACCAATAAAACCGATAATGCCAGAGAAAGACACGGCGGCGGCAGTTGCCAACGAGGCTGCCAGCAAAAGGATCGTTTTCGTGCGCGTGACCGGCAGTCCCAACTGCTGGGCCTGCTCGTCGCCGAATTGGAGCAGGTTCAGCGCATGGCCGCCGAGTATCAAAATTCCCAGGCCGATGGCGAGATAGGGCAAAATGGTCAGCGTCGGCCCCCATCCAGCCTGCGACGAGCCGCCCAGCAGCCAGGCGATGGCGCGGCGCAGTTCGCCGGTCGAGCGCAGCATCAGGTAGGAGGTCAGCGCGGCGGCGAAGGAACCGAAGGCCACACCTGCCAGGATCAGATTTGTCGTCGGGACAGTTTTCCCCACGCGCGCCAGCATGTAGACGACAAGCACAGTCAGCATTGCGCCGATGAAAGCGGCCAGCGGAACGGCCATCAAGCCCCAGAAGGTATAGGGCCAGCGATAGCTCATCGCCAGCACCGCGCCCAGCCCCGCGCCGGAGGCGACGCCGATCAGGTACGGGTCGGCCAGCGGGTTGCGGAAGATACCTTGATAGGCCGCGCCGCTCCCGCCCAGCGCCGCGCCGGTCAGCAGCACCAGCGCGGTGCGCGGCAGGCGGATTTTCCAAAGGATGAAGGCGGAAGTCTGAAGGCTGTCGGGCAGAATACCAGTCAACTGGCTCGCCAGCACCTGCCATAAATCTTTTGGCGGGATGGAGACTGCGCCAATCGCAATCGAAAGCAGGATCGCCAGGGCGAGGAAGAGGAGAGTCGAGAGATAGGGCAGGAAGCGACGGGTCATGTCAGTAATGAGAGTAGAGAATAGAGATCAGAGATTCGTCCTTTGGACAATTATTCTCTATTCTCTACTCTCCATTCTCGAATCTCTATTTGAACAAATCCGGATGCAGCAATTTCGCCAGCGCTTCCAGCCCGTCCACCAGGCGTGGGCCGGGGCGGCTGACCAAGTTGTCGTCGAACGGGAAGATCTGGCCATTCTGGACCGCCGCGAGCGATTCCCATCCGGGACGCGCGGCGACCTTCTCCGGCGTCTCGCCGTAGGCCGAATCACCCAAAATGATGATGGCGGGATTCTGGACGACCAGTTCCTCCAGGCTGATCTCCGCCCACTGACCCGACAGCGCCGAACCGATGTTGATGCCTCCGGCGCGGGCAATCAGCAGGTCCACGAAAGTGCCGGGGCCGGCGGTGAAGGGTTTGGTCGGGTTGGTGGCGTCCAGTTCGTAGTAGACCGTCGGGGCATAACTGAGCGGCATGATCTTCTCATCCACCGCGGCGACACGCGCCTGGAGCGATCCGACCAGCGCGGCCGCTTCGGCTTCATGTCCGGTCAGGCTGCCGACAGTTTCGAGATTGGCGTACAGTTCCTCCAGCGTGGCCGGATTGGGGAGGAAGTAAACCGTCAAGCCGAGTCCTTCCAGCGAGGCGACCAGTTCGGGCGGGTTGATGCCGCCAGCCAGGACGAGATCGGGTTGCAGGGCGACAATGGCTTCCAGATTGTATTCGCCCCACGAGCCGCCGATATCACTCACGGACTGGGCTTCGGCGGGATAATCCGAGAACATATCCCGGCCGATAACCTGACTCCCCGCGCCGACGGCGAACAGGATCTCGGTCGTGGCGGGGGTCAGCGAGACGACGCGTTGCGCCGGGCTTTTCAGCGTGACCGTGCGCCCCAGGCCATCGGTCAGCGTGATCGGGGCAGGGGCAGGGGAGGTGGGGAGTTGGGTAGCCGGGGCGCTGGGGGGCAGCGGTGAAGGGGTGGCAGCCGGGCTGCAGGCAGCCAGTAAAATGGTGAGCGCTAAAAGCGCAAAAGCAAATTTGCGGAACATATTTATCTCCTGATATGAGTAATGGATTCCGAAGTCTCCTGACTTCGGTTCCGACGACAGGAGTCGTCGGACTCCGTCACTAAAATAGTGATGGAGTCCGAAGTCTCCTGACTTCGCTTCCGACGACTGGGAGTCGCCGGATTCCAGCAATCAAAAACCCCTGCCGTATAGACAGGGGAGGGGGGAGAGGCAATCCAACGCAGCCGTTCCCACCTCCTTTCCACGGGAGCATGGTGAACCGGCCAGGGCGGGCGGCCTGACTTGTTAGTCTCATAGACTGGAGTCTGATAGTCTTATAGGTGTTCTATGAGACTATTTGACTGGTGACTACTTGACTAACTTACAGTTGCGGGACAGCACCGGACTTGCACCGGCTTCGCCTTTGAGCCTCCCCATCCGGGGGAAAAGGCACCCTGACCATTATTCAATTTTTGAACACAAAGGTTACAAAGGTTTGTTGAGTTCTTTGTGACCGTCGTGGTTGATTGTATGCGCAGAGGTGTAAAAAGTCAATGACCGCCGAACATTTGCGTTTTACACTTTACGTTTTACGCTTTATTCCAACGCCTGTTCGAGGTCGGCAATAATATCCTCCACCTCCTCGATGCCAACCGAAAGCCGCACCAACCCATCCGTGATGCCGACCTTGCGCCGTTCCTCGGCCGGGACATTGTGATGAGTCATGCTGGCCGGGTGCTGGATGAGCGTATCCACGTTGCCGAGCGAGACGGCCAGCGTGGCAACCCGGACACACTCCATCAAAGAGATGCCGGCTTGCATCCCATCTTTGAGTTCAAAGGACAGCATCCCGCCAAAATTGCTCATTTGCTGATTTGCGATCTTATGACCAGGATGTGCCTTCAGGCCGGGATAATGGACACGCGCCACTTTCGAGTGCCCTTCCAGATAACGCGCCACAGCCAGCGCGTTTTCACAGTGCCGCGCCATGCGTAATTCGAAGGTCTTCAACCCCAGATTGGTCAGCCAGCAATCGAACGGACTGGGTGAGCCGCCCAATGTGGTCAGGGTGGCGTGGACATCCTTCTTGATGAATTCAGGGTGCGAACTGACCAGCGCGCCGCCGATGATGGTGCCATGTCCGCACAGATACTTGGTCGTCGAGTGGATCACCACGTCCGCGCCGAGGCTGAGCGGGCGCTGGCAGTAGGGGGTGGCGAAGGTATTATCCACCATCAGCCAGGCGCCGTAACGGTGAGCGACTTCGGCCACAGCCGCCAGGTCTACAATGTCCATCATCGGGTTGGCCGGGGTTTCGGCGTAGGCCAGACGCGCCTCGGGATGGGCCGCGAAAGCTGCATGCCAGCCTTCGGGAGAGTAATCGTGCACCCAGACTACGTGGATACCCAGGCGCGGGGCCAGCTCCTTCAGGAAGACGAAAGTTCCACTGTAGAGCGAATCCTGCACGATGACCGTATCTCCTGTGCGCCGAGTAGGTGCTGCGCACAGGCAGGCCAGCAGCCCGGCCGTGACCGCCGCCATGCCCGAGGTGAACATCTCAGCCGCGATAACGGCATCCGCTTCGAGGTCCGGCTGGCCGCGCAGCAAGTCGAGTCCCTCCAGCGCGGCGATTTTGCGCGCCAGGTGACGGGCGTTCGGGTTGCCGATCCGGGTGTAATAATAGCCGTCCTTTTCGCCAGCAAAGATGGCCTGCCCGGTGGCGACATCCGGAAAAGTGAAGATCGAGCTTTGGTAAATGGGCATCACGTGGGCGTTGTCCGGGTTCTCGAACTCGCCCAAGTGCGTCACCAGCGTGCCGATCCCAGCCTGGGGGGAAAGTTTCTTCATGGTTGCTCCTGTGTGGTATTGATCAATTATAAGCCACTTGCCCTCCACGTCCAGAAAATGTACAATCATCTCAACGGGTTCACCCAATGCCAGACCACTCGACCACCCGACCATCAGACTAAATGACCACCCAACCACCCAACTACCCAACCACCCGACTACCCTTGCTGTGGCTCTCGCTGGCCTTCCTCGCCGGCATCCTGCTCGCCAGCCAGGTAACGCTCCCGGTCACGGTTTGGCTGATCCTGGCAGGAATTGCTTTGTTATTAATCATCGTCTATCGCCTGTGGTCTGCCCGCCGCCAGAATTCAAACCCTCCAACAATATCACTCATCACTTTATCACTCATCACGCTCTTCCTCGGCGCTGCCCGTTTCCAGGCTTCCATTCCGATCATTGATGCGCACCACATCGCCTGGTATAACGACCGCCAGTACGACCTGCTGGTCACCGGCGTGCTGACCGAGCTGCCCGATACGCGCGATACCTACACCAACCTGCGCCTGCGCGTCCAGAGCGTGGATACCGGCGACGAGTCCCTGCCCGCGGGCGGCCTGATCCTGGCGCGTATCCTGCCCGGCCAGACCTTCCACTACGGCGAGGTGATCCGCCTGCGCGGGGCATTGAAAACCCCGCCCGAGGACGAGGAATTTTCATACCGCGATTACCTGGCGCGCCAGGGCATCCACGCTTACCTGCCCTCCGCCGAAGCGACCCTTTTGCCCTTCCGCGGCGGCAATCCACTCGTGGCGGCCATCTATGCTCTGAAAGAACGCTCCCTGGTTGTCATTTACCGCATCTTCCCCGACCCGGAGGCCTCGCTCCTGGCCGGCATCCTGCTGGGCATGGATACCGGCCTGCCGCCCGACCTCCAGCAGGCCTTCAAAGATACCGGCACAGCCCACATCATCGCCATCTCCGGCTTCAACATCACCATCATCGCCGCGCTGCTCGTGACCTTCTTCAACCGACTGCTCGGGCCGCGGCGCGGCGCGCTGGCGGCCGTCATTGGTATCGCCCTCTATACCTTACTGGTCGGCGCGGACGCGGCCGTGGTGCGCGCCGCGTTCATGGGCGGTCTGGCGCTCTTCGCCCGGCAGGTCGGCCGCCGCCAGGACGGCCTCAACACGCTGGTCTTCGTCGCCGCGCTGATGGCCGTCATCAACCCGCACACGCCCTGGGACGTTGGCTTCCAACTCTCCTTCGCCGCCACCCTCGGCTTGATCTTGTACGCCGAACCTTTTTCGCAGACAGCCGTCAAACTAATTTCTCGCTTCTCATCCCTCGAGACTGCCCAAAAACTCGCCCAACCCCTCTCCGAGTTCGTCTTCTTCACCCTGGCCGCCCAACTGACCACCCTGCCGGTGATGGCCTACCATTTCGGGCGCATCTCGCTCGTCGCGCTGATCGCCAACCCCTTCATCCTGCCGGCCCAACCGGCGGTGATGCTCTTCGGCGGGCTGGCCCTGCTGCTCGGACTGCTTTACCTACCCTTCGGCCAATTGGCCGCTTGGTTGGCCTGGCCTTTCCCAGCCTATACCATTCGCGTTGTTGAACTGTTCGCCCGCCTCCCGCACGGCGTGCTGATCCTGGGCGACTTCTCGCTGCTGTTCGCGATCCTGTTCTACGCTACGCTGCTCTCCTGGACTTTTAGCCGGGGGCGCGTTAAAGAGGCGTTGCGCGCCGCCCTGACGCCCGCCGTTATCCTCTCCGCGCTTGCCCTGATCACCTTCCTGACCTGGCGCGCCGCCTTCGCCGCCCCGGACGGCCGCCTGCACCTGACCTTCCTGGATGTAGGCTCCGCCGACGCCGTTCTGATCCAGACCCCCACTGGCCGCACCGTGCTAGTCAATGGCGGCCTCAGCCCCTCGCGCCTCTCAGACGCCCTCGGCCGGCGGCTCTCACCCTTCAATCGCAAGCTGGACTACCTCGTCATCGCCTCAACGCAGGAGGATCAGGTCGGCGCGCTGCCGCGCACGCTGGAGCGCTTCCCGCCCCAGGCCGTGCTGTGGGCCGGGAAGGTCGAAGCATCCTACTCCGCCCGCCAGTTGGACGAGTGGCTGGCAGATCGCGCCATCCTGGTCACGCGCGCCGGGCCGGGTCAGGCGCTGGATTTGGGCGCAGGCGCAACTCTCACTGTGCTGGCCGTCAATCCGCGCGGCGCGGTGCTGCTGGTGGAGTGGAAGGGCTTCCGCGCCCTGCTGCCCATCGGCATGAACTTCGACTCGCTGGCGGAGCTGGAGAACGGCGCGGCGGTCGGTCCAATGAATGTCCTGCTGCTGGCCGATTCGGGCTACGCTCCCGTCAACCCGCCTGAATGGATTGCGGAACTGCAACCGCAGCTTGTCATCCTCAGCGTGGCGGCCGGCGATCCCGATGGCCTACCCGATCAAGATACGCTGGACGCAGTGCAGGAAATCACACTCCTGCGCACCGACCGGAACGGCTGGATCACGGTCTCGACGGATGGGGAGGGGATGTGGGTGGAGGTGGAGAAGAAATAGGTTGTGATGATATAATTTTGGAAATATTCTCTTGTTGGACAGGAGGCTTGATTTGGCTGACATTCGCATTGAGAAACTCGCGCATATCCTCGTGGATCATTCGGCGCGCATTGGACCCGGAGACCGGGTAGCCATCGAGGCTACTACCGCGGCTGAACCACTGGTGCGTGCGCTCTATGGCTTGATCCTAGAACGGGGTGGCCATCCGCACGTGTTGCTCGAACTCCCTGATCAGGACGAGATGCTGTTCGCACACGCAAAGGACGAACAACTTGATTTCATCCCCACCTTTCGTAAACTGGCCTACGATCAATTCGAATCACGCATCAAGATCGCCTCGGCCACTAATCCCCGTGCCCTGACTCATGTCCCCCCGGCGCGGCAGAAGCGACGACAGAAGGCCATATCTCCCATCCTGGAGGCGCAGTTGCGCCGCGGCGCGGAGAAGGCTTTCAAATGGGTCAGCACGCTTTATCCCACCGAGGGCTACGCCATGGAAGCCGAAATGAGCCTCAGAAACTTCGAGGATTTTGTCTACCGCGCCTGCCACGCCCATGAAGATGACCCGCTGGCCTACTGGAAAAAGGTGGAAGAGAAGCAGCGCAAGATCGTCGAGCGCCTGGAGGGGCACAACCAGGTAATCCTTTGCGGCCCGAATGTAGATCTGACGCTCTCGATCAAAGGCCGGAAGTTCGTCAATGCCTGCGGTTCACACAACATGCCGGATGGCGAGGTATTCACAGGCCCGGTCGAAGAATCACTCAACGGCTGGATCAAGTTTACCTATCCTGCCATTTATACGGGTGTGATGGTGGAAGGCGTGGAACTGACTTTCAGCAACGGCAAGGTGACCCAAGCCAAAGCCGCGAAGAACCAGCCATTCTTGTTGGAGATGCTCGAATCGGATGCCGGCGCCCGCTATGTGGGCGAATTTGCCATTGGCACCAACTACGAGATTGACCGTTTCTCGCACAACATCCTGTTCGACGAGAAGATCGGCGGCAGCTTACATCTGGCGCTGGGCGCGGGCTACCCTGAGACCGGCTCACGTAATAAAAGCATCATCCACTGGGATATGATCTGCGGCATGGGCAAGGAGTCTGACATCAAGGTGGATGGGGAGGTCATCTACAAGAACGGGCAGTTCACGTTCTAATCACGCTCTCCAAAACCCGCGCCGGACTGGACGCACATCCTCCGAGATGACAAAGGCTTCGGCATCTGTCGCATGGATGATGTCTTCGACCTTGGCCACATCCCTGCGCAGTACGCTGCAACTCAACATACTGACCATGCCATCCTTGCCGCGCGCCGGGATCTCGGTCACGGCGAAACCAGCCTCGCGCAGCACTTGAGCCAACCCCGCGCCCCGACTGGCGCTGACGATGCTGACCTTGATATGCCCGATGGCCAGCCGTTCCTCGATCCACATGCCGACTACGTTGCCGGTGGCAAAACCGGCCGCGTAACCGACAAAGGTCAGAGGATTGTTCAAGTTGCTGAGCACGGATGTGATGGCAATCACGAAAATGGATGCCTGGCAGAATCCCAGTATCCAGGCAACGCCTTTACGCCCGCGCATCACGAACAGCACTCGCAGAGTGTCGAAGGTCATATCGGAGAAGCGCAGGGCAAAAATACCCAAGGCGGCGAGCCAGGCAGCGGGGGAGAGAAGTATTTCCAGCATGTTATTTTACCGAGTAGGTGCTGCGCATCGCCGGCAAATACAGCCGTTCGGCATATTCTTTGACCATCCGCCGCGTGCTGAATTGCGGGGTAACTGTGCGCATGGATTCTTTCATTCGCGCCACCCATTTGAGCGGAATGTCATCGCCGTTTCGGTCGGAGTAGTATAGCGGGATGATCTCGTTTTCTAGAACACTGTACAGGCTTTCGGCATCCGCCGCGTCGGATACTTTTGTGTCTGTGTCGGCGTCGTCGCCAATCGCCCAGCCGTTGTGACCGTTGTAGGCTTCGCGCCACCAGCCATCCAGCACCGAGAAGTTGAGCACGCCGTTCAAGGCGGCTTTCATGCCTGAGGTCCCGGAAGCTTCGTTCGGGCGACTGGGGTTGTTCATCCACACATCCACACCCTGCACCAAATAACGCGCCAGGTTCATATCGTAATCTTCAAGGAAAACCAGCCGCCCGCCATTCTCGGCCTTCTTGACCATCCGGTAGACCTCCTGGATCAGCATCTTGCCCGGCTCGTCGGCCGGGTGAGCTTTTCCGGCGAAGATGATCTGCACCGGACGGTTGGGGCGGTTGATGATTTTCAGCAAACGATCTAAATCACTGAAGACCAGGCTGGCGCGTTTATAGGTCGCGAAACGGCGCGCAAAGCCGATGGTCAGCACGTATGGATCAAGCAGCACGCCTGAGGCGATGACTTGCACCGGATGATAACCGCCGCGCATCCAATGCTGGCGGGCGCGTTCCAGTATATAAAAAACCAGTTTGCGCTTGAGATGCGTCCGCACCGCCCATAATTCTGCATCTGGAATTTCGTTGACTTTCGTCCAGGTCTCAGGATCGTCGAGGCGATCCAACCAGTCCTGGCCGAGGTATTTATCGAAGAGCACGCGCAGACGGCGCGCCATCCAGGTGCCAGTATGGACGCCATTGGTGATATACGTAATGGGTACGTCGTCTTCTTCGACCTCGGGCCAGAGGAAATGCCACATACGGCGGCTGACGCGCCCATGCAGCTCCGAGACCGCATTACGGCCTGCTGAGAAGCGCAAGGCCAGCACAGGCATGCTGAAGCTCTCGCCCCAGGATTGGCGGTTGCGGGCCAGGTCAACGAACTGATCACGATTGAGGCCCAGTTCAGGCCACATGGGCGAGAGGTATTTGTCCATCAGCCAGAGCGGGAACTCGTCGTTGCCGGCCGGGACTGGGGTATGAGTTGTAAAGACGTTGTTGGCGCGTGTTTTCGCCGCGGCGGCCTCGAAGGTTTCGCCGGAGGCAACCAGTTCGCGCACCCGTTCCAGGGTCAGGAAGGCGGCGTGTCCCTCGTTCATGTGCCAGACGGTTGGGTTGTAACCCAGGGCGCGCAGGGCGCGCACGCCGCCCACGCCAAGCAGCACTTCCTGGGCAATGCGCAGGTCGAGGTCGCTCCAGTACAGGCGAGCCGTCAACTTACGATCGGCAGGGTTATTTTCATCCACATTCGTGTCGAGCAAGTACAGTGGCACGCGCCCGACGCGCAGTTCCCAAATGCGGGCCGCGATGACGCGGTCGGGAAATTTGACCGCAATGGTTATCCGTTCTCCGCTTTCATTCAGGACCGGCAGAATGGGCAAATCTTGGATGGCGATGGGATTGTTCTGCGCATCCTGCCAGCCGTCTTCGGAGATGCGTTGCGAGAAGTAGCCCTCGGCATACAGGAAACCCACTCCAACCAGCGGCAGGCCAAGGTCGCTGGCTTCTTTGAGATGGTCGCCGGCCAGCACGCCCAGGCCTCCCGAATAAATGGGCAGGATCTCATGCAGACCAAATTCCATCGAGAAGTAAGCGATGGTCTGGTCGCAGCGGCCGGGATGATTTTGAGCGTACCAGGTATCGGTGCGGGTCAGGTAAGCGTCGAATTCGCGGCAGACGCGGTCATACAGCTCCAGGTAGGGCGTATTCTGGGCAACGGCATTGATCTCGGAGCGGCCAACCTGGCCCAGGAACACGAAGGGGTTGTGGTTGACGCGCTCCCACAGGGCGTTGTCAATGCGATTGAAAAGCCGCTGGGCGTGGGGATTCCACGTCCACCACAGGTTGTAGGCCAACTCGCCCAGGCGGGCGATGCGGCGCGGCAGGTCGAAGTGGTTAGGGGTTTTGGTGCGGAAAGTGGTCATGTTCAATTCCTTCACGGCGGCAATCATACCATGAGATTCAACGAGTCAGCGATTAAGCGATAAAATAATGGTATGCCTGAAACTGTCCAACTCTTCGTCACCTGCCTGATAGACACCTTCTTTCCGCACATCGGCGAGGCGATGGTGCGCGTCTTGAACCGCGCCGGTGTGCGCGTGGAATTCCCGTCCGATCAAACCTGCTGCGGACAACCGGCCTTCAACGCCGGACTCCGCTCCGAGGCGCGACCGCTGGCCGAGCACACCATCCGGGTCTTCGAGCGGACCTCGGGCCTGGTCATCATCCCCTCCGGCTCGTGCGCGGCGATGGTGTGTCACGGTTACCTCGAACTCTTCAAAGATGATCCGGGCTGGCTGGCGCGCGCCGAGGCGCTGGCGAAACGCGCCTGCGAATTCACTGAGTACCTGGTGGACGTGCACGGCATATCGGACCTTGGGGCCTGCTGGCCGGGACGGCTGGCCTACCACCCCTCCTGTCATCTCCTGCGCGGCCTCGGTGTGGACCGCCAGCCGCGCCTGCTCCTCTCGCAGGTCAAGGATGCCGAGATCGTCGAACTGCCGGAGCGCGAGGATTGCTGCGGCTTCGGCGGCGTCTTCTCGGTGGAGCATCCCGAACTCTCGGCGGAATTCCTGAAACGCAAGATCGCCAATCTGGAAAAGACCGAGGCCCCCACGCTGGTGGTTGCCGATAGCGGCTGCTTGATGCACATACAGGGCGGGTTGAAACGGCAGGGTAAGCGCCAAAGAGTTGTACACATCGCGGAAGTATTGGCAAACCAGTGAACAGTGAGCAGTGATCAGTGAACAGCATGACAACGACATTTCGAAAACGCATCCAGCAGTCCATCAACGACCATAACCTGCAACTCGCCCTGGACAACAACGCCCAGCGACGCAAGGACGGGCGGCTGGCCGCCTTTGCCTCGCTCCCCGACTACCCGGAACGCCGCGCCCGCGCCCACACCGTCAAAGCGGACGTCATTGCCAACCTGGATGAGTATCTCGACAAATTCATCGCCAAAGTCACTGAAAATGGCATCATCGTCCACCGCGCCGCGGACGCCGCCGAGGCGGTGAGAATCGTTTTAGAAATCGTAAAAGATTTACCACAAAGATCACAAAGAGACACGAAGGATTCCTTTGTGCCCCTTCGTGACCTTCGTGGTAAAAAACTGGTCGCCAAATCGAAGAGCATGGTCTCCGAGGAGATCAACCTCAACCACGCCCTTGAAGCAGCCGGGGTCCTTGTCGTCGAGACTGACCTGGGCGAGTACATCGTCCAGTTGCGCGGCGAGCGGCCCAGTCACATCATCACGCCCGCTGTCCACCTGCGGCGCGGCGACGTGGGCAAACTTTTCGAGGAAAAACTCGGCATTCCTTACACCGAAGATATCCCCATCCTCACCAACACCGCCCGCAAGGTTTTGCGCGAAGTCTTTCTCACCGCCGACATCGGCATCTCCGGCGTCAACTTCGGCGTGGCCGACACCGGCACGCTGTGCCTCGTCACCAACGAGGGCAACGGGCGCATGTGCACCACCCTCCCGCCGGTGCATGTCGCCCTGATGGGCATCGAGCGCCTCGTCCCCACGCTGGACGACCTGGCTCTCATGCTCTCCCTCCTGCCGCGCTCGGCGACGGGGCAGAAATTGAGCGTTTATACCAGCCTGATCCATTCACCGCGCCGCCCCGCTGATCCCGACGGCTCATTCGAACGTCACTTGATTCTGCTTGACAACGGACGCTCTGCCCTCCACCATTCGCCATTAGCTGAATCACTCTATTGCATCCGCTGCGGCGCCTGCCTCAACGCCTGCCCGGTCTTCCGCGAACTGGGCGGCCACGCCTACGGCAGCATCTACCCCGGCCCGATCGGTTCGGTTATCTCCGCCGCGCTGGTGGACCCGCAATTCGACTATCTGGCCCAGGCTTCGTCGCTGTGCGGGGCGTGCAAGGAAGCCTGCCCGGTGGATATTGACCTGCCGGGGTTACTTTTACGGATCAGGGCAGGTGAAAGCGTAAAACGTAAAGACGTAAAACGTAACCATTCGGGAATTGGATTACCTGCTCCGCTCAAACTTGGTCTGCGCGTTTTCCTCTACGTCGCCGCGACCTCGCGCTTGTTCGCCGTTTTACAGACTCTGGGCGGCATCCTCAGCCGCCTCTACTCCCCGCGCCAAGCCTACATGCGCCTCCCGGCCTGGACGGGGTGGGGCTACAGCAAGGATTTGCCGCGGTTGGCTGTCCGTCCATTCCGGGCGCGGTGGAAGAATGTGAAACAAAGTATCAAGGAAACAGGTAGGCAAGTAGACAGGGGGCAGGTAGACAGGGGACAAGTAGACAGGGAAGGAGTGGGGCTGGTTGACCAATTCACGCAGGAACTGACCACTCTCGGCGGGCAGGTGCATCTTGTCCCGGAGGGGGAACTGTCCGCCGAACTGAGCGAATTCCTGCGCTCCAAAGGGGTTGACCGGGTCCAGGCGGACGAGAGCGGGGCGAAGTACGTCAGCGGAATTCCCGCCATCCGGAAACCTGACCCGACCATCCGGGCAGGCGTCACCGGCGCGGTATGCGGCATCGCCGAGAGCGGGTCGCTGCTGCTCGTCTCCGGCGCGGGGCAGACGCTGACCGCCTCGCTGCTGCCGGAGGTCCACGTGGCCGTGCTGAAAACGTCCGAGATATTGCCCAATCTCGCCGACGCGCTACGCAGGCCCGAGGTCCGCGCCGCCGCCGCCGGAGTCATTGTCACCGGACCCAGCCGCACCGCCGACATAGAAATGACGCTGACCATCGGCGTGCACGGGCCGGGAGAATTGCATGTATTTTTGATTGACGATTCGGAAACCGTCTGATAAAATCACGCCCGCATTAGCCCCCATCGTCTAGTGGCCCAGGACGGGGCCCTCTCAAGGCCCAAACAGCGGTTCGAGTCCGCTTGGGGGCATTAAAACACATCTTCCATATGTTCCATGCAATATGCCCTGATCTAGGGCGTATTCAGTTTAAAGCAATCTTGTCGGTCAATCCGCAGGATTTTATAAAATAACGATTACACGTGGTTGAGAAACAAACGATTCGGAAAAAACTGAACGATATTCGTAATATAATCTAACCGGATTGAATCCCATATGGCGATCATGACAAAGTTTCCGTATTCCAAAGCGAAGGCGTTGGCGATCTATTTGCTAAAGGTCATCACGCTGGCCGTGGTATATCACCTCGCCGTCCGGCTGGGATTGAAGATGGCTTACGTGCAGATCAACACCTCGCCGGTCTGGCCGCCCACAGGCATTGCGCTGGCTGCACTGCTCGCCTTTGGTTACAATCTCTGGCCCGGCGTCAGCCTGGGGGTGTTACTCGGCTCATTGCTTACCGGCGCGCCGCTCGATATTGCTCTCGGCATGACGCTGGGCAATACATTGGAGGCATTGGCTGGCGCCTTCTTTCTAAAACGTTTCGTCGGTTTTCATAATGAAATTGATCGCATTCAAGATGTCGTCGGGCTTGTACTTGTTTCTTTGTTCAGCACAGCCATCAGCGCCACCATCGGAACTACGACGCTGATGCTGACCGGTGGAGTCGGGCAGGGATATATCTCCATCTGGCTGACCTGGTGGATTGGCGACCTGCTTGGTGCGCTGGTGGTTGCGCCGGTGCTGCTGACCTGGGTGACACTGCCCTCGTTCCAGGTGAACAAACGCGCCTACTTTGAAGGTGGGATCTTATTGGTGCTGCTCGCCTGGGTGACCTGGTATGTTTTCAGCAATCAGCCGCCCATCGGTGTTTTTCACCAGGCGATGATCTATGTCATTTTCCCTTTCATGATATGGGCTGCCTTGCGCCTGGGCCAGCGCGGCGCATCTACAGCGATATTTCTGGTGTCCGCCATCGCTATTTGGGGCACCTCGCAAGGCATGGGGCCATTTTCGCTGGAATCCAAGAACGACAGCCTAGTTTTGCTGCAAACTTTCATGGGAGTGGTCTCCTTGACCTCCCTGATCCTGGCGGCGGCGACCATCGAACGGCGCAAGGCAACCGAAGCCCTGCGGCAACGGGTGGATGACCTGGCAACCCTGAACGATTCAACCAAAACCTTTCTGGATGATTTCGACATTGCCAGCACATACCATACGATCTGCCGGTTGGCTGTGACACGCCTGGGAGTCGAGGCTGCCTGGATCGAAACAATTGGCCACGAAGAGCCGGAGGCGCGCCCGGCTGCCGCCTACGGGATTAACATCGAAGCCATCGCTGGCCTGAAAGCATGGTGGGAAAAGGATCCTTTGCCTCAAGATCGAGGCGGGTATGTTATCAAAACTTCGGATGATCCGGCGCAAGCATCGTCTCGCGCCGATTCACCCTACCATTCTTATGCGGTTTTTTCACTTATCTTCAGTAATGAATTGCTCGGCGTGCTCAGACTGTTGAGCAAGAGCAAAGCCTTCTTCACTGAAGACCGTCAGTTGCTCATTCAATCCTATGCCAATCTGGCCGCGGTTGCCATCCAAAACACCTGGTTGTTCGAGGAGGTGCGCCGGGGCAACAAGCAGCTCCATGCCCTTTCCCAACGCCTGATGAAAGCCCAGGAAGATGAGCGCCTGCACCTTTCCCGCGAGTTACACGATGAATCCGGCCAATTGCTGGCCGCCCTGATGGTGGAACTGGGCATGTTGGAGCGCGACACCGATCATCCGAAAATGGTGCGCGACAGGATCGTCGAATTGACGCGCACCGCCAACAAGATCCAGGATAACCTCCATAAACTGGCGGTCAATTTACGTCCTGCCAGCCTGGATCATCTCGGTCTGGTAAAAACATTGCAGCAGTTCGTTGACGAATTCAGCCGCCAATATAACCTCAAGGTCGAGTTCGAGGCGGTGGGCATGAGGGAAAAGCGCCTGCCCCTTGAAGTGGAGACGGCCTTGTTCCGCATCGTCCAGGAATCGCTGACTAACGTCGTCACCCACGCCCAGGCCGCCCATGTGGATGTACTGATCAGCCAGCGCAACAAACAGGTCGTGACCATCATTGAAGATGATGGGGTTGGTTTCATCCCAACTTCTCCAACTGTGGAGGACCACCTGGGTCTGTTCGGAATGCGTGAACGCATTGAGATGCTGGGCGGCAAATTCACCATCGAGAGTTCGCCAGGGAAAGGCACAACTGTGAAAGCCGAGGTGCCCTGCAATGATTAAGGTGTTGATCGCGGATGATCATGCCATCGTGCGCGCCGGCCTGCGGGCTCTGCTGAAATCCGAACCTACCCTGGAACTGGTCGGGGAGGCCAGCAGCGGTTACGAGGCGATCGAACTGGTCAGCCAGACCCAGCCCGATATCCTCGTCCTCGACCTGAGCATGCCTGACCTGGACGGGATTGCGGTGACCAAGAAGATCAAGCCCCAGTTCCCCAACCTGCGCATCCTCATCCTGACCGTTCACGAGGACGAAGCCCTGCTGCGGGAGGCGATGAAAGCCGGAGCCTCGGGCTACATCCTCAAGCGCGCTGCCGAGGCCGAATTGATCTCCGCCATCCAGATCATCCTGCGCGGCGACTTGTATGTTGATCCCTCCATGGTTCGTTCTTTGTTGAGCGATACCATAAAACCATCGTCTGCCCACCGCGAGTCAATCGAACCGCTCACGGCGCGTGAAAAGGAAGTGCTGAAATTGATCGTGCAGGGTTACACCAATCGTCAAATTGGCGAGGAATTGAACATCAGCGTGCGCACTGTGGAAGGCCACCGCGCCAACCTTTCCGAAAAACTGGGGCTGCACAGCCGGGTGGAGTTGGTGCGTTATGCCCGTGAGCATGGCTTGATCGAATAACCAGATAATCCCCACCCTCACCGACCCCGTAAAAACTACGGGGTCGGTGCGCGTATTTATCCCTGCCTGGCGGCTTGTTAAAACCCCCATTTTCTACGCTTACTAAAAGCTCCCCGCTCTTATATGATAAAGGATAGTCATCTTGTTCATCCTTGGAACATCTTGTCATATTTACCTCGTTTGTCAGGAGACCTATGCCTCGCTCGTCCCACTCACAAGCCGCACAGATACCCCTGATTGCCATGCGCGGGATTACCAAGGCCTTCCCCGGCGTTGTGGCGAACGATGTCGTAGATTTGGAAATCTTTCGATCCGAAATCCACGCCCTGCTGGGGGAAAACGGCGCCGGTAAAAGCACCCTGATGAAGATCCTCTATGGCTTTTACCGCGCCGATGCGGGCCAGATTCTGCTAGATGGAGAGCCGATCTCCATCCGCTCGCCGCACGATGCCCGGAATGTGAACATTGGCATGGTGTTCCAGGATTTCACCCTCATCCCGGCTTTCAGCGTGGCCGAGAACATCGCCCTGTTTCTGCCCGACCTGCGTGGCACGGTGGATCTCAAAGAAATTCACCGCCGGATCAACGAACTTTCGCAGCGCTATAACCTGCAGGTTGACCCACAGGCCATGGTGTCGCAACTATCCATCGGCGAGCAGCAAAAAGTCGAGATCCTGAAACTGCTGATCTCGAACGCGCGCATCCTGATCCTGGATGAGCCAACCCGAGTACTCGCCCCACACGAGGTCGAAGCCCTGTTCCGCGTGCTGGACGGCCTGCGCAAGGATGGCTACGCCATCATCCTGATCACCCATAAGATGAAAGAGGTGCTGGAATGCGCCGACCGCATCACGGTGCTGCGCGGGGGACGCGTCGCCGGCACATTACCGCGACCGGAGGCCAGCGAGGAAAAACTGGTGGCGATGATGTTCGGGAAAGGGTTGGCTGGTTTAAAGGTCGGCCGGCAGCAGGCCCGGGACGAATCGGCGCCGCCGCTGCTGGAACTGCGCGGGGTGGAGACGCGCGGCGAAGGCGCGGAGACCAGTCTGAAAGCCATTGACCTCAAGATCTATCCCGGCGAGATACTCGGCGTCGCCGGGGTTTCCGGCAACGGGCAGAAGGAATTGGGCGATATCGCCCTCGGAATGGGAAAGTGCGTGCGCGGTACGAAGGTCTTATTTGGAAAAGATGTCACCCGCCTCTCGATCCAGAAGGTGCGCAGAAGCGGGGTGGGTTTCATCCCGGAGAATCCGCTGACGATGGCCGTCGCGCCTTTCATGAGCGTGCTGGAAAACATGGCACTGACCCAAACCTGGCGCTATGCCCGCGCAGGGGGATTCAGGATGGATTGGCAGGCCGTCAAAACGGACGTTGACGCGACGTTGAAAAAGATGGGCTTTTCCTTCTCGTTGTATGTGCCAGCCAGGTCGCTTTCGGGCGGAAATCTGCAGCGCATGGTCATTGTGCGGGAGATGACTCACAGCCCGCGCCTGATCATCGCTTCCTACCTGACGCGCGGCCTGGATGTGCAAAGCACCATCGCCGCCCGCCAGGCGCTGGTGCAGGCGCGCGAGAGCGGCGCGGGCGTGCTGCTCATTTCGGAAGACCTGGAGGAACTGTTCACGCTCAGCGACCGCCTGATCGTCCTTTACGGCGGGAAGATCGCCGGGTCTTTCAAACCCGAAGAAACGAATGTCTACGAAGTCGGTCATCTCATGACTGGGTCCGAGGTCCAACATGTCTGAAACCGCTGCCGCCCACCCTCGCTCGACCCTTTTCCGCCAGAAGATTTTGAATGCCGTGATCCGTTATGCAATGATGATCTTGCTGGCCTTGCTGCTTTTCGGGATCATCCTGCTGATCTCCGGCAAGAATCCGCTCCAATCGTATAAAGATATATTTACTCACGCCCTGGGGAGCGCCTACGGCTTTTCTGAGGTGCTGGTGGCCATGACCCCCATGCTGATCACAGCCCTGGCCGTGGCTTTGCCATCCCGCCTCATTTTGATCAATGTCGGCGTGGAAGGCCAGCTTTACATGGGGGCTTGTTTCGCAACCTGGGGCGCGCTGACATTTCAGCATTTACCTGCCTGGGCTTTGCTGCCGCTGATGATGTTGTTGGGCATAATCGGGGGCGGCTTGTGGGCTTTTATCCCCGGTTACTTGAGATCGCTGGGAATAGTCAATGAGACGATCACCACTTTGCTGTTGAACTCGGTCGCGCCGAAGATCGTTTCTTTCTTCGTCTTCGGTTTCTGGCATTCGCCGATGGATACCGATAAAACGGCCTATTTCGTCCCCGCTGCTCGCCTGCCGACATTTTTCGGCACCCGCGTCGACCTCAGCCTGGTCATTGCGCTCGTGCTGCTGGTAATTTTCTGGTTCGTCATGAAATACACCCGTTGGGGATTGGAAATACGCGCCATCGGCGGCAACCCTCAGGCTGCCCGGCGCAACGGGATTCCTGTCAATGCTTACCTGGTAATCATCATGTGCATTGGCGGCGCGATTGCCGGCTTGGCCGGGATGGCGCAGGTTTCCGGCTACTACGGCCTCCTGCTGAACAATTTCTCGCGGGGCACCGGTTATATGGGCTTCCTGATCTCCTGGCTCTCCTTTGGCGATCCAATTGGCATTCTCCTCGTCTCCTTCGTTGTGGCCGTCATTGTGACCGGCGGCAACCTCTTGCAACTGACGCAGGGATTGCCTTTTGCGGTCATTAATATCCTCCTGGCCTTCACCTTGTTCGTCGTTCTCGCCCGTCCAACTTTTCTCAAGGAAAAGAAATCATGACTCTGCTATCCATCCTCGGCGTCATCTCCAGCGCCATTTTTTCCGGCACCTCGCTGCTCTACACGACGCTTGGAGAGGTCATTCACGAGCGCTCCGGCATCGTCAATCTGGGACTGGAAGGTGTGCTGCTGGTCAGCGCTTCGACCGGCTTTGCAGTCACTTCCCTGACCGGCAATCCCTACCTGGGGGTATTGGCGGCCGCGCTGGCGGGCGGATTGACAAACATGGTATTGGGCTACCTGGTGGTCACCCGCAACGGAAACCAATTAGCCAGCGGCCTGGCGTTGATGTTCTTCGGCTTCGGTCTCAGCGCGTTGATCGGCAAGCCGTTTGTTGGCGCGAAGATTAACGGCCTGCCCCGCATCCTTTTGCCCGGACTTTCCGACCTGCCGCGTTTATATACCTCGTTGTTCAAATTCGATATCCTGATCTATCTGGCGATTCCAGCCGCGTTCCTGGTCTGGTGGCTGCTCTTTCGCACGCGCTGGGGTCTCGGCCTGCGCGCTGTGGGTGAAAACGCAGATACGGCCTTTGCCTCCGGGCGGAACCCGCGCCTGATCCGCTATCAAGCGCTTTTCGTGGGCGGTCTCCTGGCCGGCCTGGGCGCGGCGCACCTCTCGATTGCCTATGCCATGAACTGGACCGAGTACATGACCGCCGGGCGCGGCTTCATCGCTGTGGCGCTGGTAATCTTCTCGAAATGGCATCCCCTGCGGGCGATTATCGGCGCCTTGTTATTCAGCGCGGCCGTCGCCTTTCAACTCCTGCTGCAATCCAGCGGCGTCCAGGTTTCGCCCTTCCTGCTGGATACCATTCCATATTTCCTGACGCTGCTTGTCTTGATCGCCTGGGGCGGCACGCGCAAACACGCTGCGCCGGCCAGCCTCGGGCGGGTCTATCACGGCACTGAGTAGAAAAATGAGACGAAAGGAGGTGCTTGGGGTAACGTCAATCTGATTATCTGTTTATTCAGTCAAAAGTCTGTTCGAGCGAATGAAAGGAGAAGATCATGAATAAGAAACTGCTTTACATCCTTGCCGCGATCCTTGTGTCCACCACGCTGCTGCTCTCGGCCTGTGGCCCGGCGGAAACCCCTGCCCCTGAAGAGACCGCCGCTCCCACCGCACCTCCGCCCACACAAGCGCCCCCTCCCACTGAGACACCTCCCTGCCTGATCATCGGCGCGCTCTACGGTGGGCCCATCACCGATGCCGGTTACAATCAGGCCATGCACGAAAGCGTGATGGCGATCAAGCAGAACATCGAATGTGTCCAGATCATCGAAGCCGAAAATGTACCCGACGAGGCCGGCGCGACGACGACGATGGAAAATATGATCCAGCAAGGCGCGAAGATGATCATCGCCACTGCCTTCAATCACCAGTATCCAGCATTGACGCTATCCCAAAGCCACCCGGATGTCATCTTCGAACATGCCGGCGGCTGGGAAATGGGTGCCAACTTTGCGAACTTCTTCGGCAAACCGCCGGATGCCTGGTATCTGA
This sequence comes from uncultured Chloroflexus sp., assembly GCA_964618215.1. GTDB lineage: Bacteria > Chloroflexota > Anaerolineae > Anaerolineales > Villigracilaceae > CG2-30-58-95. The sequence goes on from CAZTZE010000009.1 coordinate 78,324, forward strand.
TGGGCGTGGCGGCTGGAAAGATGACCCAGACCAACAAGATGGGTTTCGTCGCCGCTTTCCCGCTGGGCTGGACATTGACCTTCGTCAACGCATTCGAGCTGGGCGCTCAATCCGTCAATCCCGATGCACAGACCCTTGTGGCTTTCACCTTCGCCTGGGGTGACAGCGCCAAAGAGGCGGATGCGACCAACTCGCTCATCAATCAGGGCGTGGATGTCATCACCATGCACGTAGACTCGCCGACGACAGTCATATCGACAGCCGAATCGCGCGGCGTCTATTCCATTGGCTTCCAGTCCCTGGCCGCGCAGCAGTTTGCGCCAGAGTACTGGATCTCCGGCACCGGCTATACTCTCGGCGGCAAGCTGACCTGGCTGGCCTCCACCGTGCTGGATGGCACGTGGACGCCGATCTTCCTGCGCTGCGGTATGGCCGACGGCTGCATGGCCATGGCGCCCTTCGGCCCCAAAGTCCCCCAGGATGTGCAGGATTATGTCAATCAGGTGAAGGCCGACCTCGAAGCAGGCAATATCGTTGTCTTCGCAGGCCCCATCGTAGACCAGGATGGCAACGTGAAGGTTGCTGAAGGCGCGGTTCTCACCGACGATCTGATGAGCTCTGTGGATTGGTTTGTTCAGGGCGTGATTGGCAGCCCCAAGTAGAATTTTGCAAACCCTCTCTGGGGCATCGGCAGGCAACATTCGCTGCTGATGCCCCAACTGTCGGGCAGATGAAATCCATTGAACCGCCGGGTCGCATCGAAACAATTGGCGAGGCTGCCCGCGAACTGCTGACTTCGCAGTTGCGTGGAAAAATTCTGGCGGTCGTCTCCCATGCAGCCTATCTGCTCAACGAAAATGGCGGCTTATTCTGGCTAGCTGCGGAAAATGTCCCGCTGCATCGCCGCTGCATTCGAGTATACGAGACTCTCCCAAGGCTGGCGGTTGATTCCGCTTTCAGCGTGAACGGTCAGCGCCTGATCATCGGTTCGGGAACGGAATTGGATTTCAGCCGGGCGTCCACGTGGGAGGCCCCCCGCCTCTCAGCCGGCGACGTGGCAGCAATTGCCGACCTCCCGGAGCGCCTCCACGCGGTCATTTCCATTCTCGCTGACCTGCCCGCCCCGGCCGGTTTTGGCAGCCTGATTCCTGACATCCTGTTTATCGCCCAAGACCGGAGTGCGCCCCACCCGCACCGAATCTCTGCGAGTATTCCGGCGCGCGCCTGGCCCGCAGTCAGGGAAATTGCCAGGGCTTGCCTGGCTCACGATTTCCCTAAAATATTGGAAGAGGCCAATGCGCTGGTGGGCCTGGGCGAAGGGTTGACCCCATCCGGCGATGATTTCATCGGTGGTTTGCTGTTCTGCAAAAGGATGCTCCAGAACACATATGCGGATTATTTGAATTGGGAATTTCCCGCCCTGCCGGATCTCATCGCAAACGTCGCATCCTCTACCAATATCATCAGTTATACTTTTCTGAAAGATCACGCCGAAGGTTATGCGATTGACACCCTGCATCAGTATGCCAACGCAATTCTGACTGGCCTGCCCATGGATGGTCTTCGCCAGATTGCCTCAGAACTGATACACATCGGCCATTCCACCGGCTGGGATCTGCTCGCTGGCGTTCTGACAGGGATGCTGCTCACTTATGGAGATCATGTTGTTTAGTCGTAGGGCGGCTATCTTAGCCGCCGCCTGTGGCTGTGGCGTCGGGTTTGGAAACCCGACCTACATATGCCTGTGGAGACCATGCTGTTTAGAGACCACTGATGAAATCAATGAAAAGGAATTATCCCTTTCATCACTTTCATCTGTGGTTTAATCTTTAGCCACGGCAGGAGACCCCATTATGGACATCAAACAGAAGATCGAGAAAGCCAACGAAGAAGCCGCCCGCCGTCTCACAACGGGTGATCCTTTCCTCGTGGATATTGCCCCGGCCGGCGAGGTCATTCCTGGCATGAAAGGCAGGATGATCACCCACTCCGGGCCGCCGATCGAGTGGGCGCTCATGTGCGGCGCGCAGAAAGGCGCCCTAATCGGCCAGGTACTATACGAGGGCTGGGCAAAGAACGTTGACGACGCCAAATCTATTTTGGAAAAGGGCGCCATCCGCCTGGAGCCTAATCACCATCACCAGACTGTCGGGCCGATGGCTGGAACGATTTCACCCTCTTCCCCGGTTTGGGTGGTGGAGAACAAGGCCTTCGGCAACCGCGCCTTCTGCCGTCAGGTGGAAGGCCGGCAACAATTCGGCGATTACAGTGAAGATGCCTTGCAGGGGCTGCGCCTGTGGCGCGACCTCTGGGCGCCCGCCTTGCGGAAAGCCTTGTTGAAAATAGGCGGTTTGAATCTGAAGCCAATCATCACCCAGGCTTTGCAAATGGGCGACGAACTGCATAACCGTCACAGCGCCTCCTCCAGCTTGTTCGCTAACGATATGGCGGTCGCCATGCTGGAAGCGGATGTACCCAAAGCGGAGATGCTTCCCACGCTCAAGTATGTCACCAACCATAAGCTGATCTTTCTCGGCCTGGCCATGGCCTGCGGCAAGGCCATCGCCGACCCGGCCATGGGCATCGAATACAGCACGGTAGTCACGGCCATGTGCCGCAATGGCACCGAGTTCGGCATCCGCGTCAGCGGGCTGGGCGACGAGTGGTTCACCGCTGCCTCTCCGCTCGTGGACGGCCTCTACCTGCCCGGTTACTCCGCCGCCGATGCCGGTTTCGACATGGGCGATTCCGCCATCGCCGAGACAGTCGGCTGGGGAGCCTTTACCATCGGCGGCGCGCCGGGTATCCTCAGCCTGGTCGGTGGTACTCCAGAGGAAGCTTTGGCTTATTCGCGTGAGATGAAGAAGATCACCGTCGCTGTCCATCCCACCTACCGGATGCCGGCGCTGGGTTTCGTCGGCGCGTCCATCGGGATTGACATCCGCAAGGTGGTGCAGACCGGCATCGCCCCCATCATTGACACCGCCATCGCCCACAAGGACCCCGGCTACCCGATCATCGGCGCGGGCCTGGTGCGCGCCCCGCTGGATTGTTTCAAGCAGGCGCTCATCGCTTTCAGCAGAAAGTACAACGTTGGCTGAGGAAATGAACATGCCCTCCGGGTTTGTCATCCGCAAGAACCAATACTATGACTCGGTATTTTTGATGGGAGTCAACAAGCGCCTCTCGGAAGTCAAAGGCATTCAGCAGACTGCCGTTCTGATGGGCAGCGAAAAGAACAGGCAACTCCTGGCGGATATTGGCTTCCGCGACGCACAGATTGACGCCGCCCAGCCCAACGATTTGATCGTTGCCGTGATCGCCGAAACATCCACGATCGTTGACGATGTGCTGGGCCGGCTCGACGAATGGCTGCAAGCCAGCCTGGAAAGCGCGCCGGTCTCCGACCTGCATACATTTGAGGATGGGCTGGCCCAAAAACCGGACGCCAACCTGGCGGTCATTTCTATCCCCGGCGAGTACGCCGGGCGTGAGACGCGCAAAGCCCTCCAGGCAGGGCTGAACGTTTTCGTGTTCAGCAGTAATGTCTCTGTCGAGGAAGAACTGGAGTTAAAGCAGTTCGCGGCTCAACAGGGTCTGCTTGTGATGGGCCCGGATTGCGGCACCAGCCTGATCGGCGGCGTGGGCATCGGGTTCGCCAACGCAGTGAGCAAAGGTCCCATCGGGGTCATCGGCGCGGCCGGCACCGGTTTGCAGGAATTCACCAGCCAGGTGCACAACGCCGGATCGGGCATCTCCCACGCCATCGGCACGGGCAGCCATGACTTGTCCGACAGGATTGGCGGGCTGACGGCTTTCGCCGCGCTGGAGGCCCTCGCGGCTGACCCGCAGACAAAAGTCATCGCCATGATTTCCAAGCCGCCGGGCGCCCGCACGCTGGAAAGACTCGTCGAGCGTATAAAGGTTTGCAAGAAACCGGTCATCGGCTGTTTCCTGGGCGCACCAAAAATTGAAGCGGGCAATGCGAAGAATTACCGGTGGGCGGGAACGATTGACGAAGCCGTTCGACTCGCCATTGCAAGGGCCGGCGGAAAACCAATCCTCTCGCACGATCTGTTCACTGCGGAAGAACAAGCGTGGACCGCCAGAGAGCGGGCAGCCTGGTCGCCTGGGCAAAGATACCTGCGCGGCCTGTTCGCGGGCGGCACCTTCTGCTACCAGTCGCAGCAGATATTTCGGGATGCCGGGATCGTCATCTATTCCAATGCCCCGCTCGAACCGAAATACAAACTCGCCAATCCCGATCACAGCCTCGAGCATACCCTCGTGGATATGGGCGATGACTATTACACCCTCGGCAAGCCGCACCCGATGATTGACGGGACGATGCGCAAGCAGCGCATCCTGGCCGAAAGTCGCGACCCGCAGGCGGCCATCCTGCTACTCGATTTCATCCTGGGCTACAACGCCTCGATGGATCCGGTGGGCGAGTTGCTGGATGCCGTCCTGGAAGCCCGGCGCGCCGCCCATCAGCGCGGTGGCGCGCTGACGGTGGTCGCATCCATCTGCGGCACGGACGGTGATCCGCAAGATCTGGGCTTGCAAACCAAAATGTTGCAGGAAGTGGGTGTGATCATGTTCCCCAGCAACGCCAAAGCCGCGTCTTTCTGCTGCGAACTATTGAAGCGCGGCTAGGAGGTAGCCATGCAAACCAAGATTGATGAGTTGCTGCAAAAACCCCTTGTCGTCATCAACCTGGGCTTGAAAAAATTTGCCGAAAACCTGGAAGAGCAGGAAGTCGAGGTTGTCCAGGTGGATTGGATTCCACCGGCAGGAGGGGATAAAGAGATGATGGATCTGTTGGATCAGATTTTATGAGAGCAAAACGAAAAAATCTTTGACCCTCTCATCCTGGCCAGCACATTTCCCTACCTGCGCGACCTCGAGTTGAAATACGGCTCCCTGGCGCGCGGCGCGCTCGAAATGCGCAAAAAGATGCCCGCCGCGCCCGGCTCCCGTTCTGCGTTCCTCACCCCAACCACCGGCCTGGCCGAAATCGTCGAAAAACTTGTCGAACGGCTAACGTCAAACGGCGCAAACCTCCGCCTCAACACTCGCGCAACACGCATCACACAACACGCCAACACCTGGCACGTGACACTGGAAAACGGGGAAACGTTGACTGCGGATGGAATCATCATCGCCGCGCCCGCCTTTGCCGCCGCCCAGATTCTGGCTTCATTCGACCCCGCGCTTGCTGCCGTTTTACAGAACATTCCCTACGCCTCGACCGCTACCGTCACTCTCGCCTACCGGCAGAACGACCTGCCCCGTCCGTTGGACGGTTACGGCTACGTTATCCCGCGCCGCGAGGGACGCCGCGCCCTGGCCTGCACCTGGACCTCGACCAAGTTCCCGCACCGCGCCCCGGATGGTTATGCCCTCATCCGCGTCTTTGTCGGCCGCGCCGGACAAGACATCCCGTGGAACGAATCCGATTTGTTGGCGCTTGCCCGCGAAGAATTGCAGCTCACTCTCGGCATCACTGCCGAACCGGTGATGTCCCGTGCCTTCATGTGGGACAAAGCCATGCCGCAGTACAACCTCGGCCACCCCGAACTGCTCAGACGCATTGACGCTGCGTTGGAAAATCACCCTGGTCTCGCGCTGGCAGGCAACGGCTATCGCGGCATCGGCATCCCGGATTGTATTCACTCCGGCGAACTCGCAGCGGAACGCGTTCTCAGGTTCACGCGTTCAAACGTTGAAACATTCCAACCTGCAAACCAAATTTCTGGAGTCAAACATGAAAATTGACAAATCCATTGCGCTCTTCCAAGAAGCGCAGAAATTGTTACCCGGCGGCGTGGACTCGCCGGTGCGCGCCTTCCGCGCCGTGGGCGGACAACCGCTCTTCATCGAGCGCGGCGAAGGGCCGTATCTCTACGATGTGGACGGCAACCGCTATATTGATTACGTTCTATCGTGGGGGCCGCTCATCACCGGACATGCCCATCCCGTTGTGATTGCCGCCATCCAGCAGGCCGCCGCCAAAGGGACATCCTATGGCGCGCCGAGTCCTCTTGAACTTGATCTGGCGAAAAGTATTATGGACTTCATGCCCAACATCGAGATGATCCGCTTTGTCAACAGCGGCACCGAAGCGACCATGAGCGCCCTGCGCCTGGCACGCGCCTATACAAAGCGCGACAAGATCATCAAATTCGAGGGCTGCTACCACGGTCACGCCGACTTGCTGCTGGTGCAGGCCGGATCAGGGGTTGCCACGCTGGGCCTGCCTGACTCGCCCGGCGTGCCAGCCGCGACAGCCGCAGATACGCTCGTGGCGATTTACAACGATCTTGATTCAGTCGAAGCCCTGTTCAAGCAGTATCCCGGTCAGGTTGCGGCCCTCATCGTCGAACCAGTGGCAGGCAATATGGGCGTCGTCCCGCCGATAGAGGGTTTCCTGCCCGGCTTGCGCAATCTAACCAGTGAACACGGCGCGCTGCTCATCTTCGACGAAGTAATGACGGGCTTCCGCGTGGACTTGGGCGGCGCGCAGAAACTGTATGGCATCCAGCCCGACCTGACCACGCTGGGCAAAGTCATCGGCGGCGGGCTGCCCGTCGGCGCATACGGCGGCCGGCGCGAGATCATGCAATTGGTCGCTCCGGCTGGGCCGATGTATCAGGCTGGGACTCTGGCTGGCAACCCTCTCACCATGAGCGCAGGGATTGCGACGCTGAATCTGCTCAGGGAAGAGAAATGCTGGGAGAAACTGGAGCAGGCTGCGGGTCGGTTGGAAGCGGGAATTTCGTCTGCGGCAAAACAGGCGGGGGTTCCCATCCAGCAGACGCGGGTCGGCACGATGTTCACCACCTTCTTCAGCGAAGTCCCGCCCAAAGACTGGAACACGGTCAAGGCCGCGGATAAAGCCCGTTACGGCCAGTTTTTCCAGAAGATGCTGGAAAGTGGCGTTTACATGGCACCGTCGGCGTTCGAGGCGGGATTTTTGTCCACGGTGCATTCGGATGCGGATATCGAAGCCACGGTCGTGGCGGCGGAGGAGGCGTTCAAGTCATGGTAGCCGGGGAAAGGACGACAAACACCGCCTTGATGCGCTATCGTGTCGGGCTGGCGCTGATCTGGACCGGGGTGCTGACCTGGTTGCCGTTCATCCTGCTGCGCGCCAGCGGCTCAAAACCATCCATCTTCTGGTTCCTGCCATTTCACCTGACAGGCGTAATCGGCGGCTCACGCCTGCGGGCAATGGCTCGCCGGGAAATTGGAGCCGCGGCTCCCAAGAAAAATGTGTTTCGTACCCTGAGTCACAGCCTGATCTTCTTGGGCATTCTGGTCTGGGGCGTTTATTTCTACCTGAAACTGGTGGCCGGGCAGCCGGTGGATGTAGGTGATTTCCTGCCGTACCATCTTACCGGGGTTTTGGGAGGCATCTCTTTGCTGGGAGCGGGTTACCTGGTCAATGCCAGGAAATCAAACCTGGATTGAAATTTAGCCGCACGGGAAATTTTTCCAAAAAATGCTCGAAAACGGCGTCTATCTTGCCCCTTCACAGTTCGAGGCTGGCTTCATCTGCTCTGTACACGATGAAGCAATCATTCTGAAATTCTGCTTTTTATTGACGATTCAAGCAGACCTATGGTATCATCAGCCCGCAAAAGCCAGCCCCTTGGCTGGACTTCTGTTATAGAAAAGGAGAGACTTATCAGCGCCAATGAATTTAGAGTAAATGAGTCCATTCGGGTTCCAGAAGTTCGTTTGATCGGCCCCAACGCGGAGAACATTGGCGTTGTGTCCATCAAGCAGGCCCTGCAAATCGCCCGCGATGCGGAACTCGACCTGGTGGAAGTTGCCCCCAACTCCGCCCCGCCCGTATGTCGGGTGATGGACTTTGGCAAGTTCCTCTACGAGCGAACGAAGAAGGAACGCGAGGCTCGCAAGCAGCAAACCAAGATCGAGGTAAAGGAAATCCGTCTCCGCCCCAAGACAAACGATGCACACCGCGGCTTCAAGGTGGATGACGCCCGCCGCTGGTTGGAACACGGGATGAAGGTGCGGGTGACGGTGCGCTTCCGGGGACGTGAAATCACGTATCCCGAATTGGCTCTGGAAGATTTGAGAGAGATTGCCCAGGAACTGGCTGAAGTGAGTATAGTGGAACAGGCGCCCGCTATCGAGGGCCGGGGAATGTCCATGATGCTCGTCCCCTCTCGAGGGAAAAAGAAACCCATCCCTAAAGAGAGCGATGAAGAGAAGTCTGCTGTGATCGTGAACTAACCGCGGGGTCAAACCCGCGGAATTTTTGTGAGAGGAGTAATTGCTGTGCCGCGCAAGAAAAAAGAAGGCAAGTTTAAGTTGAAGACCCATAAGGCCACCTCGAAACGGTTCGGCGTGACCGGGTCCGGCAAGCTCGTGCGCACCAAAGGCGGCAAGGCTCACCTGCGTCGAAAGACATCCAAGCGCGTCAAGGCCTTGTTTGCTGAAATGGTCTCCGTTAAAGGACGGGGCATCATCAAGCGCGTCCGGCGCTTAGCGCCATACCTCAAGTAGGAGCGCGACACGTCGCGCCCGCTGAGGCGTTCGTATCCGTATTTATTGCGGCTACCGGGTGTACACAACTGGCACACAATGATTCGTCTGTAGGCCGACGCCCGAGGGTTCGCAGGAGGTAAAACATGGCTCGTGTAAAAGGTGGCCCCTACGGCTACCGCCGTCATAAGAAAGTATTAAAGTACACCAAGGGTCAGCGTGGATCGAAACACCTGCTCTTCCGGCGCGCCAACGAGGCGATGCTGAAGAGCATGTGGTACGCCACGCGCGACCGCCGCTTGCGCCGGCGCGACTTGCGCAAACTTTGGATCGCCCGCATCAACGCCGCAGCCCGACTGAACGGCACCACCTACAGCCGGTTTATCGCGGCCTTGAAAAAGGCGGATATCAGCCTCAACCGCAAGATGTTGGCCGACATCGCCGTGCGCGACCCGCAGGCGTTTGCTGCGGTGGTGGCAAAGGCAAGCAAGTCGTAAGAAAAAACATCGTTTTGTAAAGTCGGGACGGCAATCACCGTCCCGATTTTACGTTAATCTTGTGGCTGATGAGGTAAAATAACCATATGCAGAACGGCCGGTTTATTGATTCTTGCTCGGAAGATTTTGTAAGCCAATTAGCCCAAGATGAGACGGGAAAACGGCAGTACTACCGTCCCGTTTATTCTTTGCACAAATGGTGGGCGCGCCGTCCTGGCGCTTTGTTTCGCGCCATTATTCTTTTGGCTACAGATCCTAGCAATACATTGTTTCAATCTGAGAATGGGGGCTCAATCTCCACAGCGAGCGACTACTTCAAAGAGCATAACTTAGACGGCGTGGTGATTCTCGATCCATTCATGGGTGGAGGCACAACGCTGGCAGAAGCCAATCGGCTGGGGGCAAAAGTAATTGGATGCGATCTTAATCCCGTATCCTATTGGATCGTCAAAGAGACTCTTAAACCGATTGACCTCGATAGGCTCGACATGTATTTCCATGAACTCGAAAGTGACGCGGGTAAAAAAATCAAAGCACTCTACCATACTCGTTGTGCTAATTGTGGTTCGCAGTGTGATAGTCTCTATGGATTCTGGGTACGTTATGTAAAATGCTCTCACTGCGGTAAAAATGCCTATTTGTTTAAACGCACACTATTAAACGAGGGCTTGAGTCGGAATAAGCCCCCATCTCCAAGCAACCCGGCGACAACATTTTGCCCTCATTGTTTCGCTCTAAATGACTGGCACGGCAGCGGCCATTGTGCTTGCCGTTCTTGTAATCATCACTTTGATCCACAGATAGGCACATACAACCAGGGTTTCTATACCTGTTTACATTGTGGTCAGAGCCACATTCAATTACTACAGACTCTTAGGTCGGGGCAAAAGCTGCGCGAGAAATTGATAACGATAGAATATTACTGTGACTGTTGCAGAGACAGAATATACAAATCCCCAGACGCCAAAGACCTAGCCAACCTTGACCAGATTGAGAGATCATTCGAGGAGCGTAAAAATAGTTTGATTTTTCCACGGCAAAGGATTCTCGAAGGTGCATCATCAGTCCGATGGCGACTTCACAACTATCAATGTTATTATGAGGTATTTAACGCTCGACAATTAGTTGCATTTAATTACTTACTGGAGAGTATTCAAGCAATTCCAGAGGAAGAATACCGAAGCGCGCTCATCACAGTGTTTTCTAATTCGCTTGAATACAACAACATGATGACGCCTTACAACTATCCTCATCGAAAGCTGCATCATCTTTTCAATTACCATGCACTACCCCTAACCACGACCCCGGTCGAGAATGTAGTTTGGGGTGCAGGAAGAGAGGGCGCAGGTACATTCGCCAATTGCTATCAACGCTATGTTCTTGCGAAGAAATATTGTCAATCTCCTTTTGACAAATTCAAAGATTCTTTTGGAGTAGTTCAAACCGTGTCTACCAAAGGGGAAAAAATTTTGGCCCGCTTTGTGCAATCTGTTGATGAACTCAAAAAAACACCTCGCGGTGCTTTCCTATTGTGTCAAGATTCTTCGCAATTGCCATCGGTTCCTGATCAAACTGCTGATTTCGTGATCACCGATCCACCGTATTTTGATAACGTTCATTATTCGGAGCTATCGAATTTTTTTTACGTCTGGTTAAATCAACTTGTTGACCATCCATACTTCGTGACGCAGAATGTCCCCACACAACAAGAAGCAATTGTCAATGCAGGTATGGATAAAGGTGAAGAAGACTACAGAAATTTGCTTACAGCCGTTTTTCGCGAGAGCGGTAGAATCTTGAAAGATGGGGGCAAGTTAATCTTCACATTCCACCATACTAAGTGGAGAGCTTGGTGGACTGTATTAACAGCAATCATTAATAGTGGTTTTCGCGTGGTTGATTCTTTTCCCGTGTTGAGTGAATATAAAGTCAATCCTCATATACGAAACAAACAGTCACTGGATATGGATTTGGTTTTGATCTGTGAGAAAAGAGTTGTCCATCAGGAACCACTATCAACGTCGCCAACAGAAATCTTGCAGCGAGCGATGACACCGCAGATCAAAAATTCACACAGTAATGGCAATAAGCTGTTTCTGTATTTTATGGGTGAATTACTGAAAACAGCCAGTTCGACAACAGATAATAAAAGAGTGGATTTTGACTGGTTTGAGAATGCCTTGGTTCACTTCGATGACTTTTTAGCAACAGAGAATATCAGCACAAACAAGAGCAGATACGAAATTTCAAAGCCACGGCAATTGAGATTGCTTGATGGTAAATCCTCAAAACAATCACAGTAGAGGAAATCATGTCTGAAATAAAAATCCCTCGCCTACGAACGGTTGATAAAATCAAGCCTCCCTTCCCGCTAAACCAATTTCCGCCAGATTTCGGTTATATACTCGGCAAGGAAATTGTTTACCTCCTTGCGACGAAAAGTACTGCCGACCTTGCAGGGCCGGAGTGGGAGCAGATTTTTGCAAAAGGTATTGGCGCAACATGGAAACCATCGAATGTTGGGCTCGACGATGTTACTCTGGGTGTCTGCGCCTGGGGCGCAAAGACTGTCAAGAATCCACGCCCTCATCAAGCAAATATCGTGCGACTGATCTCAGGGCGCAATTCTCCTGCTTACTCGTATGAGCAGATGGAACTCAATGCTGACCCGCAAGAAATAGGCATTGATGTTTTAAGTATCTGGAATGCACGCGTTGAATCTATCCGATCTAGGTTTTCTCATCTGCGCACTGTGGTTTTGATCAAGTCGTATGACCTGACAGAGTTGGCAGTTTTTGAATTTGAGACGGTTCTTTATCCAATTGACCAATACACATGGTCGAGGAATGAACGGGGGAATCTGGAGGCGTTCGAAAAAGCGACCGGCGCGCATCGTTTCACTTGGCAACCACACGGCTCGCAATTCACGATCATTGAGAGAGTTCCACAAGATTGTCTATTGATAAAAGTTAAACCTCCGCCTAAACTGGATAAAGAACACATCTTAAAAACCTTGAACTTTGATGATAGTTGGATAACAGTAACAAGACGTAAGGATAACGGTTGATTCTTACAGAGGCCACCCTCCCCTCCGGTCAAACTCTGCAAATCGCCCGGGGCGACATCACCGCCGAGACGGTGGATGCCATCGTCAACGCCGCCAACGAGTACCTCCAGCACGGCGCGGGGGTGGCGGGGGCTATCGTTCGCCGCGGCGGGGAGGTCATTCAGCAGGAAAGCGATGAGTGGGTGCGTAAGCATGGAACAGTGACCCACGAGGAACCTGCTTATACCTCCAGCGGCAACCTGCCCTGCCGCTACGTCATCCACGCCGTCGGCCCGGTTTGGGGCGACGGGGACGAGGATGCCAAACTGGCCGCCGCGGTGAGCGGCTCGCTGCGTGTGGCAGACGAATTGGGGCTATCGTCCATCGCATTGCCGGCCATCTCCACCGGCATCTTCGGTTTCCCCAAGGAGCGCGCCGCGCAGGTCATTCTGAAATCCATCCAGGCATATTTCGGGGAAAAGCCTGATTCGAGTATCAGCCTCGTCCGGTTGGTGTTATATGACCAGGCAATGGTCGCCGTTTTTTCAAAAACATGGCATGATCACTTCGACGCAAAATCCTAAGCTCAAACTTGTGAGCGGGCTACTGGGCCGCCCGAAGGAACGCCGCGAAGCGGGTGCCTTCGTCGCCGAGGGCGTGCGGCTGGTAGAGGAAGCTTTCGCGTCAAACTGGCAGTTCCGCTTTGCGCTTTACTCCGCCAGCCTCGCCGAGCGCGGCCAGGAATTGGTGAAGCAGTTACGCGCCGCTGGCGTGGAGATGGAAGAGATCGAACCGCGTCTGCTGCAATCCGTCAGTGAAACCGAGACCTCACAGGGCATTCTTGCCGTCCTTTCTTTGACCAATTTACCAATTCCCAATTTACCAACTTTCATCCTCATCCCCGACCAAATCCGCGACCCAGGCAACATTGGCAGCCTCTTGCGGACGGCCGTCGCCGCGGGTGTTCAGGCTGTTTTCCTGCCTCCAGAGACAACGGATGCCTTCGCGCCGAAAGTCGTCCGCGCCGGCATGGGGGCGCACTTCAGGCTGCCGATTATATCCCTTGCGTGGGAGGAGATTCGGCGAATCAGCGATTCAGCGAAACTGAAAGTAATCCTGGCTGACATGGATGGCCGCTCTTGTTGGGAGACCGATTTCCGTGCCCCGCTGGCGCTCATCGTCGGCGGCGAGGCAGAAGGGGCGAGTCAAGAAGCGCGCAAGTTGGCCAATAAGCAGGTTCGTATTCCCATGCCCGGCGGTGCAGAATCATTGAATGCCGCCATTGCGGGGGCAATATTGATCTTCGAGATTGTCCGCCAGAGGACTGAACCACGCAGCCATCCTTAATTCCAGAAAGTCTACTCAGCGGTATAATCTCCTCGTGCCACGAATTTGTATTATCCCCAAGGCCGCTAATATTGGTGGAGTAACATCCTTCCAACGCAAATTTGCCGCAGGACTGGCGCGGCGCGGCGTGGAAGTCTGTCACGACCTCGGCGATCTGCCCTACGACGCGGTGCTGTTGACCGGCGGCACGCGCCAACTGTTTGCCCTGTGGCGGGCGCGGCGGCGCGGCGTGCGGGTCGTCCAGCGACTGGACGGGATCAACTGGATCCACCGCCAGCGGCGCACCGGCTGGCGTCATTACCTGCGCGCCGAATACGCCAACTGGCTGCTGGCTTTTATCCGCACCCGCATCGCCAGCCAGATCGCCTACCAGTCCGAATTCGTGCGCGGCTGGTGGGAAGACTGGTTCGGAGCGGCGCGCGCCCCGAGCGTCGTCATCCACAACGGCGTTGATTTGGATGTTTATTCTCCTCTGGGGCAGGTTGTCAACCCGCCCTACCGTCTGCTGATCGTGGAAGGCAGCCTGGGCGGGGGCTATGAGATGGGCTTGGAATGGGCGGTTCGCCTGGGGGAGTCGTTGGCCGGGAACCCCAAGTTCCCCATGCAACTGATGGTCGTCGGCCGCCTCGCGCCGCAGCTTCAATCATCCTGGCAGAAAAACAGCCGCATCCCCATCCTGTGGGCCGGAACGCTGCCTGGTGAGCATATCCCCGAAATTGACCGTTCGGCGCATCTCCTTTTCTCAACCGATTTGAACTCGGCCTGCCCCAATGCGGTCATCGAGGCGCTGGCCTGCGGTTTACCGGTCGTGGCCTTCAGCACCGGCGCTTTACCTGAGCTGGTGACCGGCGATGCTGGCCGCCTCGTCCCGTACGGCGGCAACCCGTGGCGGATTGACCCGCCCGATCTGCCGGCCCTGGCCGCGGCCGCCGCGGATATCCTGTCCGACCTGCCGCGCTTCCGAGCCGCGGCGCGGGCGCGGGCGGAGGAGGCGTTTTCGTTGGAGAGAATGGTTGATAAATACCTGGATGCCTTGCTTGGAATTAATGGCTAATCCACTTTTATCTTTCGCCGCCTTTGCCGCGCGCATCCTGCCCCAGCCGGTCAAACAGGCCATCTATCGCCTTGGCCCGCTGGCGCGGCCGGTGCGTGACTGGCTCAACCGCGCTGCCCCGACCGGCCTGACAACAGTCAAGGTCGCCTCCGGAGACTTGGCAGGCTTCACCTTGCAACTTGACCTCCAGACCGAGAAAGATTACTGGCTGGGTACTTATGAGCCGGAATTGCAGGCGGCTTTGCGCGAGCTGATAAAACCCGGCATGGTCGCCTACGATGTCGGCGCAAATATCGGCTACGTGACCTTGTTGCTCGCCAGCGCCGTGGCCGAGACGGGGCGAGTCTGCGCCTTCGAAGCGCTGCCGGCCAACGTCGAGCGCTTGCGCGCCAACATTGGACTCAACGGTATGGAGGCGCGGGTGATGGTCGTCGCCGGGGCGGTGACAGCCGGCCAGGGTCCGGTGCGCTTTCTCGTTCACGCCTCAGGTGGGATGGGCAAGGCCGCAGGCTCGGCCGGGCGGCGGGCGGATGACTATCTATCCGAGGTCACTGTCGCGGGTATCTCCCTGGATGAATTTGTCTACACAGAAGGCAACATGCCGCCGCAGGTGATCAAGATGGACATCGAAGGCGGCGAAGTGCTCGCCCTGCCCGGTATGCGCCGCCTGCTGATCGAGGCGCGCCCGCGGATGTTGATGGAATTGCACGGCCCGGAATCGACGCGCCTGGCCTGGGAGATGCTGACCGCCGCCGGGTATGAAATTTGCTGGATGAAACGCGGATTTCCACCCGTAGCCTCGCTGGAGGCGCTGGGCTGGAAGGCTTATCTGGTCGCCAGGCCGAAGGCATAAATGGAGATGGGTGGCATGATTTCTCGTTTTTCCGGGCGTTTGGGGATTCAGCAGCGCGTCCTGCCGCTCTACCGCCTCCCGTTTTTCGACGCCCTGGCGGCGGCTTGCGTCGGCGGGTCGAGCGTCTTCGCCGGGCAGCCTCGCCCGGATGAGGCGATTGCTGTCACCGACCAATTACGTTTTCCGCATTCCGCTTTAGCCAGGAACATTCACATTCTTCGCGGACCCCTCTACCTCTGCTGGCAGGGCGGCCTGATCCAATGGCTGGATGACTGGCGGCCGGATGCGCTGATCGTGGAGGCCAACCCGCGCTATCTCTCGACCCCGGCGGCGATAAACTGGACGCGGCGGATGAACGTTCCGGTCATCGGCTGGGGACTGGGCGCGCCGCCGCTCGCGGGACTTTTGGCCGGTTTGCGCCGCTCGGCGCGTATACGCTTCCTGAGCCGCTTCGACGCCCTTATCACTTACAGTCAGCGCGGCGCGCAGGAATATGCCGCCACCGGCTTTCCCGCTGAACGCATTTTCGTCGCCCCGAATGCCTCCACCCCTCGCCCAACTTCTCCCCCGCTCCCCCGCTCCCCCGCTTTCAGCGAAAAGCCAACCATCCTCTTCGTCGGTCGCTTACAGGCGCGCAAACGCCTCGACCTGCTTCTGCAAGCCTGCTCTGCCCTGCCAACCGCGTTGCAGCCGAGGCTGGTCATCGTTGGCGACGGCCCGGAGCGCGCCGCACTGGAATCGTTGGCCGCGCAAATTTACCCGCCTGCTGAATTCGTCGCTGCGCTGCACGGCGCGGCGCTTGCCCCCTACTTCACCGCCGCAGATTTGTTCGTCCTGCCCGGCACAGGCGGATTGGCGGTGCAAGAGGCCATGTCCTATGGGCTGCCGGTCATCATGGGTCAAGGGGATGGCACGAATGACGCCTTGGTGCGTCCTGAAAACGGCTGGCAGATCCCGCCAGACGACCCTTCGACAGGGTCTCGACAAGCTCGACCCGGCGGCTCAGGGCAGGCCTTGCCCGCGCTGACCGAAACGCTGCGCCTGGCGCTCTCCGACGCCGCGCGACTGCGCAGGATGGGGGCGGAATCCTACCGCATCGTTTCCGAAGAGATCAATATCGAGCGGATGGTGGGGGTGTTTGTCGAGGCGTTGAATTGTGTGAGACCCTAAAGGTCTCGCAGAGTAGTTGTAACCTCTTCGGGATTGTGGGCATCCGCCCTCAGAATATTGGCCCCGGGCAATGGCTCGCGCCGGATCCCACGATTCAGCAAGAACAAATCCAGCACCTTCGCGATTGCAAGCTGGCTCACTGCTGTGCTGATGAAACCAGTGCCACCGATAAAGAGCACCCTCATAGGCGTTTAGTCCTCCCCTTTATCTTCGTGCTCATACACCTATTTTACGGCTCTTTGGGATTTTCCGTGATTCGGCGGCAAATGTGGGACAAATTGGCAATTTGTCCTACGCCTTACCAGCATATGTGGTGGATATCACGGCGATTCCCAGAGAGTCTATTTTACTTCGTATTGGACAAATAAATATAGACTTCCGAAGTCTTCGAGACTTCGGAAGTCTGGGGGACGAAATGCTGTGACGACTTAAGTCGTCACTACAGCTTTATTCCAAACTTCCCGTCGCAATCGCCTTCTTCACCTCGCCAATCGCTTTGGTCACCTGTATCTCGCGCGGGCAGGCCAGGGTGCAATTGAAAATGGTGTGGCAGCGGTGGATGCCGAAGACATCGTTTAAGATCTTCAGGCGTTCAGCCGCGGCGCGGTCGCGGCTGTCGAAGATGAAGCGGTGCGCGTTGACAATCGCCGCCGGGCCGAGGTACTGCTCGTTGGCCCAGAACGAGGGACAGGAAGTGGTGCAGCAGGCGCACAGGATGCACTTGGTGGTGTCGTCGAAGCGCTCGCGCTCCTCGGGGGATTGCAGCCGTTCCTGCGCCGGTTCCGGCTCATCGTTGACGAAATAGGGTATCACCGAGCGGAAATTCTCGAAGAACGGCTCCATATCCACGATCAGGTCTTTGATCACTTTAAGGCCAAGAATCGGCTCGACCGTGATTTTCGCGCCGGTATCGCGGACGAGCGTCTTGCAGGCCAGGCGGTTGAAGCCGTTGATGCGCATCGCATCCGAGCCGCAGATGCCGTGCGCGCACGAGCGGCGGAAGGACAACGTGCCATCCTGGTAGCCCTTGACCTTTTCGAGCAGGTCCAGCACGCGGTCGGTTTCGACGGCCTCCAGTTTATAGCTCGCGTAATGCGGCTTCTTGTCCTTTTCCGGGTTATAGCGAAAGATTTTGATGGTTATCTGCATGATGACATTCTCCAATATTTTTCAAACGGAATACGCAGCACGCAACACGTAACACGTAACACGTAACACGTAACATGAAGGATACACGCCGTATTACGTCTTCCGTTTAGTACGTCCGTTCCTTCGGCTGGTACTTGGTGATGACGACCGGCTTGTATTTCAGCTCAATCTTGCCGTTTTCACGCAGATAGGCCATCGTATGCTTGAGCCATTTCTTGTCGTCGCGGTTGGGGTAATCCTCGCGCGAGTGACCGCCGCGGCTTTCGGTGCGCGCCAGCGCCGAGACTGTGGTGACCTCCGCCAGGTCGAGCAGGTTACCCAGTTCCCAGGCATTGATCATTTCCATATTGAAAATTTTGCCGGTGTCGGTCACGCGCACGTGCTTGAAGCACGCCTGTAACGCGCGGATTTTTTCCAGCGCGTTCTGCATGCCCTTGCCGGAGCGGAAGATGCCCATGTCGTCGAACATCACTTTCTTCATCTCGCAGGCGATGTCGAAGGCGTTCTCCTTGCCGTCGGCGGTGAGGAACTGGTCGAACTGGGCGCGGGCGAAAGCGGCCGGGTTGGCGGGCAGCGGCTGGTATGCTGCGCCTTTGGCGAACTCGGCGGCGCGCAGACCGGCGTACTTGCCGAAGACGACCAAATCGAGCAGCGAGTTGGTGCCAAGCCGGTTCGCGCCATGCACCGAGACGCAGGCCACCTCTCCAGCCGCGTATAAGCCAGGGACGGTGGTGTTCTCCTCGTTCGAAATCACCTCGCCGTACTTGTTGGTTGGGATGCCGCCCATGGCGTAGTGCGCGGTCGGCTGGATGGGCATCGGCTGCGTGACCGGGTCCACGCCGAGGTAGACGCGGCAGAAGTCCACGATGTCGGGCAGTTTCGCCAGGATTTGTTCGCCGGTGACGACGAAGGGGGAGCCATCCGGATTCTTGCGGCCATCCAGGGCGGCGTACTTATTGACCGATTCAGGCCGCACGTCGAGGTAAACGTAGTTCTGGCCGTTGACACCGCGCCCCTCGCGGATTTCGAGATAAATGGCGCGGCTGATCACGTCCCGCGAGGCCAGATCTTTCACCGTCGGGGCGTAACGTTCCATAAATCGCTCGCCTTTACCATTAATCAAAATTCCGCCCTCGCCGCGCACGCCCTCGGTGATGAGGATGCCAAGTTTGTAAATACCGGTGGGGTGGAACTGGAAAAATTCCATGTCTTCCAGTGGCAGGCCGCGCCGCATGGTGATGGCCGGGCCGTCGCCGCTGAAGGCATAAGCATTGGAGGTGATTTCCCAGATGCGGCCATGCCCGCCGGTGGCGAAGATGACCGCTTTGGCGTGGAAGACGTGCATCTCACCGCTGGCGAGTTCGATGGCGACCACGCCGGCCGCCGCGCCGTCCACCATCAGCAGGTCAATGACCTGAAATTCGTCGTAGAAGGTGACGTTGTGCTTGATGCACTGCTGGTAGAGCGTCTGTAAAATCATGTGACCGGTGCGGTCGGCGGCGTGACAGGCGCGGCTCACCGGTTTGCCGGTCACGTTGTTGGTATGCCCGCCGAAGGGGCGCTGGGAGATTTTGCCGTCAGGCGTGCGATCGAAGGGCAGGCCCATGTGTTCCAGTTCGTAGATGGCCTGAACAGCCTCCTCGCACATGAACTCGATGGCATCCTGGTCGCCGAGGTAATCGGAGCCTTTGACCGTATCGTACGTGTGCCATTCGGGATGGTCTTCTTCCACGCTGCCGAGCGCCGCGCCAATGCCGCCCTGGGCGGTGCCGGTGTGCGAGCGCGTCGGATAGAGTTTGGTGATGATGGCGGTCGAGGCCGTCCTGGAGGCGTACAATCCAGCCATCAGGCCCGCCCCGCCGGCGCCAACGACCAATACTTCGAATTGATGTGTTTTCATGCCGCCGCTCCTAAGAGGTCAAGATCACGTAGATGCCGATGACGCTCATGAGCAGCGTGATCAACAGGACCAGGATGCGCAGAGATTTCCGCAACCAGACCCGCGAAATGTAGTCTTCCAGTACGCTCAACAGGCCGTGCAAACCATGCGAGGTTGCAAAAAAGACGAACAGGCTGCCCATAACTTTCCAAAAAACCGTGCTCCAGGGTGCGAGATCCGGGACATTGGTATTCAAGACGTGGTTGGGGTTGGGCATGAATGTCCAGCGGAGTATATCTGCCAGATTCATTTGGGTGCGGGCGCCCATGATCAGCGCGCCGACCATGCCAATGAGCGCAAACAGGTACATCAACAGGGCCGAGAGGCGGGTGAAGAGCCACATGCTCGTTTCGAAATCGAAGCCGCGTCGGGAGATGGATACAGTTCGTGGTTTCATAATCTCCTCCTAGTCTCCCAGCGCCGTGTGGGCGATGACGAACACGGCGATGGCATAGATGGGCAGAAAGACGGCCCATTCCACCCAAATGGCTTCGCGCTGGTGTTCAATCAGTTTCGGCCACAGGTCGAGGATGACGATGCGCAGCCCGTTGATGGCGTGGAACAGGGCGCAGAAGAAGATGAAAATCTGGAAAGCCCAGTGTGTATAAATCGTATTGAAGAAAATCCCGGCTTTCCCGCCGAAATACGAGGAGAGGATATGCACCGCGACGAAGATGACAATAGCCAGCCCGCCGATTCGATGCAGGATGTAGGTCAACATCGGTCCTTTACCCTGGTATCGCAGGCCTTCGATCAGGCCGACGTTCCTTTTTAGACCCATCTACGCCTCCTTATTGTATTACTCGGCATCATTTGCGCGATCCGCGCAATTCGTAGGTCGGATTGGCAATCCGACCATAGGTAT
>CAZTZE010000010.1:0-95571 GCA_964618215.1 uncultured Chloroflexus sp.
TTCTGGAGTCTAATCTTCTCTTAGCCTATTGTCCAGTTTTTGGGGTCCACTACAGGACTGTGATTAACAGACTGACATAAAAAGTTAGCGAAAGTAAAATCGTTGTCTGTGTTATACGGCTTAAGGAATTGAACCCTGATGCCCACTTACGAACTTTTGCCCAATGATTATTTGCGGACATCCAATAGATTAAGCCAATCACAAGCAACAATATCAAAGACCAGATTGGATAATCTCGCAAAACGAAAATTGTTTGCCAATTTTTGACGCTTACATTCCCCATCAAAAACAGAACAATGCCAACAACAAGCCAGATAACTGGAATGGAAAGGATGAAATAGAGCAGGATTGTCTTGGCACGTTTTTTCCACATATTCTTTTCCTATTACCTTATTTATCAAGGGGCGGGCTAACGGTTTGCGTTAGTGGTTTGTGGGCGGGCTGGGAAAATACCTGAGAGCAGAAAAAACCCGAAGCCAGAAAAATGCTCGAAAATGGCGCAGACTCCCACACGTCAGGTGCACGCTTTGTTGGGCGCACTCACGGAACGCAAGAATCGAAGCCTGAAAAAAGGTGCCACTGCTGTACAGATTATACAGCCGATAAACGAAAAATATAATTTGTAGTTAGTGATAAAAAACCTTTCCCTGTCACCCACAATTCATTGCGAGAATTATTTCTTAAACAAATCCCTCCACAACAAAACCCCGCCGACGCCCATTACCACAATCGCCAGCGAATAAGTGATCAGCAACCCGACTACGATTGCCCATCTAAAACTGCCTGGCTCTACATCTCCGAATGCATTCAAGATGGAGATCGAGCCAGCCGCGATTCCGAGCCCCCAAGCAACAATCCCCCGCCGTGACTTGGCGCGGATCGCTCCCCAGAGGAGCAAGGCTCCGCCGACGAAGGCTAAGATTCCCAATTCTGCGGGCATGAGATAGTCAAAGCGATAGATGCCGTCCATGACTAGGGAAACAAACCCAAAGATAACTGGCGCGAGGATTGGAATCCACACTAGCACTGTCCCGACGATGGAGAGAATTTTCGAGAGCGTATTTTTCTTTTCCATGGCGAACCTCCTTTAACCTCAATATCTAACCTCAATATCATTATGACACAAATTGCCTGAATAGGTACTCTTTTTTTGTGGTTTCTTCTTTAGAAACTGTGGATTCTTCTGTAATAGCGGGAGAACAGCCAGATAGCAAAATTACAATTGCTGTAAGTATAGTGACGATTTTATTGTTAGTTTTCATGTTTTCCTTTGCGACTTAAGCGCCCAACGGAATGGCTCAGCGGCAGCGGCGGGACTGGCGAGACTCTTCCCATTTTCGCGCCATTTCTGGCAAATCACGCCGGTTTCCGAGCGGCGGAGCCGCTGTCCGCTGGAGACGGTGTTGGCCGGCCGTTCAGTTAATAAATGTCAGCGCTTTTTGCTTCTTGGCTACCTCAACATAGAAGGTAATCCACTTATTCGCCTCCCCGCGCTTGCCAACTTTCCAGGGACATTGTGTTGGGGTCCAATCCAGATGATAACGGCCAGCCTGGTCGGCCTTGTTCTCCAGTTCGGTCCATGCGGCTCGCAATCTTTCATCCCTGCCGTAGCCCATTTTACTCAACGCATAGAGCACTTCCCATGCATTGGCGCGCCAAGTAATGGGAAATGACAGACATTGCATATCTTGATTGACTGGAATACCAAGATGAGCAGATTGAAAGATACCTCCCCGATGCAGAAAATAATCTACCAGTTGTTTACATCTCGGGTGTTCCCAGTAGACAGGGAATTCCGAAAAAGCTAAGAGTGACTTCACAGACCCTCGAATACAACTTTTCACGGACTTGCTCTTGAATTTACCTTCGTGCATATCACATAAATAACCACCATCTTCCCGACGAGTTTGTATCAGCAACTCCATGGCACGCTTCAAGCGATAATCATCCTGGAAACCCAATCGTACAAAAGTCCTGATGTTGTACCCGAGCAAGCAGGAAAAATGCCGATACCAATCCCCATCTGGTTGCTGTAAGGCAAGATACCTATCAGCCGCTTTTTCGACTTGAGGCTGTGTACGATCTAATCCCAGTTCAGCCAGATAGGCTAAACAAAAGTGAGTAGTACCAAAGGAACCATACTCTATGCCGTCACCAACGAGGCTTTGAGTACGAGGGTTTTTCTGAAGCCAGTATCCATCCGGGTGCATTTCCTCAAACAAAGTTTGTACGGGACGGGATTGCAGGATAGCGGATTTTGCTTGTCTTATCTCAGGCGTGTCATCGTCATAGTTGAGCACTTCTTTGAGAGTACGAAATTGGGCAGACGGATTATTGTCTTCCAGCAACCATTGGATAGTATTACTCTGAGCGTCCATTAACTTGTCCTTTAGACTCAATATCTCACTATGCAACCCAAGTATAAACTGCTAAATTCTGCTAACGAGCCGGCCAACGGTTTGCGTTAGTGGCGGTGGGGCGGGCGTGGATTCTCTTTGAGAGCAGAAAAAACTCGAAGCCAGAAAAATGCTTGAAAATGCGGCAGAATCCCCACCGTCCACTGCACGCTTTGTTAGCCTGCGCCCTTTGTTTTGCACGACGCGGTTTGTACACTACCTGCAAGTACCGATGACACTTATGGCTACTCGCTGGATGGGAACACTAACCACTGACCCTTTTTCACGTCAAAGGGCGCAAAGTAAAGCCATAGAGTATACCGAGGGCAAGCATTTCTACTAATCCAGCAAGGAGGCTGTATACCAGAGTTTGGGCAGGTACAGTAAACATTAGCCACGTTGAGGCTACGGACATTACAACTCTAAAGAACCAGACAAGAATAGCGAAACTTAACCCTTTGGCTATGCCAGTTTCACCAGGCAGGCTCGTGTAGAGCAGTAGAAACACTGCCGCCATAATGAATCCATACGCCAAGTCAATTGTAACGCCTGCCACAACGTTCAGGGAGGTCTTGGCGATTGGCTTGTAGACGTCGTAGAGTCGTTGAGCCATAGGATTGGCGTTTATCAAGCCATCCAAAATACCAAAAAGGATTCCACCAACAATGCTGACAACAACATACGTGGTCATGTAAGCACTCCTTTCTTTGTTTTCAGACCTTTAGCCAATTCACACACCGAGGTACAACTGTGAACTTGCGGACACATCGCGATTTTGCTCGTGCAGGCTAATGGTTGGTGTGAGCCGCGCCCACCCACCCCCGCTGGCGAAACCCGCCTGAATCATTGCCGCCTTCGCGGGCAAGACCCGATAGTTAAGCGCAAGGGTGGGCGTCGGCTCCACACAGTGTTGGGCGGCATGGCTGGTAAACTAGAATCAGCTAATAAAGAACACAATACCTGCAATTACTAATGCACCTATTGCCGATAGAAGCGTTCCAATGATAAATCCACGAAAATGAAACCCATAATCCTTGTAACTTGCCATCCCTTCTGTCCCTGGAATGACTACAAACTTTGGAGTTATCGTGCAGAACATCAGCCAATCTAACAGAAGCCAATCCACAAGGTTGAAAATGAAGGCGACGCCAAACGCGTTTACAAAAAGCGCGATGAAAGAGCTACTTTCACCATTTTGTTGTTTGAGCGTCAACGTTGAGAAGAACGGAACAAGTATCAACACAAGTAAAAAGGGAATGCCCAGTAGAAGGGACATTCGCCTTTCGGAGAGCGTTTTGGGAGGCACTTTCGCCTGAATATCTTTGGGATAGTCCTGCAAGAATGTTCGAGGGTTGATATACAGAGAGACAATGAGAAGAAACGAAGCGATAATGGACAACAGAAAACCATCGAGAATAGTCTTGCCCAAGTTGAACATTTTTCATCCCTTCTCTGAATGCCAGCCATTGTAATATGGGGAGCGACGATAGTAGTGCTGGTTGTCTCTCAAGCAGGGAGACTTGCCGCCCAACGCTTAGGATGAGCGGCGAGACGGGTCTGGCAAGTCAATTCTGAGCAGGCGGGGCACGTCTGCTCTGGGTCTGGCCGAATAATACTAGAAGTCTTGTCCGCTCCATCCGATGTTGGACGAACCGGTGTATGGAGTTTGCGTTTTGATTATAGTCCTAAAACGGAAGAAGAAGCAGTCTCCAAGAGACAAAATGGGATGTGGATCTGAAAGTTTACCAACTTCGGTCGCTTGCCAGATGCACAAAAAGGCTTGATTTCTCCCGGCAGGCGCGAGACACCCTTCCCGCCGCCACGGGCCGGATACTACAAAACCAGATCAGGCAGCAGCAAACTTCCATCGTGCAAACACTCCGACCGAGTAGGTGCTGCGCATCAATGATAAAAGTTGTCTGCGCCAGCCTGACATTGGCGCGAGATCGCGAAATGGGAGCATGATACCTTTATGACAGAATGGACACAGCCGAGGGTCTTCTTCGCTCTGGAGAACTTTCTTGAGCCAATCCAGCAATTTCAACTTGGCGATGACTGGCAGCGCAATCGGCAATCCCAACAAACGGCGGGCTTGCTGAAGCCTGGCGCGACAACTGCCGTGATGCAAGCCGTAATGCCGGATGCGCACGAAACGGCTCGGCAGGACGTGCATCAGAAAACGGCCAATGAATTCCTCCGCCGAGAGCGTCATCTGTTTGAGTTTGCCCTCATCGCGATTGTCGTAATACTCGAAGGTCACCTTGCCTTTCTCCACGGCCAGGATGCGATGATTGCTGATGGCGATGCGGAAAACGTAGCGACCCAGGTAATCCAGCAGCTTCTCCACGCCATACAGGGGAGCCTGGATATATACTTCCCAATCCTTCCCCTCGGCTTCTGCCAGCATTGCAGCTACGTCCAACTCGCCATCTCCGGTATCCAGTTTCCCATCCTGCCACATTTGTCGCACCCCTGCGCAAAACGCCCGCTGAAAGTCTTTCGAGAGCCTCTTGACCGGAAACAGATACTTCCGTTTGGCAGCCTGCCAGCGGTATCCATCCGGCGTGCTCACCAAGGCACCGCCCGTCGCAATAAAGTGCACGTGGAGATGTGGTTGCATCGTCTGACCCCAGGTGTGCAAGATCAGCGTAAAGCCTATTTCGCCCCCCAGATATTTCTGTCCATATTCCTTCAGCTTTTGCGCCGCGGTTTGTATCAGATGCGAGTACAGCACTTCCTGATTGCGCCACACCAGCCGGTTGAAAACATGATCTATCGTAAATACCACATGGTAATAATTGATCGGCAAAAGCCAGATCTTCTGGGCTTCCAACCACTGCGCTTTCTCGAAACTCCCGCATTTGGGGCAGTGGCGGTTCTTGCACGATAGGTAACTGAAATCCCAACGAGCGCATTCCGTGCAGGCCTTCAACAGGCCGCCCAGGGCAGGGGTGCGACAATTCATGATCGCTCGCACGGCCCGGCTCTGCTCATACGAGAGCCTATGTTTCCGCCGGTAGTCTTTCAAGTGCTTCCGCAGAATATCAGCCAACTCGTAGCGCGGTCGGTCAGGCTTTGCTTCGCAGGAGGCAGTCGCTCCTAACGGGTCAATATTTGGCGACAACTGTATCTCGTCTCCTTCTCTTCCACATCGATGCGCTTGGCAGCAGCCAAGTTGACTGCGATGCCATTGCGTTGGCAGGCCTCCACCAGCCGCTGCGCACTCTGCCCGTCTAAATGAATGTCTCCCACATCATGAAAAACCACGCTGAACACCCCCGCCAGATGCAGCGCCCCTACCTCGTGCACCTCCTTTTCCAGACCGTAACGCCTGGCAGCTTGCCGCGCTCTGGCTTCCGATGCAAAGGCAGGATCCATCTGCGTTCCCGGCGGACCTATCACGCAATAATTTTTATCCACAATATGATAGCCGATGATGGGATTGAACTTGACCTTCATCTTCCCTCCCAATATTAGAACAAAGGTTCGTTCAACTCGCGTTTGAGCGGATCGTATAACGCCTTATATACAAACCGCATAATGCCCCAAACGCTTGGGATTTTATACGGCTTTGGGTTAGAATAAGATGATAAAATTATAGCATAAAACCCCCGCTCGCGAGGCAAATATGGACGATAAACCGAAAAAACTGCTCGACCAAGTTCGCGAAACCATTCGCGTCAAACATTATTCCTATCGCACCGAACAAACCTACGTCGAGTGGATCAAACGCTTCATCTTCTTCCACCAAAAACGCCATCCAAAGGATATGGGCCCCGAAGAAATTCAAGCCTACATTACCTACCTTGCCAACGAGCGTAAGGTCGCTTCCTCGACCCAAAACCAAGCCCTCAGCGCCATCATGTTCCTGTACAAATACGTTCTCCAAAAAGAGATCATCCTCCCATCCGATATCATCCGCCCCAACCGCCCCGAACGTTTGCCAACCGTTCTCTCCCATCAGGAGGCCATGTCAGTCATCGGCAAAATGGCCGGCGTGCCAAAACTGATCGCCAAACTCCTGTATGGCAGCGGGCTGCGTGTCTCGGAATGCCTGCGCCTGAGGGTCAAAGATATTAACTTCGACTATAAGAACATCACCGTCCGCGACGGCAAAGGCGAAAAGGATCGCGCCACCATCCTCCCCGATTCGCTCATACCCGAATTGAAAGAACAGATCGAAATCGCTAGGCTGATACACCAAAGAGATTTGAAAGAAGGATACGGCGAAGTCTCCCTTCCTTATGCGCTTGCCCAAAAATACCCCCGCGCCCCAAGCGAATTCGCCTGGCAGTACATTTTTCCCTCTATGAACCGTTCCGTTGATCCAATTTCAAAGCACATCAAACGCCATCATCAGGATGTTACGGTTGTCCAAAAAGCCATCCGGCAGGCCGCCCTTGCCGCCCGGCTGGATAAACCCGTCTCCCCGCATACCTTTCGCCACTCATTCGCCACCCAATTATTACAAAACGGTTACGACATCCGCACCGTCCAGGAACTGCTTGGGCATAAGGATGTAAAAACCACCATGATCTATACACACGTTTTGCAGCGCGGTGGGATGGCGGTAAAGAGTCCACTGGACAGCTGAAACAAATTCAACGTGCTGCCAACGGCAAGCCTCTACGGATTCATCTCGTAGTTATCCTTCAGCGCGTACACTTCGTCCCACACGCGGCCGATGCGAGCAGCCCAAAACACACCCGAAGGGTGCAAAGCCGCTGTCCGCTTCACGCATTATCCGGTGGCTCTTGTTGCGCCAAGCGTGATACCCGTTCTTCAGGCCTCGACCAACGCTTCGGCTTTGTGGTAAGCGGGCGAACAGGCTTCGATTTTCAGCATTGCTTCGTGGTCATAGACCTTCTCACCACAGTTGGGACACTCGTAAAGCTCCACCTTTGGGACGGTGTAAACTTGTTCCTTGTACTTGCGGATAATGTCGCGCACGACACGCCGAATTTTGTCACTACCACAGGTTGGACAAGTCTTGATTTGAAGTTTGGCGTTCATCGTCACATCGCTTTTTTCGACGAAATAAGAAAGTAATCAGTCAATCCATCGCTTCCAATTCCAAACTGGCTTTTTCGCTAAAGGCGTAATGTCCTGCGAGAATTGCTCCCTTGATGCGTACAAGGGTGTCGCTCATGATTTAAGTATAGCACGGCTGTCAAGAGGCGCGCCCAGCCTCTACGGATTCATCTCATACGCATCCTTCAACGCGTACACCTCGTCCCACACACGCCCGAAGCGATTGGCATCCACAGCCGGTTTGCGGATCATGCGCAGGCAGTAAACCATCTGCTGGGAAGTGCTGATCGCTTTGCTGTAGATGTTCAGGGCATGGCGCGAAAAGTCCCGCACCATGAAATCGAAAACCTGGTCGAGGAGGTCATCCTCCACAGCCCGGATTTTGGCGTTCTCGAGGATCAGTTGACCGTAAACGACTAAGGTAAAGATCTCGCCCAGGGCGAGCAGAAAGTCCACGTCCTTCTGCTGGGCGTCGCTGGGAGTCGCCATTGCCAGGAATTCCTTGAAGACCGCGATCTACTCCTTGAACAGCTTCACATTGGGCAGGTCATAGCCATCGAAGACCGCGGCGTAATCGTGGAAGCGGATGCCTCCCAAACCGCGCGCCGCGCCCTATACTCAAGGCTCCTCGGCGACGATCCTTCCCGCAGAAACCGTTACGTGGAATGTGGGTTACGGGCCTCCCGGCGCGTGGATGCAGACTACTGGCGGAGATGTGTACGCGGCAGGCTCAATCACTTCTCTCTTGCCCACTACGGTTTTTCCCCGGCAATTTAATCTGGTTGGCGGCGGCGGATTCCCCGGGATAGTCACCTACGGCGCCTCCTACGACTTTGATATCGGAAGCGGCAACGGAGAGACACTGGTATCCAGTAAAAATTGGCTTGTCAACAAAACATTCCCTTCACGTGATTTCTATTCGTATTTCTACGCAAAATTCGGCGGGACGAGTGCGGTTGACTATGAAAACCCAACGGATCCGCTAGCCAAGCCGGTCAGCCGGGAAAAACCATATTATGTGACCGGCAATATGACGACAATGGTTCTTGGGATGTATTAGACGGCGAAAATTATATCTTTCTCGTTGACGGCAATCTCACTATTGATGGCCCAATGACGATAAGCGGCAATGGTTTTATCGCGTTTATTGTCTGAGGTCTTTTCTAATTTATCTGCAAAACACTCAATTTAGACCAGCCACTCGATTGTCTCCTGCGTGGCCTGCGAAAGGTCCGAAAAAACGCCGCGCCGCGCGGGTGGCAGCATACCCGCCAGGATGTACATCGCCTCGGCGGTCATCTGCGCCAGCTCTGCCCGGCCAGGGCGCGCTCCGCTTTTGAAGTGGAAGGGCGGGCCAAATTTCAAGTGCACACCCGGCCCTTTCCAGCGTTTGCTGAAAGGCAGGGCCGGGAAGCCAATCGTCCCGTCCACCGCAATCGGCAGGAGCGGCGCGCCGCTGCGGCTGGCGATGTAGGCCAGGCCATCCTTCGCTTCCTCAAACGCCGGGCGGCGTGTGCCCTCCGGCGCAATCCAGATAATTTCACCCGCGGCGAGCGCATCCAGGCAGGCGCGCAGCGCGTCTCGATCCACCTCGCCGCGTCGCACCGGAATGACGTGCCACAATTTCGGGAATATGCCAATGAGCGGGTAAGCGTAGGTTTCGATCTTCGCCAGGGGGATAATATTGCGCGGCAGGGCATGGATGATCATAATCGGGTCAATCAGGGCAATGTGATTGCCGTAGAGAATCAACGGCCCAGCGAGCGGCACATTTTCCACGCCTTCGAACTTATCCGTTTTGACCAGCAGGCCGGTGACGACGCGAATCCAAAAGCGCAATTTGCGGCGCACTGGTTCATAGCGGGCGTGAACATAAGGCTCAGACATCTTTACCCTCGACATAATTATAGACGCCGCGGTATTCAGGCGGCAGTTGACGGGCCAAGGCTTCCATAATCAGGCGCGTGGCCTGGCGGAGCGCTTCGTGACGATTGGCCTGTTTCGGCAAAACGAACGGCTTTCCCACCCTGAGCGTGACCGGTGTCCGGCGCAGCCGTTTTAAATTTCCATAAATGCGGTCATTTTCCGTGCCGGTGATGGTGACTGGCACAACCGGCACATCCGCTTTCAGGGCCAGAAAGGCCGCGCCGAGGGTACCTTCTTCCAGCGAGCGGATGACGGATTCGCGCGCTTCCGGCGCAATCAAAATCATCCTGCCGCTTTGCAGACCATCCAGCGCGGCGCTGAGGGCGCGCTTGTCGGGGCGACCGCGATGCACCCAGATGACGCCCATCCTGTCCATCATCCAGCCCAGCACAGGCAGGTCGAATAGTTCGATTTTGGCAAGCGCGTCCGGGAATGCCGGCCAGAAAGCCAGACCCAGCACACCATCCGCATCGCCAAGATGATTGATGACCACCAGCGCCGGGCCTTTTTTGGGGAAGTTTTCCAGGCCGCTTACGGTGGCCTTTGTACCGGCAAAAACCAAGCCGCGCGCCAGGGCGCGGATAAAGCCTCGAAACAGACGCCGCCCCCAGGTCAGGCGCGGCAGGCGGGTGAGTTCAGGCCGCCAGACTTCACTGACCGGCTTTGGCAGGGAAGATGGCGCTGTCTGCATATACGCCTCGATATTCCTCCGGCAATAGACCGGCAATATGCGCCATGACCAGATCAGCGTTGCGCTGGCGGGCGGCGCGGCGTTCGCGGCCCTTGCCTGTCACCGGCGGCAGGTGGATGGGTTTGCCGATGCGCATTTCCAGTGGCGGACGTTTACCTTTCGAAGCTTTTTGCCAGAAATCATCCGTCGTGCCAACGATGCCGACCGGGACGACAGGCAGGCCGGTCTGTTCGACGAGATAGGCGATGCCCGGCCTGGCGCATTGCAGACCCGGCTTGTGCGAGCGCTCTCCTTCGGGGGCAATCAGCAGTGGGTATCCGCAACGCAGCGCAGAAATTACCTTGTCAAACAAGGCGCGGTCATACTCGCCACGGTGGACGGGGATGCCTCCCCACAGGCGAGCAAGCACGCTCTGCCCCGGCCGGCTCCACACTTCCACTGCGCCCATCGCCTCCACCTGCTCCGGCCAAAACATGCCAGCAAAAGGCGGGTCATAAAGGGAAACATGGTTGATAGCGACGATATACGCCTGGCGGTGCGGAACATTTCCTTTCCCAATAATTTTCACCGGTGCAAGGATGTGGAAAAGCAGGCGGAGCAAAAACCGGATAATCGGACGGGCAAGCCAGCGCCGCCACCACGCAGCGCGATACTCGTATCTTACCGGCATAGAACCTCCACTTTGGCGAAGACTTCGTCAGCATTCAAATGATCGGAATTGATGATGACGGCATCCTGCGCGACTTTCAACGGCGAGTGAGCGCGGGTGGAATCGATTTCGTCCCGCTTGCGCACCCCGGCCAGGATCTCTTCGTAGTCGGCTTTCCCGCCGCGGGCGATGATCTCCTCGTAACGCCGCCGGGCGCGTTGCTCGGCCGAGGCGTCCAGATAGATTTTCAAATCCGCTTCGGGCAGGACGACCGTGCCGATATCGCGTCCGACCATGACAACGCGCCCGCGCAGGCCGATCCGTCGCTGCTGGGAGGCCAGGGCTTCGCGCACGCCTTTATAGGCCGAGACGACGGAAACATTGGCATCCACCTCCGGGCGGCGCGTCTCCCAGGTAATATCATTCCTGCCGACAACAACATCACATGCGCGGCCATCCGCCTTGGATGGCGGGCGGACATCAATCAGTACATTTTCGGCTAGCATGGTGACGCCGAATTCATCGTTCACATCCCCACCACTTTTCAGAACCAGCCAGGTCACAGCGCGGTACATCACGCCGGTATCGAAATATAAGTATCCCAGGGCGTCGGCCAGCCGGCGTCCGAGGGTGGATTTGCCCGAAGCCGCCGGGCCGTCTATGGCGAGGATGGAGGGTTTAGGCATTTTTGATTTACGATTTACGATTTATGATTTACGATTGACGATTGCGAGATTAGAGAGTAGAGAGTAGAGAATAGAGAATAGAGATTCGTAACAATTATTCGAATCCTGCCTTACGTTTTACGTTTCACGTTTTACGGTGTTACACCGCTCTCGAAAAATAGATCATTACGCGCCCACAGAACGATGCTTTCCGTCTGCTGGGGCATCTGGCGATAGACGAACCAGCGCAGCCATTCCTCGGGCCGGGCCTCGTCCCAGTTCGGGCTTTGGTACCAGACGAAATCCTGGCCGCGATAAGCGGCACCCAGGTTCACTTCCATGCCTTGGGGGGTAACGACCAGTGACGGTGAGTTGGCCGGTGAGAGTGCGCCCGTCTCTTTCATCTCCCAATCCCGCAGCAGCCAGCGCAGGGCGGGTGAATCCACGCCGACGACCATCACCGGCAGCGACTCGATGTGTCCCTTGTTCCACTCAGAGAGATTGTCTAGGGTTTTCTGTAACAAATCTGCTTGAGCCGTCTGCCTGTCCTGGCGGTCAGGCCAGGGCGGCGCGGGCGACCAAAGTTCGGCTGTGAGCGGCCGACGAAGCCCGGCTGCGCCCGTCGCCGCGCCGAGCGTGAAGGCCGCCAGGAACAGCGCACTTCCCCAAACCGCCCCCTGGCGCGCCATGTCCAGCGACCAGCCCATGCCAACCAGGGTCAGGCTCAAGCCCAAAAGGAGCAGCGCGCCCAGCAAGAGCAGGAGGCGCGTCTGTGCGAGCGGAGAAGTGAACTCCTGTCCCGTCACACCGGCCAGGTTCATCCAGGCGAAGACCAGAATGGAGGTCGTCAGAGTCGTCACACCGGCCAGTTCCCAAGCGCCGATCCCTTCCATTTTAGTATAGCGGCTGAGTTCGAGCGCGGCCAGCGCCCAGAGCGGGATGAGCGCCCAGGCCAGGTTAGCGACCTGCCGCCCAGGATAAGCCAGCGCCAGGAGCAGGGCGACCACCGTCCATAAGCCCAAGCCGATGACCAGGCGGTCTTTGTTCAGGAGGCCGCGCACGAGCGCGAGGAGGCCAAAGATGAGCGCCATCAACTGATAGGCAGCCAGCGCGGTGAGCAAGCCCGTGGCGTGCACGCCGGAAAATGTCCACCAACCCTTGAAGTACGCCAGGATGGAGGCGACGAAGGCGCTTAATCCATTGGGCGCAAGGAGGAACAGGCTGCCGCCCAGGAGCAAGGCGCCGAGGAGGTAGACGAGCGCTGTTTTCCAGTGTTCAGTGTTCAGTGACCAGTGATCAGTGACCAGTGACCAGTCATCAGTGACCAGTGTCTTGTGGTCAGTGACAAGTTTTTGTTTTTTATCAATCCCTTTTCCGATGATCCAGGTCAGGCCAAGGGCGAGCAGACCCATCCAGAGCGCCGGGCCGGAAAGCAGCGCCAGCCCAGCCAGGACGCCCGCCAGCGGATAGCGCCCGTCCCGCCACATGGCCCAGGCCAGCACGAGGAACGAGACGGCCAGGATCAGACTCCCCGCCAGGCGTGAGAGCGCCAGCAGGCCAGGCTCGAAAGCCAGGGCGAAGGCCAGGATGAGCGCCGGGATGCGTCCAAGGCGGTCGCGAAAGAAGAATGGCGTTAGTACCAAAATACTCCCCGCCAAAGCCGGCCAGAAGCGCGCCAGGAAATCGCTCGCGCCGAAGATGTAAAATGGGATCGAGGTCAGCAGCACGTAGGCGGGATTCGGCCCAACCGCCGGGTGTGCGCCGCGGGCGACCTGCAACGCCTGGAAAGCCCAATCCGCCTCGAAATCCGAGAGTGGCAGCGCGCCGAGGTGAAGGAAGCGCAGGGTCAGCGCCAGGGCAAAGGCGAGAGCGTAGAGGGCGTGTTCGAGGGTGAGATGACGAGAGAACATGGGGATATTTTAACATGAACCTACAATAGCTTTTTCACCTGGCTTGAAAGGGCAATGGCTATTTGGCAGACTTTTCTAACCATTTTTCAATCTCGCTCAAGACTGTTTTTAAATCTTCCATCGGTCTTCCAGTCAGTGTTGAGGCAGTTACCTTACCCTGCTCGTTGTGAAAATGATGGGGGAAAGTCGAAATATTCGGATAGTGAGGAGCATTGTCCCATCGTAAAAGAGGTTGGTTGATGAAAAATTGGAACGCGTAATCCAACGTGTCCGGTTCTTCGTGAAGCCAGATCTGCATGTGGTATCCCCCTCCAAGGTGACAACGAATCTTGACTTCCAGGCTGCCAATTGAAGTTTCATCGAAATCAATAACGCGGACATCCTTCATCAGAGGGTGTCCGCGCAAGAATTTTAACAGAGCTTCAATGGAGCTGCGCATGAAGTAAGTCCTGGTAGGTCTGCCTCCAGTCGCTTAACATCCGAAGCGCTGAACGCCAAGCCAACCAATCGTCTTCTTCGGCTGGAGTGGCGCGTCCTTTCAATTGGGCAGTGAAGGAATCAAAGTCAGTCGAATACTTGCCTTCAAAGTGGCGGATACGACGGCGATAGTGATTGATTTTTCCCCGCACAGTTGTGCGCGCCATTTCCCAGAGTGCTTCGTCCAGAGAGGCATATTTCCGGGTAGCGACCAGTGCCCCTGCTACATTGCTCAATATATTTACGGGTGAAATGGACATGAGGATTCTCCTTGCTCGGCTAAGTTTAACACAAACCACTCTATTATGGCACCTCGTAAATCGTCACACTGCCGTTTTGATAGACGGGACGGAGAAAGCGCTGGAATTTGGTCTCATTTACGCGGTAGGTGTTCCGTTCCAGCGTCCCAACGTAGACGTAGCGGACGTTGTACTGGGTCAGGATGGCTTGGGCTGTGTTCCAGTCGCTGGTCTCGTACAGACGCTGGATGTCGTCCATGCGCGTGCCCTGTTCAGCGTAACCGTCGCGCCACTGGGACTCGTGCATCGGCCAGCCGAGCACGGCCGGAAGTCCAGTATAAGTTGAGATGTGAGCATAGTCAGAGTAACTGGCGGTCGGCGTGGTGGCCTCGGCGATCACCCCGTAAGGTGCAGTCTGCAGCCAGCGAATGGCCTTGGCATCTTCGGGGTACTGGCGGTCGAGATGGGCTGCGCCGTCCAGCGTGAGGCCGAAGGGTGGCTGAAAGTTGTTGGTTTTATTCAGCAGGCTGAGGGTCGGGTAAGTGAGCGCCGCGAAGAGCAGAAGCACTAGCCCGATGCTGTAGAGCCAATTCCAGACGCGGCGCAGGCGCTGCAACATAACTGCTGCGCCGAAAGCGGCCGCCAGGCTCCACATCAGCCAGGCTTGATAGTAGAACTTGAAGATGGTGTTCATGCGCCAGCCGAACTGGTCGCGCAGGTAAACAAATTCGGGGGCGAGGACGAGCAGGGCGCCGAGGAGGATGAGCAGCAACACAAAGGATGAAGGATGAAGGATGAAGGATGAATTGTATGGGTCTTCATCTTCAGCTTTCATCTCTTCGACTTTGCTCCCTGGTCTAACCGCCAGGGCAGGCCTTCCGCCTTCTGACTTCAAGAGGAACGCCAACGGAACCGCCAACAACGCCAGCAAGGTCAACAAACCACCGGCATAGGATAACCGCTTGAGATTCGCGCTCGCGAAGAAGGCGCTTGCATCGGTTGCGCCTTGGGATTGCAAAAACGAGGCGGCGAACTCTGGAAGCCGCAGCTCGGCGAACCATCCCATCGCCCAAGAAAAAAGCCACAAGAAAAATACCAAACCAAACGCCAGGCCAAT
The DNA here is from genome assembly GCA_964618215.1 of uncultured Chloroflexus sp. Taxonomy (GTDB): domain Bacteria; phylum Chloroflexota; class Anaerolineae; order Anaerolineales; family Villigracilaceae; genus CG2-30-58-95. The sequence goes on from CAZTZE010000010.1 coordinate 15,102, forward strand.
TCCCAAGACCCAATTGGCCGGGTGTTTCTCTCCCCGCCAAAAGTAGAAAAGCAAGGCAAAGATCGGCAGGAGTAGCGATCCGAACATCACCCACAGGTGCGCGCCGCGCGTCGGGCTGACCAGGTTGGGAAGGACACCGCCCGCCTGGGATGAAAAGCCAAAATAAAAAGGCAAATACAGCATGAGAGCCAGAATGCCGAGAGGCAGGGCGAAGGCTAAAAATTCTTCCAGTCTTTGCAACCGCCAGCCTTCGTCACGCGCGCGGGCAATGACACTCAAAGAACGAGTGCAGGCAAGTGCACCGCAAACCAAAGCCAGATAAATCGGGAAATCCCAGATATTCAGAAACGCCAGCCCACCCAGGACCACAGCCGAGAAGAAAAAGCCAGTGCGGTTGACCGGCACGCGGATGACGCGCATGCCAAACAGGCTCGTCTCGCCGCGGAAGCCGCCCAGGAAGAGGTTGAGCGCCACGGCGATAGCCAGCAGGCCGAAGGGCATGGCCAGTACGTGCGGATGCAGGTCGCCGAGCAAATAGGAGAAGAAAGGGAACTCGTCAATGATCTCACGCCAGTTTCCGGCCAAGTCGTAATCCTGGACGACGCGCGAGGCGCGCCACCACCACCAGAAGCGCTCGGGGATCCAGCCGAGGGGTTGGGAGGGCGGATGGGTGAGGTCTTTGATATCCAGCCATGTCCAAAAATTCGTTGAAGGTCGAAGGTCGAAGGTCGAAGGCTGGCTGGCGGAAGGCCAGAAGAGGCCGCGGCGGTGGAGGACTTCGAGGAAGCCTTCGAGGTTGGAGACGAGGAGAAGAAATAAGGGGCCGAGGAATGCGTAATGCGTGTTGCGTGTTGCGTGTTGCGGATGGCAGATGGAGGCTTGTCCATTGTCCGTGGTCGGTAGTCTATGGTCTATCTTGCGCCAAGTCTCCAGCAGGTTATAGAGAATCCCATACGCACCGATGGCGCTCAGGGCAAAAACCAGCGCGAGCATAAGGTTGAAGGCAACGCTGCCCAATACACCGGTTAGTTTGGCGAGCATGGCGGTCAATACATAGCCGAAGTAGTAATACGAGATGGCGTACCCCGACAGCCAGGGGTCATGCGGCGGGAAGGCCGGCGAGCGCAGGATGGCATTGATGAAGGCCAGTTCCATCGGCTTTTCGGTGCCGACGATCTCCGGGTTGGCGGCGCGGACGAGGGCGAGGAAGGCGAAGGAAAGCAGGAAGAGCGCCTCAGTGATGAAGATCAGGCGGAGGTTGGATTTCAGCCAGGTGACGAGTGATGAGTGACGAGTGACCCTTCGGCTATCCCTTCGTTCCCTTCGTTCCCTTCGTTCCTCAGGGCAGGCGAGTGAAGGCTGGTCGTCCGGGGTTTGTTGATCGTGGGCTGTTTTCCAAAATGCCCAGGCGCTCAAGCCTGCCAGGATCAGCAATGCCAGGATCAATCCGCCGAGGTTGTTTGGCGCGATCCCCAACGAGGCCAGCAGCCAGAAGATATAGCCCCACAACAACAGTCCCAGCGCCCGCGCCAGGCTATAGCCGCGGTCGGCTAAGGCCGGAAAGAGGCGAAAGGCCAGGGGGAAAGTCAACAGGCCGAGAAATGAGATGGCGAGATACCAGGATAAGAAGGAGAGCATAGAAAATCAACCTAAATCTGGTAAATTACAGCACCTTTACCATACGCTGATAACCGCTATCGCCGCAACGCTGCTGCAAGCGGGAGTAAGTTGCCGTTTCCACGATGCGATATCCCAAACGCAAATAGAGCTGGCGGGCGGCGTCATTTTGAAACGCCACGATCAAGGAGCATTTTCTCAAGCCGTTCCTGGCCGCCTGTTCCTCCGCAAACGCCAGCAGGCGCCTGCCAATCCTCTGTCCCTGAAATTGGGAGAAAACGGCCAGGTCGCTGATATAGTATTCATCACTTTCAGCCTCCCGACCTCCAGCCAGCGGCAAGAGGCGCACGAAGATGCGCAACACCTCGCCCACGCCCAGAATTCTAAACAGATGCCACCCGGTCTGGCGATCCAGCCGCAGCATGATTTTCGCAGGATGAGCCAGCAGCAGCCCGGCGATGTCCCCGTTTTTCTCGGCGATAAAAGCATGTTCGTGACCAAAACGGTTATTCCCGACGACAAACAACCTCTCCAACACAGCCAACGTTTTGGCCGGCTGACCATTTCCAAAGAGGTATTCACCGAAGCGGCCCAACGCCATGTGCATCAACCTTGCGGCGGATTTGGCATCTTCCGGGCGAGCCGGGCGAATGATCAACTCGCCTTCCATTTCGCGCTCTACCGAGTAGGCCTTCGGCAAGGATGGCGGCAGCACGAACAGGCCATCCGGGCCAGGCTCGAAATCCAAAACCTTGACGACAGCCTCCAGATTGATCGCACCGTAAACGTGGGGGAACAGTTCCTCCGGCTTATCCACCCCCGGCTCCCAACGGACCTCGGGCCTGAGTCGCCGCGGGTCAACGACCAGCAGCACCAGTCCACGCTGACCGGCGAAGAACGCATCCGCGACGCGCAGTACCTGCTCACACGTCGAGCAATGGATAAAGCCCTCGGTCGCCAGCGTGTCGGCAGTATACGCACCAGTTTTTTGCGCGACCAGCCAGGAGGCGCGGGACGTGATGTGGAGGATTAGGGTCATGGCAAAACCTCGTAGATAACCGTCTGTCCATCGCGATACACTTCCTGCCACAGTTGTCCGTTGAGCCAATCAAATTTCAACAAACCTTCGCCGATATATGCGGCGCGCTCCAGTTGCCCAACGATAACGTAGCGGACATTGTATTTCTTCAAGAAGGCCTGCGCGGCAGCCGGGTCGCTGGTGGTGTAGAAATTGGCAATCTCAGCGACGCGCTCCCAGACCCAGTTGGACATCAAGGCGCGCTGCTGGCGCTGGTGCCAATTCCAGCCGACCACGCCGGGCAGTCCGGTGTAGATGGTGAAACGCGTCCCCCAGCGGTACTCCGGCACGTTAGCCTCCACGATGACCGGCGATCCCTGAACGTTGTCTTGCATCCAACGAATGGCGCGGTAGTCCTGGCTCAAGTCCATCTCCACGCCGAAATCGGCATAACGAGCATAGGCCATGTAAGTCATGCTGTCGAGGCCACGCGGGGCGGCGGGATTCATGCGGTCGCGAATCTTGACCATCCCGACCACCAATAGGAAGAGCGCCGCGCATGAAACAAGGATGGCCGCGGTTACATTCCAGGCCGTGCGCCAGCGGGGCAGCCATTGCGGGATTTCGACCAGCAGCCAGCCGAAAGCCGCCGCGGCGCTGATGCCGAGCATGATCCAGGCTTGCACGTAAAACTTGAAGACGGTGTTCATGCGCCCCACATCCCCGCGCAGGACGATGATTTCGACCACCATCGTCAGCAGCAGGCTGGTGCCGACCATGAACAGGACCAGGCGTTTGCCATCCGGGATCCCCGGACGGAAAATCAGCGCCGCCGCCCAAACCGCCAGCGGTAAGGCCAGCCAGAGAACAGTGACGCCTTTCCAGGGAACATTCTGGCTGGAACTCATCACCCAGGCCTGCTGGAGGATCAACGCAAGAAGAATGAGGAGCAGCGCGGCGTAGATCAGATCCCGGTAGGGACGCAGTTTGCGCAGGGCAGAGAGCGGCGTCTCGGCCAACCACTGACGCGTCTCCCAGACCATCCAGGAGACGATGAAGAATAGAAACACGCCCCAGTGGACGAGGTAGGAGGAGATGTTCGAGCGCCCGCCTTTCCAGGCTTCGACCGTGTTATAGGCTTGCGCAAACCATTGCGAGAAAGGCTGGTAAAGCAGGAGGGACCCTACGGCCACCAGCGCAACGGCCGCGCCGGCTGCCAGCAGGAGGCGCTTCCCCCACCCCGGAAGAGGCAGCCGGAGGCGCTCCACGTCGGCGTAGCGTACGAGGGTGTAGAACAGAACCAGCGCACCCAATGTGAGGTAGGTATAGAAATCCCAGGTGTTGGTCGGTTTGAGCGCGCCGATAACCAACCCGCCGAGGAAGAGACCCAGGCAGGCATCCAGGCGGCTCTTCCACCTGCCTTTCGCCAGCAGCACAGAGAGCGCCCAGGCAATCACCAGCACCGTCAGCGAGAAAGCAATCATGTGCGCGTGCAAGTCGGACCACAGGAAAGTAAAAAGCGGGAATTCAGTAATCGGGTCACCGGAGGTGAATGGCAGGGCGCGGCTGGGCCACCAGAACCAGTCGCGGGGCGGGAGAGGCAGGTTTTGACCACTCAGGGACAGGAAGAAACCTTTCACAGTCCACCAGATGCGCTCGAAGATGCTGGCCTTGTCAATCAACCCGCCCGGTGCAATGATGCAATCATGGATATTGGTAAAACCGAGCCGCGCGCTCGGGGCAGCGCTGCACATGAAACCGCGGTAAAACAAGCGGAGGATGCCGAGGTTGCCGAGCAGCACCATTGCGCTGGAGGCAGCCAAGCCAGGGATGAAGGATGAAGGATGAAGGATGAATTTTTCCGCCTTCAGCCTTCCGCCTTCATCCTTGTTGACAAGGTTCCAACCCACCGAAAACGCACCCATTGCCAGCATGGCGAACAGCGTTGGCAGGATGAAGTTGTAGGCAATCGAAGGGACGATACCGAGCAGTTTGACCGGCGTGCCGACAATCACGTAGCCGTAATAGTAATAGTTGATGTAGCCACCCGCGAACCAGGGGTCGTAAGGCGGGAAGGTGGTGCTCTTCAAGACGGCATTGAAATAAGAAAAGTTCATCGGCCGCTCACCGCCATTGACCTCATGCCAGAGGTCCGGGTTGCCGAGGCGGATGAATAAATCCAGCAGGAAGAAGGCCAGGAACAACCCTTCGACGATGAGGAAGTATTTGCGTTTTGACTTCCACTCAGCGCGCAATTCCGCGCGTTGACGATAAGCCAGCGCCGCGCCGATCAGCGCTACCGCCCCGAAAGCGATTCCAATGACGGCGCGGCTGTAAGTTAATCCAAGCGAACCAGCCAGCCAGGATAGCCAGGCCCAGAGCAGCAAACCAAAGATGCGCGCCAGCGGATAGCCTCTATCCGCCAGGCCGGGCAGCGCCATGCGCACAAACGGATAGGCAAACAAGCCGAGGACAAAAATGGTGAGATACCACAAAACCAACCCAATGAGCGGATAGCGGTTTTGCAGCGCCTGATAATCGAACAATTCCGACCACGTCCCGCCCGCCTGCTGAACAGCCAGCCGGTCGGTGGGCAGCATCAAATCCTTGTAACTGCCGGCCTGTTTCGGCGTCAAATGAACGGCATGACTGGTATCCACCGCGCCGAGCAGCGCGGCGACGTGAGCGGCATCGTAATCGGCGCGTTTCTGGAAGATGAATACCTTGGCGTGGTCATAAATTGTGAAGGCTTCTTCGGCAAACTGGTCGTTGATGACCAACGCGCCAAGCGTGGGATACGATTCAAACACCGCCGCCAAATCGTAGCCCAGATTGCCCTGAAAATCGCCGGGCTGCGCCACGTTGTAACACCAGATAATCTCTTTTTCCGGCGGACAGCCAAGCAGTTCGCGGTAATAGACCGTCGTCAGCGGATAACGCTCCGGCAGGCGCACAATCTGGCTGAACTGGTGATTGGATGGGATGAAGATGTAATCGGCCTGGTCGAGCGTGTCGGTGAAACGGGCTAATTTTTCGGCGTTGTCGGGCCAATAGACCTGGAGATTCAATCCGCCCGGATAAATGCCGCCAAAGCCATCATATTCGGTGCGGAAAGGCAGGCCCAAATCCCAATCGGTTTCGTTGGCAAGCGCTGCGCCGGACAAGGTCAGCGCGCCGTCCGTATTTTCAAGACGCAGGAAGTAGGTCTGGCCTTTCGTCACCGCGAGCGGGCGGTTGAGCACGAGCGTATAGGCTTCACCGCGCAGGTCTTTCGTCGGAGTGAAATCCGCGGTCAGCGAGGCGGTGGCAAGGATTTGCTCCGGGGTGGGATTCGGCGCGAGGGCGAGAGACAGGCTGAAGGTCGCAGTGCCCGTTCCGGCGTTATTGGCAACATGCGCCAGCAGAATATCCGTCAAAATCCCATCCCGTTGGGCGGTAAAAGCAGCTTCAAAAGGCAAACCTGGCTGGATGGGTGCGCCATGAAACGGCAGCGGCTGACTGTATGTTGTCCCGTCTGGTATTTGAAGCCGCAGGTTGATCGGGCCGGGGATGTTCTGAAAAATCCAGCGCGAGGCGGCCAGGCGGGTTTCGGTGCGGGTGTAGATGCGCGTGAAGGCGAATGCCCAGGCGGCGGTGAGGAGCAAAACAGTGATGCCGATGAAAAGCGCCAGAAACTTGCTCACGAAGGGTGAAGGATGAAGGATGAAGGATGTTTTTACGTTTTCATCCTTCCGCCTTCCGCCTTCCGCCTTTTTCCTGCCTTCCCAAATCCGAATGATTATCCAACCCCCCATCATCGCCAGCAGCGGGTAAATGGGCAATTGATAGCGCATGGTCGGGTTGAACTGGATGGATTGCCAGAGGAAATAAGCCGCCGTCCAACCCCAAAGCAGGGCGTGCTGCTTCCACTCGCCTTTGAGCATCCGCCAGCCCATCCACAGGAAGCCGGCCCAAGCCAGGATGCCGAGCGGCAGGCCGAGTCCCCAGACGGTCAGATTTTCGAACGAATACAGGTGCGAGCGGCGCGCCCATTGTAGGGCGAAAGGCACGTCCGCATCGCCGCTGGCCTGGGAGCGCTGTTCGCGGATGTCGGCGATCCATTCAGGATTAGGCTTGAGACCGAAGAAGCCGGGACCGCTGAAAGCGTACGGCTGGAAGAGGCGGAAAGCCAGCAGCGCCGCGAGCGCGCCCGTTATCAAGTAAACAGTGATCAGTGACCAGTTGACAGTGTTCAGTGTCCAGTGTTCAGTGTTCAGTTTTTCATCGCGTGACTGAATACTGAAAACTGAACACTGATTACTGTATCGAATAAAAAGCGCCGCCGGCAGCACCACCGCCAGGACGATGGCATTGATCTTCGAGGCCACCGCCATGCCGAGGGCGAAGCCGAAGGCGAGGCTGGGCCAGAGGAGGGGGTCGCGCGCGATGCGCGAGAGAGTAGAGAACAGAAAGGAGAGAGTAGTCCCCCTCCCCTTACTAATCTCTAATCTCTTCTCTCTATTCTCCCCAAACGCAATCTCCACCGTAAAGTACAGCGCCAGAAACATAAAGAAGGTGGTGAAATTATCCGTCGTCCAGAAATGCGACTGCTGGATCTGCATCACCGCCAGCGAGGAGAACGCTGCCGCCAGCAGTCCGACGCGGCGGTTGTAGACGCGCGCGGCGATGAAATAAAGCAGAACAAGCGTGCCTAAATCCGCCAGCGCCGAGAGCAGCCGCCCGACCAAATTGACCTGGTCGTAGCCGGTCTGGCCTGACCACTCAGCAACATAGCGGACGATAAACATCGGCAGCGTGCCATAGACAAAAAAGCCATAGCCGCGGTTGTGCGGATTTAGCGTGGATTTGGCCGTGTTGAAATAATCCCCGGCGCTCATCCAGCGTTTCTGCTCCGGCGGGCAGGCTTCCAGCGGCACGGACGGGTCGGCGCATACTTTGGGCTGCAGCGCCGTCTCGACCATGGTCAGAAAACGCTCATCGGGGTGGGGGTGCTGGCCCTCGTCCCAGTTGAGGCCGACCAGACGAAAGTACGCCCCAACCAGCAGCACGACAATCAACAGCAAGTCATAGACCCAGCCCCATTTATGTTCAGAAGTCATCATCGCGTTGGTATTCTGCATAGCACGGCTTCCAGCCGCAACCAAAATATTCACCGCAGAGATCGCAGAGTCCGCAGAGAAAACACAGGAAAAACTTTGCGTTCTCCGCGTGCTCTGCGGTGAAATGATTTGCGCGAACAAGGCAAATGTCAGACGGTAATACTATAAAACCTTCGTGTTTTTCGCGGTTTATTTTTACCGAGTAGATGCTGCGCACGGCACGAAGAAAATCCAAAACTCGTGGTTGTCCACTTTCGACGTATACACACTCAGCGTACCTTGCGGGTAGAGCGCTGCCAGCTTGTCCAGCGTGGCCTGGTCATTGTGTTCCGGCTGGTCCACGTCAGCCTTGACGATAAACACTTTCGGGCCGGCGACGTTGACCGTATCCGCCAGGTCATCGCGCCAGACGGCAAAATCGCGGTTCGGGATGCCGGCCCAAACGCCCGGCAGGCGCGTATCCACCCAGTGCGGGTACGGCACGATCCAGGCGTTATCCGTCGAGCCGTAAGTTTGCCCGAACTGTTCGATGACCGCGCCCATCTCGGACGAGTTCCACGCGCCCATGCGGAACTGGCGGTCATATTGACGAAAAGCCAGATCATAGTTTTGCGAACCAGACCACAGCAGAAGAAGGGACATCACAGCCCAGGCGAGAGTCGCCCGTGCCCTTCCGGACCCCAAGCCTGTGACCAGACCATCCAGCGCCAGCCCAACGATGAGGAAGACCGGCACGATTGCCCCCGCGGCACGGTTCAGGGCCGGATTCTCCGCCGGAAAGGCCAGGGAAAGGATCGAGGGTAGCAACAAAAGCGGAATGGAGAGGAGCAGGAACAGGTCCAGCCAGTGCCGTTGGCGCACGTAGCGGACGAGCAGCAGGATAATTCCAATCACAAACAGCGCGCCGGAAACCACGTCCAGCGCCGGGCGGCCCGTCACCGACACGACCCAGATTTGCCCGTCATCCCAGTTGAACATGCGCAGCGCGTTCCACAGGTTGGAGAAAAAGATTTCCCACCCCGCGCCCGGCAGCGGCGTTTCGATTGTCCCCAGGCGGGAGAAAGCGCGCTGCGAGAAGCCGGCGGGGTTCTCCAGCGCGTACCTCATCAGCGGCAAAAAGACGAGCAGCGAAGTCAGCGCCAAAATGCTCAGCCAGACAATGGCCTGCCGGCGGCTGCCCTTCGATTGGGCATGGATCAGATACAGCCCGATCGCGAGGACAACCATAATCGGCACAATACGGAACGGGCTGTAACCGTGCAAGCCGAGGCCGAGAAAGAGACCGGCGAGAATGAAGTCGTTGCGCTTGGAAGTGCGCAGGCCGCGAATGAAATAAAAGAGCGTCGGCGCGACGAAGAGCGGGTAAAGCGGAAAGCGCAGCCCGGCGCGGCTGATGACGTTCGGCCAGTAAGCGATTCCGGCAAAGAGCATGGCGAGCAAGCCAACGCGCCGGTTGGCGATTTCTTTGCCTAACAAGTACATGTAGGGTAGGATTCCCAATCCTGCCAAAACCGTGCCAATTTTCAGGCTCAGGAATGACAGTCCGCTGCCGAAAAGCGCGGCCACGGCCGCGGTCAGGTACATCTGCAAACCTTCGCGGCCGGTGTTGCGCTCAAAGAAAATGTGTGTCTGGCCCTGCGTGATGTCGTACACATCCAGGATTTTCTCGGCGTGATCGCTGAACGGCTCGGCAGGCACACCGTTCAGGCGATAAAAACGGAAGAAGATCGCCAGCGCGAAGGCCAGGAAAACCAGCACTGACCAGCGTGTAATAATCACCTGCCACTCATTACTCGTCATTCGTTCCTTGAACCTGCTCCACCCCGATTCTGCCTGCGGCTCTCTCAGCCATAGCGCCCAGATGAAAAAGGTTATTGCCAAAATCCAGAGCGCCAGGTTGAAATTGGTAAACAAATTGCCGCCAAAAGTCAGAAAGGCCAGCAAGGCCAGCACAATCGCCAGAATCATGGGCATGCGGCGGACGGTGAAAGAGCGATTCAGCGATTCAGCGGGAATCAGTGATTCGGCGGGGGGAGGCAAAGTCCATTCGCCGCGCAGGTTGGCCCAGAGCAGCAGGCCGATGGCTGCAATATAGGGAACGATGCCGGTCAGAGCAGTGGTGTGCGGCGGCTCGAAGGCGCGCTGGGCTGCCAAAGCCAGAGCCAGAGCCAGCAAAGAACGCCAGGGAAAAGCTGATGGCGGATGGTTGATAGCGAGTGGTGGATGGCTAACAGGTTCAACGACTTCTGGCGGGGTTTCCATGAATGGCAATTCGATCTTCCCGCCGCGTTGCCAGAATTTCAGTTTTGATTTGACGTAATCCAAAACACTCGGTTCTTCCATGTTCGCATCCGTTACGTTTTACGATTTACACTTCGGCAGCCTTTCGACAAGCTCAAGGTAGCAGCTCAGGGCAGGCTGTTTTACGTGCAATCACGATCATACTCTCCCCCCATTTTAACGGCAAAAAGACAAAGCCGGTCATCGCCTGAAGGCCGCCAAGGGAACCAAAGATAAGTTTCTGCAAAGCCCTCGGCACGAACGGAATATATGGTGCGTCCCAGAAGCCATCCGCAAAGATACACAGCGGACTGAAGTCCGCATTCCTGAGCAATGCCAGCCACTCGGCAGGCGGCTTGAGCGAGATGTGTGTTGGGTCCTGGAAACCGATCCACTTTTCGCCTTTGAGCGGCTTGAGCAGGGAATCGAGATTGGGTGTGGCAAGGATCAACACGCCGCCCGGTGCAGTGACGCGCCCGATCTCTGCAATCGCCTTTTCAGGGTGCGGGAGATGCTCCACCACATGTTTGATGATGACCACTCCAAACGCTCCATCGTTAAACTGGAGTTCTTCCGCGCTCGATGTGACGTGTGACGTGTGACGTGCGACTTTCAATGATTGTTTGAGCGCCCAATGGTTCACATCCGCCGCAAAAGTCTGGAAGGGATCTTCCAACTGCCCAATGAGATGCCCCAGCCCGGAGCCGATTTCCAGCAGGCGCGCGCCGCGTTTCCCATACCGGCGGGCTAATATCGCGTAAAAACGGTTTGACCACCAGTCCTGGCTGTATTTGGCGAACGAAACGTCTTTATAGGTGTTGCTGGAAAAGTAGGATTCGTCGAATGACACAGGAATCTCCCGGGGACGACCCAGCCGGCTGCCGGGTAGGCCTTAAGCAGTGGACTCATTTATTTAGTAACAAATATTCTTTGGCAAGCGCCGCCAGACCCAGCGCGCTCAAGTCAATGCCGGGCAGGGTGACGCAACTTTCGGTCAAGGAGGCCTCTAGGATGCTCAGGACGATTGTCTATTGCAGATAACGAGAGCCGCAATTGCCCCTGGAACCCATCCGAATAAAGTCAATATTGAGACGATTAGCACTGTACCGCATCCTTTGTCAAGAACTGCCAAAGGGGGCAAAAAAATACATAGCAAGGCCCGACCACAACTCATCGTTTTCTCCTTTCTCAATCTGCGCTTCTTGTGATTTTCTCAACAACGGACGGCTGCGCTAATTTACTTTCCTGGCAATATAAAACGTAAAGGTGCCATCCTCGACCGGCGCAGTGGCAGCATATTTGCGCACGAATTTCTCCGTCAGCCACAGATTCCATTTTGCCGGCGCAATTATCCATTTGCCGGTCAGTCTTTTTGCAACCAGCGATGGCAGGCCAAAGTAATGTCCCCATTCTAACACGCGCATGGCGGAGGGGGAGAAGTAGCGCCAGCACCTCTCCAACCGGAAGCCGGCCTCTTCCAGCCGCGCTTCCCAGACCTCGGGCCCGTCGGCGTGCTCGACGCGCGAGATGCGCCGGAACCATGCGATGTACCCCTTCCCCAGCAGGCGGGAGATGGACAATTCGGAAAGATAACGCGGATTGGGCACGCAAAAGTAAAACGGCGCGCCGGGTTTCAGCACGCGGGCGGTCTCGGCCAGAACCCACTCGACGTGCGGAATATGCTCCAAAACCGAGTTGCTGAACGCGGAGGCAAAATAGCCGTTCGGAAATGGCATCCCGCCGCCCTCGGCTTCGACCAGCGCGGCGTAAGCGCGGCGTGTCTTGGCTTCATGGATGGGCGCGTGTCCGGGGTCGAGACCAACATCAATTTGGCGGTCGAAGGTCAGGGAGGCGAAATGGCCGTCGCCGCAGCCCACGTCGAGGGTCGGGGACGGGAGGTCGAGGGTCTGGTAAAATTCCGCCTCCACGGCGCGGATCAGGGCGCGGAAGTAGGGCAGGTCGCGCAGGTGGGGGAAGAGGAACCGGTTTTCGATCATGATATAATGATAGCAGTTATTCAAAAAGTGATAGCAGGAGTAACGCTATGTTGGTACGAACAATGGTTCAACTGACGGAAGAGCAACTAACAGCCTTGAGGGAAATGGCAAAAGCGAGGAATACCTCCGTCGCCAAACTTGTGCGTGAGAGCGTGGCGCAGTATATAGTTATTGTCGAGAAAGCGTCAGATCGTGAGGAAAAGCGCCGTCGGGCGTTGGAATTCATCGAAATGATGAAAAAAGAACCCTTCCATGATAAAGATGGCGCTACAGATGTTTCTGTGAATCATGATAAATATTTGGCGGAGATTTACGGGACATGGTAATTTTCGTAGATACTTCCGCCTTATATGCTCTGTCATGTGCCGAGGACCGCAACTATCCCCAGGCCGTTAAGATTTGGGAAGACTTGATGAAAAACGAAACCGATCTGGTTACCAACAACTATGTAGTTGTGGAAAGTATCTCTCTCTTCCAAAACCGCTTTGGAATTGATAAGGTGCGAATATTTCAAACAAAATTAGTGCCTTTCCTTGATGTGGACTGGATTGACGAAGAACAACACGCTGTTGCTATTCAAACCGTCCTCACCGCCAACCGCCGCTCCCTGAGTCTGGTGGATTGCTCCGCTTTCAAGACCATGCGTCGCCTCGGCTTAGACACCGTCTTCACCTTCGACCCACACTTCACCGAACAGGGATTCACTGTCATCCCGTAGGACGAATTGGCAATTCGTCCTACTTTTTCATCAGCCTCGCAAACAACTTCTCATATTCCTGCGCCACGCTGTCGGGGTCATAGAGACGGGTCAAATCCGCTGTGTCGCAGCGGAATTTTTCTTTGTCAGCGAAGATGGCAAGTAAGGCATCCGCCAGAGCGTTTGAATCGCCAATCGGGACGACCTTGCCCATGTTGTGCATTTTCACCGGCTGACGCACGCCGGGCAGCGCCGAGGCCACGCACGGAACGTTGTGCAGCATGGCCTCGATCTGCACCAGCCCAAAGGCCTCGGTCGAATTGAGCGAGGGGACGACCAGCACATCCAGGTTGGGGTAAAAGGCTGTCATTTGCGCAGGGCTGAGCACGCCGAGGAATTTCCAGTGTCCCGCCGCCTCGTATTCACGAATGCGCGGCAACAACCGCTCGGCATAAGCCTGCTCGCCGAGTACATTTTGATATTGACCGGCGAACAGGACTTGCGCGTGTGGATATTTCTCTAACACCGCAGGCAGCGCGTCGAGCAGGACTTCCACACCCTTCTCAGCGGCGAAGCGCGCCGCCATGCCGATCACGGGATGACGTTCGCGGGTCTGATGTTTGCGGGTGAAAGTCTCGATTTCGCTGGAGGAGGCAGGCGGCAGGACGACCGGCGGCAGGATCGGGGTCAGCTTGTGCTTGTAACGCGAGAGATAGGCCGAGTTGTCGGCGTAATCCTGGGTGTATGTAACGATGTGATCCGCCAAAATACCCGCCATATTGTTCTGGAATTTGACGATGAGATTGACAAAGCGATTGAACAGGCCCGGCGGCATGAGCAGGTCGCAGTGATAGGTCAGGACAGCGGGTTTTCCGAACAGACGGGCGCGGAAAGCCACGCCTGGGGCGTCGAATTGCGGCAGGTGGAGCTGCACCACGTCGTGCTGCCAGACCAGTTGGGTGGCAAGCAGGCCAAAGGTCGGGGCGAGCACCCCCTTACTGACGCGCAGCGCGACCGGCACGCGGATGACGCGCACACCATCCATCATCTCTTCGCGCGGCAGGGACCTTCGGTCGTACTGCGTGGTCATCACGGTGACGGTGTGGCCGCGCCGGGCAAAGGCGCGCGCCAGCCGCTCGGCGTAGATGGTCAGGCCGGAGGTGTGGGGACGGTAGTAAGTGAGGACGGTGAGGATGCGCATAATACCAGTGTTCAGTATTCAGTGATCAGTAATCAGTGAGGGGGTTAGGGGGCGTGGTTGTTGGCGACTGCACAATAAAGATCATTGTTGGCGCACTCGACGCATTCCAGTTGCAGGGTGGCATGGGTGATGCTGTACTTGCGCGCCAGTAATTCGTTGACCGCAGCCTGGATTTTCGCCCCCGCGCTGACGGTCACATCGCTGGTGACCAAGTGCGCCGAGAGCGTCCGCAGGCTGCGGGTGATGCTCCAGACATGCAAATCATGGACGCCGCTTACGCCCGCCACCGATTGTATTTCGCCCAGCATGGTCTGTATGTCAATATCGGCCGGCGTACCTTCCATCAGGATGCTGACCGACTCACGGATGATACCCCAAGCATTCCATAGGATAAGCAGGCCAATGAAGACGCTGACCAGCGGGTCTATCCAATTCAGACCGGTGAAGCGGATGAGGATCCCGGCGGCGACCGCCCCGACGGTCGAAAGCACATCGCCCATCAGGTGCAGGTAGGCGGACTTGAGATTCAGGTCGTTATCCGCGCCGCGCCGGACAAGCAGGGCTGTCACCAAATTGACCACCACCGCCGCCAGGCCGACGCCAATCAGAATATCCGTCTGCACTTCGGGCGGCGCGACGAAGCGCTTATAGGCCTCATGGAAAATGCCCAGGGCGATGAGCGCCAGCGTGGTCGAGTTGAACAGCGCGACGAGGATGCCGGCGCGGTGGTAGCCGTAGGTGCGGCCGGAATGCGCCGGTCGCAGCGCAAGGCGGATGGCGTGCCATGCAAGCGCCAGCGCCAGTACGTCGGTGAAGTTGTGCGCCGCGTCGGTCAGCAGCGCCAGCGAGTTGGCAATAATCCCGGCGAAGATTTCGACGACAACCAACGCCAGCGTGATGCCCAGCGAGAGGGCCAGCCGGCGCGTTGTGGAACGGGTGAGGTCGGTGAGATGAGGGTGTTCGTGAGACATAGGTCAGGACTGCCAGATTATAACCCACCAGTTCGCGCCTGGCTGTGCGGATGTTGATATTGCTGTAGCTAAATGGCGTTTATCGGTTTATCAATGACAATTCCATGACTCGGGCAAGCGGCCAGACAGTGATTCGTTCACTCACAGGATAGTCGTGCTGGCCCGGGTATAGCACCCACAGGTGTTCCAGGTCCAAGGTCTGCAAAGCCGTGCGCATGGAAGGCGTCAATCTAGGCGCCTCGTTGAATTTGACTTCCATGCCATAGCGCTTCCCCGAATGGAGGAAAACCAGGTCGAGTTCTGCGCCACCATACGTCCCCCAGTAATAGGCTTGGGAGGGTCGCAGCGCCTGTAGAATTTGTTCGAGCGCAAATCCCTCCCAGGAAGCCCCCACCTTTGGATGTCCTAGCAACGTGTGCTGGTCACGAATATCCAGCAAACTATGCAAAAGGCCGGTATCGCGAAAATAAACTTTCTGGGCTTTAACCTGCCGCTTGCTGATATTCTCGTACCAGGGCTGGAGCTGCCGCACCATGAAGGTACTGGTCAGGATGTCCAGGTACGAGAGGACAGTTTTATCCGACAATCCCATCGAGTGCGCCAGTTCGGCCGCGTTCCAGGTCTGTCCGTGATAATGGGCCAGCATGGTCCAGAAACGGCGCATGGCTGCAGACGGGATACTGATGCCCAATTGAGGGATGTCGCGCTCGAGGAAAGTCCGAATGAAGCCTTCCCGCCAAGCAAGACTATCCTCCTCGCTCTCAGCCAGGAACGAGCGCGGAAACCCACCGCGCACCCATAGTTGACGCCATGTCTCCGCGCCGGTCTCGGAAATGGAAAAACCGGAGAGTTCCACGAACTCCACCCGGCCGGCTAGCGTCTCGGAAGCATTTTTAATCAACGCAGGTGAGGCGCTGCCCAAAACGAGGAAACGCGCCTTGTTTTCGGGCCGGTCCACCAGAACTCGCAGCACCTGGAAAAATTCAGGCAAGATTTGAATCTCATCCAGGATAACCAGTCCCTCCAGCGCGCCCAGGACGAGTTCGGGGTTTTGCAGGCGGCGCTGGTCGGGGAGTGACTCCAGGTCGAAGAAGGTGGCCGTCTTGTTTTCGATAAACTGCCGCGCCAGCGTGGTTTTGCCGCACTGGCGCGGGCCAAGTAGGGCGGTCACAGGTGAGCGCCGGGTGGCTGTTTCGAGCCGGGCGAGATGATCTTTTCGGAGAAGCATAAGCCGATTATACAACGAAATTTCGGAGTTCAACTCCGAATATTTACAGTATTTTCCTGGAACAAATCCCTGTTCTCCCTCACCCACTCGAACAACTTCCCCACCCCCTCCTCCACCCCCACTTTCGGCCTCCAGCCCAGTTCCCGCTCCGCCTTGCGGATGTCGGAAATGTACACGCGCTGGTCGCCGGGACGCCAGTCGCCGCGGGCGACCGGGATGGGTTTGCCGAGCAGTCTTTCCAGCAGCGGGCCAAATTCCGCCCAAATCGAAATGACATTCTGCGACCCGCCTCCGATATTGAAAACCTGGCCTTTGACCACCTCGATCTTCGCGATGGCGGCGTCGTAGGCATCCAGCAAATCATCAATATGGAGCACATCGCGCACCTGCTTGCCGTCGCCGTAAACCGTGATCTGCCGTCCCGTCACGGCGGCGATGACCATCCACGCCAGCCAGCCCTGGTCTTCGATACCAAATTGTCTTTGACCATAGATGCAACTCTGGCGGAGGACAACCGTCGGCAGGTCGTAGATTCGATAATAATCGCGCACGTACTGGTCGCCACACCCCTTTGATACCCCATATGGACTGTGAAAATCCAGTGGCTGGGTTTCCGGGCAGCCCAGCGGCAGGTCGGCGTAGCGCCAGCGGGTCGGCGCCTCGGCCAGCGCAACATCCTCCATCCCGCCATACACCTTGTTCGTCGAAGCATAGATCATAATCGGCTTACGCTCCGAAAGCCGCGCCGCCTCCAGCGCGTTGAACGTGCCGAGGGCGTTGGCCTCGAAATCCTCTCTTGGATGTGTGACGGATGTCGTCACTGCGACCTGCCCCGCCAAATGGAGGATGACATCCGCCTCGCGGCTGGCCGCCGTCAAAAGCGCCGCGTCGCGCACGTCCCCGACGATGAGCCTGAAGGCCGTTTCCCCGAAGGTTTCCTTCAACCAGGCGACGTTGCGCGGTGCGCCGGCGCGGCTGAGGTTATCGTAGACAGTCACCTTCTCGCCGCGCGCCAGCAGGCGATGCACGTAGTTCGAGCCAATAAAGCCTGCCCCACCGGTGATGAAATAATTCTTCGGCATCGTTCTCCCAATCACTGAAAACTGATCACTGATTACTGTCCACTGGCTCTGCCTGCCTCTTCCGCAACTGACGGTAAATGCCCATCAGGGTCTCGCCCTCGGTCGAAAGGGCGTAAACCCCCAAGACGCCGGTGACCAGATAGTTGAACAGGTGTGCAATCAAAGCGACCGCCAGAGCGGTGGACTGATCGCCGCTCACCAACGTCAGCGCGCCGCCCAGCGCGCCTTCGTACGTCCCAACTGCCCCCGGAAGCGATGGGATGGCGCCGCCGAAGGCCGCCGCGCCCAGTCCAAAAAGCGCCCAAACCAGTTTGGGGGTCGGGAAGAAAGCGGCCAGCGTTAAGTAAAACTGGCCGATGGCAATCGCCCAGTTCAGGGTCATCCAGAACAGGAAGCGCACGAAGAGCCAGCCATCGGTAAGAACCGCCAAGCCGGAGAAGAAAGAGGCCAGGAAATTCCCGCCCAAGCGCCGCAAGATCGGCCAGCGCGTGCTGAGCCGCTCGAACTGGCGCACCGTCCACTCGCGGTAACGGGCGAGGAGATAAAGGATGACCAGCCCCAGAATGACCAGTCCGCCGACAACAAAGGCGACTTTCTCCGCCCCCGCCGCGCCGACCACGAACGGCACTGCACTGAGTAAAATGGCCGCCGAAAATGCCAGGTCGAGCACGCGCTCGATGACGATGGTCGGCAGGATTTCCATGAAGCCCAGCCTGGCCTTGCGTCCCAGCAGGAACGCCCGTCCGACTTCCCCCAGGCGGAAAGGGAAAAAGTTGTTCAGCAGATAACCTTCGCAGAGCGTGAAAAAGACTTGTTTGTATGAGGCCTTGTTCTGCAGCAGCGTACGCCAGACAACGCCGCGCACCGCCAGCCAGACGAGCGAGATCGCGACGACGGCCAGCAACAAGCGATAATCCGCCGAGCGAATCGCCTCCGCCAGCCGGTGCAGGTCAACGAAGTATAAAATGGCGGCAATGGCAGCCAGGCTGATGACGACGCCCGGCAACCAGCCGCGGGCGGATTTCCAGAAGTTTTTCATTCCTCTTCCAACCGCAGCACAGCCATAAACGCTTCCTGCGGGATTTCGACATTGCCAATCATCTTCAGGCGTTTCTTGCCCTTTTTCTGCTTTTCGAGCAGTTTCTTCTTACGGGTGATGTCGCCGCCGTAACACTTGGCGAGCACGTCCTTGCGCGTCGCCTTGACGTTGGCGCGCGAGATCACGCGTCCGCCGCCGACCGCCTGGATGGCAACATCGAACAACTGGCGCGGGATTAGTTCTTTGAGTTTGGTGATGAAGCGCTGGCCTTTATGATAGGCATCCTTTTTGTGGACGATGACTGCCAGCGCGTCCACCGGCTCGCCATTAACCAGGATTTCGAGTTTCTCCAACTCGTCGGCGCGGTACTCGGCGAACTGGTAATCCAGCGAGGCGTAGCCGCGCGTGCGGGATTTCAATTCATCGAAGAAGTTCACAATGATTTCGGAAAGTGGAATTTCATAGTTGAGTTGCACGCGGTGCGGTGCGGGATATTCCTGGCTTTTGAACGCGCCGCGCCGTTTCGTGACCAAATCCATAATTGGGCCGTAGTAATCGGTCGGGGTGATGATTTCGATGTTCATCCACGGCTCGCGGACTTCTTCGATATCCGCCTCGTCGGGCAGTTCGGCAGGCGAGTCAATGAGAATGGTCGTCCCATCCCGCAGCAGGACTTCGTATTCGACCGTCGGCGCGGTGAAGACCATATCCAGGTCGTACTCACGCTCGAGGCGTTCCTGGATGATTTCCATGTGGAACAGGCCGAGGAAACCGGCGCGGAAGCCGAATCCGAGCGCCTGCGAGGTTTCCGGCTCGAAGACGAGCGAGGCATCGTTGAGTTGCAGTTTATCCAGCGCCTCGCGCAGGTCGGAATAATCCTCGGCTTCGGCGGGGTAGATACCGGCGAAGACCATCGGCTTGGGATGCAGGTAGCCTGGCAGCGGCGCGGCGGCAGGATTGGCGGCTCGCGTGATGGTATCGCCGACGCGGCAATCGTGGACACTCTTGAATCCGGTGGCTATGTAGCCGACCTCGCCCGCGGTCAGCCCCGCGACCGGCTTGAGGTTGGGGACGAAGATACCAATTTCGACCGGTTTCACGTCCAGGGATGTGGACATCATGCGGATGGTGTCGGCGGCGGCAAGCGCGCCTTCCACGACGCGCACGTAGGCAATCACGCCTTTGTATGAGTCGTAATGCGAGTCAAAGATAAGCGCCCGCAGCGGGGCGGACGCGTCGCCTCTGGGCGGCGGCACTGCGCGGACGATGGCCTCCAGCACGGCCTCGACATTTTTCCCCTCTTTGGCCGAGATGCGGATGATGTTCTCCGGCGGCACACCCAGCAAGCTACCCACGTCCTCGGCCACTTCATCGGGACGGGCGGTAACCAGGTCAATCTTGTTGATGACGGGAATGATCTCGAGGTCCGCGTTGATGGCCGAATACAGGTTTGCGAGTGTCTGGGCTTCGATGCCCTGGGTGGCATCCACAACCAGCAGCGCGCCCTCGCAGGCGTTCAGGGCGCGGGATACTTCGTAACCGAAATCCACGTGGCCGGGGGTGTCAATCAGATTCAACTCATAGGTATTGCCATCCTGTGCGGTGTAAGCCATGCGCACGGCGGAGGCTTTGATGGTGACGCCCTTCTCACGTTCGAGGTCCATCGAATCGAGGATCTGCTCGGTGGTGTCGCGGTCAGACACCGTGCCGGTGAGGTGCAGCAGCCGGTCGGCGAGGGTGGACTTGCCGTGGTCAATGTGGGCGATGATGCAGAAGTTGCGGATGTTTTCGGTCATAGGCGCGGAAAGTATAACCGATTTTTAACCACGAAGGCTTGCCCTGGTCACTGAATCAAAAATCGGGACTATTCGCCCCGATTTTTGATTACTTCGATTGGTTATGCAAATGCAGGCTCGTAATGCAATACAAGCAACTGCACTGCCTTGAGCGCAAGCGATGCAAACGTGCGCCCTTCGTTGTCGCTGAATTCAACTTCGTATACTCCAGAAGCGAGGTTTTCAACAACTGTTCCAACCTGCCCGCGCCGGAGTTCGCGTTCAGGTATATCTTCCGTCAGGGCAACAAGATCAAGGAGTTTAATTTGATTGTTTTTCATGACTGACTGTACTCATCGCTTTCGGCGATTTTTGCCATGAGAGTTCTCCTTCGTTTTCTTTAGCTTAACTGCATTTCTTGTATTGCTCAGAAACTCTTGAATTATTTCCTCATATCCTACATAATATGGCAAATCAGCAAGAGCAAAGATTCTTAGTGACTTGCCAGTATTGCTAATACGATCTTTATCAACAGATAATGTTTGGGGTTTAAATTTATAAAGTTCATCAGGCGTTTCAAGATTATTCACAGGGATAATATCTATCCGACTTGGCTTTCCAAAATCATCCTTCTCATCTCTAATTACGTATGACTGAAAAAATTGAATTTCGTGGCCTTCACAATGTTCCATTATGGATTTTTTATTTTCTATCGACATATGAACACCAAAAACTACAGAACTGATACAGTCTAAATGAAAGTCAAAAAGATAGATTTTCTCATCCCTATATGACAGATTTACTTGGGGCGGTTTATAACTGTCTGAATCTGAGAGTGGCCTAATTAAGCGATATTCTTGTTCATCTTTCCACCTTGATGTCTTCTTGAAGAAAAACTCGTTTTGAAGAGTTTCTAGCGAAATTATCCCTGACTCATTAACAAGATTTTCTATCATCAAGGTATAGTCGTCAACATACTCGACCTTTCTAATAGTATTCTGGCAGCCACCTTTTGATCTCATACAAACATGTCGAGCAAAATCCGGTTTCAACTCTAAAACGAAGCCTTTGTGTCCATTCGCATACTTTCCCCACATATCGAATGAGAAAGGCGTATTTGTCAGTGACAGTATTCCATAAGCGTTAATTTGAGATTCTATAATTTGCACCCGATAAAACAATTCTTTGCTTGGAAAAACAATCCCATCAAGTTCATAGTATTGATGCGCTTTTTCTTGGTCACGGAATATAATGGTGGGATTGAATTCTAGTGGATCATTCAAAGCCCACGGCTGGGTAAATCGTATTTTTTGATCCTTGAAAATTCCTTCGATAACCTTCAAGTTATCACTGCAATATTTGAAGAACGAAGTAAATTCAGGCATATATGCACGCACATTAATAATTCGATTTTGCTTTCGGCTATATGGCAGTGGCCTATAAGTCACGTGTTAAATGATACAAAAATTATGGAATGGATAGAATCAGCCGTTGTGCGCAGGAGTATACCATTTTCTAAACCGATAGGAACGAGGAAGTATGGCGTTTCGGGTAATGGTTGTATAATCTTCCTGCAACTTGGGATTAGTAGATGGTTGGCGGCTTATGATTTCACCTAATGCAGAAAAGAAAAATGAACTTGCAGTTTCAAAAAACACGACAGACTTAGCTGCTTTTTCAGCCAGCAAACTGGTAAAACGCGGCTTAGATATAGCTGACTTATCGCTCAAAGATTCTCCTCTTGTAAAAGTGGGGGAAATCCTAATGTCAATTCTGATGCTGGGTGGGGAAGAAGGCTATTTTGAAGGATGGAGCCCATTTATTGCTGCTCACCTGTTGATCCAACTACAAAAGAATTTAGATCAAGTTGAATCTCGAATGATGACCTTTTGGGAGCAATCACCGAAAATTCAGGAGAAAACCAATGCTCTTGAGGTTCTATCTCAAATTGGATATCGCGATTTCGCCTCAAACCAATTATTAGAAATGATAGAAAAGGCTACTTGTTCTCTCAATTCACTTGTTTCATCGGAGTCGCCAGACAATAAGATATTTTTAGAATTTCACACTTTGCTAAGTATTTATGGAAAGCTTAAAACAAATAAATTAGCCAACAACCAATATCGGGGTTTTCTAGAAAAGATTCGTCGTCTAAATTTCAACGAGGATTTGCGAGTCCATATTCTAAAATGGGCTATAGAGGCGCTTGAACAACAAGAATATATGAATCAAGAAAGTGCTGAGTTTCTTGCGTCATTAACGCTTTCTTACCCGTATATTGTGTCCTATTGCTGTCGAGTCCTAAACAAATATGGGTTTCATGAACTTACAGCACATGTTGCATATGAAATAAATGCTCAAATTGATAAAGGTGATTATGATCATTTAGTAAACGTTTCCTTGTTTTCGTGGGGAGCAGGCGAATATCAAGGAAGTATCTTTGATCATGCAGAAATATCATTACTCTACACCGATAAAGCAGGCACAGCCAAAGAACACCTCCTTGAAAAAGTGAGCATACTTTCTAATTTTTCAAAAGCCGCAAGAAATGTAAACCATAAAAAATTTTGGAATTCCAAAATAAATACAAGTTCTTCTTTCTTGGATACAGACTTTTGGGATAAAGTTGGTTTTTACCTTAAAGTACTTGCTCAATTTGATGGTTCTTCAAGTGTTACCGAACTTTATGCGGCCATTAGCAATGAATTGTTTATAATTTTGGAAGATAAAAGCAACCCTAACTTGGGGGAAATTGAACTATTGGTTTTGAGATTGCTTCACGACATAGTTGATGCGCTCGGCCATCGAGGTTATTCAAATACATATTACTGGTCGAAAGTACTACAGCTATTCAAGGATTATGAAGATACCGACTTTTTCTGTAATATTGCAGACGCTTTTTCTCCAAACCCTGAGCAAATAGAATTTCTCATGGAGGAGCTTCTTTCTTATGCTAAAGATGAATCAAAGCGGTTTAATTGCAGACTTGAAATAGCCAATATTATTTGTCACTCAAAATCGCTGTCGAAAGATGGCGCGAAATTGCTACTTGGATTATTGGAAGGCAATTTGAATACCAATACAGGTTATTGGTATTTCGGTCCTAATCTAAAGGTGTTGGGTGAATTAAGTTCATTGAAAGGTGATAATGAAATTATTCAGAGATTGCTAAATATGGCTTCTAAACAAGAAATTTCAAGTCGGATTAGACTTGACGCATGTGAATGCATCCTGAAATTGTTAGGAAAAATTTGATAGGGAGTTTTGAACCATGCCAACGCCAGAAGAACTCGAATTGAATGAAAAAAATCTTCGATTGTCGGATATTCAAAATGAGTTAGCTCAATTTGAACTTGAATTTGCTACTCTACATGGCGAGCTGAATGATTTTCAATACCATTACACAGAGTTGGTGGTCCGACGGATGTATGAATTAGACATGATAGAACAGCAAGTAGCTGAATATCTGGTTTCAACTGCTCCTTCTAGTGTTGACTACCGCGAAAAATTACGAGCAGTAAAAGAGCGTATCTCCGAAGCTGAAAATGTTTTCCGGAGCGAAAAGCGGCGATCGGGGAATGGCAATTTCCGGCCTTCGGATTCTTTGAAAAAGCTATATCGGGAAGTAGCAAGAAAAATTCATCCCGATTTGACAACGGATGAAAAAGAACGCCAAAGAAGAGGGCTGTTGATGGCAGAAATAAATGATGCTTATGAGATAGGGGATGAGCAAAAAATGCGGCAAATACTGGATGAATGGCAGAATGACCCCGACAACGTGCAAGGTGAGGATATCGGTGCTCAACTCA
This sequence comes from uncultured Chloroflexus sp., assembly GCA_964618215.1. Lineage (GTDB taxonomy): Bacteria > Chloroflexota > Anaerolineae > Anaerolineales > Villigracilaceae > CG2-30-58-95. The sequence continues at coordinate 38,915 of CAZTZE010000010.1, forward strand.
TCAAAGCAATTCGGAAAATTGCGCAAATGCAAAGGCGGATTGCTGCCATCCAAGAAGAAATAAAGATTCTAAAATCGACAGAAATATACGAACTGAAAGAGAAAGTTGAGAATAGTAAAAAAGACGGATTGGATTTGCTCGGACAAATGGCTTATTATTTGGATGTTCAAATTCACGAGCGCGGAGAATATTTGAAATTTTTGCGAACTGGCGGGAAAGGATGAAATGATGAACGAGGCAACCAAAGTGATTTTATCCCGTTAGGACTCGCTCCACCAATGCGGGCAAATCGTTTTCCCCTTCGCCACCAAGTCCCATCCATGGTAAAAACTCGACGTTCCCTTTCGTCCCCAATTCGCCCGCTTTTACTTTTCAAGGATATCGAGAAACTCCGCCGGCTTGATGATCGCTATTCCCCGAAACGGACTCAAACTCAATAGGTCGCCGTCACCGCTGACGATGTAGTCGGCGTGGCCGTCTAACGCCAGCGAGAGATAGACGTTGTCTTTGGGATCCCGGCAAACATTGACCCGGGTTTTAATCTCGATTCTCTTGCCTCTCATGAGGATGAGAGACCGGAAAGCATGAATGTCTTGTTCTTGGACTCGATATTTCTCTATCAAATGGGGGCGAGAAATTACGTTGATAAACTCTGCAAGCGGCTCTCGTGAATACAGCACTGTGAAACGCCCCTCGCGCATAAGGTCACGGATACGACCTGTCCTGCCATCCGGGCAGATAAGGCAACTGATCAAAACGTTCGCGTCAATAACAACGCGCATCAGCCAGCCGTCTTCCTGGCATCACGGACTTCACGGATGGCCGCTTTGATATCTGCTTCGACCTCTTCGTCGGTGTACTGAGAATTGTATTCGCTCATCCGTTCCACCGCTGCATCAAAGCGTGCTAATACTTCTTCTTCATTAAATCTCTGAGAGCGAAGATATTCGTCATAAGGGATAATCACCGCCTCCGGGCGGCTGCCGCGCGTCAAAATATAAGGTGTGCGGTTTTTGACGACATCGTCAAATACACTGCGGAAGCGCCGCTGTAGTTCTGTCACACCGATAATTTGGTTCATCTCTTTCTCCTTGTTTCACTATATATTTTACTACATATCGAAAAACATATCAACAAGGATTTTTACGTCTACACTACTCTCGCTCATTCCCAGCCACGCCAAAAACTCGACATTCCCCTTCGGCCCCGTCAGCGGTGACTTAATCAGCCCGCGCACGCCGAAGCCTTCGTTCTGGGCGAAGGCCAGCACGTCCGCCAGTATCTGGCGGTGGATTTCCGGGTTACGAATAACCCCATCTCCCTTCGAGACATCCTTGCGCCCGGCTTCGAACTGGGGCTTGATGAGAGCGATGACGCCCCCCCCTTTGTCCCCCCCCTTTTTTTCCGAAAATGGGGGGGGCGAGGGGGGGGCCAACCACCCCTTCGCCACCGGCAGTAAAATTTTGAGCGAAATAAACGAGGCGTCAATCGTCACCAACTCGACCACCTCCGGCAATCTTTCCACGAACCGGGCGTTGGTCTCCTCCATGACGACCACGCGCGGGTCGGTGCGTAACTTCCAATGCAGGAGTCCCTTGCCCACGTCAATGGCATAGACCTTCGCCGCGCCGCGCTGAAGCAGGCAATCTGTGAAGCCGCCGGTCGAGGCGCCCACGTCGGCGCAGACGCGGCCGCTCACCTGAATGCCAAAAGCCTCCAGCGCGGCGTCCAGCTTCTCGCCGCCGCGCGAGACGAAACGCGGACCCGTTTCCAGGTCCAGGCGCGCATCGGGCGCGACTTGCGCGGAGGGCTTGAGTTCCACCTGCCCATCCACGCGCACCTGTCCGGCCATGATCAAGGCCTGGGCTTTGGCGCGCGATTCGGCCAGTCCGCGTTCCACCAGCAAAACATCGAGGCGCGTCTTTACCATACCCCTTATTGTAACTCGCAAAGCCTAACTCGCAACTGCCATCCGCTATCCGCCATTCTTATCTCAAGGTAAAATACAACCATGCTCCGCCTTCTCCTCCAAACCATGCGCCCGCGCCAGTGGACGAAGAATATTTTCATCTTCGGCGCGCTCGTTTTCGACCAGCAGTTATTTCGTCCCGGCGCGGCGCTGGGGACGGCTGCCGGTTTTGCCCTCTTTTGCCTGATTTCCAGTGCGGTCTATATTTTCAATGATTTAGCCGACCTGGAAGCCGACCGCCAGCATCCGCAGAAAAAACAGCGCCCCTTGCCATCCGGGAAATTGCCCACCCGCGCGGCCTGGGCTGCCGGCAGTCTTCTTCTGCTCATCACGCTCCCAATTTCCTATCTGCTCGCGCCCGCCTTCGCCGCTGTCGTCCTGGCCTACTTCCTGATGATGCTGGCCTATTCCAAATGGCTCAAGCATATCCCCATCCTGGACGTGCTGGTCATTGCCGCGGGCTTCGTCCTGCGTGTCCACGCCGGTGTGACGCTCATCACTGTCGAACGCTTCTCGCCGTGGATGTACGTTGTCATGACCCTGCTGGCGCTTTACCTTGGTTTCGGCAAACGCCGCGCCGAACTGGCCCTGTTGGACTCAGGCGCCAATGCTCACCGGAAGGTACTCGATGGCTACACCATTGCGCTGCTCGACCAGTTCATCACCATCGTCTCAGGCACGACAATCGTAGCCTATTCGCTCTACACTTTCTTCCGCCCCGACGCGCCCGGCGACCACACCCTGATGCTGACCATCCCGTTCGTGGTCTATGCCATCTTCCGTTACCTTTACCTCATCCAGGTCAAACACGCCGGCGGCGCGCCGGAAGACATCCTGCTCTCCGACCGCCCGATGCAAATCGCGATCCTGTTATGGGGACTGACCGTGCTGGCCGTGTTCTATTTATCGTAGGACAAATTGCCAATTTGTCCCACATGATGACCACCTCCTCCGCTCCCGGTAAAATCATCCTCTTTGGCGAACACGCCGTTGTCTACGGCCGCCCCGCGCTGGCTGTGCCGGTGGCCCAAGTGCAGGCAACGGCGACAGTCAGCGCGACCTCTCGCACCGGGCTCTGGATCGAAGCCCCGGACGTTGGCCTCTCCTCCGAACTCTCCCGCCTCTCCCCGGACCATCCGCTGGTTGCCGTTATTCAGAGCGTTCTCTCCGCCCTGGGCATTTCCTCCCCTCCCCCGCTGACGGTTCATGTCACCTCCACCATCCCCGTTGCCTCCGGACTCGGCTCTGGCGCGGCGGTCTCCATTGCCATCATTCGTGCTTTATCGGCTTTCTTCGGTCATCCATTGCCCGATGAACGTGTTTCCGCCCTGACCTACGAAGTCGAAAAACTGCATCACGGCACCCCCTCAGGCATAGATAACACGGTCATCACTTACGCCAAACCGGTCTATTTCATCAAGAACCAGCCAATCGAGATATTTCAAGTTGCAAAGCCATTCACCATCCTCATCGGCGACACTGGCAGAGCCAGCCCGACCAGGGCCGTGGTTGGGGATGTCCGCAAACTGTGGGAAGCCGAGCCTGTCCGTTTCGAGAAAATATTCGATTCTGTCGCGGGAATCGCTCGAAAAGCCAGAAAAGCGATTGAAAGTGGTGAAACACATTTGCTTGGCGCGTTGATGAATGAGAATCATACCCTGCTCCAGCAAATGACCGTCTCCTCCCCCGAACTGGAGCATCTCGTCGAGGCGGCCCGCGCCGCGGGTGCGGACGGCGCCAAACTCTCCGGCGGCGGGCGCGGCGGCAACATGATTGCGCTGGTCAGGCCGGAAAACGCAAAAGAAATATCCGCCGCGCTGCTCAAATCGGGCGCACGGCGGACGATTATCACGACAGTTACAGGTTGACCGAGTAGGCCTTTGGCAGGTTGGAACGTTCAAACTTTCCAACCTGCCAACGCAAGGTCATGCTCCTGCCACTGGATTACTCAACTTTCCCAATCCCTCGATTTCCACTTCCACCACATCCCCCGGCTTGAGCGGCCCGACCCCGGCCGGCGTGCCGGTAAATAACAAATCGCCTGGTTCGAGTGTCATCACCGAGGAAATGAAGGCGATGAGTTTATTGACGTTGAAAACCATATCCCGCGTGGAGGCCATCTGGCGCGGCTGGCCGCTGACCTTGCAGGTGACGAGCGCGTCCGAGGCATCGAACCCGGTGTCAATCCACGGGCCGAAAGGACAAAAGGTGTCGAAGCCTTTGGCGCGCGTCCACTGGCCGTCGGTCTGCTGCAGGTCGCGGGCGGTGACATCATTTCCGACGGTGTAGCCGAAAATATAATCCTGTGCTTCTTCGGCGGTGACATTGCGCCCGCGCCGGCCGATGACAACCACCAGTTCGGCCTCGTGCTCGATTTGCTGGGATTGCGGCGGCAAAATGATGGCATCGCCTGGATTGATAATCGCCGAGGGTGGCTTCATGAATATCAATGGCATCTTGGGCACTTCGGCGCCATGTTCCTGGGCGTGGGCGACGTAATTGCGTCCGATGCACAGGATTTTGGATGGCTGTGCGGGCGCGAGCAGTCTTGCCGCGGCCAGCGGCGTCTCGGCTTCGAGGCGGCGATATTCGCCGTAGATATCGCCCTCGATCGCGCCGATTGTGTCTTCCAAAATCCAGCCGTAGCGCGGGGATTCGTTCTTGAGTTGGTAGCGGACAATGCGCATGTATCTCTCCGGTTAAAGGTTGTAAATTAGACTTTATTGGGAATAAGAGAACGCTGCATCGAATTTCACGAATTGACCGAAAATTTTTAGCCTGCACTGCCTGCACCTGACGCAGGCACAGGTGGCAGCAGGCCAGGGAGAAATTCGCGAAAATTCGATGCAAAAACAGAAGGGCCGCTTATTTCCAATTAATGTCTATCAGGATGAAGGTCGCCAGTGCAAGTTTAACCTGCAACCTTCCAACATGCAACCTTAAACGGTATAATTTGGGCGCACGGGCGCATAGCTCAGTTGGTTAGAGCGCCTCGCTTACACCGAGGAGGTCAGGGGTTCGAGTCCCTTTGCGCCCACAGAATAGTCCGGATCAGGAGTCCCCATGCCCATCCCAACCAAGATCGTCGTCATCGGCGCGGGCAGCGCCTCGTTTGGCGAAAACACCCTCTCTGCCCTGATGCGCAGCCAGAAACTGCGCGGCAGCCAACTGGCCCTGGTTGACCGCAACGCCGCATCGCTCGATATCGTCGGGCGGCTGGCGCAGCGCCTGAACCGCGAGTGGGACGCGCAAATGATCATCACAACCCACGCCCATCATCGCCAGGCTCTCGAAGGCGCCGCGTTCGTCGTCTCGGCCATCGAGGTCGGGGCACGCGAGGGACTATGGCGCAAGGATTTCGAAATCCCGCTCAAATATGGTGTCCGCCAGCCATACGCCGAGAACGGCGGCCCGGGCGGTTTCGCCCACGCGGCGCGCAATATCGGCCCGGTGATGGAGATCGTCCACGATATGGAACGAGCCTGCCCGCAGGCCTGGTTCATCAACTTCACCAACCCGATGATCCGCATCTGCGAGGCGGTCAACCGCCACAGCAGGATCAAGGCCGTCGGCCTGTGCCACCAGATTTTCGCCGGTTACGTGATGGTCGGCGTGGCGCTGGCGAAAGACCTGGGCATCGCTGTCCCCGCCGAACTGACCGGCATGGAGGCCGCCGTCAGTCAATTCGCCGCGCATGACCAGGTGCGGCAGCAAATCGTCCCGCGCGTGGACATCCGCGCCGCCGGGCTGAACCACTTCTCGTGGCTGCTCTCCATCCGCGACCGGCAGACCGGCGAGGACCTCTATCCGCTCTTCCGGCAGCGCTTCTTCGAGCTGGAGCCCAAGTTTGAGCCGCTCACCCGTCGCGTCTTCGAGACCTTTGACCTGTTCCCCATCCCAGGCGATACGCATCTCTGCGAATATCTGCCCTGGCTCTCCGACCCGCTCACCAGGCCGTGGGAAAAGTACGATATAAAACTTTACGACTGGGATTTGATGGCCTCGGTGCGCGAGTACGAGCTCGACCGGCTGAACAAGATGGCGGATGGCGAGATGACCATCGAAGGCCTGCTCGAGACCGATTCCGAGGGCGCGCTGGAGATGATCGAAAATGTCGCCGCGGCTGGCAATCACTACCATCTGGCGGCGAATTTGCCCAATGTGGGACAAATTGCCAATTTGCCCTACGGCTGCACGGTGGAAACCCCGGTGATGGTGGACGGCGAGGGTATCCACCCCGTTCACGTCGGCGTTTTGCCGGAGGCAGTGGCAGAACTATGCCGCCGCGAAATCAGCGTGACGCAATTATGCGTGGACGCGGCAGTCGCAGGCGACCGTCAGAAAGCGCTGCAATGTCTGCTGCTCGACCCGGTCATCACGGACATCGAAGTGGCAAAGCAAATCCTGGACGATTACCTGACCAGCTTCCGTGAATATCTGCCGCAGTTTTGGAAATAATAACCCATGCACCCCAACCCCATCCTCAAGAAACTCGGTTTCTCCAATACCGACCGCCTGGTCATCATCCACAGCGACGACATCGGCATGTGCCAGGCCTCGGTACAGGCATACGCCGACCTATGGGATTTTGGGACGATCTCCTCCGGCGCAGTCATGGTTCCCTGCCCCTGGTTCCCGGCTGCGGCAGAACTCTGCCGCGCACGCCCGGAGACAGATATGGGTGTACACCTGACCTTGACCAGCGAGTGGCAGTTCTATCGCTGGGGGCCTGTCTCGACACGTGACGCAGACTCCGGCCTGTTGGATGCAGAAGGCTATTTTCCGCGCGCGGATGCCGAAGTCCAGGAAAGCGCCAACCCCGACCGGGCTGCGTTCGAGCTTGAAGCCCAGGTCCGGCGCGCCCTGGATTTCGGGATTGACGTCTCACATATTGATACCCACATGGCGGCGATCGCGCATCCGAAGTTCATCCCGGCCTATATCCAGCTTATGCACAAATTCCGTCTCCCGCCCTTGATTCCTCGCCTGGATGCGGCCGGCTTCGAAAAGTTGGATTTCGACAGCGAAACCGCTGCGTTTCTCGCCAGCATGATCGGTCAACTGGAGGAACAGGGTTTACCGCTCGTGGACAACGCGACCGGCCTGCCACTCGACCAACCCGACGGGCAGCTTGCACTTGCAAAGAAGATGCTGGCAGAACTGCCCGCCGGCCTGACGCATTTCATCGTCCATCCCTCGATTGACACGCCGGAGCTGCGCGCCATCACACCGGATTGGCCGAGCCGCGTGGCGAATTACCGGACGTTCATGAGCCAGGAGATCAAGGACTTCATGAAGAATGCCGGTATCCATGTCATTGGTTACAAGAGTTTGCGCGCTCTGATGAGAAATTGATGGCTGATTGGGAATCTCCGTGGTGGCTACCCAAATGTAGGGCGAGATTAATCTCGCCTTACCGCTCTATCTCACCACCTTCGCCCTGACCACGAACCTCTTCACCCCCCCAAAGCGAACTTTATAATCCTCGTCGCCGCGCATGAAATCAAATTCAGCGCGCTTATTTTCGTTGGCCCATTGTAACAAATGTCCCAACAGTACCCAGCCGGGGGAGAGATCGAGATACTTGTAGTCAATCCCCGAGTTGTAGACCCAGATGCGGTTGTTGTAATCGAAGTTCAAGTAACCGGCAGCTTTCTCGCCGTTTACGGTCAGGAAGGCCAGTTGCAGCCAGCCGGCGCGGAAGGCGGCGTGGACACCGGCGCGCATTTGTGCGCGCATGGCCTCGGTCAGGAAGGCGGCTTTGGCCGGGTCGTTGGCCATCAGCGCCAGGAAACCGTCAATCTCGGCATCCATGCTGGATTCGTCCTCGACGATGTACCAGCGCACCGGCAGGCCATTATCGTAGATGCGGCGCATTTTGCGGCGGATCTCGTGACGTTGTTTCTTGTCAATGCCGCCCAGGTAAACCTCAAAATTGCCGGGCAGGGGGATAGACAGCGCCGGGCGGAAATTCTCCTGCGTGAAGGTCCAGCCGCGCTGCGCGCTTTCGGCTTTCAGCAGGGGCAACGTGGGAGAGGCTTCGGGGAGGTTATACCAGTCGAGGGCGCGCCAGGACAGGCTCCCGGCGCGAACGAGAAAATCCAGCAGGCCGCGGATGAATCCGGGTAGATCCGCAGGGCGGGCAATCAGGTCCAGGTAATCTGAAATTTCGCGGCTACCCAAGAGCATGAGAGCCGGCTGGCCGTCGCGATCATCGGTCAGGAAGAGCGGCGCGAGGCCGCCCAACCGTCCGTTCTCAGAAGCGGCGACGACCGCCAGTTCGCCGTGCGGCCACTCGCCGCCGCCCAGCGTTTGCCACCAGGCGCGCAGGTATTCGTGGCGCAGGAAGGGGACGTTGGTGACGCTTTCGGCCAGTAAATCATTCCACCCGGCGGCTAAAGCGTCGAAAGCAGAGGGGGTTTGGATGAGGGTATAGTTCATAAATTGTCAGGTTGATTATGCAAAAGGCGGACTGAAGTCCGCAGTCCTGAGGGTGAAGTCATGAGCATTCTCGGTTGGGGGTTGTTTTGAATGTCCATTTTACCGTATAATGGATACGTGGCTGCTGAACTCGACCTGAATCTGCTTTCCTTTTATCGCATCCAAGGACAGGAATTGCCAAGCCTGCCGGGACTTCTGGCCGTCAGCCCGCCGCGCCGCGCGGCGCGCGGCCGCCAGGACGACCATTTGGTCATTTACCTGAACCTCTCAGGCAACATGCCATTCTCCTCCGGCGAGTACAGCCAGATCACCTCCCAGATGGCGGAGCGTTTTTACCATAATCCTGGTTCGCTGACCTCCGCGTTGCGCGCCACCGCCGAAACACTCAACCAGGTCTTGTTAGATCGTAATATGCGCAGCACCGGTCACGGCGAATACATCCTCGCCCGCTTGGTGCTGGGGGTGCTGCGGGGGTCACAGTTCATCTTCGTCCAGAGCGGGCCGACGCACGTCTTCCACCTGAGCGGCGAGAAAACAGGACATATTCATGATCCGCAAATATCCGGCCGTGGTCTTGGTTTCGGCCAGACCACGCCGCTTTATTTTTCCCAGGTAGAGTTGCGCGCGGGCGAGCTGCTCATGTTTTGCGCGGCGTTGCCTCCCGGTTGGGAGGACAGCCTGCAAAAAGAGCGCGGCGCGGCCTCGCCCGAGTCCCTGCGCCGTAGACTTGCCACCCTGACCCGCGAAGACTTGAACGCAGTCTTGATCCAGGTTCAGGCCGGGAGCGGGAAGATGAACATGCTGACGTCTTTCAAGCCCGCCGCGGAGATGGCGCCGCTGAACGCCGGCCAGGCATCCCTGCCCATCCCGGCTGCCACGAAACCCTTGCCGGAGCTAGAGCCGGCTGCCGCACCCGCCGGTAGGCCTTTGGTGGCCGGATTAGCCCAAGAACAAATCCCACCGCCGCCGGCCGGCCAAATTGAACCAACATCTGTCCCGCCTGTCCCCGCAGCATCCCAAGCGGAGCAGCGCCAACCTGCACCAACCCCCTCTGCCGTCAGGCCTGCTGCGGAGGCTTCACCGGCCTCGCCGCCGCAGGCGACTCCATCCACCCCGCCGCGCTCGGAGGTGATCCGTGCCAGCCGCTTTGTCCGGCCGATCGGGAGCACCCGGCCCCAGTCCGCGCCGGTGGATGGGGAGGCCGCGCCTCCCCCGTCACAGGCAGGTATCCGCTCAAGTCGTTTCTTCGCCCCGCGCGAGGTCGCGAACATCCCCGAAATCTCCCGCCCGGCATCCCATCGCCGCAAGGTCATCTTCCGCGGTTTGGCACGCGCACTGCAATCCGGCCGCGGTTTCAGCCAATCCATTTCAAATGGCATTCGCAAGTTCCTGCCGCGCCTGCTCCCCGACCAGCCGGAGGGCGAGTCGCAGGGCATATCCAGCTCGAGCATGGCCTTTATTGCCATCGCCGTGCCGCTGCTGATTGTGACCATTGCCAGTATGGTCTATATGCGCGATGGGCGGGCAATCCAATATGATGAGAATTACACGATGGCGGTCTCGGCTGCGGTCGGGGCGATTGGCCAGGACGACAAGTCTGTCGAATATGCTGCCTGGGAGAGGACAATCTCCTACCTCGACCAGGCTGAGTACTACCAGGTGACCCAGGATTCGCAGACCTTGCGCCAGCAGGCCCAGGCAGAGTTGGACAAGCTGGACGCGATCACCCGCCTTGAATTCCGCCCGGCGATCATAGGCGGCTTGGACAAAACCATCCGGGTGACTGACATGGCGGCCACCGAGTCCGACCTGTACCTGCTCAATGGGCCGCGCGGGGATATCTTGCGCGCCTTCCGCACCAACCAGGGCTACGAAATAGATCCCGGCTTCAAGTGTGCGCCGGGCGCGTACGGCGACCATTCTGTCGGTCCACTGGTTGACCTGCTTGCGTTGTCGAATAGTAATCTTTATAATAACGCTACCCTGCTGGCGGTGGATGCCAAAGGAATGCTGCTCTACTGCGCCAAGGGCCTCGAACCGCGCGCCGTCCCGCTCCCGGCGCCGGAATTGGGTTGGAAGAGCATCTCTGCCTTCACGCTGGATGCGGAGAGCAATACTCTCTACATGCTCGACCCGGCCGGCGGCGCTGTCTGGAGCTATTTCTGGGTCAAGAATAAATTTGAAGCCCCCAGCATGTTCTTCGGTGAGCAGGTGCCGCAAGGCATGAATAGCGCCATTGACCTGGCGGCCAGGGGCAGCGACCTGTACCTGCTCTTCGAGGATGGACACGTAACCACCTGCATTGGCGGCCTGCGCTGTGTGGATCCAACCCCGTTCGAGGATCTCCGCCCCGGGTATTTATCCGGCGCGAAGGCCAGCGACGCGGTCTTCACCCAGATGTTCTTCAGCGGCCCTTCCGATCCCTCGCTCTATATGCTCGCATCGAAGACCCAAGCCGTTTATCGCTTTAGCGCGCGCCCCGATACGCTCACTTTACAGGGCCAGTTCCAGCCGAAAGTTGACCAGCTCAAGGAGCAATTCACCTCACCCGTCACCGCCGTGGCGATCAGTTCGAATCACTATATTTTCTTGAGTATGGATAACCAGGTCTATTATGGTAGCCCGTAGGCTACCATTACGCAACGGATGTGCCCTAATGGAGTTATCATGAAAAATTCATCCAAAGGTCTGGGTAGTTTCCTGGCAATCATTTTCAATCTGCTGCGTTTCATCTTGGGCGGCTCAAAACCGACCGGCAATACAGGGGGTGCAATTACCCCTCCTCCGCCCCCGGCCGTCGCGGCGGATAACACCATCGAGCCGGCGCGCATCCTCACCGCGCGCGTCCTCTTGATCGTCTACGACCCGCTCATGGATGCGGTTAGCGGCCAAAAACTCTCACAAATGATGAACTGGAAGCGGGTGGATGAACTGGTCAACGGCTTCTTGAGCGATATCCAGGAGGCCAGCGGCGGCATGGCGCGCTACCAGATCGTGCAGCGAGTGGAGGTGAATGAATTTCCGGCCAAGTCGGATGGTTTCCGTTATGACCCGGCCAGCTATCTGGCCGTATTACAAGGTGGGCCATCCTACCAACCCGAAATGGTGGATTATCAGGCCATCCTGACCGGTTACAACATCCTGCCGCGCGTTGCCAGGCGTGAGATTGATGAAGTGTGGATGTTCGCCTTCCCGCACGCCGGCTTCTATGAATCGATCATGGGCGGCGCGGGTGCCTTCTGGTGTAATGCGCCGCCATTGTCAGGCACGGCCGGATGCAGCCGCAAATTCGTCCTGATGGGTTTTTCCTACGAGCGCGGCGTGGGCGAGATGCTCGAATCCTTCAGCCACCGCTGCGAGTCCGTCCTGAGCAAGACCTTCGAACGCACTCAGGGAGAAGCCAACCCGTACAGGCGCTTCACCCGCTACGAGGAGATTACGCCCGGAAAGGCCGAAGTCGGCAACATCCATTTCGCCCCCAACAGTGAGAGAGATTACGACTGGAACAACCCGCGCCAGGTGCTCAGCAATTGCTACGACTGGTACAACTTCCCTCATTTCAAAAATGACATTCGCCAGGTCAATGCAGATGAATGGGGTAATGGTAATATCCGTGCTCACCACGTATGGTGGCTGAAGCACCTGCCAAAGGTGGCTGGCCGTACCAGCGGTATTGCCAACAATTGGTGGCAATATATCCTGGATCCGAATAACCTTTAGAAATGACCGTCTGCGCCGGGGTCTGACCGCCCGCAATCGTCTCTTACAAATTAACGAGGTAGAAAGAGCTTGACATGCAAAAGTTAAGGAAGGCGAGCATACCGACCATAGCTGCGAGCTTCATTGCCTTCTTCATCGTGCTCTTGGTCACCAGAGCAAACCCAGCGTTCTTCCCCTTAGCCCTGATTCCCATCTTATTTGCAGCCATTTTGCTGGGAATCAAAGGAGGAACAGCCTCATCCCTGGTCGCCATGGCGCTGATCTCGCTGATGATAACCAAGGAGCAGGGCCTGCCCTGGCCGCCAGGGTACGGCTCAAAAATGCTGGTCGGCTTTTTTACCTATGCCCTGACCGGCTTTTCGGTAGGGCTATGGTCCACCACCGAAAGAAGACGAGCATATGCGGAAGAGGAGATCAAGCAGCGCAACCGTGCGCTGGCGCTGCTCAACCGGGTCATCGCCGCCGCCAGCACCACCCTGGAGCCGAAAGCGGTGCTGGAAATCACCTGCCGCGAACTGGCCCTGGCCTTTGATGTACCCCAGACGGCGGCTGCGCTGTTGAACGAGGCGCACACGGCCGCCATCGTCGTGGCCGAATATCTGGGCGAGGGACGCCCCAGCGCCATGGGGGTGGTGATACCCGTCGAAGGCAATCCCATCACGCAATACGTCGTGGAGCACAAAGCACCCCTGGCCATAGCCGACGCCCAGCACGATCCCCGCATGGCAGCCATTCACGAGCTGTTGCGGCAGCGCGGCACCGTTTCGCTGCTGATCCTGCCATTGATGGTGCGCGGCCGGGTGGTGGGCACTCTGGGGCTGGACACCATCGAGCGGCGCGAGTTTAGCGACGAAGAAATAACCCTGGCCGCCAGCGCCACCGCTGCCGCTGCCCAGGCAATGGAAAACGCTCGTCTTTTCGAGGCAGAGCATCACGCCCGGCAGATCTCAGATACCCTGAGCGAGATCGCCCGCGAGTTGAATGTTGCCCCCAACTTGAACGCCGCGCTTGATCTGGTCCTTTCCTGCATGGAGCGGGTCATCGCCTACGACAGCGCTTCCATCCTGCTGCTCGAAAACGGGCAGATGAGCGTGGCCGCCGTGCGAGGCTTCGAAGAACCTGAGCGAGTACTCAACACTCACTTGGATCTCGGCACTGCGCTACTCAATAAGGAAGTGGTCGAGACTCGGCAACCGCTGATCGTTGGTTCGGTCGCTGACGACTCGCGCTGGGTTAAGTCCATGCAGGCCAGCGGCCTGACCCCCGACCTGGCGAACATCCATTCCTGGATAGGAGTGCCGCTGCTGGTCCAGGATCGGGTCATCGGCATGCTGACTGCCGACAAGATGGAGCCGGACTTCTACCAGCCTGAAGACGCCGAGTTAGCCCTGGCCTTTGCTAACCACGCCGCCATCGCCATCGAGAAAGCCCGGCTGTACGAGGAGAAAGCCCGAACCAGTCATTACCTGCAAAGCGTCCTGGACAGCTCGATTGACCTCATCTTCACCATCAAGCCGGACGGCACCTTCGGCTACTTCAACCCTCGCCTGACCGAGATCACCGGTTACCAGGCCGAGGCCATCCGCGGCCGGCCCTTCCTGGACTTCATCCCTGAGGACCGCCGGCCCTTCATGCTCCAGAAGTGGCAAGAGATCACCCACGGCATCAGCGGCACCTATGAGACCGAGATCGTCGCTGCCAGTGGCCAGCGCATTCCCGTTCTGGTCTCCCACTCGGTCATCGAGGGTTTCAATGAGTACCTGGCCATTCTGCGCGACATCAGCGACATCAAAGCGGCGGAGCGAAAGATCCTCCAGCGTGCTGAAGAATCCGAAACGCTGCGCAAGGCCGGGTCGGTCGTAGCGGCGACGTTGGATCCCGAAGAGGCCGTCAGCCGCATTTTGGAGCAACTGGAACAAGTCGTTCCGCATGACAGCGCCTCGGTGCAGTTGCTGCGGGATGGAGAATTGGAAATCGTCGGCGGGCGCGGCTGGCAGGACCCATCCAGCGTGATCGGCATCCGCTTTCCTGTCCCTGGCGATAACCCAAATTCGATCGTGATCCAGACCCAGAAGCCCTACATCCTGAACGAAGCCGAAAAGTCCTATCGCTCGTTCCACCGGCCGCCACACAGCCACATTCGCTCCTGGCTGGGTGTGCCTCTCATCGTCCGCAATGAAGTGACCGGAATATTGGCGATAGACAGTACCGAACCCCATCATTTCAACGCCAGCCATGTCCAGTTGGCGACTGCTTTCGCTGACCAGGTTGCAATCACACTTGAAAACACTCGCCTGTTTGGTGCCGCACAGCGGCAAGCCAAACGACAGGCAGTACTGTTGCAGCTTAGCACTGACCTCGCCGTGGCGCTGGATGAACAAGATATTTGTAAGCGCGCCGTGCATAATTTACATGATATGTTAGGCTTCGATTATGTGAGTGTGTATCTGGTGGATGAGGATAGCGGTGATCGCGTGCACCAGGTTGGTATAGGCTTGCCTGACCAATTTATTCCAGAGTGCATACCACCCGGTCGAGGCTTGAGTGAGCGTCCCTTGTTAGACGGCCAATTACATTACACGCCGGATGTAACAATAGAATCAAGCTATATCCCTGGTAATAACGGTTCCGAGGTGGACGTACCCATCCGAATCGGGGAAGAGGTGAAGGGTGTCCTTATCGTTGAAAGTGCTCGACTGCACGCATTCAGCCAGAATGACTGTGATGTGCTCAATACAGCTGCCAACATCATCGGTCTGGCGCTTACCAGGGCAGAGCTTTTTGCGAGCGAGCACAGGCAATTGGAAGAACTGGCTGTGTTGCATGCCCTTGCCATGGCAACGACTGAGGCCAAGGATATTGATGAATTGCTCGAACGTATGACACAACTGATCGGCAAAAAACTGTTCCCGGATAATTTTGGTCTCTTATTGCTGGATGAGACGGCCGGCGTGCTTCGCCTGCATTCGACTTATCGCCTGGGCATCATCCAAAAGAAACAATTCTCCGTTCCAGTGGGGCAAGGTATTACTGGCAGTGTCGTCAAAACAGGGAATGCGCGGCGTGTGGCCGACGTGTCCAAAGATGCGGATTATATAAGCGTGGATGCGAATATACGATCCGAGATTTGTGTGCCTCTCAAGATTGGTGGGCGAGTGATAGGCGTGATCAATGCAGAAAGTGCAAAGCTAAATGCCTTCACACTTGCCGATGAGCGCCTGTTGACCATCCTGGCAGGTCAATTGGCAATTGGGATCGAGCGATTGCGGGCTATGGATAAGATCTATCAACAGGCAACCACGCTCGCACGGTCAAATGCACTCATCGGTGCCCTGGCGCAGGTGGCAACCCGCGTTTCCGCCGTCCCCGACCCGGGGAGTGTGATGGCAACGCTGGGCAGCGAGCTTAAACACCTGGGCCTGACCTGCCTGATAGCACTTCACGTTCCAGATGCGCCGGATGAAGTAATCATCCGCTACACTTCTGCCGATCCCAAGACTGTCAGACTGATCGAGCGGGCAGCCCAGCGCAAAATGCACGAAATCCGCATCCCCGCCGAGAGTTTTCTACTGCATATCGAAAAGGCAGATCAGCCTTCGTTGGTGCGTGATCCTCTCAATGCAACGGCAATTTTCCTTTTCGGCTTTCCCAAGCCGATGCTGGCGCGCTTCCTGAAATCCTTTGAAGTGTACGAGAGCACCATCACCTACCACCTGCCTTTCATCGCCAGCGATCGAATGATCGGCTTCATGTGGCTGTGGGGAGAGAGCCTGCGGGAGAGCGACCTGCCGACGATGTCGCTCTTTGCCAGCCAGGTCGCTGTTGCTATCGAGAATGCTCGGCTGTACGAGGAACAGCAGCATAGGTTACGTGATCTCGCGCTCCTGCACGAGATCAGCAAGAACGTGAGTGCCAGTCTCGACCTGGGAGAAGTCCTCAACCGCGTCGTCCAGGGGGCGGTGGAAGCTGTGGGGGCGGATGCCGCCAGCCTGAACCTCCTGCTGGAGGCGGGACAGGCGCGCTTGATGGCCAGTGTGGGCATGAGCGAGCAATTCAAGGCGCGTACCGATGTCCGGCCGGGCGGCACCACCATGACAGTGATGCGCACGCGGCAGCCTCTCTTGATCCCGGATGTGACCCAACGTCCAGACCTGGTGAAGCCCATTGTCCTGGAAGAGGGCATCAAGTCCTACATAGTCCTGCCGCTGCCTGGCCGGGAGCGCGTCATGGGGGCGATGTTCGTCTTCTGGCGCCGGGAGCACCTCTTCTCAGACGATGAGGTTCGCCTCCTCATGACCTTCGCCAACCAGGCCGCCCTGGGCATCGAGAACGCACGTCTGTTCGCCGAGGTGCAGAATCTGGCAATAACCGATCCCCTCACCGGCCTGTATAACCGGCGCGGCCTGTTTGAATTGGGGCGGCTCGAATTTGCCCGCGCGCGCCGCTTTGGACGGCCTTTCGCCAGCATTATGCTGGATATAGATCATTTCAAGCGGGTCAATGATACCCATGGTCATCCCATCGGCGACGTGGTACTGAAAACTTTGGCAATCCGCTTTCAGGGCAGTGTGCGGGAGATAGACCTGGTAGGCCGCTATGGCGGTGAAGAATTCGTCTTTCTCCTGCCCGAGACGGCCCTCGACAAGGCCAGGGAAATTGCAGAACGGCTGCGTAAAACAATCGCCCAAACACCAATCCCCACTGAGGCGGGCGAACTTAACGTGACTATCAGCGCAGGGCTGGCAATGTATGACGAGAATACATCTGATCTGGAAACGTTGATCGCGCGCGCCGATCAGGCGATGTATGTGGCCAAGCACAAAGGCCGCAATCGCATCGCAATCAGTCGTTAGTTCGTAAGTCTGCCAGCCGCTCCTCGACGGCCTGCACTTCGCTCTTCAGTTCAGCCAGGTAAGCTTCCAATTCAGCAATTTGCTCGGCCTTGGTCTGGTAGCGGCGGTGGAAACGGCCTCCGCCTCCGCAGCACTCGCATTTACAACCGCACGAGCAGCCATCCTTCCCGCATTCGCAGGAACCTTTGCAATCGCATTTATCTTCGCAAGACATCGTAAATTCCTTTCTGGTTGTGTGGTGGAATTGGTTAAATTGCTGGCATCTCGATGATGATTTCCTCCAGCGCGGCTAATTTTTCAGCATACTGCGCTTCAAACAACGGCGGGCAATCGGCCAGTTTCTTTTGCGAAGCAGATAATTTGAGGGCAAAGGAGTAACAGGTCGACTCGCCGCACCGCTTGCAATTGGTATTGGGGAGCAATTTGTAGATCGCCATCGGCGTGGGACGCTGGCGGGTGATGTGGTCGGGCGTGATCTCGGAGCGGCGCTCCCAGGTGCGGTTGACCAAGTCAATCAGCCCTTTGAGCTCCTTCTCTGCGCCTTCGCGGTCTTCCACATTGCTGGTAGCGATCTCGTAAGCATGAAAGGCGATGTTGTGCCCGCCCTTCTTCCAGGTCATGGCCTGGGCTTCGGGCAGGTAGACCGCGCCGCGCAAGGTCGCGTTGAGATAGGGCAGGATTTCGGAGATGTCGGCAGTCAACCGCGCCCGCGCCGCATACCGCTCCGCGCCGGGGTCACAGGGCGGGGTAAAGACTTCCAGGTCGTAATGCTCGATCAACATTAGGCGACGCCTCTCATTCCAATCGCCGCCCCAGGATGCGCACGGCCAGTGCAAACAGGATGACGGCGAACCCGGCCAAAACGCTCAAGTCCAGTATAGCATGTTCTGCCGTTCCAATCCCCAGCGCGGCGCGCAGCGCCTCGACCGTGTAGGTCAGCGGCAGGGCACGCGCCAGGATTTGCAATCCCAGTGGCAGCGCCGCAACCGGCACGAACACGCCGCCCAGGAACATCATCGGAAAGCGAACGAAGTTTGCCAGCGTCTGCGCCTCGAAGATTTCGCGAACCGCCACCGAGACTAACGCACCCAGCGCGGAAAAGGCCGCCGCCGAAAGCAGCAGCGCCAGGATGAGCAGCAGCCAATTGACGCCGCTCACACCGAAGACGGCCAGCATGATCCCCAACACCACCAGCGTGACCGTCAGCCCAAAGAACATCCCGCCGAGCAGCTTGCCTGCCAGCAGCGCCGGCAGACGAACTGGCGCTAATAACAGCCGCTCCAGCGAACCAATCCGCCGCTCGAACACGATGACGATGGCCTCCATCGAGCTGGTGCCGAAGAGCAGCGTCAACGCCAGCAGGCCGGGACGCTGGCGGTTCATCACTGGGCTATCACCTCCTGTTGTTCGCCATTCACTTGGTCCCAGACACCAGCCAAGAAATTATGCAAGTACGTATATGGTGGAACGCCACCTTGGTTCATTCTGTGACTCTCCCCTTGCAAGGATTCACAGTTCACTTTTGAAGTTTAAATGAGTTCACTTTTCAAGTTTTCCTAACATATCTTTGGAGAACGAATAATATTTGCAATTAGGATTGACATTTTGTTCCACTTGTTGTATAGTACTAGTACTATACAACAAGTGGAACAAATTCCCAAAAGCTGGAGCCTTCAATGTCCCTCAAGCATGCCATCCTGGGTTTTTTGTCCTTTATGCCTCTTTCGGGCTATGATCTGAAAAAGGCCTTTGATAAATCGGTACGTCATTTCTGGCCTGCTAATCAAAGTCAGATTTACCGTACCCTCGCCGAACTCGACGAACAGGGCTTGGTCGAGAAGGAAGTCATTGAGCGCGACGAACGCCTCGATATGAAAATCTACAGTATCACTGACGATGGCCGCGCTGAACTGCATCGCTGGCTGTCCACACCCTTGCCCGAACAGGATAACCGCGAGCCATTTCTTATCCAGGTTTACTTTAGCGGAAAACTTACGGATGACGAACTGTTGCGCCTGCTTCAGCATGAAGTCTGCAGGGCCGAAGAAAAACTGGCGGCCTTGGTTGCTATCTATCGGGCGGTCACAACCCAGCCAAACAGTGTAAACGATGAGCGGGCTGTTTTCCTGAGTATGCTGACGCTCAAATATGGGCTTGCCAGCGGCCAAGCTCTTATCCAATGGCTCAAAAATGCCATCGCACGCATCCAATCTGGTGATTTTTCGCCGGTTGAACTCTCAAATCTCATAGGAGAAAAAGAATGAATAAAACTATCCGTAACTTGATTATCTTTACCATCGTCGCCGAGGCTTGCGGCTTTTTGGGGATTGCCCTCGACCGTCTGCAGCCGCCACAAGACACCATGCAGGGCTTGGGCGCGCTGGTCTGGCTGACCTCGCCGTTGATTACTATCTTGCTCTTGCGTGCCTTCGGCGGCGACGGCTGGAAGGATTTTGGACTGGGACTCAATCTGAAGGCGGGTTGGCGCTGGTATCTGGTTGCCTTGCTCGTTATCCCGCTCGTTACGCTTGTGACCCTGGGCGTGGCCTCCGTTTTCAAGGTGGTATCGTTCACCGGTTTTGCCGCACAGGGCTTCGGCCCGTTCCTTTCAGCGGTAGGAGTAGGTTTGACTACGGTGATGGTCAAAAACATTTTCGAGGAGTTCACTTGGCGTGGCTATCTCACCCCGCGCTTTGAAGCGCTCAACCTGCATCCCTTTGTCAATTCACTTTTGACCGGCTTCATTTGGGCAGGCTGGCACGTGCCGTACTACCTGTATTTTCTAAATCGCGAGACGTTCCAGGAACGAACTTCGTTGAGTGTTTTGGGATTTATCCTGATAACGTTCCTCGTATTCCCGCTTATTTCCCTGACTTTTGGCGAACTGCGCCTGCTAAGCAAATCTGTTTGGCCGGGCTGGTTGATGCACAACATTGCCAATACCATCAGCTTGGTACTCATTTCCGGCGGTTTTATCATCCTCAGCCGCGATTTTGCAGGGGCGATTCTTTCTCCTGGCACCGAGGGAGTATTCATATCGCTTCTAATGGGCTTGGTTGGGTTCGGTTTGTTCCGGGCCCGCAAACACTAGGTGCTGCGTGCCAAACCCCATTTGCCATGAGCGTGGTCAGGGATAATTCAGTAAAGATGATCTCTTTATGCAAAAAGATGATATGCGAGATGCCCGGCAGAAATTGCTGGGCATTTTTTTTAAATACAACGCAAACCGCAATTAAAAAAATCAGGGCACGCATTTGCGTACCCTGACGTTCTGCTCAATATGGGGTTAGAACAGCCAGAATTTTCCGGTCACAATCAGGAACATTGCCCCCAGCAGGCAAACGACCATCAGGAGCATGAAGGCCATCACAAAGCGCTGGACAGGCGCCATGCCCTGCCGTTGCAAGGCTTGCTGCTGCGCGCTTTGCAGGAAGTGGCCCGGAGGGGAAGCACGCGGCTGGCTGGCGCGCTACCAGGGCGAACTGGCGCGGCGTGATGGTCAGGCTGATGAACAGGATCATCACTAAGGTAAGCGCCTGCGAATACCCCTGCACCGCCTTACCCGGGCTGGTTGTCCACAGCCCCAACAGCAGGCCGACGATCACGGTAGCGGTGATGATGATCTGGTAGTTCTTGCGGATGAACTCAGCGAATCGCATCTTGAACCTGTCTCTTTTGGATTCCGAATCTCATGCTGCTGGTGGAATCTCGACGACCAATTCGCCCTGGGGCACCAGCCCACCGATGACGGTATTCGTCGCCGTGCCCCACTTGACGCACAGGTCGTGCAGTTCGGCCAGTTTTTCGTGCGGCTCGGGGCTTTTGAAACTCAGGATTTTGACACTGACCTGCATCCGCCTGCCCTATGCCGTAAAGAACCGCTTTTGCAGCCAGAGCGCCACGTTGACCAGCCCGATCATCACCGGCACTTCGATCAGGGGTCCAATAACAGCGGCGAAGGCCACACCAGAGCCGATGCCAAAGACGGCCACCGCCACGGCAATCGCCAGTTCGAAGTTGTTGCTGGCGGCGGTGAATGCCAGCGTGGTGGTCTTGGAGTAATCTGCGCCAATGGCTTTGCCTATGAAGAAGCTGACCAGGAACATGACCACGAAGTAAATGAGCAGGGGGACGGCGATGCGCACCACGTCCAGCGGCAGTTCCACGATCAGGTCGCCCTTGAGTGAGAACATAACCACGATGGTGAACAGCAGGGCAATCAACGTCAGCGGACTGATCTTGGGCACGAATTGTTTGTGATACCAATCCTTGCCTTTGGCGCGGACGAGGAAGAAGCGCGTCAGGAACCCGGCGATGAACGGGATGCCCAGATAAATAAACACGCTCTTGGCAATCTCGCCGATGGTGATGTCCACGATGTTGCTGGTCATGCCGAACCAGGTCGGCAGGATGGTGATGAAGACATAGGCGTAAACGCTGTAAAACAGCACCTGGAAGATGCTGTTGAATGCCACCAGCCCGGCGGCGTATTCGTTATCGCCTTTTGCCAGTTCGTTCCAGACGATGACCATCGCAATGCAGCGCGCCAGGCCGATCAGGATCAACCCGGTCATGTATTCGGGGTAGCCGCGCAGGAAAAGGATCGCCAGGGCGAACATCAGGATCGGCCCGATGACCCAGTTCTGCACCAGCGAGAGACCGAGCACCTTCCAGTTGCGGAATACGTCTCCAAGTTCCTCATAGCGGACTTTGGCCAGCGGCGGGTACATCATCAAAATCAGGCCGACGGCGATGGGAATGTTGGTCGTCCCGACCGAAACGGCGGTGTTGAAGGTTTGCACGGCAGCCGGGAAGAGAAAACCAATTCCCACGCCGACCGCCATCGCCAGGAAAATCCACAGGGTCAGGTAGCGGTCGAGGAAAGAGAGCCGTTTGGTGGTGCTGGTTTCTGATGTCATGGGGGGTCTCCAGGTTAAGTTATGTCAAATTTTCCAATCCGCCCTGCCAGGACGGACAGCCGTCAAAGTAAAGTAAGTCTATTTTCATCGCGGTTGTCTTTTTACGAATGATTCTCGAGTATTGCAACGATTTCGCGTTCGATGGCATCACGCACGGAGCGAAAGACCTGCATCATTTCATCGTCCGTGCCTTCGGCTTTGGCGGGATCGGGGAAATTGCGATGGACACGCTTGCCTTTTCCGAGCCAGACGGGACATTCCTCGGCGGCTGAATCGCAGACCGTGACCACCAAGTCAAAGTCCATGCCCCGGAATTCATCCGCCAGTTTCGAACGACCCGTATACTGGATGCCGATTTCGGACAGCGCCGCCAACGCCTTTGGGTGAACGTAACCCGCAGGCCTGGTCCCCGCGCTGACGGCTTCCCACATCCCGCCCAGCCGGGCGTTGACGATGGCTTCGGCCATCTGCGAGCGGCAGGAGTTGCCGATGCAGAGAAAAAGCACCTTGCGTTTCATTTCTTTAAACCAGGGCGTTGGCCAGAAACGTGGTGATTTCCGCCTCGCTTGGCACCCGCCCGGCGGCGACCACCTTCTCGTTGATGACCAGGCCAGGTGTCGAGAGGATCGGGTATTTGGTGATCTCGGCGTAATCGGTGACTTTCTCGATTTTCGCCTCGATACTGAGGGCGTTGACTGCCCGCTCGGTCAGGTAGGCCAGTTTATGGCAGTTGGCGCAGCCAGGGCCGAGAACTTTGATGGTGAGCATGGGAACCTCCAGTTTGGTAGATTAGTGTAAGGTGACAGTCACCTTGTATTTTCAGGGCATGTGCTCTCTTGAAATCAGGTGACTGTCACCTGTCTCTTCGCGTTGCGGCGATTGACCAGCCAGAGCACCATAGCAAGAACGGCCAGGAAAAGCAATAAGAACAGGGCCACCAGCCCAATGCTGGCGCCATCCACCCAGGCGCCGTAGATGAGACCGGCCAGGGTGCTGAAGAGCGCCACCCAGCCGACATACACCCAGGCCTTTAACCGCCCGATGATGGTGGCGGTGATCAGGATGCTCTGCAGGCTGAGTTCCGGGTCGGCCATGAGGTAGGCCAGCAGCGGGCCGCGGTGCATGCCCAGGCTGAGGAACATTTGGGCAATTGGCACTTCGACCAGGGTCGGGAAGTACATAAATACACCGAAGACCACACCTGCCAGATTGCCCAGTAACGTGTTTTGACCGGCGAGGGTCTCGATCCATTCGGGTTTGATCAACACTCGAATAATGCCAACAGCAAATACACCGACGACAAG
Source organism: uncultured Chloroflexus sp. (assembly GCA_964618215.1). GTDB lineage: Bacteria > Chloroflexota > Anaerolineae > Anaerolineales > Villigracilaceae > CG2-30-58-95. Next base: position 62,121 of record CAZTZE010000010.1, read on the forward strand.
CAAGGGGAAAATCTGCTTGACAAAGCGCCAGGATTCCCACAGGAAGTCACGGGTTTCATCCGCCGAGAGATATTTGCGGGCGATGAAGAACAAGACAGCCAGCGCAATCAGAACACCGATGAATTTGCCGGTCAGGGCGATTTGCAGTCCGTCCGGCGCGGCTTTCATGCCCAGCGCGGCGACCATCAGGGTGAGACCGGTCAGGCCGAGGGCGGTCCACGTCCAGGCATTGAACTTCTCGTGGATATGCTCAAAGCCCTTCCAGGCTGAAAGCCCGATGAACGCCAACAGACCAATGAGGATCACACCCTGCACGGTGACGCCCTCCTCGCCCCGGCTTGCATCGTGCGGGACGAGCCAGTCGAGCCAGGCTTGGAAGTTCTCCGCGCCGCGTAGGGGCAGGGTGGTCTGGGCGTAAGAGCCGGTCAGGAAGTCAAGTTTGAGCGTGCCGGAAAGGAGCAGGGCGACAAGCACCAGCAGGAAGACGAGAGCGGCGCGGCGCATGCCCTTGCCGCGCTGGCCGGCGAACATTTCGTCAGTCGCTTTATCGTGGGCAGCGTCATCTTTGCGGAAGGTGAGCGCCATGATGAGACCGATGCCGATGCCGAAGGCCAGCGAGAGGAACAGGCGCGCAAACGCCAGGTCCGCGCCGATCACGCCGCCGGTGTAGACCAGCGCCAGGATGTTGGCGGCCGGGGCGAAAAACAGGAAGGTGATGGCCGGGCCAAGTCCGGCGCCTTTCTTGTAAATCCCGGCGAAAAGCGGGACGATGGTGCAGGAACACACCGCCAGCACCGAACCGGCCAGCGCCGCCGCCGGATACGAGATGAACTTGGGTGTGTTGCGCCCCAAAAAGCGCGCGACCGACTCTTTGGGGATGAGCGCCGTCATTGCCCCGGCGATGTAGAAGGCCGGGACAAGACAGAGCAAAACGTGCGCGGCGAGGTAGGCAGCCAGGTTACCAAGGCCGCCATGAAGCAGGTTGAGCAGGAAAGGGAGAATGTCAGTCATAGCAATCTTTATAGTATTACCCGGCAAAAACTATCACAACCGCGAAGATTTCGGGACGCGGACACCTGCACTTGCGCTAGGTGCAAGTGTAAACGCGGATGAACGCCGATAAAAAAATCCGCGCTCGTCCGCGTCCAATAGATTTGGTTGCGACTGGAGGCCGCGCTATGTTGTTGATAGCAAACTCCAACGCCACCTGAAGGACTTTCTTCATGTTTCTTCTCGCTTGCAGCGGCAATTCGGGCAATAGCACTCCGCTGAAGGGGCCAGTTTCGGCAGCGTCACGCCTTGAAGTTCCGCCACTTGCTGGATCAAGCCAAGCAGCGCCGGGTTGTTCAGCCGGTAATGGATATTGCGTCCGTGGCGGCGGTCAATGACCAGACCCGCCTCGCGCAGGGCCATCAGGTGCTGCGAAATATACGCCTGCCGCCAGCCGAAGGTCGCTTCGAGATGGCAGACGCACGGCTCGCCTCTGCCAATCGCAAGCAGAATTTGCAGCCGCGCCGGTTGGCCGATAGTTTGTAGAAATACGGCCATATCGTTGAAAGGGGACACATTCGCCGTCACGAATATATTGTACAGCCTCCCTGTCGCGACGGGTTAGTGTGGAATGTCATACGGATCAGTTACCTTAAGTAACGTTTACTTTAGTTCCCGCCTTCTGCCGCCAGGTGCATTGCAATTGGACGTTCACCCTCTGCGAAACCCGAGAGCAAAATCAAGACATTGGTCACTGTATTTCCTCTGTTGCGCCAACGATGCTGAAGGTGGGCAGAAAACAACAGGCTATCCCCCGGTTCGAGATTGTAAATTTCTTTTTCGACTTGATATTCCAGTTGCCCGCGCAGGCAGAAAACGAACTCGTGTCCTGTATGCACCATACTGTTATCGCCGCTGCTGGCCCCGCTTTCTAAGGTCAACATAAACGGTTCTACCCGGCCGACGAACTGTTCTCCACCCAGCCCTTCCCATATACCGCGCTGGAACGAAACACGCGTGCGTTCAGTTGCGCGCAGAAATACCACCCGGTTACGCTCCATTTGCGGGCCGAAGAAGGCCGTAACAGGCACATCCATTGCGTCGGCGAGCTTATACAGCGTACTGACAGAGGGTGAGGTCTTGCCGCGTTCGATCATGCTGAGGGCATTTGCGGAAAGCCCGCTTCGCTGCGCCAAAGCGCGCATGGACATTTCCCGCTCTTTGCGAAGTTCGCGCAGGCAGGAGGCAACATCTACAGAAAGCGCTTCCTTGTCAAACAGATTCATGGTGACCTCAGGCAGACGAATGAACTCATACTACCACAACTTATCAAAACAGGCTCTACCGTTTCAAAGGGTTCTCTGGGACTTGCCATGGTAAACCACCACATACGCTGGTAAGACGTAGGACAAATTGGCAATTTGTCCCACATTTGCCGCCAAAGCACGGCAAATCCAAATGAGCCGTTTTAAAGAAAGTAGAGCGAAACACCGACGAAGATATAATCTATATGTGACATAACGCGATGTTTTATGTGACGCTATTCACTATTTAATCTCTCCTGCACATGTTACGATAAGTCATATATGCGAGTAAGCGAATAAGGACAGAATATGATTACACCTACTCTCGCTCAGGAAGTCTCTAATCTTCATGCAGACATGTGCTCCGCGCTGGCCGATTCGACGCGCTTGCTGCTATTATACGCGCTAAATGAGCAATCCCGCAACGTCACCGAATTGGCCACTGAGCTGAATCTGCCGCAGCCAACCATCTCGCGACAGCTCAAGGTTCTGCGGGAGCGCGGCCTGGTTCAGGCAACACGTCAGGGCGTCAATGTACAGTACAGCCTGACGGACAGACGCCTGATTGAAGCGCTGGATTTGCTGCGAGCGGTCATGCGCAGTCGCATTCATTACCAGGCCCGGCTGATCGAGGAAACCGCATAATCGTTGGTGGTTAGTCCATACTGTCACAGTACCACGAGACACGAGTCTTATGGAAATTATTCTCAAACCAATCGGCATCATTCACAGTCCCTTTCACAGTTTGGAAGAAATGCCCATCCAGCCAACAAGCGACATAGGCGAACCGGGCATTGTGGAAATCTATCCTGAATACATTGATGGCTTGAAGGACTTGGAAGGCTTCTCTCACATTTATCTTCTCTACCATCTTCACAAGATTCACCAGTCCAGATTACTTGTCACGCCCTTTCTCGATAAAGAACCGCATGGCATCTTTGCGACTCGTGCGCCTGGCCGTCCGAATCCAATCGGCTTATCTTTAGTGAAAATTATCCGCATAGAGGATAATCTTATCCATGTTGATCGGGTAGATGTTCTCGACGAAACTCCCCTTCTGGATATTAAGCCATTTGTGCCTGAATTTGAAGACGTTCACGATGTTCGGGTAGGATGGCTGGAACAAGCAAAAGGGCAAGTCCGTACTCTGAAGTCAGATGATCGTTTTAGATGAGCAAATCCTTCAAGGCGAAAATAAGGAGGCGCGAGAGAAATGAACACACATAGCATGGGCTCCCAAGGATACTGTGTTTGCCCGAACTGCTGCCCACCCGCGTGCTGTCATCACACAGTCTAAAGAGGTAAGTCAATGAAGAAAGCAAAACCCTTTTGGATGATCGGATTGTTTGGCATGCTGGCTATTATCCTCGTGCCAATCATCTACTTTTGGCCGCGCGCGGCGGAAGCCAAAGATGATCCCCGCGCTTATTTGCCTGAACACCCTGTTCACACCAGCCACGCCGACATCGTTCAAGGCCCGCTCGATACCCCCCAGGATGTGACCCGCGCCTGCCTGGAATGCCACCCGCAGTCCGCCGAACAGGTGATGCACACCACGCACTGGACTTGGGAAAGCCAGCCCTTCGATGTCCCCTGGCGCGACGAGGCGGTGACCATCGGCAAAGCCAATCAATTAAACAACTTCTGCATCAGCGCCCAGGGTAACCAGATAAGATGCATGACCTGCCACGTGGGCTATGACTGGCAGGAAAGCACCGCCTACGATTACGACAACTCCGACAACGTGGATTGTCTGGTCTGCCATGCCGACACCGTCCTTTACTCCAAAGGCGAATACGGCAATCCCGCCGAGGGCATTGACCTGCTCGCCGCGGCGCGCAGCGTCCGCGCCCCGACGCGCGAGAACTGCGGCGCCTGTCATTTCAACGGCGGCGGCGGCAACGGCGTCAAGCACGGGGATTTGGACGAGAGCCTGTATTTCCCGTCTGAAGCGCTGGACATTCACATGGGGCGCTACGACATGCTCTGCACCGACTGCCATCGCACCACAGACCACGTCATCAAGGGCCGCATCGTCGCCGATAACTACCAGATTGATCCCGCCGAGCAGGTCGCCTGCACTGACTGCCATAACGAAAACCTCCACACGGATGAGCGCATCAGCGCCCATATTCAAAGCGTGGCCTGCCAGACCTGTCACATCCCGGCCATGGCGCTCAAAGACCCGACCAAGACTTTCTGGGATTGGTCCACCTCCGGCCAGGATCTGCCTGAAGACCATTACACCTACTTGAAGATCAAAGGCACCTTCGAATACGAAAAGAACTTCATGCCCACCTACCTGTGGTTCAACGGCAACCTGGATTACCGTTATCTGCTGGGTGACAAGATTGACCCGACCCAGCCGACCCTGATAGACGACCCGGCCGGCAGCCTCAACGACCCCTCCGCCAAAATCTTTCCCTTCAAAGTGCACGTTGCCATCCAGCCCTATGACACAGTTTACAAATATCTTCTTGCCCCCATCACCGCTGGCGAGGATGGCTACTGGACCAAATTCAACTGGGATAACGCCTTTCGCCTGGCCGAACAGCGCATGGGACTGAAATACAGCGGCCAGTACGGCTTTGCTGAAACATGGATGTACTGGCCGACCACGCACATGGTGCAACCAGCAGAGAACGCCCTGCAATGCTATGACTGTCACGGTGAAAATGGTCGCATGAACTGGCAGGCCCTCGGCTATCACGGCGACCCCATCGAATGGGGTGGGCGCTCCAGCGGCAAGTAAAACATGACACGGAGACCGTTCCATGAACCGAAATCTTCCCTTTAAACCGCTCCTGGCAGGTCTGTTACTGCTCATTACTGCCCTTGCTGCTTTTGGTATCCGCTTGGCCGCCGCCGGGCGCGATGCGAGCCAGCCTGCACAGGTCTCGCCGCTGCACCCAGCCTTCGCACTGCTCGACGCGAATGGCGAACACGTGCTGACGGGTAATCAACCGCTTTCGACGATGCAAACCTGCGGCCAATGCCATGATACTGGGTTCATCGTCCAGCATAGTTATCATGCTGACCTCGGCCTGAGTGAATGGACAACCGCCGGCAGCACTGGCAGCGGCCGCGCCTGGGATACGAGCGCGGGCATCTTTGGAAAATGGGATCCACTCACCTACCGCTACCTCTCTCCCGCCGGGGACGAGCGCCTTGACCTGGGCACTCCCGCCTGGCTCATGCTCTACGCCAACCGTTTGGTCGGCGGCGCCCCCGCCACCACCAGCCGCCAGGGCGAACTGCTGGATAGTTTGCCATTGTCAAAAGAGGACCCCGAGACCGCCATCCTCAATCCGCAGGGGACACCAAGCCTGTGGAACTGGAACCAATCCGGCGTCGTTGAGATGAACTGCTTTCTCTGCCATCTCGCCACGCCAAACAATGCCGCCCGCATCGAGTCCATCCGCGCCGGCGACTTCGCGTCAGCCAACACCGCCACCCTGCTTGGCACCGGCATTGTGGAGAAAACCGCCGAAGGCTGGCAGTGGAATCCTGCCGCATTCGACCCGGATGGTGAACTGGCTGCCCAGTTCGTCACCATACAAGACCCCTCCAATGACAACTGCGCCCAGTGCCACGGCCTGGTGCATGGCGGCGATACCCCGCTCGTCCTCACCGGATGCGGCACTGAATATTCCCAAACCGCCGCCACCGGCCAGATCATCTCGCCGCAGAAGATATCAGAATCAGGCATGAACATCTCCGGCAAGGAAACGCTCAACCGCTCCTGGGATATCCATGCCGAGCGGCAGGTGCTATGCACCGATTGTCACTTCTCGCTGAACAATCCCATCTATGCCCAACTCTCGCCCAGCGACCCATCCTACCTGCTCTATGACCCGCGCCGTCTGGAGATCGGGGAATATCTCCAGCGTCCCGTTCACGACTTTGCACGCGGCCAGAGCGCGCAATTCACCGTTGCGCCTGAAAACAAGGCTACAATGCGCCGCTGTGAATCCTGTCACAGCACCCAGGTAACACACGCTGACTGGCTCCCCTATGTCGAGCGCCACATGGAAGAGGTGGCCTGCGAAACCTGTCACATCCCCCAGATGTACGCCCCGGCCATTCAGTCCTATGACTGGACCGTGTTGACCCTCCAGGGCGAACCTGTCACTGTCTGCCGCGGCGCCGAGGGCGAGGGCCTGACCGACCTTGTCGAGGGTTACCAGCCGGCCCTACTGATGCGCCGCAATGTAGATGGGAAATCCATGCTGGCCCCTTACAACCTGATTACCGTCTGGTACTGGGTCTATGACGACGCCAACGGCAATACCCGCCCGGTGCGTCTCACTGACCTCGAAACTGCTTACTTCCAGAAAGGCGAATACGCCCCCGAGATCCTCGCCGCCTTCGATGCGGACAGGGATGACAGCCTGGAGGATGGCGAACTGATCATTGACACCCCTGAAAAAGAAGCGGCGGTCGCCATCCGCCTTGCCTCACTCGAACTCGGCAACCCGCGCATCATCGGCGAGATTGACCCGTACAGCATCAATCACGACGTGGCGGGCGGCAAATGGGCTATCCGCGATTGCCAGACCTGCCACGACGCCGATTCCCGCATTACACAGCCCATTAAACTAGCCGAGGCCGTTCCCGGCAGCGTCGCGCCGACTTTCGTCCAAGATGCCAATGTCAACGCCAGCGGTCAACTTTTTACCGATGAGGGCGGCGCGCTCTATTACCAAGTCATCACCAGCAAAGATAGCATATATATCTTCGGTCACGACCGCGCCAAGTGGATTGATACACTGGGATTGTTCCTGTTCCTGGGCACGTTGGCCGGAATTGCCGGGCATAGTGGTATTCGCGCTTACATCGCTATGCGCCAGCCCAAGCGTGCCCATGAGCCAAAGTTGAAGAAAGTTTACATGTACAATGCTTATGGACGCTTCTGGCACTGGCTGCAAACGGTCGCCATCATCCTGCTCCTGTTCACCGGCCTGGTCATCCACCGCCCGGACCTGTTGGGCGCGTTCTCCTTCCGCAACATGGTCACGGTGCATAACATCCTGGCTACGATCCTGGCCGTCAACGCGGTGTTTTCACTGTTCTACCACCTGACCACCGGTGAGATCCGCCAGTTCATCCCCCGGCCGTATGGTTTCTTCGACCAGGCCATTGTGCAGGCCAGGTTCTACCTGAGAGGCATTTTCAGGGGAGACCCCCATCCTTTCGAGAAGACGCCCCAGAAGAAACTCAATCCGCTCCAGCAGTTGACCTATTTCATGATCCTGAATGTGCTGCTGCCCATCCAGGGATTGAGCGGCATCCTGATGTGGGGAGCGCAAAAGTGGCCGGCTGTCTCTAACTTGGTTGGCGGGTTGACCATCCTGGCTCCCATTCATACGTTATCCGCATGGATGTTCGCTGCATTTCTGGCGCTTCACCTCTACCTGTTGACCACCGCTGGTCGCACGGCAACAACCAGTCTTCAAGCGATGGTCACCGGCTGGGAAGACGTGGAAGTACACGAGGTCCACGCGGAAGTAAAAACAAAGAAAGCGAAGCGAGCAAAGAAGTAATGATTTGCGATTTTGATTTTGTTGTTCTTTTCAGACAACCTCACGTAGCTGAACGTAAAGGAGAAACCTATGGCTGTAAATGCTCCTGCAGAACCCAAGAAAGGGCTCTTCAACCGCCCTGAAAAACCCTACGCGCATCCCTATGTGGGCGGCGCGCTGCTCGGCTTGGTGCTGTTCCTGGCCTTCCTGCTCACCCGCAACGGGCTGGGGGCTTCGGGCGGCCTGAACCGCCTGGTGGCTGCCGCGGAAGACTTGGTCGTTCCCGGCCACATTGACCAGACGCCGTACCTGCTCAAACTGGCTGGCGGCGCCAGGAATGCGCTGGACGATTGGAGTGTGCCGGTTGTCCTGGGCGCCATTCTCGGCGGTTTTGTCTCCGGCTTGCTCAACGGGCGCCTGAAGGTCGAGATCAACAAAGGCGCGCATATTTCCAACCGGACGCGCCTGATCACGGCTTTCATCGGCGGGGCGATCTTTGCCTACGGCGCGCGCATGGCGCGCGGTTGCACCTCCGGCCAGGCGCTCTCCGGCGGCGCGACGCTTTCGGCAGGTTCCTGGGCATTGATGATGTGCATCTTTGCTGGCGCATATGCCCTGGCCTATTTCGTCCGCAGGTTATGGAACTAGAGGAGGCCTCTCATGACTGCACTCTTCCCCCTCCAAGCCTTTCTCCAGCCGCTGGCCGATAATCCCTGGACGTATCTGGTCTTCGGACTCATCGGCTTCGGTTTTGGGTACGTGCTGGAAATTTCCGGCTTTGGCAACTCGAAGAAACTGGCCGCGCAGTTCTACTTCAAAGACCTGACCGTGCTGAAGGTCATGTTCACGGCCATCGTGACCGCCATGGTGCTGCTATTCCTCTCCTCCGCCCTCGGCATCCTGGATTTCAACCTTGTCTACGTTCCCGAAACTCACCTCTGGCCGGGACTGCTGGGCGGGGTCATCATGGGCGTTGGCTTCATCGTCGGCGGCTTCTGCCCCGGTACTTCGCTGGTCTCCGCTTCGACCCTGAAGGTGGATGGCATCGTCTTCGCCTTGGGCGCGGTCTTTGGCGTGTGGGCCTTCGGCGAAACAGTGGATTTGTACTGGAACTGGTGGAACACCGGCGGTTACTATGGCCGCCTGACACTGATGGATGTCTTCCACCTGCCCACCGGCGTCGTCGTGCTTCTGGTTGTCTTCATGGCGCTGTTCATGTTCTGGGGTGGCGAGAAGTTGGAGCGCATCTTCGGCAAGAAGGATTTGAGCAAAGAGCCCAAACTGCGCATCGCCGGCGCGGGCGTCTTGATCGCCAGCGCCATGGCCGTGCTGATCATCGGTCAGCCCACTACAGCAGATAAATGGAATCGGATTGCGACCGAAAAGGAAGCCCAACTGAGCGCCCGCGAGGTGCAAATCCATCCAGGCGAATTGCTCGCCAGCCTCGCCGATGACCGGCTCAATCTCATCCTGCTCGACGTACGCAGCGAGGCAGATTACAACCTGTTCCACATCCACGGGGCGCAGAACGTGCCGCTGGATCGAATCTCCAGTCTCGTCCCCGGCCTGCTGGCTGAACCGTCAAGCAACACCGTTGTTGTAGTATTGAGCAACGATGAAACGGCGGCCACGGAAGCCTGGAAGATTCTCGTCGCCGAAGCGGTGCCGAATGTTTACATCCTGGAAGGCGGCCTGAATAACTGGATCAGCATCTTTGGCAAAAATGAAACGGGAATTCACGCCCTGAGCGCCTCGCCCGGAGATGACGGATTGCAATACACCTTCGACGCTGCCCTGGGCGATCATTACGAGGCTGCTGACCCCAGCCCGCGTGAATGGGACCTGGAATACACCCTCAAGATCAAGCTGGAACTCAAGCGCGGCCCGAGCGGCGGCGGGTGCGGATAAAACTACGCGACCTCCCAAATCTGATACAGCCCCAACTTTCCACCTTCTCCATCCGAGTGGAACGTCTCGCGGACCTTGAACCTGCTCGCCGTGGCCAGGGCGTTCAACTCCGCCTCGTCAAAGTGATGCACGTAGCGCAACCCGCGCCCGCCGCGACGCCAGTCGAGCAGGTAATCGTTTATCTCCACATCCGCGGCGGCCAGGCCGATTTGCCCCCAATCCTGGATGTGCTCACGCAGCCGCGGGCTATTGAGGAACTGCCACTCGGAATGGATAAAGCGACCACCCTCGGCCAGCAGGCTGTGGACTTTGTCCAATATTCTCAAGCGCAAGTCCCGACTGGGGATGTGGTGCAGGACGGCAAAGGCAGTGATCAGTGACCAGTGACCAGTTATCAGTGACCGATCATTGTTCACTGATAACTGATCACTGATGACTGGTAACTGCGTCAAATCTGCCTCAACGAAGCGAAACCTGTCCGGGAGGGCGCGCCCGGCCTCTTCCAGCAGTGGCAGGCTGAAGTCCAGGCCGGTGTACGCGCCGCGATGCCCGCGTCGAGCCAGGGCGCGCGCCAGTTCACCGTTCCCGCAGCCCAGGTCAAGGATGTTTTCGTCGCCGCGCAAGGTCTCCAAAACCTGCCGCACGCCGGGCTGGAGGCGGCCGCGCGTGGCCGAGAAATCCCGTCCGAAGGTCTGGTAGAATTGATGGTTGAGGTCGAGCAAGCGCGCGGCTATCGAAGTTTCCATAGCATGATTATACTCACCTGCGTTGTTGCTGCGTGCCTTTGTGGTGCACTCTCCTATGGTTAAGAAACAAGACTGGCTCGAATCCCGTACCCTGACGCCCGAAAAGCTGGCCCTGGCGCGCCTGGTGCTCGACGAGGTGCGAGACGGGCGTCCGGTGGCCGAGGCGGTGCGCCGGCATCCGGTGAAGGGGGGGCATATCAACAAGTCCACGCTGGTGGCGGCTTACAACCAACTGGTCAAGAGCGGCGCCTGGCAAGCCGACCCGCGTCTCCTGGCGCGCATCCGCATGAAGCCGGTGCGCACGCTTTCGGGCGTGACCACCGTCAGCGTGCTGACCAAACCCTATCCCTGCCCCGGCCAGTGCATTTTTTGTCCTGACGAAGCGCGTATGCCCAAGAGTTATCTTTCGGACGAACCGGGGGCGATGCGCGCCGTGGAACACAATTTCGACCCGTATGCTCAAGTGAAATCACGGCTGGAGACGCTGGAGGCGGTTGGTCACCCGACCGACAAGATCGAGCTGCTCATCCTGGGCGGAACGTGGTCTTCCTATCGCCGCGACTATCAGGAATGGTTCGTGCGCCGCTGCTTTGAGGCGCTGAATGGACCTAACCCCCCCGTCCCCCCTTCCCTGGAAGGGAAGGGGGGTGAAGGAGGGTTAGGTCGGGCTCACGCCTTTAACGAAACCGCCGCGCACCGCAACGTCGGCCTGGCCGTCGAGACCCGACCGGACGAGATCACCCCAAATGAGCTGGCCTGGTTCCGCCATCTGGGCGTGACCAAGGTGCAGATGGGCGCGCAGAGCCTGGATGACCACATCCTGGCAGTCAACCGGCGCGGGCACAGCGCGGCCGAGACGCGCCGGGCTGTGGCGCTGCTGCGCGCCGCCGGGTTCAAGATCGTCCTGCATTGGATGCCCAACCTGCTCGGTGCCACGCTCGATTCGGATCGCGCCGACTTCCCCCGCCTATGGGAGGGTATCTGCCCGGATGAGATCAAGATCTATCCCTGCCAGTTGCTGGAGAACGCCCCGCTCTTTGAATACTGGCAACGCGGCGAATACCAGCCATACACGCAGAAAGAGCTGACAGCCCTGCTCGCGGATCTCAAGCCGACCATCCCGCGCTACTGCCGCGTCAACCGCGTCATCCGCGACATTCCATCCACACATGTCGTCGCCGGAAACAAGCGAACCAGCCTGCGCCAGGATGTTCACGCCGAAATGCGGCGGCGTGGGACGCGTTGTAACTGCATCCGCTGCCGCGAGGTGGGCGTGCAGGGGGTAGAGGCCGACGCGCTGAAGCTGGAGGATCTGATTTACACGACGGATGGCGCCGAGGAACATTTCCTCTCATTTGTAACGCCAGATGACAAAATCGCCGGTTTCTTGCGCCTCTCTTTGCCGAACCCGGAATCGCCATCCACGGGCATGACCGAGCTGGAGCAGGCGGCCATCATCCGCGAAATACACATCTACGGGCAATCCCTGCTGGTCGGGGAAGAAGGCAACGGCGCAGCCCAGCATGCCGGTCTTGGCACGCGGCTGCTCACTGAGGCCGGGGAGATCGCCCGCGGGCGCGGCTTCCGCCGCATGGCGGTCATCTCGGCGGTGGGGACGCGGGGATATTATCTGGAACGTGGCTTTGAAAAGGGGAAATTGTATTTGGTCAAAAGCCTGTTCTAATGTGGCGCCTTTTCCCACGCTGCCACGGCCTGGCGGATGATGGCTTGTACCTCCGCATCTGGCACGGCCTCAATTCCCTCGAAATGCTGTACTCCAATCCAGACGGTAACCATGCCTCCCGGCGATTCCTGCAAGCGGATGCCTCTCGCTGCCAGCGGCGTGCCAATGAGTTTGGATTGCAAAATGTCATTGATTTGGGCAACAATGCTGGCAGACGGCGGCGCGGGGGGCGCGGGGGGCGCTTCTTTCGCTGTCGGCGGTGTGGATGAGGCAGCCGCAGGCGGCGGCTGTATGGGCACGGACGCGCCCCCCTCCAGCCAGGGGCGCATGGCTGCCAGTAGCGCGATCAGACAGCGGCGTTGGTCGGGCGTCAGGTTGTGCGGGTCGGCCGGCTGGTCATCCAACTCCAGGTGAACTTCCTGCCCCGGCCCCGCCCACAGGCGCAGCAGATTATTTCCGGCCGTTGCCTCAACCGTCTGTTCCTTTGCCTGCGCCTCGGCGGAATGCGCCATAGCCCTGGCCGCCTCGATTTGGATTTGAGCCTGGGTTTCAGCCGCCTTGATCTTCTTCGAGGTGCGTAAATTGGCATCCAAGAAGCCGATAAACCAGCCCAGGATCAACACGCCAAGCAGGATGAGAATGGTGGTCAGATCGAATTCCATGCGCAGCACCTACTCGGTAAGCTGTCATTCCTTGAACGGCTGGCAGGCGGGACAAAAGTGCGCGCCGCGCTGGCCAATCACCAATCGCTCGATCTTCGTCGCGCAGACCGGGCAAGGCTGCCCAGCGCGCCCGTAGACGCGCAATTGATTCTGGAACTCGCCGCCGCGATAGACCCAGTCAATGCTGGCGCCATTGCTGCGGATGCCCTCCTCGAGCACCTCACGCACGGCTCGCCACAGAGCCTCAGCCTGTTCCGTTGTGACCGAATCCGATTGCGCCAGTGGATGCAGACGAGCGATGTGCAGGGCCTCATCGGTGTAGATGTTGCCCAGGCCGGCGATGAAGCTTTGGTCGAGCAGCAGCGGCTTGAGCTGGCGGCGGCGAATGTGCAGGCGCTCATAGAAGGCTTGCGGCGTGAAGGATGGGTCGAGCGGCTCCGGGCCGAGGTCGCCCAGCACCTCGTCCGGGTCCGCAGTCAGCCAGACGCGCCCGAATTTGCGCGGGTCGTTGAAGACCAGCGAGAGGTCATCCGAAAGGGTTAAAACCAGGCGGTCGTGCTTTGCAGGTATATAAGCGCCCTCTCTGACCAGCAGATCGCCGCTCATGCGCAGGTGGATGATCAAGTCGAAAGTCGAAAGTCGAAGGTCGAAAAATTTGGCTCGACGTGAGACCGATAGGATTTGCTGACCTTTGATCCGCTTGACGAACTCCGCCGGGGAGGGCGCGGCCATGGAGCGCGGCCAGAGCAGGTCGGCAGAAAGGATGCTCTTGCCGACCAGCGCCGGGCGCAACTTGCGGACGATGGTCTCGACTTCGGGGAGTTCGGGCATGGGGCCAGTAATCAGTGACCAGTTATCAGTCATCAGTACTGACCACTGATTACTGATAACTGATTACTATTTTGCCGGGTTAGCCAAGCTGCTCTGCCAGATAGAACTGGATGCCCATCTGCTTAATCTGATCGAGTTGGGCTTCGATCCAGTCAAGGTGGTTTTCTTCATCGCCCAGGATGGATTCGAGCAGGTCGCGTGTCCCGTTGTCGCCGGTTTCAACGGCCAAGCGGACGGCATCGTTATAAGCTTTGATCGCGCCCTCTTCAGCCGCCCAGTCGTTTTTGTGCTGAGTCTCGACATCCGCGCCGATGTGGATCTTGTTGAGATTGCTGACGATGGGACTGCCCTCCAGGAACAGGATGCGTCCGATCAATTTTTCGGCGTGCTTCATCTCGTCAATGGCGCGCTTTTCGAAGATTGCATGGAGCTTATCATAGCCCCAATTGGCGCACATCTCCGATTGCACGATGTACTGGTTGATCGCCGTCAGTTCATCGGCGAGAAGCAGGTTCAGTCTTTCGATGATCTTGTCGTTGCCTTTCATGTTCGGTTCTCCTTGTGATGAAATTTGGGGTTACTCATTGAACATCTCACCCACGCTGCGTCCCTCGTGGGCGCGGCGGATGACCTCGCCCAGCAGCGGCGCGACCGAAAGGACTGTCAGCCGCTTGCCAAAAAGGGCGCGCTTTTCGGGCGGGATTGGCACGGTATCGGTGGTAATGTATCCGGTCACTGGCAGGGCAGCCAATCGTTCGGCGGCGTTTGCCGAGAAGACTGGATGGACAAAAACTACGTAGACGCGCCTTGCACCACTATCCTTGACAAGCTGGACGGCCTGCACCACAGAACCGCCGGTATCAATCTCGTCATCCACCAGGATGACATCGCGGTCCTTCACGTTGCCGATGATCGTCAGCGCCTCGGCCCTGGCATCGTTGGCCAGGCGGCGCTTTTCGATGAAAGCAATCGGAGCATTAATATCGGCGGCGAAGTTGCGGCCTTTCTTGGCAAAACCCAGGTCCACTGTCACTACTACCGGATCTTTCAAGTCGGGGCGGATGGCCTGGTTGACGTGATCGGTAATGAGGTGGGAGGCGGTCAGTACATCGCCGGGGATGGAGAAAAAACCCTGCACCTGGCCGGCGTGTGGGTCGAGGATCACGTAGCGGTCCGCGCCGGCGACCTCGATCATGTCTGTCACCAGGCGGGAGGTGATCGGGATGCGCGGCTGATCTTTTTTGTCCGAACGTCCATAACACAGATATGGGATGACCGCGGTGATGCGCGCCGCCGAGTCCAGGCGCAAGGTCTGAAGCATAATCAGGAGTTCCATCAGATTTCGCTGGACAGGCGCGGCGGTGGTCTGGACAACATAGACATCCTGTCCGCGCACGCTGCCGTGCAGTTTGACGAACAAGTTGTCGTTGGGGAAAAGGACGATATCTCGCCCGCGAAGCGTCTCGCCGAGATATTCGGCAATCTTCTGAGCCAGTTCCGGGGAGGCTGTTCCGGCATATAATTTAATATCACCGTAAACTCTCATTTCATGCGCATGTGAGGGCATAGCTACTCCGTTCTTCGCTGGGCGTCCCATTCGGAACGCAGGACGCTCATGATGAATTCATCCTGATACTGGCCGTTTTTGTATCTTGCCTGCCGCAGGCGTCCTTCGAGCACGAAACCAGCCTTCTCGTAGGCGCGGATGGCGCGCTTGTTTGGTTCGTAGACGTGCAGGTAAATACGGTTCAGGTTGAGGGTCTCGAAGCCGTGCTTGAGCAGCAGGCGAACCGCTTCTGTGCCATAGCCGTGATTCCAGATGGATTTATCGCCGATGAAGAGACCGATCCCGGCAGAGCGGTTAGCCCACTGGATATTATGGAAACCGCTGTTGCCGACGAGCCGCCAGCCATCCCCAGCCTGGGTTTCAATCGCCAGCGGTTTCTCTTCTGGAGCGAGGTCGGCCAATTTCTCGAACCAGCGGATTTCGTCGGCGGTCGAGATGGGCAATCTCATCATCAGGTTCTCGATCACTTCAGGGTCGTTCAACCAGCCAACAAAAAGGGGAATATCTTCCCGTTCCACACCGCGCAAGCGGATGCGTTCGCCGTAGATCATGCCTGCCTCCCATTCAACAATGCTTTAACCGCCTCCCAGGGCGAGAGTTGGTGCGCGAAGACTTTACCCAGCACCTCGTCGTAGTAGCTTGCCTGGATAGCGGCGCGGAACTGCGACGCCAACGTCTCCTGGATCAACATATCCACCTCGCGCTCCAGGCGGGCTCGCTCGCGGCGCGACCAGTCTCCGCTCTGGCGCAAGTACTCCCTGTGACGGGCGATGGCTTCTGCCAGTTCGCTGAAACCTGTCGCCTGGGTGGCGATGGTGCGCAAGATGGGAGGGATCCACAGCGATTCGGAAGGGTGGGCGGGGGCATCCATAATTTCCACTTTACCATGATGCTGAAAGACCCTCCGCACCGGATGCGCCAGTTCCAACATGCCGCGCAGGGCGCGTTCGGTGTTTTCCACTCCCGGCTGGTCGGCTTTGTTGACGACCAGGATGTCGGCGATCTCCAAAATTCCAGCTTTGATCGCTTGGATATCATCCCCGAAGCCCGGCGCCTCGACCACCAGCGTGGTATGCGCCAGGCGGGCGATATCCACCTCGGCCTGTCCCGCGCCGACCGTTTCGATGAAGACGATCTCGTAGCCGGCGGCGTCGAAGACCTGCGTCAGGGCCGCCGTGGCATGGGCCAGGCCTCCCAATGAGCCGCGCGTGGCCATCGAGCGGATGAATACATCCGCATCGCCGGAAAGGTCGCGCATCCGTACCCGGTCGCCGAGCAACGCGCCGCCGGTGAATGGGCTGCTCGGATCCACGGCAAGGATGGCGACGCGATTCGTCGTCTGCCTGCGGTAGTGGAGCGCCAGTTGGTTGACGAGCGAGGATTTCCCGGTCCCCGGCGCGCCGGTCACGCCGATCAGGTGCGCCTGCCCGGTGTGAGGAAAGAGGGCGTCGAGGGCAGCGCGGCCTTCGCTCGTGTCGTTTTCCACCTGGGTCAGCAGGCGGGAGAGCGCCAGTCGGTCACCGGCAAGAGCGGAGTCAACCAGGGTCATCCGTCATTCCTTACGCATTACGGGAACGTAAAACGTAATGCGTGAAACGTGAAAACGTAGTTACTTCTCACCAAGCACAACCCCTCGCATATCCCGCACGATATCATCGGTGGAGGTGCCGGGACCGTAAATGCCGGCGACGCCCATCTTTTTCAAGATCGGTACATCTTCATCGGGGATGATGCCGCCCAGGAAGATTTTGACGCCCTCCTGACCATTGGTCTTGAGCAACTCGATCACGCGCGGGAGGAGCGCCATGTGGGCGCCGGAAAGTATCGAAATCCCGACCGCATCCACGTCTTCTTGAAGAGCGGCCTCGGCGATCATCTCCGGGGTCTGGCGCAAGCCGGTGTAGATGACTTCCATGCCGGCATCCCGCAGGGCGCGGGCGACTACCTTGGCGCCGCGGTCGTGACCATCCAAACCTGGTTTGGCAACTAAAACGCGGATTTTTCGTTCAGTCATGGCAACCTCAGACGTAAGAATCTTCAACAAGAATTATACTATATGGGTTGCCAGCAATTCTCAATATAAACCGTGTCATTGCGAGACGGCGCTCTTCCGTCGAAGCAATCCCCAGTTTTAGCGAGGAGATTGCTTCGCAAAGCATGCCCTGAGCGAAGCGAACGGGTGCGCTCGCAATGACATAATGAGAATTGCTGATGGGTTGCTTGACCTATTACGTCTGAGGATATAAAATCTAGTCATGCTCATCTGTTTCAGGCGCACTGGAATTAACTGTTATGTAAGCTTGAATATAGGTAAGGATGTGCTATACTGATACTGCCCGCCGGAAATTTACCCGGTCTTCGTTTGGCAATTTTAGGACCTAACCCCCCCGTCCCCCCTTCCCTGGAAGGGAAGGGGGGTGCAGGGGGGGATAGGTCTGATACACTGTAACGTATAGGCGACCTATGCAGAGGGAAAACTCTCCTGACTTGCGTGTTTCCTGGCCCGTTTGGGCTGATTTCCTGCGCCGCCGAGGATTAGAGAACCTGGCTGCCTGGGCGTTGGAGGCTGCCGGGCCGCTGACCTTGCTCGGCGCGCAGGCGCTCTACTTCGGAGGGCCGCTCATGCGTCCGGCCTTTTCGAGCGCCCAGATCGGCGCGCTGGCGCATCTGCTCGAAGATGGCGAAGAGACGCAGGCGTTCGCCGCTTTTCTACGAGAGGAAGGCATTGCGTGAACTGGATCGGATTGACTGGCTTCGGGTTCGTTATTCTCAGCGCAATCCTGATGGCAAGCCTGGCTTTCTTGCACCGGAAGTCCACGCCGGTTTTTCGAGAGATACCCGCTTTCGACCGGCTGCGGAAAGCCATCGGCCTGGCCGTGGAAGAAGGCAGCCGTCTGCATATCTCGTTAGGACGCGGGGGACTGACCACGCCGCAGAGCGCGGCTGAACTGGCCGGGTTGGAAATGCTGCACCGCGTCGCAGAACTGACTTCAGCCAGCGACCGGCCTCCGGTGGCGACCTCAGGCGACGGTGCGGTCGCCATTCTTTCCCAGGATGCACTTCAAGCCTCCGATCAAGCCGTTCTCTCCAGCGGGCATGATGTTACTGCCGCGCGCTTGACCGGCCTGACACCCTTCTCATATGCGGCCGGGACACTGCTGGTGATGCGCGAGGAAGATGTCTCGGCCAACATCCTGATAGGGAACTTCGGCGTCGAGGTCGCATTATTGACCGATGCTGCCGAGCGCGAGAACAGTTCGAGCCTGGCCGCCAGCGATAATCTGCCGGCCCAGGCCATCCTTTACGCCAGCGCGCAGGACGCGCTGATCGGCGAGGAATTGTTCGCGGCTGGGGCGTACGTCAAAGCCAGGCCATTCCACAGCGCCAGCCTGATAGTCCAGGATAGCCTGCGCTGGTTGGTCGTGATCGCCATCCTGGTGGGCGCCATCCTTAAACTGGCAGGTCTGCTGTGAAGCTGAAAGGATTGTTCTCCACCGCCATCGCCATTGCGACCGGCCTCATCGTACTGGTGGGGTACTTTGTCGAGCTGCCCCTCCTGCTCAACCTGCGTATTACCATCCTGAATTGGGCAATTATCCTGGCCGCGCTTGCCCTTTTCATCGGCCTCTTCAACCTTTTGGCTGTCCATGCCGACAAGGTGCGCAGCAAGAAAAAGGGTGGATTTTACAGCCTGATCCTGATCCTTGCCATGCTCGTTACGGTGGCGCTTGGCTTGTGGTTGCGACCGGATCACCCCATGATGGCCCTGATCTTCAATGCGATCCAATTGCCAGTCGAGGCCAGCCTGATGGCTATGCTGGTCGTCACGCTGACCTACGCCAGCATCCGCCTTTTGCGCCGGCGCAGCAATCTGATTTCGGTGATCTTTCTGGTCACCGCTTTATTGATTTTACTGGGCAGCGCGCCGCTTCCCTTTATTGGCAGCCTGCCGATCGTGAGCGACATGATCCGCCCGTTCATCGCCCAGGTATTGGCAGCCGCCGGGGCGCGCGGCATTTTGATCGGCGTTGCCCTGGGCGCCTTGACCACCGGTCTGCGCGTCCTGTTTGGCGCCGAACGACCTTATGGGGGTATCTGATGGCCGAAATACGCTGCCCGATGTGCGCCAAGCCCAATCCAGAAGAACTGGAGGCGTGTAATTTTTGCGGGGCGCTCCTGAAACCGCTGCTGTCCGTCTCACCCGACGACTTCGCGCCGATCCATCCCGGCGAGCAACCGGTAAAGAAACAAACAACCGAGTTGGAAAGGGTTCTCCCTGCTTTCGGTGAGAAGGGATCGATCCAGCCTGGCGATGCACCGACCAAGAAGAATACCGCCGAATTGGAACGCGCCTTGCCCTCCTGGTTGCGTAATTTACGCGGCCAGGATGACGGACCTCCCGCCGCAGAAGCCGCGAAACCGTTTGCGACCGACCGAGTAGGTGCTGCGCACAGCACCTACTCGGCGCAGGGCCGGCCGCCGGCACCCGAAGCTGGATCCACCCCGCAGCCAGCGGAGGTCAAATTGCCCGATTGGCTGGCCGGTTTTGAATCCGGTTCCGAGGAGGAAGTACCGGAGTGGCTGGCAGATATCCGCGCTGAACCTCAACCACCGAAAAGAGCTTCTGCTGAAAAAGAGCCGCGTACCCAACCGGAAGGCGCTGACTGGCTGAAAGGCTTGCGTCATGGCGAGGAAGAAGCCCAAGCGTGGCCGGACAGCAAAGCGCCGCCACAACGAATGGCGGCATTCGTTGAGCCGCCCTTCCCATCTGAACCGGGCGAGGCCGCTTTCTTGGAAGTCCTGCCGGGTTGGTTTTCTGAACTAAAAAGCGAATCTGCGCCTGCGCAGCCTGACGCCGGGAAAAAACCTGTTGCCGCGGCAGGCGAGCCGGTCTCAGCGCCGTCTGAGGAACTACCCGACTGGCTGCTGAAATTGCAGGAGGAATCCAAAGCGCCGACGCAGGAATTACCCCAAATTCATGTCCCGTTCGAAGAATCCCCGGATTGGCTGGCAAAATTACAGGCGAGCGCCTACTCTGAACCAGAGCTGCCCAGCGCGCCAATTGTTGCGCCTGGGGCGAGTGTTCCTGCGGAGAAACTAGCGCGAGAAGCTACGCCTTTTGGCGAATCCCCGGATTGGCTGAAAGAACTGGGGGCGAGCGCCTACACTGAACCAGAGCAACCCAGCGCGCCTGAGGCCGCCGTTCCTGCGGAGAAACTAGCGCGAGAAGCTGCGCCTTTTGGAGAATCCCTGGATTGGCTGAAAGAACTGGGGGCGAGCGACTACGCTGAACCAATACCGCCCAGCGCGCCTGAGGCAGCCGTTCCTGTGGAGAAACTAGCGCGAGAAGCTGCGCCTTTTGGGGAATCCCCGGATTGGCTGAAAGAACTGGGGGCAAGCGCCGACACTGAAACAGAGCCGCCCAGCGCGCCAATTATTGCGCCTGAGGCAGCCGCTCCGGCTGAAGCGATCCCCGCTTGGCTGGCAGAATTGAAAGCCGAGGCGGCTCCTGCTGCACAGGCCTTTACCAGCCCAGTGGAACCCCTGCCGGTTGAAAAACCCGTTGAAGCTCTGCCTGACTGGCTTACCGCCGCAGATTTCGAGAAGGCCGCTCCCTTGGCTGAAGTTTTCCCACCGACTGGCGCGCAAGAGCTGGCGAGCATACCGGCCGAAGATAGCCAGGCAAACTTCCCGATGGAAGTGCCGGATTGGCTATCCACGTTGGGTCTGGAAGAGGCTGAGGAGACCGTGGCTGGCAAATCCGCACAAAAGGCGGAAGCGCTCGAACCGGGGGAACTGCCCTCCTGGGTGCAGGCCATGCGTCCGGTCGAGGCGGTGATGGCCGAGAGCGAGGTCCCGCAGGAGAAAGCGGAGGAGGAGTCGGCTGCCGGCGGGCCATTGGCAGGTCTGAGCGGTGTGCTTCCCCTGGGACCCGGTCTGGGTCCGCTGCGCAAGATGCCAGCATATTCATCCAAGCTTCAGGTGACCGAGAGCCAGAAGCGTCACGCAGCCAGCCTGGAGCGATTGGTTTCCACGGAAAGTGAACCCCGGCCAATAAAGGGCCAGTCGCGGATGCCGCCTGCCCGCCTCCTGCGTTGGGTGATCGCATTAGTGTTGATCCTGGCAGCCAGCCTGCCGATCGTGACCGGTATCCAGACTGTTCCCGGAGCTATTTATCCTGCCGAATTAGGCCCCACCCGAGAGCTGATCAACGGCCTGGGGACGAATTCTCCGGTTCTCGTCGTTTTTGATTACGAACCGGCGCTCTCCGGCGAATTGGAAGCTGCGGCTGCGCCGGTGATTGACCACTTGCTCTTCAAAGCGCCTCGCTTGGCGATAATCTCCACCTCGCCGACCGGCCCGATCCTGGCTGAACGTTTCTTGAAGACCACCCAGGCCTCGCATGGCTATCAGCGAAGCGATCCTGTGGATCAGCGCGGGGAGGGATATATCAACCTGGGTTACCTGGCCGGCGGGCCGGCAGGCGTGCTGGGTTTCGCTCAGAACCCGTCTGTGACCGCAGCCAACAGCGTTGAGGGCGCTCCCGCCTGGGGGACGCAGCCGCTCCAGGGCGTTCAGAATCTGAGTGATTTTGCCGCTCTCATCATCTTGACCGACAACCCCGACACCGGTCGCATCTGGATCGAACAGGCCGGCCCCTATCTGAAAAATTCACCCCTGCTGATGGTCATCTCTGCCCAGGCGGAACCCATGCTCCGCCCTTATTATGATTCGGGGCAGATCAAGGGTCTGGTGACCGGCCTGGCAGGCGGGAAGGCTTACGAGCAGGCCAACGAGCCGGCCTTTCCAGGCCCTGGCCTGGCCCGGCGCTACTGGGATGCGTTCAGCCTCTCCCTGTTCCTGGCTGAGATGATGATCCTGATCGGCGGCCTGTGGGGCGCTATGGCTGCCTGGCGCGCCCGTCGGAATACCGTTCGTGCCGTGAGCAACGGCGGCACGCCAGTGCGAGACGGCAAGCCTGAGGAAGGGGATTAACGATGCCTGCCTGGATTTCTCTCGATCTCATCATGGCCAGCGTAAGTTTTCTCTTCACGCTGATGGTATTGAGCTACCTGGTGGGGGATAACCCGCTCTTCCGATTGGCGATCCACATCTTTATCGGTGTGTCGGCTGGATATGCGGCTGCGGTGGCCTGGCACCAGGTATTATTACCAAAGCTCATCCAACCTTTGCTCTCCAGGGGCTTGCTGGAGAGTATCCTGGCTATTGTCCCGCTCTTGTTAGGAGCATTACTCCTGATGAAACTCTCGCCCCGCACCGCCCAGCTGGGCAACCCGGCTATGGCTTTCATGGTCGGCGCAGGCGCAGCGGTAGCAGTGGGCGGCGCGGTGCTTGGCACGCTCTTCCCGCAGATCCTGGCTTCGATCAATCTCTTTGATCTTAAGACAGGCGGCAGCATTACTGAGCGCCTTTTTGAGGGCAGCATCATCCTGATCGGCACGTTGACCACGCTGACATATTTCCACTTCGGCGCCAAAGCCACCCCAAGCGGCCCGCAGCGTGGCCGCCTGGTTGAGGCGTTGGGTGGGATCGGTCAGGTCTTCATCGCCATTACTTTTGGCGTTTTGTTTGCGGGGGCCTATGCCGCCGCCATGACCGCGCTGATCGAGCGCTTGAATTTCTTGTGGACTTTCATCGCATCCCTTCTTTAAAACGGCTATGCCTACTTCGATGGTTGAGACAGAATCCCTCCTGGCAGTAGATGTTGGCGCCTCCACGACGCGCGCCACTCTCTTTGACGTGGTCGAGAGATGCTACCGTTTCATCGCCTCCGGTCAAGCCATGACTACCGCCAGCGCGCCGTTCAAAAATGTCGGCGAGGGCGTGCACCAGGCAATCGAGAATCTGCAGACGATCACCGGTCGTAGATTCCTGGATGCCGATCTACATCTGATCGTGCCTTATCAGGAAGGCAGCGGCGTTGACGCCTTCGCGGCGACCATTTCTGCCGGGCCGACCTTAAAGACGGCAGTCGTCGGGCTGCTGCTGGATGTCTCTTTCAAGAGCGCTCATCGGCTGGCGCGCACCATATACTCGCGCGTGGTGGATACTATCGGCATGAACGACCGGCGCAAACCGGAGGAACAGATTGACAGCTTGCTGCATCTGCGCCCGGACCTCATCCTGATCGCCGGCGGCATGGATGGCGGAGCGACGCGTTCAATGCAGAAACTTCTCGAGACCATCGGCCTGGCCTGTCACCTGATGCCGGCAGATAAACGCCCGGCAGTGTTATTCGTTGGAAATCAGAAATTGGCCGCCGAGGTTAAAACCTCACTCCAATCGTTTACTTCATCCCTGACCATTGGCTCGAACCTGCGCCCGACGCTCGAAATCGAGGACCTCCTGCCGGCTCAGCGCAGCCTGGCCGATCTCTACGCCACGATCCGCAGAAGCCAGATCGGCGGCGTGGAAGAACTCAATGCCTGGGCGGGCGGCAATCTCATCCCGACGGCTTATGCCCAGGGGCGCATCATCCGCTTCCTCAGCCAGGTCTATGATTCCCGGAAGGGCATTCTGGGGATCGATATAGGCGCCTCGGCCGCCACCGTGGCAGCCGCCTTCGGCGGTGAATTGACGCTGGGAGTCTACCCACAGTTCGGCCTGGGTGAAGGGCTGGCTGGTTTGCTGGGTTACACAAAAATCGAAGATATCCTCCGCTGGCTGGCGTTGGATATCCCTGCCGATGTGGTGCAGGATTACCTGCACCAGAAATCGCTCTACCCGACCACCCTGCCGGCGACGGCTGAAGACCTGGCGCTCGAGCAAGCTCTGACTCGCCAGACACTCTACCTGGCTTTGAACGCGACGAGCAAGGACTTTTCCCATCACACCCAATGGATGGTCCCCGGCATGACTCCGTTTTTTGAGCCTATCCTGGCTGCGGGCAGCGCCATTACCAACGCTCCCACGCTGGGCCAGAGTCTGATGATCCTGTTGGACGCGATCCAGCCGGTGGGGGTCACCACGTTGATCCTGGATCAGAACAACCTGTTGCCGGCCCTGGGCGCGGCTGCCAATTTGAATTCCATCCTTCCCATCCAGGTGCTTGAATCGGGCGCTTTCCTCGGACTGGCGAGCGTCGTCGCGCCGGTCGTAGCGGCTCAGCCTGGGACGCCCATTCTGCGCGTCCGGCTGGTCTACAAGAACGGCAACGAGACCCGGCTGGAGGTCAAGCAGGGTGCGCTGGAAGTGCTGCCCTTGCCCAGCGGCCAATCCGGACGCCTGTTTCTCGAACCGCTGCATCGCGCCGACGTTGGCTTTGGCGCAGGACGCGGCGGCAATATGACCGCCAGCGGGACGGCGCTGGGCGTGGTCATTGACGCGCGCGGCCGGCCGTTACGTTTCCCTGCCGACCACGGACAACGGCGCGAATTGCTCAAGAAGTGGCTTTGGACGGTTGGAGGCTAAAAATTTCCATGTTTGCCCCAGTTACCCATATCCTGCCTCTGACCACCATTCAACGTGAGCGGCTGCTCCCCGTTCCTGGGAGAGTGGTTGTTCGCATAAGCCAGAAAGTCACCCCCCTGGATGTCATTGCGGAAACCAATTACGGACAGGAACACGCCTTGCTGGATGTAGCCTCCGAAATGGGGATTTCGGAGGCTGCGGCGGAGGATCTGATCCGCCTCAAGACTGGCGACCGCGTCGAAGAGAACCAGGTTATTGCCACGCGCGGCGGGTTATCTCGAAAGACGATCCGCGCGCCGCGCAACGGGCGCGTGGTGGCGGTGGGTGGTGGACGCATCCTGCTTGAGGTCGGCGATGGGACGTATGAGTTGCGCGCCGGGATGCCCGGGGTCGTCACCCGTCTTATCCCTGAGCGAGGCGCAGAGATCACGGTGAACGGCGCGCTTGTCCAGTGCGTGTGGGGCAATGGCCGCGTGGACATCGGGCTGATGCTGCCTCTCCTTTCTACCCCCGACGAGCCGTTGGTCGCCAGCCGGATGGATGTCAGCCTGCGCGGCTCGATCTTGTTGGCCGGCACCTGTAACGACGCAGACGCCTTGCGGGCGGCTGGCGACTTGCCGGTGCGCGGCTTGATCCTCGGCAGTATCTCATCTGATTTGCTGTCGTTAGCCATGCAGGTCAGGTATCCGCTGGTGGTACTGGATGGGTTCGGTAGCCGGGGGATGAACAGCGCGGCGTATAAGCTCTTGATCACCAATGCCAGGCGCGAGGTGACGGTAAATGGAGAACCGTTCAACCGCTTCAGCGGGGCAGCGCCAGAAATCATTATTCCCCTGCCGGTTGCCGAGCAACCGCCGTTGCCCTCTGCTGTGGCAACCTTTACCCCCGGTCAACAAGTGCGTTTGTTGCGGGCGCCTCACGTGGGCGAAATTGGCACACTGCTGAGGTTGCTCCCCGGCCTGACCGTCATGCCCAGCGGGCTGCGCGTACCGGCCGGTGAGGTCCGCCTGGAGAGCGGCGCAGAAGTCGCTGTCCCGCTGGTCAATCTGGAAGGGCGGGGATGATATAATGAACTTTATCGGAGATAAAGTGACAGTCGCAGGTGACTGTCACCTGTCGCATTACACAAAGCAAGGAGGAAGCGATGCTGGGCCAAGACAACGATTTCAATCTCGATAATGATGCACTGCCTCCGCTAAAAGAGGAATCCAATAATCGCACCTTTCTGATCGCGGCCGGCATCCTGGCGGGCGTCGTGTTCCTATCCATCGCTTGCATGGCTGCTTATGCGCTGATCATCCTGCCTCGCCAGAAAGCTGCCACCGCCGCACAAGAGGCGACCATCCAGGCGCAGAATGCGCAAGTCGCCCAGGCGATGACGCAGACCGCGGATGCCTCCGCCTGGACGCCTACCGCGCTCCCCAGCCCTCTGGCGACGGCTACTACTACCCCCAGCCGCACTCCCAGCCCGACCCCGGTCCTGGCCGTTCTAAACTCGCCGACCGCGGTAATTGACCCATTGGTAGCCACCAACGCTGCGATTCAAACCCAGGCTGCCCTGGCGTCAAGGTCCCCGACTGTCACTGCGACTGCGGCAATGCCCCAAACCGGTTTTGCTGACGAGGTGGGGCTGCCAGGATTGATTGTCCTGGCGGTGGTGCTGGTGGTGGTGATTCTACTGGCGCGGCGGTTGCGCAAAGCCCCGGCAAAATAAGGTCGTGGCTCGAGGTAAGCAAGACCCTAAAGGTTTCTCAAATAAAACCTTTAGGGTCTCAATTTATGTATAAAAGCGTGAACGATAGACAGTTCACGCTTTTTCGTTTTCAGCCTCTACCTTTTTGCGCGGACGCTGCACCAGCGCCACGCCGAGGATGACGACGACCATGCCAATCCACTGCAGGATAGTCAGACGCTCGTTCAGCATGAACCAGCCCATGATGGCGGTCAGGACCGGCGAGAGGTTGAGCATCACGTTCATCTCGAAGGCGGTCAGCACTTGCAGCGAGTGGTTGTACAGGATATAGCCCAGGGCGGTGTTGACGGCTGCCAGCCAGAGTACCATGCCCCAGGTCGCAGGTGAGGCATGCGGCAGCCCTTCGAGCGGCAGGGCGATCAGGAGCAGCAGTCCGCCGCCGAGGGCCAAGGGGATGGCCGTCAGGGCAAGCGTGTCCACTTTTTGGCCGCGGGCCGCGTCACGCCCCAAAACGCCGAATACAGTAAAAGCAATCAGACCGATGGACAGGATCGCCACACCCAGCGGCTCACCCGGCTTGAGACCGATCGAGAAGAACATAACCGTCCCGGCCAACGTGACGATGATCCCGGCTGTTTGCAAGCGGTTGGGGATCTCGTGCAGCCAGAGGATACTGCCGAAGAGAATAAGCAGCGTGATCATGCCCATCATGAACGAGACGGTGGTGGCCGGCAGATACTTCAACGACCAGAACATCGCCCCGTTGCCGATGGTGTAAGCGCTCAAGCCGATGAAAAAGAGTTGCAGCCAGATGCGGGGCGAGATCGAAAATCGTCCGCCTTTGCGCAACATGAAGGGCAGAAGGATAAGAAAGCCGATGAAATAGCGCAGCCCGCCGATGGTCAGCGGGCCAAGCTCCTTGAGCGCCAGCTTGACGAAGATGAACGAAGAGGCCCAGATGAGGTTGACGAAGACGGCCTCGACAAGAGCCAGAGAATAGGAGGGCTTTTTAATTTCGCTCAAGTTACGCTCGCGGCGACCTTTTCGCCGTAGCCGAGCAGGTCTTTGACCATCTGTGTATTACGCCCTTCGGCATAGACGCGCAATACCGGTTCTGTGCCGGAAGGCCGGATGAGCAGCCAGGAATCGTCGGCCAGGATGTATTTGACCCCATCCATGTTGCTGACCTCGACGACCTTCTGGCCGCCGATCTCGGCCGGCGCTTGCCGGGTCAGGTACTCGCTCATCTCGGACTTGGCGACCGGGTGGCTCAGGCGCAGGTCGGTGCGCTCGTAAAAAGCCGGGCCGACTTCTGCCAGCAGGTCTTCGACCAGGTCATGCAGCGGCTTGTGCGCTGCGGCGATCATCTCGACCAGCAGCAGGCCCATGATCGGCCCGTCGCCTTCGGGGATGTGTCCCTTGAACGAGATGCCGCCGGATTCCTCGCCGCCGATCAGTACATCCTCTTTCAGCATGTGATCGGCGATGTGGTTGAAGCCGACCGGCGTCTCGTAGAGTTTCAGGCCGTAACGTTTGCACAGGCGGTCAATCATGCGCGTGGTGGATACGGTGCGCACCACCGCGCCGCTCCAGCCGCGCTTTTCGACCAGGTAGCGCAGGGAGAGGGCCATGATCTTGTGCGGGTCAACGAACGCCCCGCGCCCATCCATCGCGCCGATGCGGTCGGCGTCGCCATCCGTGGCCAGGCCAAAATCGCCCATGCCGGTGCTGACCGCGCCGGCCAGCGGGCTGAGATAGCGAGCGATCGGTTCGGGATGCGCGCCCCCGAAGCCGGGGTTCATCTCGGCGCGGATCTCGCTGATCTCGCAGCCGGTGCCGTGTAAAAAGGTCTTGATCACGCCGCGCCCGGAGCCGTACATCGAGTCGACCACGAAGCGCTGGGGATTCTCGGCGATAATGTCACAGTTGATCAATTTGTGAACGTGGTCGAAGTACGCCGTCAGTGGGTTGAAGCGCTGGATCAGGCCAGCCTGGCGCGCCTGGTCGAAATCCATCAGGTTCGGACCTCGGCCCCGCTCCTCGTTATCGTTGATGTAAACCTCCACCCGGCGGCACTGTTCGGGCAATGCCGATCCCCCGTAGGCTGACTTGAGTTTAACGCCGTTGTAGCGCGGGGCGTTATGCGAGGCGGTGATCATCACGCCGGCGATGGCGTTGAGATGCTGCACGGCAAAGGAAATGGCGGGCGTCGGTGCGTCGGATTGCGCCAGGTAAACGGTATAGCCATTGGCGGCCAGGACGCGCGCCACTTCCCCGGCGTAGCGATCCGAGAGGAAACGCGTATCGAAGCCGACGACCATCTTGCGTGGGTCAGGCTGGCTTTGGCCGTTGCCGGCCTTGTCCCAATACTCGGAGGCGACTGCATCCGCGATGGCCTGGGTCAGGAGGCGCAGGTTATTGAATGTAAAGGTATCAGAGATGACGGCTCTCCAGCCATCGGTGCCAAAATGAATGGGCATGCGTAAACTCCAAAGAGAGAGATTTTTTACCAGTTGGGCAGTGGTGTGGCGGTGACCAGCAGGAATTGCAGCACCCAGCCGGATTTGTTCAGCTCGGGGACGAAAATATGCACCCAGATCGAGCCGTCCACTTTTTCGACCTCCGGCAGGACGATCACCATGATGTTGTTGGCAAGGCTGGAGACCACACGGTTGTTCAATCCGGGCGACTCGCGCATGATCGCCCCGCCGTACTGCTCGGAGTAAATGCGTGCATAGACCGGCGTCGGCTGCGGCGTGATGGTCGGCGTGGGCGTCAATGTGGCGGGGATCTTCAACGTTGGCGTTACGGTCGGGCCGGTCGGCGAGGGGGTAATCGTGATGGTCGGGGTTCGTGACTGTGTGACCGTCGCAGCCTGAGCCAGGGTGGGCGCGGAAGTCGGGGTTTGAGTGGGCGCAGGAGCTTGCGCCGGGACGTATGTCCCCATGCCGGCCAGGCCGAGGGTAACGGTCAGGCTCAACAGGAGGATAAGGATCGCCAGGATGTAACCGGCAAACGTGGCTGGGTGAAATCGCAGCATGGCAAGGGTGATCACGCCCAGGAAGGTTGCCAACGCCAGGTGGACGAGGAAGACCAGCAAGCCGTTCTGCCAGGCATTCGCCAAACCGCTGCCAAGCCCGAAGGCGGCCGCGCTCAAGGGCAGGAACAGTTCGTAGCTCAACATCACGCTGGGCAGGAAGGGCTTATCTTCCGAGCGGACGAAAGAAACGACCAGCAGCACCGCGCCCAGCGCCAGGACGACCAGGTTCGGCCACCACAGATGGGAATAAATGTCCACTTGTGCGAAAGGCAATGGCATCCAGATGCGCGCCGCCAGTCCGGCCAGCAGGCTGCTGCCAAAGACCAATAGCCCGCCGGTGAGCAACCCGCCCAGCGTTTGCAGGAAGAAGCCCGCCGAGCCGGTGACGGTCGCCAGCGTCAGGCCGACCCAGGGGGTCATCAGCGGCGCGATCAGGATACCGAGCAGGAGCAGGCTTGCTGAATCCAGGATATATCCCGCGCCCAGGATAGCGCCACAGAGCAGGGAGAAGAGGAAGAATTCGAATGAAGGAAAGGCGCGCCTGGCCAGTTCAGCCAGCAGGCCGGCGCGTTCGTCGGCGCTGGGTGGGACCAATGAACGACGCGCCCTTCTGCGACGTGCAGGCGGCAGGCGGATGGGTTCTTCCGGGAAGGGATTTTCTTCACTCAGGGTCATTTGCGTAAACTCGCTACTATCCGTAGGGGCTTATCCAGCAATTCGAGGGCGGTAAAGATATCCGGCGTGAGCAGGTCAGCGGCCAGCAGGGATTCGACGGCCGCGCCCTCCTGCGACATCACGCAGATGCCCAGGGCGGCCGCCTTGAGCATTTCGGCATCGTTTGTGCCCTGTCCGATGGCGACGACCGTCTCTGCTCCCAGGCGGCGGACGTAGTCGGCTTTTTGGGCGGCTTCATTCCCGGGCGGGATACGCACCGCTTTCAGGTTGAGCTGCTCGTCAATGACGGACTGGCGTCCGTGCGTGTCGGCGGTCAACAAGTGAATCGCCAATCGGTCGCGCAAGGCGGTAATCCTCATGACCAGCCCGTCCAGCAATTGCCCGTCCACGGCCAGCGTGCCGTTCACGTCGGTGACCAGGTGATGCAGTTGCAGGCTGCCGCGTCCGGGAATGTTGAGTTCGATCATGAGGCCTATTATACAACAGGGGAGAGACTTACACCTCTCTTAGAATCTTCTTATTTGACTTATTCCCGCAAAGGTGATATTTTTAGTCCAAATTGTATTCTTGTCTTGGCGTCAGGAGACTATTATGGGCGATAAATTCAAATCCGTAGAGGTGCACCCCTCCGAGATCACACCCAAAGCGCTGTACCTCTCGCGCCGTGATTTCCTCAAGGCGATGGGGATCGTGACGGCTGGTTCGTTACTGGCCGCTTGCGCCCCGCGCCTGTCTAGCGGAACCGCCACGCCCGCGAGCCTGACGGGGACGTACACATCCGCGGGCGCGCAAGCCAGCGGAAAGACCGATGAGCTGGGCGACCCGCTCAACACCTACGAGCAGATGACGAACTATAACAACTATTATGAGTTCAGCACCAGCAAAGAAGCCGTTGCCCAGCTTTCCAAGAATTTCAAGACATCCCCCTGGGATGTGCAAGTTTATGGCCTGGTGAACAATCCAAAAATCTATGCAATGGAAGACCTGATCAAGAAATTTCCTCTCGAAGAGCGCATCTATCGCTTACGCTGCGTGGAAGCCTGGTCAATGGTCGTCCCGTGGATGGGCTTCCCGCTCGCAAGCCTGCTCAAAGAAGTCGAGCCGACCTCCGCCGCAAAATTTGTCCGTTTCGAGACCCTTCTCGACCCTCAAGAGATGCCTGGTCAAAAAGACAGATTGTACCCCTGGCCTTATCAGGAAGGCCTGCGCCTGGACGAGGCTATGAATGACCTGGCGATCCTGGCGACCGGCTTGTATGGCGAGCCATTACCGCCTCAGGATGGCGCCCCCATCCGGTTGGTGCTTCCATGGAAGTACGGCTTCAAGTCCATCAAATCCATCGTCAAGATCGAGTTGATGGCCGACCAACCGGCTACGATGTGGTCTACGATTGCACCCAATGAATACGGCTTTTACGCCAACGTCAATCCGAACGTGTCTCACCCGCGCTGGTCACAAGGCACCGAGCGGCGCATCGGCGAACTCAGCCGACGCGAGACGCTGATGTTCAACGGTTACGCCGAACAAGTCGCGCACCTGTATGAGGGTATGGATTTACGCCAAAATTACTGAAATGAAACGACCATTTACCCCGCTACAGGTCATCATCCATCTCGGCGCGTGGATTCCGCTCATCCTGCTGGTCTTCGATTTTTTCACCGGCCGTTTGAGCGTCAATCCCATCCAGAACATGGAACAGCGCACTGGCCGCGCTGCAATCACCCTTCTTGTGCTTTCGCTGGCCTGCACGCCGCTCAACACCATTTTCGGCTGGCGGGAAGCCCTCAAGCGGCGGCGCGCCCTCGGCCTGTATGCCTTTATGTACGCCAGTCTTCACATGCTCGTATTCGTGGGGCTGGATTACGCGCTAAACTGGCCATTGATCCGGGATGCCATTATCCAGAAGCGCTTTATCCTGGTGGGCGCGGCTTCCTTTCTGCTACTGCTCCCTCTGGCGATTACTTCTTTCAAATACTGGATGAGGCGGCTGGGCAAGAATTGGACTAGGCTGCACCGTTTGATTTATCTGATCGCCCCGCTGGTGGTGCTGCATTATGCCTGGGCCAAAAAGGGCGATCTCTTCCAACTGCGCGGTGACATCCTCCGGCCGTTCGTCTATGGCCTGATCGTGATCCTCCTGCTCCTCTTTCGCCTGCCGCCGGTGCGGAAGGCGGTGGGTTCTGTCAGGACGCGGGTGCAGGTTCTGGTGCGGAAAGTTATCTCTATTTTCAAAAAATTAAGGCGTTTCGATGGTTTGAATGACGATATGCCCCACTGCCCGCTCGCGTTGATCAGTATCGAGCGTCACGAGCGGCAGGTCAAGGCGGCTGGCAACGGCGACATAGGTCGAGTCCGCACCGCGCAGACCGAGTAGCGCAGCGAGTTTGGCGGCTTCACGCAAGAGAGAGTTGTCCATCTCCACCAGGCGCAAACCGGGCAGCTTTTCTAGTTTTTGGATGGCTTTCAGCGCCAGGGACGTGTCCCCGCAGCGGCGGCTGACGGCGCCAGCAACTTCGGCCAGCAGAAGAGCGGGAGCGAGGAATTCTCTGCCTTCGGCGCGTTGGGCAGCCAGCCACGCTTTCACCGGTTCGTAAAAAACATCCTGCGGCACCAGCCGCGCCACCCAGACACTGGCATCCACCACGACAAAATTTCCTCCTTGAGGTGGTTGCAAGGTCATCGTCGTCCCTCGGATACGGCCTGCGCGGCAGAAACACCTTTAGGCCAGCGCGCCCCGATCTCGGCTGCCAGGTGATCGAGTTCGCTCCAGGCGCTGGCTTCTTCTTCACCAGCGGCGCGCCTGACCGGAATGAGCAGGGCCACAACTTTTCCGTGGTGGGTGACCTGAACTTCACTCCCACTCTCGCGCACAAGGCGGACTAACTGGCTGGCCTGCTGTTTGAGTTCGCGAATTCCTACAGTTACCATAGTGCCCTCCAATTGTATCTACAATAGTGGACACATTATACCACTCTCCTACTCCCCCTCCTCCCCAAACACCACCACAACCATGTGCTGGTTCTGAAACTGCGGCGTCCCTTCTTCGGCGTGGGCGGCCTGCCCCAGAATAGAGAGAGGCACCGTTTATCACCGCGCTCCAGGTGGTTAACGGTCGAGAAGGCTCTCGATTTCGCGACGTACCTCGCCCAGATCGTCTTCGGGATTGCCGGTGAGGGCGGAAGGAATAACCTTTCCATCCGCTTGATGAACGTGATGGGGGAAATTGGAGACCTCAGGATGATGCGGCGCGTTATAAGGACATTCGCTTATGAAACGAGCGAGGGCATGATCGAAGGCAGTAGCCATTCCAGCAGGCTCCGCATGACGCGAGTACGTTGCAGGGCTTCTCTCGCGTTGCGCCATTCAATCGAGTCTTCCCAGTCGGGATGTTCCTGGC
>CAZTZE010000011.1:0-94134 GCA_964618215.1 uncultured Chloroflexus sp.
TTGAAGGGGACATTTTAACTTTGGTAGAAGGGGACTTTACTACTTTGGGCTAACAAATTCCAAGTTTCATCTTGACCTTCAGAGAGGGATTGGTTATACTTCGTGTGCGTAGCGCAAATTGACAATTTGCGTCACAGGCCGGAGTGGCGGAACAGGCAGACGCGCACGACTCAAACTCGTGTTCCTTCGGGATTGTGGGTTCGATTCCCACCTTCGGCATTATACACCAATGAGGATGGCGGAGACGCCTTTTACTCAGAATACCCTTTCATTGTCGGGGAGTAGCGCCTGCCCGCCGGGCAGGACGTACGGCCGTCATCACGGAGCTGGGACTTGGGCGTGAACGCGCAAGGCAGGCTCCCGGTCGTATGTGCGCATTGGAGCGTCAGCGAGACCGCCACCTGGTGGTCTCGCTTGTGTTTGTATAGGTAGAGGAGCCGCGTATGAAATACAATTTGATCTTTCTTCTGCTGGATGTTGGGCTGCTGTTCGGCTATGGGTTTGTTCTTGGCTGGACACTTCTCCGCCGCATCTTTTCCTCCCGGCGAACAGGAAACCACAAAGCTTGATGCCTAACTCTGCCGCCGAATGGCATGGGTTGGATCGTTTAAGCGAGGCTGTGCTCGATGAAGCTCGCGATTTTTTGCGTTATTCGGACACTTTGTAGAGCAATACGACAACGCCCTTTGTCGCAAAACATTTAACGATGGAGAAACCTTCAATGAGAAAATCCGTTTCGCCTGCCAGCGACAATCCCAATAATAAGATGGAACGTTGGCACACCCTGACCGTTGATGAGACGCTTGCGCGTCTCGAAACATGGGCAAGCGGCCTGACGCCCACAGAAACCGCCCGCCGCTTGGCGGAATACGGGCCGAACGAGTTGATCGAACGCGGCGTCAAGAGCGTCTGGCTCATTTTGTGGGAACAATTGACGGCCATCATGGTGGTGATCCTGATCATCGCGGCCGTCATTTCAGCCGCGCTGGGCGACTATAAAGACGCCATCGCCATTCTGGCCATTGTTGTTCTCAACGCCGCCCTGGGCGTGACGCAGGAATATCGCGCCGAAAAAGCGATGGCCGCCCTGAAAAAGATGGCCGTGCCGACGGTCAAAGTGCACCGCGATGGACATGTTCAGGAAATTTCGGCGCGCGATCTGGTTCCGGGCGACATCGTACTTTTGGAGGCGGGCGGATTTGCCCCCGCAGATGGCCGCCTGCTGGAAAGCGTCAATCTGCGCATCCAGGAAGCCGCTCTGACCGGCGAATCCGAGCCAGTGGAAAAACACACCGGCGCGCTGGCTGGCGACTACCTGCCCCTCGGCGACCAGCGGAACATGATCTTTATGGGTACGGTCATCACCTACGGGCGCGGACTGGCCGTCATCACCGGGACGGGTATGCGCACCGAACTGGGCCGCATCGCCGAGATGATCCAGACGGTGGAACGCGAACCCACGCCCCTCCAGCGGCGCTTGGAACAACTTGGGCACGGCCTGGCCATCGCCGCCCTGGCGATCGTCGCGCTGGTTTTTGCGCTGGGCGTGCTGCGCGGCGAAGACTTGAAATTGATGTTCCTGACCGCCATCGGCATGGCTGTGGCGGCTGTGCCGGAGGGCCTGCCGGCCGTAGTCACCATCGCGCTGGCGCTGGGCGCGCAGCGGATGCTCAAACGCCGCGCCCTGATCCGCAAACTGCCGGCCGTGGAGACGCTTGGCTCGGTCACGGTTATCTGCTCCGACAAAACCGGCACACTGACCGAAAACCGCATGGCTGTCACCGTGCTGGACGTGTTGGGCGAATCGCAACATATTGACACTTTATTACGCAAAGGCGTAGCGGTGCTGGACGCCGAAATGACGCCGCAGGTAAAGCCGCAGGTGCGCAGCCTGGGACTGCTGGTCAAAGCCGCGGCCTTATGCAACGACGCCGTCCTGGAAGCCAGCGAGGATGGCAAAGGCCGATACAAAGCCATTGGCGACCCGACCGAGGGCGCATTGATTATTGCTGCCGCCCAGCTTGGCATGTTGAAACCCACCCTTGACCAGTACTGGCCGCGCATCGCCGAAGCGCCCTTTACTTCGGAACGCAAGCGCATGACCACTGTGCACCGCGTCGATGTTTTGGTGGAGCAGAACGACACCCCCTGGCGCAACGCGCCTTATGTCGCTTTTTGCAAGGGAGCGGTGGATGAGATGCTGCCCCTCGCCTCTTACGTTTGGGCCGGCGACCAGGCCGTGCCGCTGACCGCTGAACTGCGCCAGCGCATTCTGGCCTCCAACAGTAGTTTTGCGCAGGACGGGCAGCGCGTGCTGGGTGTGGCCTTCCGCGCCCTCTCTGCCCTGCCGGAAAAAGTTGACGAGACCAGCCTGGAACAGGATCTGACCTTCATCGGCCTGATCGGGATGGTTGACCCGCCGCGCCCGGAGGTCAAGGTTTCTGTGCAAACCTGCAAGACGGCCGGCATCCGCCCGGTGATGATCACCGGCGATCACCCGCTGACGGCGCAATATATTGCCAGGGAACTGAGCATTGCCGCCCAGGGTAAGGTGCTGACCGGACATGATCTCGAAGGCATGTCGGTGGAGGAACTGGAAAACGTTGTCGAGAGCGTGTCGGTGTATGCGCGCGTCTCGCCGGAACATAAACTCAAAATCGTCCAGGCCCTGCAGGATAAAGGCCACATCGTCGCCATGACCGGCGACGGCGTCAACGACGCCCCGGCGCTCAAGAAATCCGATATCGGCGTGGCCATGGGCATCACCGGCACCGACGTTTCCAAAGAAGCCGCAGATATGGTGCTGCTGGATGACAACTTCGCCACGATTGTCGCCGCTGTGGAAGAGGGGCGAACCATCTACGACAATATCCGCAAATTCATCAAGTACATCGTGACCTCCAACTCCGGCGAGATCTGGACCATGCTGCTCGCCCAATTCCTGGGCATGCCGCTGCCGCTGCTGCCTTTGCAAATCCTGTGGGTCAACTTGGTCACCGACGGCCTGCCGGGTCTGGCGCTGGCCGTGGAGCCTGCCGAACGGGACATCATGCGCCGCCCGCCATTCCCCCCGAAGGAAAATATCTTCGGGCGCGGCATGGGCCGCCATATTCTCTGGGTGGGTCTTCTGATGGGATCGGTCTCTCTGTTCATGGGCTTCTGGTTTTGGAAAGTCGGCGACGCGGGCTGGCAGACGATGGTCTTCACCACCCTGACGCTTTCCCAGATGGGACACGCTCTGGCCATCCGCTCCGAGCGGGATTCTCTCTTCAAGATTGGCCTGTTGTCCAATAAGATGCTTCTGGGCGCGGTGCTGCTGACCTTTATCCTGCAACTTGCAGTTGTCTACCTGCCATTCATGCAGGAAATTTTCAAGACCACTAGCCTCTCGCCTGTTGACCTGGCCGTCAGCCTGCTCTTGAGCACGGTCGTTTTCTGGGGCGTGGAACTGGAAAAATGGTGGCTGCGCCGTCGCACCGGTTGAATCGAGACACAGACACTAATGGTAGCCTACTGGCTACCATAAATCTACAACATGATCACCCGCATCCTGCGCGTCCATCCGCAATCCCCCGAAGCTGAGATCATCGCCCAGGCCGCCGCTGAAATCCAACGCGGTGGCCTGGTCGCCTTTCCCACCGAGACGGTCTATGGCCTGGGCGCCAATGCCCTGGATGCCGCAGCCGTGGCGAGCATCTTCGCAGCCAAAGGCCGCCCGGCGGAAGACCCGCTCATCATTCACCTGGCCACGGCGGACGACCTGCCACGCGTGACGCGCGCTGCGCCGTCCATCGCGCATGAACTGGCGCGCGCCTTCTGGCCCGGCGCGCTGACGCTGATCTTGCCGCGCGGCGCGGCCGTGCCGTTGAGCGTGACTGCCGGATTGGAAACTGCGGCGGTGCGCGTCCCGGCCCACCCGGTGGCGCTGGCGCTCTTGCAGGCGACGGGAACGCCAATCGCCGCGCCTTCGGCCAATCGCTTCGGCCGCGCCAGTCCCACCACCGCGCAGCACGTTCTGCACGATCTCGATGGGCGGATTGACCTGATCCTGGACGGCGGGCCGACGACCATTGGCGTCGAATCGACCGTGCTGGACGTGACCCGCACGCCGCCTCTCATCCTGCGTCCCGGCGGGGTTTCACGCGAAGCGCTGGAGGCGCTCATCGGCGCGGTGGAATTACGCGGCGAGACTGGTTCGTCGCCGTTTTCCGACCGAATGCCTACGGGGAAAACGGCGCAGATTTCGCCCGGCCTGCTGGATAAACACTACGCCCCAAGAGCCGAACTGATCCTGTGCGCTTCGCCCACGACTGCCAGAACGCTGGAACAGATGGGGCAACTGGCGCATAAGTTTCTCGACGAAGGCAAAAAGGTGGGATTGTTGATTGCCGACCAGGACAGGGGATTTTTTGCCGAAGGCCTACCGGCAGAGCTGCCCGCCCTCATTTTCCCCCTCGGTGCGGCGGATGATTTGGCGCAGGTTGCCCGCAATCTATTCGCCGGAATGCGCTGGCTGGACGAACAGGGCGCGGAGGTCATCCTGGCGCGCGGCTTTGGGCGGCAGGGGCTGGGCCTGGCGATTGACGACCGCCTGCGCCGCGCTGCCAGCCGGGTGGTTGAATAATAGATTGCTTTGCTGCTGCTGGTGATCGGCGTGCCGTTCTTCCAGCCGATTTTCAACACACATTTCCTTTCACTGCGTGAATGGAGTGTGGTCTTCGGCCTGGCGCTGATCCCGGCGATTTCGGAAGAGATCACCAAATTCTTCTTGCGCCGGCGCGAATGGGTAGCTCCACAGTAAATCGGGTATCAATGCACTTTCACGTGGTCGCTAGAATGGCATCCTTGATGCCCCCATATGTGGGCAGGTTTTCGCGATAGCACCCCCGAAGGGGGCATACCTGCCGGCGTAGATGGCGGGTAATATACTCGCACTATTCCAACCACGTTATAGCAAAGTGATCCCTCTTTATCTTGACTCTCTGGGAATTGCCGTGATAGACCAGCATATCTGGCGGTCGGCGGTAATGCGAGATTAATCTCGCTCTACATTTGGGTAGCCACCGTGGTAATGCGAGATTAATCTCACCCTGCATTTGGGTAGCCACCGCGGAGATTCCCAATGAACCTTTATTTTGACTCTCTGGGAATCGCCGTGATAGACCACCTCATATGCTGGTAAGGCGTGGGACAAATTGGCAATTTGTCCTACATGTGCCGCCGGATCACGACGAATCCCGAAGAGCCTTATTTTTAATGGACTGTGTGTATCGCAAAGCTTTTCCGATGGATTTCGCACAATCCCATCCGCCGGATGGCTTCCTGGTGCTGCGGCGTGCCGTAGCCTTTATGGCGGGCGTAACCGTAGCCGGGGTATTCCCCATCGAATTCTCTCATCAAGGCGTCGCGGGCGGTCTTGGCCAGCACCGAGGCGGCAGCGACGGTCAGCGAGCGGCGGTCGCCCTTGACCAGCGCCGTTTGCGGCAGGGGGCAATTGGGCAGCAGCAGATAGTCAGTGATCAGGTAATCAGGAGCCAGGGACAAGGAATCCAGGGCGCGCGTGACGGCCAACTTCGTGGCCGGGAGGATGCCCAGGCTGTCAATCTCCCCGGCGGAGGCAAAGCCCACGCCCCAGGCCAGGGCAATTTCCTGGATGCGCGGTGCCCAGGCTTTACGCTGAAGCGGTGTCATCTGCTTGGAATCGCGCACCCCGCGCAAGGTCTGCGCAGCACCTACTCGGCGCGAAAGGGACGCATCCGGCGGAAGGATGACCACCGCGGCAGCCACCGGGCCGGCAAGCGCGCCGCGTCCAGCCTCGTCAATTCCCCCGACACAACCTAAGCCGCTTTTCCAGAGTGACCGCTCGTAGCGCAAGTGGGGAAATTCGGGCAGAGCGAAGCACCGTTCGTGCCGCGAACAACGGCGGCACGCCGGTGCGAGACGGCATTCGTTGTCGCTGGCCGGGTCAATCCTTGGCGTCATAAACACCCCGCCAGGCATTAAAACGGATGGCCAGCAGGTCGAGGAACATGCGCCAGGAATCGCGCAGGATGTGGATCTTGCTTTCGGGGCTGAAATACCAGTGGATGGGGACTTCGGTGATGCGATAGCCGCGCTGGCGGGCGATGTGCAGGATTTCGACATCGAACGACCAGCCGCTCAAGGTTTGGTAGCGAAAGACATCGTCGGCCACCGCGGCGCGGAAACATTTGAATCCGCATTGGGTATCCTGGATGCCGGGCAGGACGAGCCGGCGGATGAGGAAATTGAAGACGCGCCCGGTCAGGTGACGGTAATATGGTTCGTTATAGCGCACTGCGCCTGGGGCCTCGCGCGAGGCGATGGCGATATCAAGATCGGTCAGCCGCGGCGGGAGGAAGAGGTTGATCTCTTCCACCGGCATGGAAAGATCAACGTCACACACAAAACGGTATTCACCGCGCGCTTCCACCATCCCGCGGCGGATTGCCTGTCCTTTGCCGCGCCCGGGTTCGTGGAAGACGCGCAAGCTTGGGTAATGCTGGGTAAATTTCTGCGCCAATTGGAGTGTGCCATCCGTGCTCCCGTTTTCGATTAAGAGCACTTCAGCAACGTAAGTCTGCCTCTCCAGAAACGCAAAGACCTGCCCCAGGGCATGAGGCAGGCGCTGTTCTTCGTTATAGGCCGGGATAATGATCGAAAGGAAGGGCGGCTTCAAAGGGATGTCCACCGTTGGCTTACAAGTTCGAGATGACCAGGACGACAAATGCGATCAGGATGATGATCTCGACAACGATAAAGACGATCAAGAAAGACCACTGTTTACCTGAAAAGGGCAATTTTTTCGAACGGGCTGCTGCGCCGGGTTGGCCCGGCGCGGGGGTTTCCAACTCAGGCAGGAGCAGGCCGCCGGCCGCCGGGGCTTGCCCGTCCATAGAGTCCTGCGTGGAGTCCAGGCCGAGAGTGTCAGCCTCCCAGGAAAGCGGCTGGGCGTATTCGGTTTTGGCGCTCGACGCTTCGCTTTGGGCGGCCTGAGGTTCGTGCGGCTCTTGCCGAGTAGGTGCTGCGCACAAGACCGGAGGTGAGTTGGTGATACGGTTGAGGATGTCGTCGACCGCCTCGGCGCTGAATACTACATGCGCCTGGGTAATCGAGGCCGCGAAACGCTCCAACGCATCACTCAGAACCACACGGACGATGGGGCGGATGCTGTCCACGTGCAAGCCAGGCTCGGTGGCGAGCAACACCGCTTCGATCGGCGTCGTGCTTGGGTATCCCTGTCGCTCCAGAAAAACCTGCACGGCGCGTCCCATCTGTGCCGTTCGGGTGAGTAAATTGATGCTCGCGGGTATAAAGTTATAGCCTTCGAGCGTTCCCCAGGCATCCCCTTTTGCCCGGTACATGCCCTGCAATGCCGTGGTGTACATCACGTAAATGCCGCTCGGACCAACCAGGATGAGGGGAATGGTGACGCTCAGGCCGGCCAGGGTCACGTTGCGCAGCAGCGTATAACTGTTATCCAGCGCATTTTCGAGATGGGCAATTACTGTCTTCTGGGATTTGATTTCTTCAAGCCAATCCGCCCCGTATTTCAGCGTGGCTTTGAGTTGGTCAAACAGGTTGATCTTACCACTCTCGAATTGATAGGGGGTTTTGTCAATGATTCTCATCCAAATGACCTCCACTCCTCAGAGAGATATGCGACGCAACCATAATTTTACTACCAAATAGGCCTGCGGCAAAGCGCAGCCGCCGAGAGCTTGTTTGCTCCCGGCGGCCTCAGTCGGGGTGGGCGGACTCGAACCGCCGACCCCCGCGTCCCAAACGCGGTGCGCTGCCAACTGCGCTACACCCCGGCGGATGTGAGTATAATGCGAACTATGAATAAACGTCAAGCAGATAGAGAGATGCGTAACGAGTAAAACGTAATGCGCAAGAATGATCTGCACAACATGTTGATTCTGATCCTTGCGGCAGCGGTTCTTTCCGGACTTTCAGCCTGCGCGCCGGTTGCGAGGCCGATTCTACCCGTCGCCCCTTCCCCCCTGCCCCCATTTTCCACTGCCTCCCTGCCCCCAATCTCACCTGATCCCCGGCGGCCTCTCACCCCTTCTCCCAGCGCCGATTGCCTCAGCCTCCCTGGCCGGATAGAGGCGGATAACTTGCCCAGTCAATACCTGCCAGACACGCTGAAATTCATCCTCTACCTGCCGCCTTGTTACGCTGAGCATGTAGATCAGCGCTACCCTATGCTTTATCTTTTACACGGCCAGGCTTATGCCAACGACCAGTGGCTTCGCCTCGGCGCGCCGGCCACAGCCGACCGGTTGATCGCGGCAGGTGATGCGCCGCCGTTCATTATCGTCATGCCCTATGACCCATTCTGGAAACAGCCGGGCGAATACGGCTTCGGCCAGGCCTTGACCGAGGAGCTGCTGCCCTATGTAGATGCCCATTACCGTACCCTCCCCGACCGCGCGCGGCGCGCCGTCGGCGGGCTTTCGCGCGGCGCGGGCTG
Organism: uncultured Chloroflexus sp.; assembly: GCA_964618215.1. GTDB lineage: Bacteria > Chloroflexota > Anaerolineae > Anaerolineales > Villigracilaceae > CG2-30-58-95. Next base: position 8,498 of record CAZTZE010000011.1, read on the forward strand.
GGCCATCCATCTCGGCCTGACCCGGCCAGACTTGTTCGCGGCCTTCGGCGCGCACTCGCCGGTCGTCTTCTGGGCGGACAGCGGGCGCATTGACGACTGGCTGGCGGCCATCCCGCCCGAATCCCTGCCGCGCATCTATCTCGACATCGGGGATAACGACCGTGAGCTGGAAACTGCCCTCTGGCTGGAAGAACTGCTCGATCAAGAAAATATCCCGCATGAATGGCATCTCTATCCCGGTTACCACGAGGAAGTTTACTGGAAGGCGCACGTGGAGGAGTATCTAAGATGGTATGCGGCGGGATGGCGTTGAAAAACTCCCACGTTGGAACGTTCGAACGTTTTAACGTATAATGTGACCCATGCCCTTTTCCCTTGAAGAAGTCGAACACATCGCTACACTGGCGCGGCTGGAGTTGAGCGCGGAAGAAAAAACCCGCTACCGCCAGCAGCTTTCGGCCATCCTGGATTACATCCGCAAACTCCAGGAATTGGATACGACAGATATCGCCCCCACCTCCAGCGTGTTGAGCGGAGGCAGTCCCATGCGCGCCGACGAGTCGCGTCCCGGCTTGAGCCGCGAGGCTTTGTTCGAGAACGCGCCGGAAGTGGAGCAGGGGCAATTCAAGATACCGCCTGTATTCGAGTGACGAGAAACGAGTTTAACTTTTTACTTATTTCTCGTTACTGGTTTCTGTTGTTATGGAACTCACCGACCTTACCCTCACGCAAGCCATCTCCGCCCTTCGTCACGGCGAGACTTCCAGCCGCGAGCTGACGCGCGCCTGCCTGGCGCGCATCCAACGATTGGAACCATCCCTGCACGCCTTTCTGCATCTCGCAGCCGAATCCGCGCTGATACAAGCCGAAGCTGCCGACCGCGAACTTGCCGCACTGCGCAAGACAAATTCCCAATCTACGAAGCCCTTGCTTGGTATTCCCCTCGCAATCAAAGATGTCCTCACCGTCGAGGGTCTGCCCTGTACGGCTGGCTCGAAGATCCTCGAGGGCTTCGTCCCACCATTTACGGCTACGGCAGTGAAACGTTTGCAAGAGGCCGGGGCGATTGTCATCGGCAAGACCAATACCGACGAATTTGCGATGGGTTCTTCGACTGAAAATTCGGCCTACGGTGTGACGCATAATCCGTGGGATACATCTCGCGTCCCGGGCGGCTCTTCGGGCGGAAGCGCGGCGGCAGTGGCGGCGCGCATGATTCCGGTCGCATTGGGCACGGATACCGGCGGCAGTGTGAGGCAGCCGGCCTCGTTCTGCGGCGTGACCGGTCTCAAGCCCACCTACGGGCGCGTCTCGCGCTACGGGCTGGTGGCTTATGGCTCCTCGCTGGATTGCGTCGGCGCGCTTGGGCGCACGGCTGAAGATGTAGCCTTATTGTTTTCGATTATGGCCGGGCGGGATGCGCTGGATGCGACAACGCAGGATGTGGCGGTGCCGACAATTGATTTGGTAGGGGCGACTCTTGCGGTCGCCCCTGGGCTTGCGGTCGCCCCTGGGCGGGGGCTAGCCCCGCCCCTACGCGGGTTGCGCATCGGCGTGCCGAAGGAATATTTCGTGCGCGGCATCCAGGCCGAAGTCGAGGCGGGTGTCCGCAAGGCTATCGGCGCGCTGGAAGGCCTGGGCGCGGAAGTCCACGAGATCAGCCTGCCGCACAGCGAATACGCCCTGCCGGTCTATTACATCATCGCCCCGGCAGAAGCCTCGGCCAACCTGGCCCGTTACGACGGCATCCGCTACGGGCCACGCATCCAGGCCGAGAGCATGTGGGATATCTTTTATCGCACACGGGGGCGCAAGTTCGGCGCGGAGGTCGAGCGGCGCATCATGCTCGGCACGTACGCGCTCTCGGCGGGCTATTACTACGCCTATTACGGCCAGGCGCAAAAGGTACGCACGCTCATCCAGCGCGATTTCGAGCAGGCCTTCGAGCAGGTGGAGGTGATCGCCGCGCCGGTCGCCCCGACCACGGCTTTCCCCATCGGCGCCCACCGCGATGACCCGCTGGCGATGTACCTCGAGGACGTGTTCACCCTGCCCGCGAATCTGGCCGGCGTGCCAGGGCTGGCCTTCCCGGTCGGGTTTGATGGCGCTGGCCTGCCGATTGGGATGCAGTTGATGGGCAGGCACTTCCGCGAGGATCTGCTGCTACGCATGGCGCACGCTTATCAACAGGTCACTGATTGGCACATGCGAAAACCAAATTTATAGGACGCGGATAACGCGGATTGACGCGGAAATAAAAAGCAAAAAGAATCCGCGTTTACACTTGCACATGGCGCAAGTTCAGGTGTCCGCTCTCGTCTGCGTCAAATTTGCCGAAGGCCTAATATTACAGCTCACCATTCGCTGAAAAAAATTTGAAATCACGAATTTATTTAACGCCATATATAGGGGTGCAAATTTCAACAATGCCATATATGGTGGTCGCCTTGTGACGTGGTCAAGGCGCTAGGCAAGGACATGGAAATTCGCAGTGATTTTTGGCACAGTTCAGCGAAATTTGCGGCAAAAACCGGCTTTTTCGGAAGAAATTCGCGAAAGTCATTTTAATTTCAGCGAATGGTCAGTTACAGCGCAAGGTTGCTGTTTCCTGTGTCATTCTCCCGAAGGACATCGGGACGATGTGAGCGCCACGATGCTCTTTCGGGGCGCGAAGAATCTCCCGTTTGCGGCGTGGAGACCCTTCGGGCGCACAGACTTGTCCTGAGCGAAGCCGAAGGAACGCGCCCTCAGGGTGACACGCTAAAGAGTTTTTCCAGAACATTGCACTGTAATACTAATCGGGAGAATCTTATGAATATCTTTGTCACCGGCGGAGCAGGATACATCGGCTCGGCCACAACAGAAACCTTGCTCAAAGCCGGGCATACGGTCACCGTCTACGATTCACTCATCACCGGCTACCGTCAGGCAGTGCCGCAGGGGGCGCTCTTCATCCATGCCGATTTGGCGGATGGTGATACGCTAACCGCCGCGCTCAGGAATGAGAAATACGCGGCCGTGATGCACTTTGCCGCCTTCATCGAGGCCGGCGAGAGCATGAACGAGCCTGGCAAGTTTTTCCATAATAACCTGGTCAACTCGCTGCACCTGATCGAAGCCGCGACCCGCGCCGGTGTGCGCCGTTTCGTGCTCTCCTCGACCGCGGCAGTCTATGCCTCCAGCGACGCGCCGTTGGGCGAAGATTCGCCTCTCGATCCGGTCAACGTCTACGGCTACACCAAGCTGGCGATCGAGAATACGCTGGAATGGTATCGCAGAATCCACGGCTTGCATTACGCCGCCCTGCGCTATTTCAACGCCGCCGGCGCGCTGCCCGAACGCGGCGAGGCGCACCAGCCCGAATCGCACCTCATCCCGCTCGTGCTGCGCGTTGCCCTTGGCCAGGCGGAGGCGGCCTACATCTACGGCACGAACTATCCCACGCCGGACGGCACTGCTATCCGCGATTACATCCATATCAGCGACCTGGTCTCGGCGCACCTGCTGGCGCTGGATGCGTTGGGGAAGCATGACAGGCTAATTTACAACCTGGGCAACGGCAACGGCTACTCGGTGCGTGATGTGGTCGAGAGCGCCCGCCGCGTGACCGGTCACCCGATCCCGGTCGTCGAATCTCCGCGCCGGAATGGCGACGCAGCCAGGCTGGTGGCCGCTTCCGGGAAAATCCGCCGCGAGCTGGGCTGGCAGCCGCAACATCCAGATTTGGAAAACATCGTCGCCAGCGCCTGGGAGTGGCACCGCACGCATCCAAAAGGATATATGCTAAAATAATGTCGTAGATCGAGAGGCTGATATGGCACAGGCAAGTATTCAGTATATTTCTGACGAAAAAGGTCAAACGACCAGTGTTATTGTGCCCATCGAACTCTGGCGTGAAATCGAGTCCGAGCAAGAGACTGCTCATTTGCTCAAGAGCAGGGTGATGAAAAAAAGACTCCTGGAAGCCAAAAAACGCACCATAGGGATCCCGCTGGAGCAGGCGCGTGAAGAATTTGGAATTTGACCCGTACGCATCCAAATGGGTATTCGTAGTGCGAATAGGCGTATAATAGTTTTAGTATGTCACCTAAACCAAATGCTCTTCGTTTTGCGAAAGAATACCGCCGTCGCTTATCTGCAATTCTGATGCAGCCGGTACAGGTTACACTGTTCGGCTCGCAGGCGCGCGGGGATGCTGTTCCCGGCTCGGATATTGATCTGTTCGTGGTGCTCCCCAATCTGGAAAAAGCCACGTTGGACACCGCCCTCGATATTGCCTGGGAAATAGGCTTTGAGGCTGGCGTGGTGCTTTCGGTCGTGCCTGCAACGAAGGGGGAAGTTGCGCGCCTGGCTGCTTCACCGTTCTATCAGGCAGTCCAGCGCGAGGGGGTGACTGCATGAGCGATAAAACCTTCGACAAACAAGGCTTGATTGCCTATCGCCTCGAGCGCGCCCGAGAGACGTTGCATGACGCCGAACTTCTATTCGATCAGGGTGGTACTCCAGCGAGTGTCGTGAATCGCGCTTACTATGCCATGTTTTACATGGTATTGGCGCTTCTAATCAAGGTAGGCGTGGGAACTTCCAAACACAGTGGAGTGATTGCTCTCTTCGACGAGCATTTCGTCAGGCCGGGAAAATTTCCGAAGGAAATGAGCAAGGTGTTGCACCGCGCTTTCGACTTGCGCCAGATTGGGGATTATCGCGAATTGCTCACCCTGGACGAAGCACAGGCAGAGGAAATACTCGATGCGGCGAAAGTATTTGTCCACGCTGTGGAACAATTTCTGTTAGGGTAAATTATCCTTGTCTTAGCGCCTGGGATGGCGCCGGACACCCCAAAAGGCTATACAGAGTAACTAAATAATGACCTTTTTGATTGTACTCATCGGCTGGGTCTTTTCACTCTGCTTGCACGAGTTTTCCCACGCGCTGGTGGCTTATCTGGGCGGCGATACCAGCGTGCGCGAGAAGGGCTACCTGACTTTTAACCCGCTGAAATACACCCATCCGCTCTATTCGCTGCTCCTGCCGCTCCTGTTCCTGTTGTTGGGTGGGATTGGGTTACCGGGTGGGGCGGTTTACATCGAGACCTGGCGGCTGCGGAGCAGCCGCTGGGTGAGCGCCGTTTCACTGGCCGGACCGGTCTCAAACTTTCTCCTGGGCATCATTCTGGCAGTCATCTTGCGCCTATCGCCGGTGACGAGCGGGGGCGTCTGGCCCGGGCTGGCTTTTCTGGCCTTGCTGCAAATCACCGCCGCGCTGCTCAACCTGATCCCGCTCCCGCCTTTCGACGGTTATGGGGCGATCGAGCCGTACCTGAACCGGGAGGTCCGTCTCAGAATGGCCGAAACGCGCGGCGCGTTGGTCTGGATCGTATTTCTGGTGCTGTGGTACGTGCCGTTTATCAATGACCTGTTTTGGAAGTCTGTCTTATTGATCGCGAACGGGTTGGGAATCCCGCTCAACCTGGCTGGTTTGGGGCTGCAACTGTTCCAATTCTGGCGGCGGTGAGCTGATCTACGCCACATCCGCCTGATTCTGCGCATTCTAACGCTCCTCTTATTGACGCCTCTTTTTAGCCATGATATGATTGTACATTGTCTTTTAGCACTCGCGCACTTGGAGTGCTAAAATATTGAGATGAGATGGATGAACTAACCGAACGCCAGAAATTGATCCTCAGCTTGGTGGTGCGCGACTATATCGAGACGGCCCAGCCGGTCGGCTCGAAGAACCTGATCGAGCGCTGTAAGCTCAATATGAGTTCGGCGACCATCCGCAACGAGATGGCCGCGCTGACCGAGGCCGGCTATCTGCGCCAACCGCATACCTCCGCCGGGCGCGTCCCGACCGAAGAAGGCTATCGTTATTTCGTCACCCACTTTGTCTACCAGACCGACCTGCCGGATGCCACCCGGAATACTATCAGTCACCAGTTCTATCAGGCGCGACAAGACGTGGAGCAATGGATGCACCTGGCGGCTTCCATTCTGGCGCATCAATCCCGCGCCGCCTCACTGATCACTGCACCGCACACCGAGCGGGCCCGCTATAAGCATCTCGAGTTGATTTCCACCCAGGGACGCCAGGTGTTGATGGTGCTGGTGCTGGTCGGTGGGGAAGTGAGCCAACAGATCTTGACCCTGGCCGAGCCGGTCTTGCAAGATCAACTCAGCAAAGCCGCCAACCGCCTCAACGAGGTTTGCCAAAGTCGAACGACGGAGGAATTGGCCAGCATCATCTTGAGCGGGGACGCGTTGGAAAAGGATATCTTGACTCTGGTCTTGCAGGACATGAATCGCGGTGAGCAGCGCGCCTCCGGTGAGATTTATCTGGATGGCTTGACCAACGTCCTTTCCGAGCCGGAATTCATCGAGTCAGATGATGCCCGCCGCGCTATTCGACTGTTCGAGGAGCGCACCCTGCTCCAGGATTTGCTGACCCGCACGATGGTCAACAGTCACGTGGGAGGGGTGCAAGTCCTGATTGGCGGCGAAGGTGAATGGGAAGAACTCAGGCAGTGTTCCGTCGTTCTGGCCCGCTACGGTATCCCGGGGATGGCAACCGGCGCGCTGGGTGTCTTCGGCCCAATGCGCATGTCCTACGCCCGTACCATTCCCACCGTCCGCTTTATGGCTGACCTGTTAAGCGGACTGGTATCTGAAACTATGGTTGGAGATGAATCATAACAATGAGCAGTAAAAAGACGCGACAAACCATCGAACCCGAGAACGAAAAGGAAGGCAAAACGCCCACACAAGCTGTACCGGCTGTTTCACTGGAAGAGTTCGAAACGCTGCAAAAGCAACTCGAAGAAATCCAGGCGCAAGCCGCTGAATATAAAGATGGCTGGCAACGCGCCGCGGCCGATTTCGCCAACTACAAGAGGCGCATCGAACGCGAGCAGGCTGAGGTCTATCAGAGCGCGGCGGGGAACATCCTCAAACGTTACCTGCCCGTCCTGGACGACCTCGAGCGGGCGTTGCAATCCCGTCCCGCTGACCTGGCATGGGTGGAGGGTATTGAGTTGATCTATCGCAAGCTCCAGTCCATCCTGGAGGCCGAGGGCATAAAGCGGATCGAGGCTGAGGGTCAGATGTTCGACCCGAACATACACGAGGCCATTTCGCAGGAAGCGAGCAACGAACACGAAAGCGGACAGGTGATCGCCATCGTTCAAAATGGATACATGCTCGGCGAGCGGGTTATACGTCCGGCAATGGTGAGAGTGGCGCAATAACGTCAAATGTCAAATGTCAAACGTCAGACATTGGACGTTCGACGTTTGACCCTACGAGGAGTAATCGTGTCAAAAATCATAGGAATTGATCTCGGCACTACCAACTCGGTCGGCGCGGTGATGGTGGGCAACGAGCCGGTCGTCATTCCATCCGCGGAAGGCGAAAGGCTGGTACCATCCGTGGTCGCAGTCAACAAAAACCACGAACGGCTTGTGGGACGGGTGGCGCGCAACCAGGCAATTATTAATTCGGAAAATACGGTTTTTTCGATCAAACGTTTCATGGGACGCAAATATGAGGATGCCGAAGTACAACGCACCCTCCCGCGCATCCCATACAAAGCGATGCCGGCCTCCAATGGCGACATACGCGTGATACTTGGTGAAAAAGAGTATTCCCCGCCCGAGATCTCGGCCATGATCCTGGCAAAGATCAAGGCGGATGCTGAGGCTTACCTGGGTGAGCCGGTTACACAGGCGGTGATCACTGTTCCGGCTTACTTCAACGATGCGCAGCGCAACGCCACCAAAGACGCCGGCAAGATCGCTGGCCTGGAAGTGATGCGCATCATCAACGAGCCGACCGCCTCCTCGCTGGCCTATGGCCTGGACAAGAAAAAGAACGAGATCATCGCCGTCTATGACCTGGGCGGCGGCACGTTCGATATCTCGATCCTGGATGTCGGTGAAGGTGTCTTTCAGGTGCGTTCGACCAGCGGCGATACCTTCCTGGGCGGCGACGACTTCGATCAGCGTATCATAGATCACCTGGTTGGCGAATTCAAGAAGGACAACGGCATTGACCTGCGCCAGGATAAGCAATCTCTCCAGCGTCTGAAGGAGGCGGCCGAGAAAGCCAAGATCGAACTTTCCACCATGATGCAGACCGAGATCAACCTGCCGTACATCACGGCGGACGCCTCCGGGCCTAAACACCTGGTGATGACCCTGACGCGCGCCAAGATCGAACAATTGACCGGCGACCTGGTCGAACGCACGCTCGGGCCAATGCGCCAGGCGCTGGCGGACGCGGGCCTGAATCCGGGCGAGGTGAACGAGGTGGTCATGGTCGGCGGCATGACGCGCATGCCCGCCGTGCAAGAGGCGGTGCGGCGCATGTTCGCCAAGGAGCCGCACAAGGGCGTCAACCCGGATGAAGTCGTCGCCATCGGCGCGGCGATCCAGGCGGGCGTGTTGGGCGGGGAAGTCAAAGACATCCTCCTGTTGGACGTGACGCCGCTCACGCTCTCGATCGAGACGCTGGGCAGTGTGGCGACTGCGCTCATCGAGCGCAATACTACCATCCCGACGCGTAGGAGCCAGGTCTTCTCGACCGCCAGCGATAGCCAGACGCAGGTCGAGATCCACGTTTTGCAGGGCGAACGCCCGATGGCGGTGGATAACAAGTCGCTGGGCAAGTTCACCCTGGATGGCATCCCGCCTGCCCCGCGCGGCATTCCCCAAATTGAAGTGACTTTCGATATTGACGCCAATGGCATCCTGAAAGTCACCGCGCAGGATAAGGCTTCCGGTCGCAGCCAGAACATCACCATTACGGCCTCGTCCGGTTTGGCGAAGGATGAAGTCGAGCGCATGCGCAAAGAGGCCGAGGTTCATGCAGAGGAAGACCGCAAGCGGCGCGACTTGATTGATGCCAAGAATACAGCTGACGCTTCCGTCTATGGTGCGGAAAAAGCCTTGAGCGACCTGGGTGATAAGGTTCCAGACGAGATAAAAGCCAGTGTACGCGCCGCAGTGGACGATGTCAAGAAAGTGAAGGATGGCGAGGACGAGCAGGCCATCCGCAAGGCGGTGGATGCCCTCAGCCAGGCCGTCCAAACGATTGGCGCGTCGGTCTATCAGCAGCCCGACGAGGCTGGTACACCCCCAAACTACGGGGGTACACAACCCGAATCGTCCGATTCTGAACCGAAACAACCCGACGAAGACGACGTGGTGGACGGTGAAGTTAAGGATGTATAAGCATGTAGGGCCGGTTTCTATACCGGCCATAGGTTGGCAAGCCCCCTTCGGGGATGCTTGGCAAAAACCCGCCCTACGAGACAGAAAATGACCCAACGCGATTACTACGACATCCTCGACATCCCTCGCAGCGCTTCCGTTGACGAAATCAAAGCCGCCTTCCGCAAGTTGGCGCGCCAGTATCACCCGGACGTGAGCAAAGAAACGGACGCCGAGGAGAAGTTCAAGGAAATCAACGAGGCCTACGGTGTGCTCTCTGACCCGCAGAAGCGCGCCCGCTACGACCAGTTTGGCCGCGCTGGCCTGGGCGAGATGAACGGCATGCCCGACTTCGCCACCATGGACTTCGGCGACATCTTTGAGGAGCTGTTCGGCGGGTTTGGTTTCGGACTGGGCGGCAGCGGCCGCTCACGACGGCCGAGGCGTGGGCGCGACTTGCAATACCAGGTCGCCTTGACTTTCGAGGAAGCTGTCTTCGGCGTCGAAAAGGAAGTCGAAATCACGCGCAACGAGGTATGCAGCACTTGCAGTGGCTCCGGCGCGGAGCCGGGAAGCAGCCCGCAGCGCTGCGCCACCTGCGGCGGCCGGGGCGAAGTCCGCCAGGTGCGCCAGACCATCTTCGGCTCGATGATGCAATCCTCCGCTTGCCCAACCTGCAACGGGCGCGGCGAAGTGATCAGCTCGCCGTGCCATACCTGCCGCGGCGGCGGGCTGGAGCGCAAAACGCTCAAGAAGATTGTCCCCATCCCGGCGGGTGTGGATACAGGCACTCAGATCCGTCTGGCCGGTGAAGGCGAGCCGGGGGTATTTGGCGGGCCGCAAGGCAACCTGTATCTGGTTATCTCGGTGCAGTCGCATAAGTTCTTCAAGCGGCGCGAGAACGATATTCTCTTGAATCTGGATATCAACATAGCCCAGGCTGTCTTGGGCGCTCAAATCGAAGTCCCGACAGTGGATGGGGTGGACAAGTTGAACATCCCGGCCGGCACCCAGCCGGGGAGGATATTCACCCTGAAAGGCAAAGGTGTGCCTTATCTGCGCAAAAATGGCCGCGGCGACCAGCGCGTGATTATCAACGTGGAAATCCCGACCAAGTTGACGAAGGAGCAGCACGCCCTGTTCGAGCAACTGGCCGCCACGCTGGGAACGACGGTCAAACCGAAGGAGAAGGGGTTTTTGGATTGGTTGAATGAGGCGCTGGGGGGATAGGCAAGGTTTCAGTGTTCAGTGTTCAGTGGGCGGTGGGCGGTGGGCGGTATAATCCGCCCCTTTTTTATGTTTCTTGTTGACAATAAACCACTTATAGTTTACAATTTTTGTAAATTGTGTTTACAATAAATATCAGGTGAACTATGAAACAGCCAGAAACGCATACGCGTGAAATTGTCAAATTTATATTGGCACACGTGTCTTTACATCCAAAGGATATCACTTCTTTTACTGCCGCAAATTTTGGCCTGACACGTCAAGCGATCTTAAAACATTTAAAACGTTTGATAGAGAAAAATTTGCTGATTGTAAAAGGCAAAACAAAAGATAGAACTTACGCTTTGAAGTTGATTGCTAAGTATAGCCAAGAGTTTTTTAGTGTGGGCTTAGAAGAGGATAAAATCTGGAGGGAAGAAGTACGCCCTTTGTTACCTGATGTTCCGCCTAATGTTTTGACTATTTGTGAATATGGCCTTACAGAAATGATTAATAACGTGATAGATCACTCCGAAGGATCAAAAGTATGTGTTGAACTGAAATACGATCTCGATAAAATTCAATTGAGAGTCACTGATAATGGGGTCGGCATTTTCAAAAAAATCCAGAGCAAATTTGGACTGGATGATCTAAGACATGCTATTCTTGAACTTTCCAAAGGCAAATTGACTACAGATCCTGAACATCATACAGGTGAAGGAGTGTTCTTTACATCACGAATGTTCGATTTCTTTGGAATCCTATCAAATAGCTTGTTTTTTGCTCATAATACCGATGGTAATGACTGGCTTTTGGAAACAGATACCTCTCGCGGAGACGAAACTGGCACAATGATTGTGATGAAAGTAAGTCCATATTCAACTCGCACAGTCCAGTCAGTTTTCAATGCCTATGCAAATGGTGATGGAGATTTTGGATTTTCGAAGACGCATATTCCAGTGGCATTGGCAAAATATGGAGACGAAAACCTTGTTTCGCGTTCGCAAGCCAAACGCTTACTAGCCAGAGTAGACCGTTTTGAGGAGATTGACTTTGATTTCAAGGGTGTGGAGACGATTGGACAGGCATTTGCGGATGAAGTATTTCGGGTGTTTCAACGACAGAACCCTCAGATTCATTTGCATCCAATAAATGCTAATGAGCAAGTGCAGGGAATGATTTCTCGTGCAATCAATCAGCAGGTTCCATAAAGTATATGACCAACTGGCTCGAAGTCTCCCTCATTGTCAACGGCGAATTGGCCGAGGCTGTGGCTGAAGTGCTGGCGCGCTTCGCGCCGGAGGGTGTCGTGACCGAAAGGGATGTCAAATTCACCCATGCCGAAGACGAAGGCACGCCGGTCAGGGATGTCGTGGTGCGTGCCTATCTTCCGGCGGACGACAAACTCGAAGAGACGCGCCAAAAGTTGGAAGAGTCGCTCTATTACCTGGGGATGATCCAGCCCCTGCCGGCGCCGGTTTTCAAGCCCATCGCCGACCAGAATTGGATGGAGGCCTGGAAGCAGCATTACCAGCCGATCCCGACTGGCAAACGCCTGATCATCATCCCGGCCTGGCTGGAATCGCCGGATTCGACGCGTATCGCCATCAAAATTGACCCCGGCATGGCCTTTGGCACCGGCACGCACCCCACGACCCAACTTTGCCTGGAACTGCTCGAAACTCTTTTCGAGTCTCACTCGTCACTCATCACTCGTCACTCGTCACTCATTGACATCGGCTGCGGCTCCGGTATCCTCTCCATCGCCGCCCTAAAACTTGGCGCCGCATCTGCCCTCGGCGTGGACATTGACGAGGCGGCTCTTAAGGCCAGTCGCGAAAACGCGGCCGCGAACGGCGTGTCCGAAAACCTGAGCCTCGGCCTCGGCTCGGTCGCGGAGGTTTTAGCGGGCAGGTTTGGGGTCCGCCAGGCTTCGCTGGTGCTGGCCAACATCCTGGCGCCGGTCATCGTCCGCTTGTTCGACGATGGGTTGGACGAGTTGGTCGCGCCGGACGGCGCGCTGATCCTCTCCGGCATCTTAGAGGAGCAGGTCGAGTCTGTCGTTTCTGCCGCCCGGTCGCGCGGGATGAAATTGGTCGAAAAACGCCAAACAGGGGATTGGGTGGTACTCCTTATGCGAGATTCGTGACTAATCTCGAATCTCTATTCTCTAATCCCGCTCCCTGTGCTATCATTCAATCAGCATGAAGCCTCGAAATCTGCTTGCCTATCCTTTGCTCAACGCCTTCGTTTCACTGAAAACTGGTAACTGACATGACCCAAGCCCTCTATCGGAAATGGCGACCACGCAAGTGGGATGAAGTCGTCGGACAACAGCATGTCGTCCAGACGCTGCGCAACGCGGTGACCGGCGAGCGCGTTGTCCATGCTTACCTGTTCTCCGGTCCGCGCGGCACCGGCAAGACCACCCTGGCGCGCCTGCTGGCCAAGGCGGTCAACTGCCTGGACGAAGATCTGGCAGCCCGTCCCTGCAACAGATGCGCCCACTGCACGGCGGTCAACGAAGGCCGCTTCCTGGACTTGATCGAGATTGACGCCGCCTCTCAGACCGGCGTGGAGGATGTGCGCGACCTGCGCGACAAGATCAACTTCTCACCCAATCAAGGCAAATACAAAGTCTATATAATAGACGAAGTCCACATGTTTTCCACTTCGGCCTTCAATGCCCTGCTCAAGACCCTCGAAGAGCCGCCCCCGCACGCCATCTTTGTCCTGGCGACCACCGAGATGCACAAGATACCGGCCACCGTGCTCTCGCGTTGCCAGCGGCACGAGTTTCGCCGCGTGCCGGTGGACGATATCGTCAAGCAACTGGATCAAATCGCCCAGGCCGAGGGCATTCAAGCCGAAGCCGAGGCGCTGACGCTCATCGCCCGCCAGGCCACCGGCAGCCTGCGGGATGGGATTTCCCTGCTCGACCAAATGGCCTCCACCGGTCAAACGATCAGCCTCGAACTCACGCAGACTGTCCTCGGCACGGCCACAACCCAGACCGTCCTTGACCTGCTGGATGCCATCCTTGACAAGCGGCCGGATGCCGGCCTGGAGACGATCCACCGCGCCCTGGATGCCGGCACCGACGCGCGGCTGCTGGCGCGCCAGATCGTGGACTACCTGCGCGCCCTGCTGCTGGTCAAGCTGGGCAACGAAGCACAAGCGGACCTGGCGGCGGATACGCGCCTGCAGGTCAAACGTCACGCTGAAGCACTACCCGCGCCTGAGATCCTGCGCATGACCCGTCTCTTCAACGCGGCCGCCACTGACCTGCGCGGCGGCTGGCAGCCGTCACTATCTTTGGAACTGGCACTGGCCGAGGCGATGGAGGACCCGCAAGCCCTCGGAATGCCCTCCGCCGGTAGGCCTTGCGCAGCACCTACTCGGTCGGCAACGGGTGGAGAAAAGCCGCCAGAGACGCGCAGCCGGCCCGAGGTCCAGCCACGCAGCGCAGGGCAGGGTTTCCAGGCGAAGCCAGTCGAAGTCTCGCATCCGAATCCTGCGCCGTCTCCCGCGTCCGTCCTGGAAAACAAACCGATTATAGGCGCCGTCAGCCTCGACCAGGTTGCCAAAGCCTGGCGGCAAGTCCGCGGGACCATCCGAGCGCAGAACCCAGCCCTGGAAGCCTTGCTAAACTCGTGCAAGCTGCTTGAGATCAAGGAAGGCGCCCTGATGCTCGGTTTTGCCAGTGACCTGCTGCGTTCCAAAATGGACACGCCCGAGCAATTGGATGCCACGCGCAGGGTGATTGCTGAAGTGCTGGGTGTAAATCTTACGGTTCGCTGTAAGGTTTCGAACGCCAAGCAAAGCACCCCGCCGGAAGTCAAACAGGATGGCATGGTGGCGGCGGCGCTGAAAGCCGGCGGTGAGATAGTGGATATTCAAGATTAGCGAGAGACACCCGGTTTCTTCGAGAAACCGGGTGTCTGAAGGAGAGATTATGGCCAAAGGTTTCAATCGCCCGTCGTCTGGCGGGCAATCTGGCATGATGCAGCAAATCCAGCGAATGCAGCAGCAACTGGCCGAGGCGCAGGAGCGGCTGGCCGAGGAGAGCGTCGCTGCGACGGCCGGCGGCGGCGCGATCAAGGTCACGATGACCGGCGACCAGAAGTGTACCGCGGTCGAGATTGCCCCTGAATTGTTGAAGGATGCCGACGCGGATATGCTGCAAGATTTGATCCTGACTGCCGTCAATCTGGCGCTCGACAAAACCCGTGAACTGACGGCAGAACGGCTCGGACCTCTGGCGGGTGGATTACCGTTTTAGCGTCGAATGTCGAAGGTCGAATGTCCACCACCGACCTTTGACATTTGACTTTTGACAGATTATGTTACCTGATCCCATTCAAAACCTGATCTTGGCCCTCGAGCGTCTCCCCGGCGTAGGCCCGAAGACAGCCTCCCGGCTGGCCTTCTTCCTGCTGCGCGCGCCAGAGGAGTTGTCGAGCCAATTGGCCGAGACCTTGACCGAATTGAAGAGCAAGACCGGCTTATGCCAGGAGTGCTTCAACATCACCCTTGCCGGGCGTGAGCGCTGCGATATTTGCGAGAGTCTCCAGCGGGATGGCTCAGTGCTGTGTGTGGTCGAGGAGCCGCTGGACATGCTGGCCCTCGAGCGGATAGGCGCGTATCGCGGCAAATACCACGTTCTGCATGGTGTGCTTTCGCCTATCGAGGGCATCGGCCCGGATGACCTGAAGATCAAACCTTTGATCGAACGCGTGCGGCGCGGCGAGGTGAAGGAGGTGATCCTGGCGACCAATCCCAGCATGGAGGGGGATGCCACAGCCTTATACCTGCGCCAGCAGTTGCAGCCGCTGAATGTCCATCTGACACGGCTGGCGCGCGGCCTGCCCGTCGGCGGAGACCTGGAATATGCCGATCAGAATACTTTGCTGCGCGCCCTGACCGGACGGCAGGAGATGTCTTGAGGAATTGTATTATAAGATAACCGCGATTATAATAAACACGCTTGTCTAAAGGAAATTCACCTCATTGATTGGGCCGGAATTCTGGCCGGATGAGTCTTTGGCAAGACAGCGGGTAATCCATACTCTTGCAGAATGTGTGAGAGTTCAGCCATCTTTTCCTCGGAAGGCGGTTGAGCAGCGGGCAACAAATAGGCTTTATTAAGCCGCGCGTACTTGTCAACGCCAATATGATGATACGGTAGCAGTTCCATACCTTCCAGGTGGGGCAAAGAGGCCGCCAACGAGGCGATCTGGCGGATTGTTTCCTCGTCATCGTTTATCCCCGGTATGACCGGCACGCGCAGGATGATTTTGTGTCCGTGCTGCGAAAGGGCCTGCAGATTCGACCGGATGCGCTCATTGGATACGCTGGTGAACTGACGATGCTTTTCGGCGTCCACCAATTTGAGATCGTAGAGGAACAAGTCCACGTCGCTGCGCAGGCGCTCGAAGGTATCCCAGCTCGCGAAGCCGCAGGTGTCCAGCGCGGTGTGGATTTCCTTTTCCTTGAAGGCCTTGAGCAGTCCCAGCGCAAAATCGCGCTGCGCGAGCGGCTCGCCTCCGGATAAAGTCACGCCGCCGCCTGACTCGTCGTAAAAAGGGATGTCGCGCTCGACTTCGGCGATCACCTGGGCAACGGTCATCTCGCGGCCGACGACTTGGCGCGCCTCTGCGTAGCAAACCTCCGCGCAGGCCCCGCATTGTTCGCATTTCTCCCAGTCCGTGAGCGGACCTTCGCCGTTCCACGCGATTGCTCCGTGCTGGCAGGCTTCCACGCAGGCCCAGCAGCGGATACAGCGATTCTGGCGGAAGATCACCTCGATCTTCGCAGCCTGGCCTTCCGGATTGTGACACCACCAGCAACGCAGCGGGCAACCTTTGAAAAAGACCGTCGTGCGAATGCCGGGGCCGTCGTGGATGGAGTATTTCCGGATGTCAAAAATGGCGCCAGTAATATGAGGGGTCAACTTTTTTCTCTTGTCATTGCTTGAGTCCACTGAAAAAAGTGGGCGTCACTCTGCCTGCCCTGGCGGGCTAGGCCAGGGAGCGAAGCGAAGAGTCTCCTCATTGGTCATGGAGATGCTTCGCTGCACTCAGCATGACAAAATCGAGTTTTTTTAGTTCAGTCATTACCTCTAACTCGCGGCAATCCAACTATGCAACCAGGCTGTTGTCAACCATCACGCTTGAATGGGGAGACTTTCATCCCAGCCAGATCCTTTAGTAACTTGCGGATGTGCTCGATATGGTCTCGTTCGTGCCACAGGGCGCGGCGCAGCAGCTTGCGCGAACTCCAGATCTCACCGTCCACGCCGACGACCTGCTTGGAGCCTTCCAGGGTCGGCAGGGTCGCTTTGAGCAGAGCACGGACTTTCTCCAGCCGTGTGAATGGTTCTTCGGGCACCTCCTGGCGCGGGAAAGCCAGCCCGAGCCGCTCCAGGTACCACCACTCTGCCCCGCCGATGTGACCGAGGATCCCGTTGATGCTCCAACGTTCGCCCAGGTAGGTCTGGTTGAGTTTTTCGTCGCTCAAGCCCTCGACGGTTTTCAATAGCTCGGCCCGACTCCAGGCGAGCATTTTCAGCGCACGCTGAATCTCGACGGCAGTCAATGGCTTCCAATCGTGGCGAAAGAAGGAATCCACGCTGTATCCATCTTTCTCGACTTTATCGAACTCATCATTGACGAGATAGACATCCCAGGTTTCCTCGACATGGATTTCGACTTCCTCGAAGTTTAACCACGTGCGCGGCTCATGTTTGAGGATCCAGGTTGCGTAGGCCTGGATCGCCCTGGATAAGTTCTCTTCCGCCGCGTTGGCATTCGGGCCGTAGGCGAAGCAGCCGGGATGTTCGAGCGCCCAGGAGACGGAACGTCCCTCGTTATTGTTTTCGATACCGACGCGAAAGATCATATTGGCCTCCTGCAAATGACTGCCTCACCCATACCGGTTCATGAACCTTTCCATCCGCTGCATGGCTTCCTCGATCTTCTCATAGGCGGTGGCGTAGCAGCAGCGCACAAAACCATCCCCTCCGGGGCCAAAGGCATTGCCAGGGATTACGGCCACATGTTCCTCGCGCAGCAGCTTCTCGGCGAAGGTCTCGTCGTCCATGCCCGAGGCGGCCACCTTCGGGAAGGCGTAGAATGCGCCACGCGGTTCAAAAGTGGTCAGGCCCAGGCGGTTGAGACCGCTGACGATCAGCCTGCGCCGCCGGTCGTACTCCGCAACCATCTCCTGAACGTATGGCTCACCGTTCGCCAATGCCTCGATGGCCGCTTCCTGTGCGATGGTCGGCGCGGACATGATGGTGTACTGATGGATGCGCAACATCCCTTTGAGGATCTCGGCCGGGCCGGCCGCGTAGCCGATGCGCCAACCGGTCATGGCGTAATCTTTGGAAAAGCCGCCCAGCAAAACAGTGCGTTTTTTGATCTCCTCTCCCAGCGACGGGAGGCAGACATGCTGGAAATCATAGACCAGCCGGTCGTAGATCTCGTCCGAGACCAGGATCAGGTTGTGCTCCTCGGCGATTTTTGCGACCTGGCTCAGGGTCTCGCGGGTGGCGACTGCGCCGGTCGGGTTGCTCGGATAACCGACGAAGATGATCTTCGTACGCGGCGTGATGGCCGCCCGCACGCGATCGGGGTCGAGTTGGAAGTTGTCTTCCATCAGGCTGGGGATCTCGACCGGCACGCCGCCCGCCAGGACCACCTCCGCCTGGTACGAGACGAAGCAGGGCGTCGGGATGATGACCTCGTCGCCCGGGTCGAGCAGGGCGGTCATCGTCAGGTAGAGCGCCTCCGAAACGCCGACCGTAATGATGACCTCGTTCAGCGGATCGTACTTCACGCCATAGAGTTTGAGCAAGTGGTCTGTCAGCGCCTGGCGCAGTTCCAGCTTGCCGGCGTTGGAGGTGTAATGCGTCTCGCCCGCATCCAGGGCGCGCCGGCCGGCGTCAAGGATCGGTTTGGGCGTAATGAAATCCGGCTCGCCGATACCCAGCGAGATGACATCCTTCATCGTGGCGGCAATGTCGAAAAACTTGCGGATGCCTGAGGGTTGCAGTCCGACCACCCGCTTTGAAAGGTAACGCACGTCTGAGATTTCCTGCCGATTAGGTGCTGCGCACATTCATTCTCCTCAAGGTTGATTGATGCGCCACTCGTCGTACAGCTCGCCGTAAAAGAGTTCAAAAATCTGCCCGTCCGCCGTGCTAACCCGGAAGCATTTCGCGCCCGGAATTCGCCAGCGCGCCAGGATGTCGGCGATCTCCAGCCGCTGCCCCTCCCAAGTCAAGGCGATGGGCTTTTCGGTGTATTCGTACTCGGAATGGCACTCGACGATATCAGTCATGATCATAGGGCGGGTTTCTTACCCGCCGGGCTCGGCCCAGGATGGGCGGATATGGAAATCCGCCCTACAATTTGATAACAGAATCATCTCCAATATTCAACATCATCGGCGGAGCCTCTGCGCCACGCCCCTCGACTTTGGCCTGCCGGCCGATAAACGAGCCGCTCAGGGCAGCCGCGTTGACCTCCACCCCCGCCTCGAGGATGCTGTCCTCGATTTTGCTGTCCGTGATCTTGCATCCCGCGCCGATGGAGACGTGCGGCCCGATCGTTGAATCGGCGATCTCGGCGGTCGCGTGGATGAAAACCGGCGGCATAACCTTCACGTCATCACCTTTTACGTTTTGCGGATTACTCTCCCGTCCGTGCTCCAGCAAATAGCGGTTGGTTTCGAGTGTAGCTTCTATCGTGCCGGTATCCAGCCAGACGCTAACCTTTTGGATGCGGAATTTCGCCCCGCGCTCCAGCATGATGTTGATGGCGTCCGCCAGGAAGAATTCGTTTTTCAAGGATACGTTGCGCCGGAACTGTTCCTCGATGGCTGAGATTAGATCTTCGCCACGCCTGAAGTAGTAGCAGCCGACCACGGCCAGGTTGTTCTCCAGAGTCTGCGGCTTCTCGATGAGGCGCTTGACGGAGCCTGCCTCGTCCACCTCTGCCACGCCGAAGCGGCGCGGATCGGGGACGGCCTTGACCCAGGCCACGCCGTCGGCGCTTTCATTTGCCAGGAACGAAAAGTCGGTCTCGATCAGCGTGTCGGAGAAGACCATCAGCATCGGGCCACTCAGGTACTGGCGCGCCAGCCAAAGGGCGTCCGATTGGCCTTTCATCACCGACTGGAGGACATAATGCACCCTGGCCTGCGGGTAGTACTGCTGCATGTGGAGCGGGATTTGCTGCTCGCCCAGATACGGCCCGAGGATGATCACATATTCGACGTTCTTTAGATCGGGGACAGTTTTGTAGGTATCCAGGGCGTGGTCGAGGGCAGTCTTGCCGGCCACGCTGATGAGCGGCTTGGGCTTGCTCCAGGTTTGGGGGCGCATCCGCGTGCCCCATCCGGCGGTTGGGATGACAATTTTCACCGAGTAGGCACTGCGTGAAGTCTGGTTCATAGCTCTATTTTACGGCAATCTTGCCAGTTATGCGGCGCAGAATGAACAGAATTCCACCCGCGCTGAGACCGATGGGCGTTGCAATATAGAGCAACGCCGTCAGTAAAAAATCGCCAAGAATCTCCAGATGTACAGTCTCAAAGGTTCTTCTGTCTACGCACATCCCTGTGCCGGGCGGCCGGCAACGGTCTATAAAATCAAAGGTTGGGGCGGAGGCCAGGGTGACAAACATCCAGGCCATGAGAAGACCGGCGATGACCAGTAGTCCGATGCCTGTTTTTCGGCGGCCTGCGTTTACATTGGGAATGCGCCATGTCAGGTGGATGCCAAACGCCAGCGTGGGCGCAATTACTATAAACTGCGCCAGCATGAGCATTTTGACGATAGCAGTCTGCACGCCGTCCATCGCAGGATTCTTCGTCCTTTGCCTCAAGAAAAATTACCGATAGATCACATATCCCAGCGCCGCGGCGGCCAGCACCAGCCAGGCAGGACTGACCTTGGTGAAGGTCAAGAGCAGGAAGGAGGCTGCCACGATGAGAATCTGGCTCCAGCCTTGGGTCAGCGCCCGGCCCCAGCCGAGCTGGTCGGCGTCGAAGACCTTCAAGGCCATGTCATAAGCCGTCCAGATCAACATCCCCACCACCAACGGGCGCACTGCCATGAGCATGGAATGCACCTGAGGCTTGTCTTTGATGCTGAAAAAGAAGGCCACCACAATCAGCATGATGATGGTGGTCGGCAGCACGGAGCCGGTCACGGCGGCCACTGCGCCGGGTATCCCTGCCATTTTGTAGCCAACGTGGGCCGCCAGTTTGGGGGCAATCGGGCCGGGCAACGCATTGCCGATAGCGACCGACTCGCCAAATTCTTCGGAGGTCAGCCAGCCAGCCGCGACCGTTTCACGCTGCATCAGGGCGATCGAGGCCGGCCCGCCGCCCCAGGTAACCAGTGAAACTTTGGCGCAGATAAGAAAAAGGTCCCAGATTATTTTCAAGTTCATGTTCCTCTTTCAGAGTTGGAAATCACCGTCCAGCCGGTTGAATCATGCCGAATTTGATCATTTACAAACAACCTGCGGGACGTTTTCATAGGCCTTCGGCAAAAACCTTTTTTTCAACGCAAGGGCGCAAAGCCGCACCGAGTAGGTACTGCGTACCGAGTAGGTGCTGCGCAAAGAATTTTAAGTTCTACTTCGAGAAAATTCCATTGAAGCACCCTTGGGCTTCGTTTTTTTGAAACAGTTTTTGTTTTTCTTGGCGTCTTGGCGTCTTCGCGTTAAAAACTTGGCTTTTTACCATCTGCTATCAACAGTCCAGCCAGCGAAGATGCCAGGCGCTTGATCCCAACTGACTCAAAAACCACCTCCACGGTCTCGTCGTCATCCTGGATTCTACTATTCAAAACAATGCCCTCGCCCCAGACGGGGTGCTTGACTCTCATTCCAGCCCGGAATCGAACCTCGATAACGGGAGCAGGCTGAGGGGTCGAAGGAAGCGTCCAGGATAGGGTGTTGGAAAAACGCTGAGGTCGGCGTCCAGCCCGCGACCTGCCGTTCAGCAGTTCGGGCGGGATGTCATCCAGAAAACGGGAGGGGAGTGTTTCTTCCGAATAGCCGCGCCCGCCGCGCCGCAGGCAGCGGACGAGGTACAACCGATCCTTGGCGCGCGTGATGCCGACGTAGAACAGGCGGCGTTCCTCGTCCATGGCTTCGACTTCGTCGAAGGAACGGCTGTGCGGGATGAGGCCGTCGTCCAGGCCGGTGATGAAGACCGCGCCGAATTCCAGGCCTTTGGCGGCGTGCAGGGTGAGCAGCGTGGGAGCGTTCTGGCCCTCGGTGAGGGTATCCTGGTCGGAGATGAGGGCCACGTTTTCGAGAAACTCGGTCAGCGTGCGCGACTCGTATTCAACGGTGAGACGGCGCAGCTCCTGGACGTTCTCCCAGCGCTCGGCGCCCTCTTCCGTGCCGTCGTCGAGGTATTCTTTGTAGTTGATATCGGCGGCGATGCGGTCGAACAGTTCGGTGACGGTGGCGCGCGGCGCCTCGGCGCGCCAGTTGGCGAGCCGCGCGCCGAAATCGGCCAGCAGCAGGGCGGCGCGACTTGTGAACTGCGCCCAAAAGGACGAGGCCTCGCCGCGCGCCATATCCATCAGCACAGCGGCGGGAGCGGTCTGCGCGGCGCGGGCGGCGGTGTGCAAAGTCAGGACGGTCTTATCCCCGATACCACGCGCCGGGACGTTGATGACGCGGTCGAGCGAGACCTCGTCGGCGGGGTTGTGCACCAGGCGCAGGTAGGCGATGATATCCTTGACCTCCCGCCGTCCGTAGAAGCGTTGCGCCCCGACCAGCCGGTAGGGCAGGCGCGCCGCCAGGAAGGCCTCTTCCAGCAGGCGGGACTGGGCATTGGTGCGGTACATTATGGCGCAGTCGCCGGCTTCGAATTGCTTGCTGGCGACGAGTTGGAGGATGCTGTCCACGACGAAGGAAGCTTCGCCATAGTCGTCGTTGGCTTCATAATAGAAAACTTTATCCCCCGCGCCGCGCTCGGTAAATAACTTCTTGCGCCTGCGCTGCGGGGCGCGGTCAATCACGGCCATGGCCGCTTCCAGGATGGTCTGCTTCGAGCGGTAGTTTTGTTCGAGCAGGATGGTCTGGCAGTCAGGATAATCCTTCTCGAAGCGTTGAACATTTCGATAGTCTGCGCCTCTCCAGCGGTACACCGATTGATCCGGGTCAGCCACGACGAAGACGTTTCTGTGGACGGAGGCCAGATGTTTGAGCAGTACATATTGGGCGTAATTCGTGTCTTGATATTCATCCACAAGCAGTTGATGAAAGCGTTGGGCGTATTTCTCGCGCAGCGCGGGGTTTTCTTCCAGCAGCCAGGCGGTCCAGAGCAGCAGATCGTCGAAGTCCACCGCGTTGGATTGGTTCAATAATTCCTGATAACGTTGATAGATACGCTTGACCACCTCGTCGCGGTAGGTTTGGATGGGATAGTCTGCGGGGAAAATCAGTTCATTCTTGGCGCGCGAAATCGAAGCATGCACCGACTGCGGGCGGTAGGTCTTGTCATCCAGGTTCAGGCCGCGGATGGCGGTCTTGACCACGTTTTGCTGGTCATCCGCGTCGAAAATGACAAAGTTGGAATCGAAGGGGAGATTTTCAACCTCGCGGCGCAGCAGCCGGGCGCAGGTGGCATGGAACGTCCCCAGCCACAGGCCGCTGGTGGCCTCCTCGCCCAGCAGTTTACGGACGCGGCTCTCCATCTCGCGGGCGGCTTTGTTGGTGAAAGTGACAGCCAGCATCTGGTATGGACGCACGCCTTCATGGCCGATAAGATAGGCCACACGCTGGGTCAGGACGCGCGTCTTTCCGGACCCGGGGCCGGCCAGCACCAAAACCGGGCCGGCGCCGACGGTGACGGCCTGGCGCTGCTGGGGGTTGAGTTTGTCGAGGAAGTCCATGAGGAAGATGTTAGAGAATAGAGAATAGAGAATAGAGAATAGAGAGTAGAGAGTAGAGAATAGAGAGTAGAGAGTAGAGAATAGAGAGTAGAGAGTAGAGAATAGAGAGTAGAGAGTAGAGAATAGTGCACTCCCACTAATCTCTACTCTCTATTCATTTACTCTCTGAAGTTGGGAGGTGCAATGCGGACAGCGGGTTGCTTTGATCGGTATGCTCGTGAAGCAATGCGGACATTCTTTTGTCGTTGGCTCGGCGGATGCTCCCTCCCCTGTCGCTGTACTTGCGACGGGGGAGGGTTGGGGAGGGGGCGGGATGGGTTGTTTGTGGAGCCGGTTGATGCCCTTGATCACCAGGAAGATGGCAAAGGCGACAATGATGAAGTTGATGATGTTGGTGATGAACAGGCCGTAATTCCAGGTGACCACCCCGGCGATCTTTTGAGCCTCGAGCAGCGGGACGCCAATTGCCACCTTTTCTGCACCCTTGATCACGACGAACAGGTTGCTGAAATCCACATTGCCCAGCAAGAGACCAATGGGCGGCATGAGGATGTCGTTGACCAGCGAGCTGATGATCTTGCCGAAGGCCGCGCCGATGATGACGCCGACCGCCAGGTCAACCACGTTGCCGCGCATAATGAAGGTTTTGAATTCTTTTAGCATCTGGCTCTCCTACTGCTTCTTGCATAAATTCGTGAACTTGCATGTGCCTAAATGCTCGCAAATTACAAGAGTTTGGTTCACCAATCTACGCAGTACCCTGTAATTTATGAGTTGATGTCCGCTTGCTTCATTGTAACTTCAAACGGGTACAAAATGAGTTTTTTATTGTGAAACCTCAGTCAACGAATGTCCAACGAATAAACGAATAACTGAATAAACGAAAAAACGAATATCTGTCTTCTTTATAGTCCAAAGTCCAACTTCTACTTCATTCGTTTATTCGTTTCCGATTCGTTGACTTCATTCGTTTATTCGTTTCCCATTCGTTGACGGGTTTGGTGCATAAACGAAAAGTTCGAGTTATGGCCGTGCACAGTATAACTTCAGGGCATAGGTATGTCAACGCACCCGCACGCACCCGCAGCGCCGCAGGTCTGTTGTATAATCGTATCCATGAACCTTCTCCCTGGGAGACTGCGATGTCCACCCGCCGCTCTATGCGCAGCACCTACTCGGTAATCATCGGCCTGCTCGCCATGCTGGCTGTCATTTTGGCTGCCTGTCGGCCAAAGGAGACAGCCACGCCGCTGCCCACACCCACGCTGACCGCGCCGCACACGCCCCCGACCCCCGTCCCGCCGCGCACGTTGACGGTCTGCCTGGGACAGGAACCGGCCAGCCTGTACCCGCTTGGGAATCTCTCGTCTGCGGCGCGCAGCATCCTGACCGCGATCTACGATGGCCCAATTGATTCCAACTCCTATGGATACCAGCCGGTCATCCTGAAAAAGCTGCCCAGCCTGGCGGATGGGGATGCGATGATCAGCGCGGTTTCCGTCTATGTTGGCGACGAGGTGGTGGACGCGAACGATCTGCCGGTCACGTTGGCGCCGGGCGTGCGCGTCCGTCCGAGCGGCTGCCGGGGGGACGAATGCGCGATCGTCTACGATGGCAAGGGCGAGATCCAGATGGACCAGATGGTGGTCAATTTTGCCGTATTGCCCGGAATCTACTGGTCGGATGGCATGCCCCTGACGGTGGAGGATTCGGTCTATTCATATAACTTGGCGGCAAATCCCAACGCACCCGGCGCCAATTATCTGATTGATCGCACGAAGTCATACGAAGCTGTGGACGAACAAACCGTCCAGTGGTGGGGCAAGCCGGGCTATCTCGACCCGACTTACTTCACCAATTTCTGGACGCCCTACCCCAAGCACGCCTGGAGCCAATATACCCCAGGCGAACTTACTGAGAGCGAAGTGTCTGCGTACAAGCCGCTTGGCTGGGGAGCTTATGTTGTAGAGGATTGGGTGAGCGGCGATCATATTACGTTGAAGAAGAACCCTACTTATTTCCGAGCGGGTGAGGGCCTGCCGAAGTTCGATACGCTGGTCTTTCGTTTCATCTCTGCCCCGGAAACTGCCCTCAGTGAATTGTTGGCCGGGCGGTGTGATCTCCTGGATGCGAGCCTGCACCTGGATGGCCAGGTCGGAATTTTGAAGAGCTTCGATGCTCAAGGTCAACTGAAGGCGATATACTCCCCGACGGCGGTGATGGAACGCCTGGATTTCGGCATCCACCCGGCGAGTTATGATAATGGATATAACCTCAACTCAGGAGACCGCCCGGATTTTCTAAGCGACAAACGCGTCCGCCAGGCGATTGCCATCTGCCTGGACCGGCAGAAGGTGGTGGATACGGTGCTGTATGGGCTGACGAGCGTGCCGAATTCCTACATTCCTTCCAGCCACCCTCTTTACAATCCGGATGTAAAGGCTTATCCCTTCGACGTTGCGGCAGCCAGTCAACTGCTCGAACAGGCCGGCTGGCGGGATCAGGATAACGATCCCGGCACGCCGCGCCAGGCCTGGGGCGTGGCTGACATCCCGGCCGGGACGCCGCTGGTCTTGAATTACTGGACGACCGGCGCGGCCCAGCGCAGGCAGGTCAGCGAGATGCTGGCCGGCTCGCTGGCCCAGTGCGGAATCAAAGTCAATCTCCAGTACTATGATCCGGACGAGCTATACGCCCAGGGTCCGGATGGACCGCTGTTCGGGCGCAAGTTCGATCTGGCCGAGTTTGCCATGGGCAGCGCAGGGGTGGAACCGCCTTGCCAGTGGTTCACCAGCTCCGAGCTGCCAAAAGCCGCCAATCATTGGGTCGGCACCAACCTGAGCGGCTACACTAACGCGGCCTACGATTCAGCTTGTCTATCCGGCCGAGGCGCCTTGGCGGGCGAAGCTGCATACGCGGCCGGCCATCGTGAGACACAGGCCATTTTCGCAGAGGATTTGCCCATTGTCCCATTATATTGGCGGCTGAAAGTGGCCGCGGCGCGCGCCGGGATGTGCAATTTCAGCCTGGATCCGAGTGCCACCAGCGATTTGTGGAATCTTGAGTCGTTCGATTATGGAGATGCCTGCGGCGGATGATGTCCGCACAGGCACCCTTGATGAAATCCCTGCCATGCTACTTTTCTGCCAACGCCCCGCTGACATACTTATGCAACACGCTCGAGATCAATGTTTGATACGGGATACCATCGCGTAAGGCACGCCTTTGCAGGTCAAGCAGGTCTTTTTCTGAGATACGGATATTGACCCGTTTGCCCTTGCGGAACGCAGCGCGGGCATAGGTGCGATATTGCTCTTTTTGTTCTTTGATATTCTTAACCGATTGCCACTCGTCTTTTTCATAAGACGCCAGCATTTCAAGTTCATCTTGTGTTAGTTTCAAGTCGCTCATCCTGCACCTCCTTTCAAGTACTTTCGTGTTGCCTTGCGGCTTGGAATGATCGTTTTCAAGAATACTTCGTCATCACTTTCGACAAAAGGCACGAGATAAATATAATCGTCAATCCACACTACAAAAATCTTTTGTCCTTTGTACTTCTCCTGATTAGGGTGCTCGAGAACATCGAGCAGAAATCCCATTTCGATAGAAATAACCACATCTTCGAAACATATCTGTCTATCGGCTTTCAATAACCTGTTCTTTTCATCGTTCCACGCAAAGGTTTTCACGATCTAATTATATCCCTTTGTGTGCCTTTTGGAAACAGGATGCTCTTTTTTACTCAAACTCCTTGGCCTGATTGACCCCCATGTCCACCTGCGCGAACCCGGCGCCACCCACAAAGAAGACTGGGACACCGGCATGTCCGCCGCGCGCGCCGGGATGTGCAATTTCAGCCTCGATCCAACCGCTTCTGCGCAGCACCTACTCGGCAGCAACCTGTGGAACATCGAGGCTTTTGACTATGGGAGCGCCTGTGAAAAATAAATTGTTGTTTCTCACTTGCCAGATTCTGTCATATCGGGTAGAGTCTTAGAGTCTTAGCAGACAGTACGAGGAACACTTACCGAATACGGGTAGTAACCATAGCCCACCCTACACGCAGAGAGATGGCATTATGACAACCGTAGTCGTCAAAGATAAGTATATTGATACTCTAACCGTCCTGGGAAGCTTACAGGAAGTGGTTAATGCCGCGCTTCAGCGGTACGCAATCGAGCAGATCGCGACCAAGATAAGCGAACTTCGCCGCCGAAATGCCAGGTACCAGGCTCAATATGGAATTGATTATCCAGCCTTCTCACGACGCACATCTGAAGATCAGGAATTTGTCCAACAAATCGAGAACGACATCAGCAAAACATGGGAAATTGATCTGGCCGATTGGGAGTTTTGCCACAAAGGGATTGAAGATTGGACAAGGAAACTACAAGACATTTTGCTGACATAATTCATCTTGCCCAATCTACCTTTGAGCAAGTGGAATATGAGATAGATACGACACCAGAGCGTGCGATTTTGCGCCTGCAAGCCCGTTATGGCTTGTATCGGGTGTCTGTAGTCGAATTGTTCAGCGATAAGCTTCGAAAGTATCGGTATTATGTCTTACGTGAAGAATGGGTCGAAGCTGGATTCGACAATAGCCCTGACCCGCGTGCCATTCGGCTCAAGTATGGAGAGATAGGCAAAGAACACGCAGGAGAGTATATACCGCATTTGCATCAAGACGATAAACAACACTTATCTCTGACCGAAGAGATGACATTTGTAGCTTTCGTCAACTGGCTGAAAGCGAACTTGTAAGCGATAAGGGCTGACTAACTCATTGAAGCAGGGCTTTCTCAAAGTCGGGAAAAACCGAAAACATGTCACCCCTTCGCTACACTCAGGGCAGGCTCTGAGGACGCGTTCCTTCGCTGCGCTCAGGACAAGCCTTGGCGTCCGAAGGGTCTCCTGCACCGTTTTGGAGATGCTTCGGGCAAAGAACGCCCTCAGCATGACAGTGTCAAGGGACTTTGAGAAAGCCATACTCATTGAAAATGCGCCACTTGACTTTTTACTATTCTTGTGTTAATCTTCTCTTATTAGCTGACCCTGGTGGATAGCCTGACAGGCTGTTCAGCGGGGAATTTGGCAAATCTATGCAGAAGGAGGTGATTCTTCAGAAAAATACCTCGGCTTGCTGATAGTTCATATTTCACCCTAACCTGTTAATTTAATTCGGAGGAGAAAGACAATGTTACATAAACGCTTAATTTTGGTCTTCGGGTTGGTGCTTATTGCCAGTATGGTATTGGCAGCCTGCGCCCCGAAGCCCCCCGCGACTCCCGAAACAGTGGAAGTCATCGTCACTAAGGAAGTGACAGTTGAGGTCCCGGTCGAGGTCGAGCGCACGGCGTTCACCACACCGCACCCGATCCTTGGCGACCTGAAAGTGCGCCAGGCGCTGTCCTACTGCACCAACAAACTCGACTTGATCAAGGCAGTCTATCCGCTGATCCCTGAAGATCAGCAGAAGACCCTGATCTTGAACACCATGATTTCAAAAGGACACTGGGCTTACGCCGGCGATGAGAACATTACCATCTACCCGTTTGATCCTGCCATGGGTAATGCCCTGCTGGAAGAGGCTGGCTGGACGCTCGCCGAAGGCGCTACCTACCGCGCCAATGCGGCTGGCGAGGAACTGGCCTTGAAATTCACGACCACCACCGCCGCTTTCCGCCAGACCTGGGCTGCCGTATTGGAATCCCAGTATAAAGCCTGCGGCATCCGCATGCTCCGCCTGCACGTTCCCGCCTCCTGGTGGTTCGGTGACACCACCGGCCTGGCCCGCCGCGACTTCGAACTGGGCGCCTACGCCTGGGTCGGTCAGGTTGATCCCGGTGGCCAGACCTTGTACGCCTGTGATCAGATCGCCAGCCCCGCGAATGGTTGGGAAGGCCAGAACTACATGGGCTGGTGCAATGAAGCTGCCAGCGTCGCCATCAAAAAGGCAAACAACACTTTGATCCTGCAGGAACGCATTGACAACTACAAGATCGTGCAAACGGAGTATACCAAGGATATTCCGACCATCCCGCTCTTCAACCGCTCTGAGACCTTTGCCGCCGTGGCCGGAATGCTCAACTTTGCTCCCACCCCTGGTCAGGAGTACTACCTGTACAATGTAGGCGAATGGGAAGTCCCGGGTAGAGACACCATTGTGCTTGGCTTCACCCAGGAACCCGCCTCCCTGTTCACCCTGGTTGAGGACGCCTTTGTCGCCAACCTGGCGGCCTACATGTACCTGCCTGGTTCGATCACCACTCTCAACTACCAGTTCCAGCCAGTGTATATCACCGAAATGCCCACACTTGAGAGCGGCCTGACCTTGAACAACGACGTTGAGGTCAAGGCTGGCGACAAGGTTGTGGATGCCGACGGTGAGGTTGTCGAACTGGCGGCTGGCATGAAGATTATCAACGCGGCCGGCGAGACCGTTGAATTTGATGGAAAATCCGTCATGATGAAGCAACTGGTCACCACATTCAAGTATATTGACGGCATCAAGTGGGAAGATGGCGAGCCGCTCAAGAGCGCAGATTTTGAACTGGCCCGCAAGATCAACTGCGATCCCGAATCCGGCGCGACCTCCTTCATCACCTGCAACAAGACCGCCAACGTTGAGTACTTCGATGTCGGCTACACTCACACCTGGGTGCCTGGCGTCCAGGATCCGTTGTACTTCGTCCCGGTTTGGGGCACATATCCTTCTCATCGCGTCATCGCAGACGGCCGCATGTTGAAGGATGTCCCGGCGAAAGAATGGACGACCCTGCCCGAGATCGCCGAGAAACCGATTGGCTGGGGTCCGTACATGCTGGTCGAATGGGTCAAAGGCGAGAAACTCGTCTATGCGGCCAACCCATTCTGGGTATTCGGCGCTCCCAAGACCCCGAAATTCGTGATCCAGATCATCACGCCTGAATCAGCCGAAGCCCTGCTGCTGGGCGGAGAAGTTGACGTCCTCGCCTCCGAGACTCTGGCTGGCATTACCGAAACTCTGGGCAAGGCCGAAGCAGATGGCAAGATCAAGACCTACTCCATCGCTGGCGCTACCTGGGAACATATTGATCTCGCATTGTTCATCCGGTAAGCCGCTTGCTTGTCTGAGTTAGATTGGGTAGGTGTGACCCGTCCGGGTCACACCTACCTTACTAGTTAAGATAGCTGAGGGGTTGGGTGTTTTTGGCGGGCTTCGCCCGCCAAAAACACCCAACTTCCCCCGAATTAATGAGAAGATACCATTTTCGTTTTTATCGGAGAGAAGCATGAGCGTATATTTGGTTCGCCGTGTGCTGCAGATGATCCTGGTGATTTTCCTTTCTTCAGTTGCGACCTATGCGTTATTGAGCCTTGCACCCGGGGGACCGCTTGCCGGTTTGCGTCAGATCCAGCAGAGCGCACGATTCCAAATCACCCAAGAAGATATCGCCCGCATTCGCGCCCACTATGAGCTGGATTTGTACCTGCCTGTCCGCTTCAGCCGCTGGTTGATCGGCCAGCCGCGCGGCCCGCTCGTTATCGGGGGAAAAGAATTCTTTAGCGATTTGGTCATCGGATGCAGCCAGCCGATCGAGGAGGAATTTCTGAATGAAAAAAGCGGCGCCTATGAAACCAGGGTCACTGGCTGTGTCCAATATGTCCATCTGCAAGATCTGGTCGGACGCCGCACCAGCCGCGGGATTATGCTGGGCGATTTTGGTTTATCCTGGCGCTTGCTGCGCGATCGCCCGGTGAGCGATTTGCTCTGGAGCCGCTTGGAGAAGACCCTCCAACTGATTGGCCTGGAGACGCTCTTGTCCATTTTGATCGGGGTACCTCTGGGGGTATATTCAGCCGTAAAACAGTATTCTAAATTTGACTATTTCTTTACCTCGCTGGCCTTTATGGGTTCGGCCATGCCAAGCTTCTTCTTTGGACTTTTGATGATTTTGGCTTTTTCGATCATTCCAAAGAACGCCGGCCTTCCCTACCTGCCGCCCGGATTGTCCGAGTCGGTGCGCGACTATACCATCCCGCTGCTTGGAACGATCACCGCCGGTTCTGCCGCGGACCGCATTTTGCATCTGATCCTGCCTGTGTCGGTGCTGACGTTGATCAACATTTCCTTCTGGAGTCGCTATATCCGCTCCAGCATGTTGGAGGTCCTGCGGCAGGATTACGTGCGCACGGCGCGCGCCAAGGGCCTGAAGGAATCGGTTGTCATTATGAAACACGCCTTGCGCAACGGTTTGATCCCATTTGTGACCATTGTCGTCTTTACCCTGCCCGGCCTTTTCAGCGGCGCGATCATTACCGAGAGCATCTTTGCCTGGCCGGGGATGGGCAGGTTGTACCTGCTGGCATTAGGCGACAATGATTACCCGGTTGCAATGGCAATTTTCTTTATCCTGGCCGTGCTGACAGTGATCGCCACGCTACTGCGTGATATCCTTTATACGGTTGTTGATCCCCGTATCCGTCTATCCTAATTTTTATGAGGAATGACTGAATGGCTACAAATACACTAAACCAGGTCGCTGAACTCTCGGGGGATGCCATTACACTCGAGGAGCGCACCCCGTTCCAGATCGTCATGAGGCGTTTCAGGCGGCACAAACTGGCGATGGTCGCGTTGGTTGTGATTTCGGTGATCCTCAGCATCACGATCCTGGCGCCTTATATCACCCCTTTCGATGTTCAGGAAATTAACGTTGGCAAATATTTTGTCCCTTTCGGGACAGTGGACGAAGCGACGGGGCGCACACATTATCTTGGCACGGATAACATTGGCCGCGATTATTTCTCGCGCTTGATCTTTGCCGGCCGTATTTCTCTGGCGGTGGCCTTCATTTCGGTGATGATCTCAGAAACGATTGGGATCGTGGTCGGTTCGATTTCCGGTTTTTACGGCAAGTGGCTGGATGCTGTTCTCATGCGCTTTGTGGAATTCATGTTGACGATTCCCACGCTGCCCTTACTGTTGATTATCGCCTCCATGCTTCTGGCGAATGAGGCATTGATCCCCATCCCGCCAGTGGTGCTAAATATTGTCGGCAAGATCATGCTTTTGGGCCCACGCGACGCGCGCAGCGCCGTCCTGATTGTGTTGGTTCTATCCGGCTTGGGCTGGATGGGATCTGCCCAATTGATGCGCGGCATGATCCTATCCCTGCGTGAACAGACCTTCGTGGAGGCATCCCGTTCACTGGGGGCTTCCAATATATGGATCATTTTGCGGCACATGATCCCCAACGCACTGGCGCCGATCATCGTTTCTGCTTCGCTTGGCCTGGCTGGCTATGTCGTCGCCGAGGCCGCGCTGGCCTTCCTGGGGTTTGGCATCCAAGACCCTGTGCCGACTTGGGGGAATATGCTCGCAGGGACGCAGACCTACATGTTTGACCGCCCGTGGCTGCCGCTCGTGCCTGGATTGCCCATCTTCATCTGCTCTCTGTCCTTCAACTATATCGGCGATGGCCTGCGCGACGCTCTTGATCCACGCTTGAAACTATAAAGTGTACGCGAACAACATCTACATTGGGAGAACGTCTGTGACTCAGGAAAATAAACAACCGCTGATTGAGGTACGTAACCTTAAAACCTACTTCTATACAGAAGATGGCGTCGTCAAAGCTGTGGATGGCGTGGACTTCAAAGTCTATCCTGGCAAAGTGTTTGGCCTGGTGGGCGAATCGGGCTGCGGCAAGAGCGTGACTGCCCTCTCGATTATGCGCCTGATAAGCCAGCCCGGAAAAGTCATCGAAGGTGAGATCATCTACGAAGGCCAGGACCTGCTCAAGGTGACCGAGAACGAAATGATGCACGTGCGCGGCAACCGCATCTCGATGATCTTCCAACAGCCGCAAACGGCTCTCAACCCGGTCTTCAGGGTTGGCAATCAAATTGCTGAAGTCCTGGAAATCCACCAGGATTTGGGCAAGGAAGCCGGAATTAAACGCGCCATCGAGCTGCTCAAAATGGTGGGGATCCCCGAGGCAGAGAGACGGGCTGATTCTTTCCCTCACGAGCTTTCGGGTGGTATGGCGCAGCGTGTCATGATCGCCATGGCGCTCGCCTGCGTACCCGACCTGTTGATCGCTGACGAGCCGACCACAGCCCTGGATGTCACCATTCAGGCTCAGATCCTGGACCTGATGCGTGACCTGCGCACCAAAGTGGGCGCCTCGGTCATCCTCATCACCCACGACTTGGGGGTGATCGCAGAGATGGCAGAAAACGTGGCCGTGATGTATGCAGGCAGGATCGTGGAGGAGGCAGAAGTAAAGACATTGTTTGCCAGGCCTCTCCATCCCTACACACAGGGCTTGATTGGATCAATACCCATTCTGGGTAAGCTCAAGGATCGGCTGGCCGTTATCCCTGGCAGTGTACCCAACTTGATCAACCTGCCGGCCGGTTGTCGTTTTGCTCCCCGCTGCCTGGCGCGCATCGAGCATCAGTTGACCATCTGTACTGAGTTGGAACCCGACCTGGCCGAGGTCACTGGCGCTCACACCGTCCGCTGCTGGCTGTTCCAGGACAGTGAGAAACACCGCGCTCCTTTGGCGCACGCCAGCCAGTAAAAAAATAAATATTGGAGTTATTCTCGATGAGCAAACCGGTGACAAGTAAAGAAAGTCCGAAGAGAGACCTGGTTACTGTCAAAAACCTGGTCAAATATTTCCCCATTCGATCGGGCCTGTTACAACGTGTCACGGCTTGGGTGCAGGCTGTGGATGATATCAGTTTTACCATCCGGGAGGGGGAAACTTTCGGACTGGTTGGGGAATCCGGCTGCGGTAAGACAACCATTGGCCGCACCATGCTGCGCTTGATTGAACCCACTTCCGGCTCGGTTACATTCGACGGGCAGGAGGTCTTCAAATTGCGCGGCCGGGAAATGAAAGAAATGCGCCGCAACATGCAGGTTATCTTCCAAGACCCGTATGCCTCGCTCGACCCGCGCATGCCGATCGGCGAATCTGTGATGGAGGGCTTGAATGTGCATGGCATCGGTACGTCGCGTGAGCGTTTTGAAAACATGCTCGAGATTTTGAAGAAGGTCGGCCTGGAAGACTATCACGCCCGCCGCTATCCGCATGAATTCTCGGGCGGTCAGCGGCAGCGTATTGGCATCGCCCGCGCCCTGGCTCTCTTCCCGAAATTCATCGTTTGCGATGAGCCGGTATCCGCGCTGGATGTGTCCATTCAGTCACAGGTGTTGAACATCTTGAAGGACCTCCAGAGAGAGTTTGGTTTAACCTACCTGTTCATTGCCCATAACCTGAGCGTGGTGGAGCACATCTCTGACCGCGTCGGGGTTATGTATGTGGGTAAGATGGTCGAATTGACCGGCCGCGAAGAACTCTATGAAAACCCCCTGCATCCGTATACAAAGGCGCTAATGTCAGCCATCCCCATCGCCGACCCGACGGTCAAGCGCGAGCGCACCATCCTGAAGGGCGACGTCCCCAGTCCCTTGAACCCGCCCAAGGGCTGCCGCTTCCATCCGCGTTGCCCGGTGGCGATTGACAAGTGTTCGCTCGAAGAGCCGGTCTTCAAAGAGATCAAGCCCGATCACTCTGTGGCTTGCTGGTTGGCAGAATAGTCGTAATGCTCAAAGCCATCATCTTCGACTTCGACGGTCTCATCCTGGATACAGAAACGCCCGAGTACATCGCCTGGCAGGAGATATTTGCCGAGTACGGCTGCGAACTCTCTCTCGATATGTGGGGACAAGTCGTCGGCGGGGCGGGTTTTTCGGACTTCGATGTTGCCAACCACCTCGAAGAACTCCTGCGCAGCGGCCACCCGGTCAGCCAGCCCTTCGACTGCGCTCAGGGCAGGCCGCTCGACCGCGCTGCTCTCAACGCCCGCTGGCGTCAACGCGGCGATGAGTTGATTGCGGCTCAAGCAATTTTGCCCGGCGTGCGCGACTACCTGGACGACGCCCAAAGGCTTGGTCTCCGCCTGGCCATCGCTTCCAGTTCAAAGCACAGTTGGGTGGACACGCACCTGAACCGTCTCGGCCTGTGGCACTACTTCGAAATCATCAAATGCGCCGACGACGTTGCGCGCACCAAACCGGACCCGGAACTGTATCGCTCCGCCCTGGCCGCGCTCCACATCCGGGCGGAAGAAGCCATCGTTTTCGAAGATTCGCCCAACGGCGTAAAGGCGGCCAAAGCCGTGGGGATATTCGTCGTCGCGGTGCCCAATCCGCTCACCGCGCGGCTATGGATTGACGGCGCAGACCTGACGCTGAAATCGCTGGCGGATTTACCTCTGGGGGAGTTGCTCGAGCGCGTTGACCACTGCTGAAAACTCCCGCCTGCTCTTGATAGATTTTTTTTGTGCGCAGCACCTACTCGGCAGAGGAATTGACATTTTGCTGTAAAAGAGTATAATAAAAGCAACCCCCCTGGAGATAGCATCTCCAGGCCGACGCCCGCCGAAAGGCGGGCTGTCCCTTAAACAAGGGGAGATACCTATGGAACGTGTGATCGCTTATGTGGATGGGTATAACCTTTACTACGGCTTGCGCGCCAAAGGCATGAAATCTCGATTTCTACGAACATCACACCTCGCGATCATCCTGACTACACTGCTCTTCCTCGCATCCTGCTTCCTGCCTCCTGCCTCCTATCCCACGCCTTCCCTCTCTCCCACGCCTTCACCCTCGCCCACCCTCACACCTCTCCCTCCCACTGAAACACCATCCCCCACCTCCACGCCCGAACCCACCCCAATCCCGCCCATCCGCTTCGCTGTCATCGGCGATTATGGCATGAACAACCAGGCGGAGGCGGATGTCGCCGCGCTGATCCTCAGTTGGCAGCCAGATTTTATCATCACGACGGGGGATAACAACTATCCAATTGGCGCTGCCGCCACCATTGATGCCAACATCGGCCAGTTCTTCCATGCCTATATCGCCCGTTATACCGGTAACTATGGCGAAGGCGCGGCGGAGAACCTTTTCTTCCCCGTTCTCGGCAACCACGACTGGAGCACGGACAGGGCGCAGCCGTATCTCGATTATTTCACCCTGCCCGGCAGCGAGCGCTACTATGGCTTCGTCTGGGGCCCGGTGCACTTCTTCGCCCTCGACAGCGACGACCGCGAACCGGACGGGGTGGGCCGCTCCTCGGTCCAGGCCGCCTGGCTGCAGGCGGGACTGGCCGCCTCGACCAGCGCGTGGAACGTCGTTTATTTCCATCACCCGCCGTACTCATCCGGCCATCACGGTTCCACCGACTGGATGCGCTGGCCGTTCTCCGCCTGGGGCGCGGACGCGGTGCTCTCCGGCCACGACCACACCTATGAGCGCCTGCTCGTGGACGGCATCCCGTATTTTGTCAATGGGGTGGGCGGCGCGGCGCGGCGCGAGTTCCGCACGCCGCTGCCGGAGAGCCAGTTTCGCTACAACGCCGGCTACGGCGCGATGCTGGTCGCGGTCAATGAGACGGAGATGCTCTTTGAGTTTTACAACCGGGCGGGGGAGTTGAAGGATTCGTACCGGGTGATGAAGCCATAAAACAAGAGACCGGTCGAGTGGCCGGTCTCTGTTTGTGGACTCAACGGCGTGAGAGCCGCCAAAGCGGCCGGGATTCGCGCCGTCGCCGTGCGGACTACAAAATCTCCCGATTTTGCCCGAAGTCGGGAGACTTCGGACTCCGCTCCCTGGCAAGGTTTGCGTGCACACGGCAGCCACTTGTATTTTGTTTTGAAATTGTTATAATGAAATCATGGCAGTCATCCCTTGATGAGTCCGTGCTCTCTGATCAGCCCGCGCTCTCTAGCGCGGACTGTGAGCGCAAGAGAGCGCTCACTTATCAAATACTTGAGCAAAGATTGCCACTTATGCAGGTGTTCTAATGAGATCATTGGAAAGGAGTGAATATGACGAGGAAGATTTTGGTTTCACTTTTACTTGTCGTTGGGCTGTTGACAGCCTGCGCGCCGGAAGGATCACCGCCCACGGCGACGGTGATCGAAACCAACCCGCCGCCTGCCACTGAGCCGTCCGCGACCCAGCCGCCGGCAACCGAGCCGCCTGCCACCCAGCCGCCGGCCACTGAGCCGCCCGGCATCCCGGCCCTGCCGCCCGAGCCGCAGGAAGTCACCTTCCATGCCTCCGACGGGCAGGAACTGCACGGCCTGTACTATCCGGCGGCGGTCAACCCGGCCCCGCTGGTGGTGCTGATGCACTGGGTGGGCGGGGATATGTCGGATTGGTACGAGATCGCCGTCTGGCTGCAAAACCGCGGGCAGGCCAATCCATTCCCCAACCCCGGCAGCGAGCCGTGGTGGGACCCGACCTGGTTCCCGCCAGTGCCGGAGGGCGCTTCCTATGGCGTGTTCATCTTCTCGTTCCGCGGCTGTACGCCGTACAAAGCCGGCTGCAGGGAGGGAACGCCGGATGTCTGGCTGCTAGATGCCCAGGCCGCCATGCTCAAGTCCGTTGAACTCGAAGGCATAGATCCGACCCAGATCGTCGCCATCGGTTCCAGCATCGGCGCGGACGGCGCCCCGGATGGCTGTCTCTACCTGAATGAGCAGATCCACGGCTCCTGCCGGGGCGCGGCCTCGCTGACGCCCGGCAACTATCTCACGCTGCCCTTCGACAAGGTGGTCAAGGATCTGGGCGAAGAGCAGCTGCCGGTACCGGTCTGGTGCCTGACCACGCCAGAGGAAGTGGGGTTCTGCCGCCGCATCACGGAGGAGAACCTGACCGTCATCGAACACCAGAATGGCAAACACGGAAACAATCTGCTCGTTCCAGAAACCGTGCCATTGGGCCTGCAGAGCATCCTCGATTTCCTGACTGCCACGCTTGGGCCGTAACATAAAGTGCGACGCACGTCGGACGTGCGTCGCACTTTTGCACAGACTCTCCCGCCAGTCTACCCGGCGGGAGAATTTGCTGCCAGCCCATTACTAACCGCTGACCGCTGACCGCTGCGCTTTCTCCGTATAACTTCCGATGCACAATACTCAGTGCTCGCACCTGCTCCGCGCCGTGATACGACGACTACGCGCTCGCTCACCTCTCGGCTTTTACCTTTGGCAACACAATCGGCTTTTTACGGGGAAGTGAGACGACC
This sequence comes from uncultured Chloroflexus sp., assembly GCA_964618215.1. Taxonomy (GTDB): domain Bacteria; phylum Chloroflexota; class Anaerolineae; order Anaerolineales; family Villigracilaceae; genus CG2-30-58-95. The sequence goes on from CAZTZE010000011.1 coordinate 46,929, forward strand.
TTACGCTTGCGGCTTGCTGCTGTTTTATCAAATCATTGGCTATTGCCTTTAGATCGTAGCCGAATTTTTTCGCGTGAGCATTGCGAACTTTTCGAACTTCTTCAACAATCGGGGCATTCCACATCTTACCCCTCCATCAATTCCAGAGGAGAACAAATGATTGGCGGTTCATAATCGTTGAGACGACAAACCAAACCTGATTATACAACGTTCAGAGGCCTCTGCGGTCTCGATTTTATGTCATGTAACTCTCTATCAAACCACGGCTCTGCTGATAGTAAATCGCTACCCGCTGCTTTCCCCATACAAATTCTTGTGCACAATGGACAGCGCCCTCACCTGCTCCGCCGCATGATATGACGATCTCACCAGCGGGGCGCTTTCCACCCACTTGAAGCCAATGCTCATCCCGTATTCTTTCAACTCGGCAAACTCCTCCAGTGTGTAATAGCGCGCAATCGGCAGGTGTTTTTTACTGGGTTGCAAGTACTGTCCGATGGTGAGAATATCCACACCCCACGAACGCTGGTCGCGCATCACGCTTTTGACTTCCTCCAGCTCCTCACCCAACCCAAGCATGATGCCGGACTTGGTCAGCACCTCGGGGTCGAGTTTTTTTGCGTTGCTGAGGGTCGCCGCGGCCCAAGCGTAGTTATCTTGCGGCTGGACTTGCTTGAACAGCCGCGGCACGGTTTCCACGTTGTGATTTAAAATCTCAGGTCGCGCCTCCATCACGATTTTCAAGGCTTCAAGGCTGCCTTTGAAATCGGGAATCAAGACCTCAATCGAACAGCCGGGCAGCAGCTGGCGGATGCGGCGGATGACCATCGCAAAGATCGGCGCGCCGCCATCCCGCCGCTCGTCGCGGTTGACCGAGGTGATCACGGCATGTTTCAGATTCATCGCCATCACCGCCTGCGCCACGCGCTCCGGCTCCAGCCAGTCGAGCGTCGCGGGGCGTCCGTGTTTGATATCGCAGAAGCCGCAGGTACGCGTGCACACGTCGCCGAGCATCAGAAATGTAGCCGTGCCGGAGCCCCAGCATTCGCCCAGGTTGGGGCACATGGCCTCCTCGCAAACGGTGTGCAGCGACTTGGCGCGCATCAGCGCCTGCAATTGCCGATACGTCTCGCCGGAGGGGGCGCGGACTTTGATCCACTCCGGGCGGCGCAGGGGGGTAATGGTAGCCTGGTCGGCTACCATAATGGAGAAGGTTTCGGGGTTGACCCGCTCTCGTGTGGGAGTAACAAGCATAATGTTCCTTATGTATGCGAAGCACTTACTCGGCCGGTAATTTATTACCGTTGAGTGCGCGGACGAACCTTCAACCTGACACCTTCAACCTTCACAACTTCCACTTTCTCGCCCTTCCGAATCTTTCCGCAGCCTTCAACTGCTTCTGCTGTCCATAGTTCTCCCGCAGCCTGAACCTGACCGGTCGGGTCAATGTTGGTACGGGCGATGCCGGTTGCACCGCGCATGCCCTCCTGCCCGGTGATGATCGGCCTCTTCTGGGCGCGCAGGGCGAATCCGATGATGATGGCGAACAGGATACCGGAGATGATGGCGACCAGGATCACCAGCGGGAGCGAGACGCGCTGAAATTGGGGCGTGCCAGGCGAATTGAAGAGCACCAACGCCCCGACAATGAACGAGCCAATGCCGGCCAAGGTCAGCGCACCGTGCGTCGGTGCTTTAATATCTGCGATGAAAAGCACGAAGGCGATGACCAGGAAGAACAGCCCGAACCAGTTGACCGGCAGGACGCCCAGACCGTAGGCAGCCAGCGCCAGGCAGACCGCGCCGATGAAGCCGGCCATCCATCCTCCGGGACTGGAAAGTTCGATGAAGATGGCCTGCACGCCGATGCTCAAGAGCAGGAAAACGAAGTTAGGATTCGTGAGCATCAACAGTAGTTGTTCGATGAGCGTCATCGGCAGGTATTCGACGGTCGCAGCGGCTGTTTGTAGCGCCCGCCGGCCATTGACGGTTTCAATATTGAAGCCATCCAGTTGCTTCAGTAGATCGGGCAGGTCAGCCGCGATGAAATCCACCAGACCGACCTGGAGGGCTTCATCGGCAGAGACGGCGCGCGCTTTCTCGATGGTATCCTCGGCCAGTTTGATCGCCTCCGCTCCGCGCCGAGCGGCCAGCGAGCGGACGGTAGCTTTCAGGATTTCGGTGACTTTGGTCTGTTCGGTGGTGGGCAGGTCTTCGCCTTGCGACCCGACCGGACTGGCCGCGCCGATGGCCGTTTCGGGGGCCATCGCAGCGGCGTGGCCGGCCAGCGTGATGACCGTCCCAGCCGAGCCGGCCCACGCCCCGCGTGGGGCAACGTAAACCACGATTGGTACGCGGCTGGCGCGCATATCCTGCACCATGCGGTTCATCGCATCAATGCCCCCGCCCGGGGTGTTGAGTTGTACGATCAACACCTCGGCCGCCCGCTGGTGGGCGATTTTAATCCCCCGCGACAGATATTCCTGTGTAGCCGGCGTGATCGGGCCGTCAATAGTCTGGATAATGGCCAGGCGCGACTCACTCTGCGCCCGAACGGGTTGGAGGGCGATAAGGAACAAGCCGGTGAGAGTCAAAAGGAGGCGAATGGGTTTCATAATTGTAGGTATTATAACCTCGAACCGGGCGCTTGACCCCTTGCCCCCCTCACGGTAAAATCAGGCCTGCGCGGGAGTCGCCAAGTGGTAAGGCATCAGCCTTCCAAGCTGATATTCGCGGGTTCGAATCCCGTCTCCCGCTCTTACAACCAGTATTCAGTGACCAGTGATCAGTTACCAGTAAGAGCATCAGTGTTCACTCTTCACTCTTCACTGAAACGGGCCCGTAGCTCAGCGGTTAGAGCAGGCGACTCATAATCGCTTGGTCGCTGGTTCGATCCCAGCCGGGCCCACCTGAATACAGCGGTATGCGAGACCATAGCCCCCATATCTGGGGGTTTTTGGTTGGAAAAGTTTCCATACAATTGCCAACCAAAAAGGCGGCGTCGGGAAAACCACCTCCGCTTATTATGTAAATTTGCATTCTGGCTGCATATTTTCCTACCTACCCCTTTACAATAATGATCCGCCTACAAGAAATTCAATATTATTACTAGTTGACTAGTATAATTATTTGATATAAAATGGAATTGATTTCAAGAAGGGAGCATCCAATGGAAAATTCGATTTACAAACGTTCGGTTATCGATAAGATCGTCCGGTTCCTCTCTACCGGGGATATTGTTGTGATTCATGGTGCCCGCCAGGTTGGCAAGACAAGCATCCTGATGTTTTTGCAAGATCATCTTCATGTTGAAGGAGAACAAACCCTATACATCGACTTGGAAGACAGCCGCTTTGTCAGCATGCTGGACAAGGGAGTGGATGAATTTATTGCGTCCCTTACCGAACAGGGATTTGACCTGAGGGCTATCAACGAGTCTGGTAAGAAGCTTTTCGTGATGATCGACGAAATCCAGTCTCTGGCAAACCCATCCTCCTTTCTGAAACTGCTGGCAGATCACCACCACTATTTGAAGGTCATTGTCTCGGGCTCATCCAGTTTCGAGATGAAGAGCAAGTTCAAGGTTTCTTTGGTCGGCCGAACAGTCAGTTTTGAGATCTATCCTCTTTCGTTCCAAGAGTTCCTGCTTTTCAAAGGTGTCCCCTTTGCATCAGCCGGCAAGTTTACCCAAAAGAAAACCATCGAATTGCAGGCGCTTTATACAGAGTTCGCCCTCTATGGTGGTTACCCCAAGATTGTGCTCACCCAGGAAACTGGCATCAAAGAAAAATACCTTCAGCAAATTATCGACACCTATATCCGCAAGGATATTCGTGACCTGGCCGAGATCAAGGATGTAAATAAGTTCAATCGCCTACTGGAAGTTCTGGCATCTCAGAGCGGTAATCTGCTGAATATCGCGGAGCTATCTAACACATGTGGGCTGGCCCGCGATACTATTGAACGGTATCTCTTAATCCTGGAGCAGACCTATATCCTTCGCCTGGTACGCCCATTCAGCCGCAATATCCGTTCGGAGTTGTTCAAGACCCCGAAGGTTTTCTTCTACGATACCGGCCTGATGCAAATGCTTTGGTTAAAGCGCCTTCAAAAAGAATTGTTGGGCTCCGTCTTTGAGACAAGCGTGTTTACAGAGTTGGTCAAGCATTACGGTCCCGACCAGGTCCATTACTGGCGCACCCAGGATAAGAAAGAGATTGACTTTGTGGTAAAGCTCCCGGAGGCCTATTTGCCCGTGGAAACCAAACTGCATTTCCCCCGCACAATTCCCAGGGTCTTGCACACATTTGACACCGCCTATCATTCCGACAACAGCCTTGTACCTGGCTACAGGTTAGTTGGGCTTGAAGGGCAGCCTACAGAAGCGGGCATGGTTTATCCATGGCAGATATAGGGAATGCCACTGGTTTAAAACCGAATTGAGAATGTACGACTATGGCGAATATACTTTCGTTCATGGTTGCCCATCCGGTCGCAAGCGTTTAGGCTTTCCTGCAAGAACGATAATTCGGGATCGTACTCCGAGATTTCGTAGTAATATTCAGGCATGATTACGAGAAAATTCAAATGAGTTAGACCAGAACGTCCCGCAGGTTGGATTGAGCCAATTTGACCGTCTTTCAAAACCTGCGGGACGGTTGCTTCAACTGAAATGAAATACACCCAAATGAAACACGCCCTTATCAAATCAATCCGAGAGAGGCTATCCCATGATCAGTGATAGAGTCTCCCAACTGAGAAGGCAAAGCCTGGAGGCCAGGCCCACGCTTTCGACCGAGCGCGCCGAGCTGATCACGCAGTTCTATGCGCAGCACCTACCCGGTCAGCAGAATCCGGGCTTCACCTCCGCTCCCATGCGCCGCGCGCTGGCCTTTCAATATCTGATGGAACACAAGACGATCTACATCGGCCCCGGCGAGCTGATCGTCGGCGAGAAAGGCCCGGCCCCCAAAGCCACGCCGACCTACCCGGAACTGTGCTGCCACAGCCTGCAAGACCTGGACATCCTCGACTCGCGCGAAAAAATCCCCTTTGCTGTGGACGCTCGAGCGCGGCAGGTTTACCAGGAAATGATCATCCCGTTTTGGCAGGACAAGTCCATGCGCGATTGTCTCTTCGGGGAAATGACCGAAGAGTGGAAGGCGGCCTACGAGGCCGGCATCTTCACCGAGTTCATGGAGCAGCGCGCCCCGGGTCACACCGTGCTGGACGACAAGATCTACCGCAAAGGTATGTTGGATTTCAAGGCGGACATTCAGCATAGTCTCCAAGAACTGGACTATCTCCACGACCCGCAGGCCTACGCTAAAGAACAGGAATTGCAGGCCATGTCGGTCTGCGCCGAGGCGCTGATCCGCTTTGCGCAGCGTCACGCGGACCTGGCGCGGGCTTCCGCAAAACGAGAGACCGACCCGCAGCGCAAGGTCGAGTTGGAGCGCATCGCCGAGGTCTGCACGCACGTCCCGGCGCACGCCCCGCGCGATTTCTGGGAAGCGCTGCAATATTACTGGTTCGTCCACCTAGGCGTGACAACCGAACTCAACACCTGGGACGCCTTTTGTCCCGGTCACCTCGACCGGCACTTGTACCCGTTCTACGACCCCCTCCCCAACCCTTCGCGAAGCACCCCTGCCTGCCCCAGTTCTAACGGGGTGGGGCCCCCGCCGGGAGACCACCGGCATGGGAGGGAGTACTACGAGGAATTGCTGCAATGCTTCTGGATCAAGTTCAACAACCAGCCCGCCCCGCCCAAAGTCGGCGTGACCGCCGCCGAGAGCGGCACCTACACCGACTTCGCCCAGGTCAATACCGGCGGGATCATGGAAGACGGCTCGGACGGCGTCAACGAAGTCACCTACCTGCTGCTGGACGTGATCGAGGAGATGCGTCTGCTCCAGCCGTCCTCTTCCATCCAGGTCAGCAAGAAGAACCCTGACCGCTTCGTCAAGCGCGCCGCCAGGATCATCCGCACCGGCTTCGGACAGCCGTCAGTTTTCAACGCCGACCTGATCGTCCAGGAACTGGTGCGCATGGGCAAATCCGTGGAGGATGCTCGCAGCGGCGGCTCGTCCGGCTGTGTGGAGGTCGGCGCGTTCGGCAAAGAAGCCTACATCTTGTCCGGTTACTTCAACATGCCCAAGCTGCTGGAGCTGACGCTGCACAACGGCCTGGATCCCCGCACCGGGCGCAAGATCGGGCTGGAGACGGGCGATCCGGCCACGTTCGAATCCTTCGAGGAATTCTTCGCCGCCTACGAAAAGCAACTGCGCTATTTCATTGACATCAAGGTGCGCGGCAACAACGTCATCGAGCGGCTGTACGCGGCCTACATGCCCGCCCCGTTCCTTTCGCTGCTGATTGACGACTGCATCGCCACCGGCAAGGATTATCACGACGGCGGGGCGCGCTACAACAGCACCTACATCCAGGGCGTGGGCTTGGGCACCATCACCGACGCCATGACCGCCATCAAGTACCATGTTTTCGACCAAAAGACGCTGAAGATGGAAGAGCTGCTCGCCTGGCTGGAGGCCGACTTCGCAGGTCACGAGCGTGAGCGCCAGAGGCTGCTGAACAAGACGCCCCGCTACGGCAACGACGATGATTACGCCGACCGCGTGATGGTTACCCTGTTCAACGCCTACTTCGACGCCATTGACGGGCGTCCGAACACCAAGGGCGGCGCGTACCGCGTCAACCTGCTGCCGACCACCGTCCATGTCTACTTCGGCTCGGTGATCGGTGCGACGCCGGACGGACGCCGCGCCTGGGCGCCGTTATCGGAGGGCGTCTCCCCCGTCCAGGGCGCGGACCGCCACGGCCCGACTGCGGTGCTCAGGTCCGTCGCCAAGATGGATCACGTCCGCACCGGCGGCACGCTGCTCAACCAGAAGTTCACCCCCCAGTTGCTTAAAGACGAAGAGGGGCTGGACAAGCTGGTGGGGTTGATCCGCGCCTACTTCAAGCTGGACGGTCACCACATTCAATTCAACGTGGTGGACGCGGCCACGCTGCGGGCGGCGCAGCAGAATCCCGAGCAATATCGCGACTTGATCGTGCGCGTGGCCGGTTACAGCGACTACTTCTGCGACCTCAGCCAGGCGCTGCAAGACGAGATCCTCGCCCGCACAGAACACCAGGGGTTTTGATTATTAGAGAAACCAGGTTTCTTGGAGAAACCTGGTTTCTGAGGCCACGTGCTTCGCGGTTAATTTTTTGGCTTGTCCGCATTAAGCAAGCTCTACGTTAACGGGATACTGCCGAATCCGGTAGTCTCCCGTTTTCGCCAGCACCTGCGCCAGGAACTTCTCCGGCACATCCACCAGGGTGCGCTTGTCTTCGATACGGATTTTGCCAATCACGTGGCCGGGAATATCGGCATGAAAGGCAATCGTACCGACCACGTCGTTGGGGCGGATTCCATCCGCACGGCCTCGGCTGAACGTCAGGCGCACCATCCCATGTTCGTGAGATGAATTCTTCTGGAGCGGATAATTCCGCTGGCCGCCGCGTTTGAATCCGCCCTCGGCCTGGTGTGGACGCGTCTCGTGCACCTCGCTGAGCGCGGCAATCGGGCGCTGCTTTTCTTCGGCGCGCGCCAGTTTCAGGGCCGCGGCGGCAATCTCCAGCGGGTCGTGCCCGGCCTCGACCAGTTTGGCCACCAGTTCACGCTCGCGCTGGTAACGGGCGCGCCCCAACCAGACCGTCACGCGTTCAAGCAGTTGCGCTTCCCGTTGATTTTTAATATCTTCCACTGTTGGCAGCATTGCGCGTTTGAGCGGCTGTTTGGTGAAGGCTTCGATGACACGCAACTGCCGTTTCTCACGCGGGGTCAGCAATGAAATCGCGAAGCCGGTTTTGCCAGCCCGCCCGGTGCGCCCGATGCGGTGAACGTAAATCTCCGCTTCGTCGGGCAGGTCGTAATTGAAGACGTGCGAAATGTCATCAATATCCAGGCCGCGCGCGGCTACGTCGGTCGCCACCAGGACTTTGCTCTGATTCTGGCGAAAGCGATTCAGAATCCGTTCGCGGGCGTTTTGGTCCAAATCGCCGTTCAGGGCTTCGGCCGGGAAGCCGCGCACCGAGAGTTCGTTGGCCAGTTCACCGGTGGCTGCACGCGTGCGGACAAAAATCAGCGCGCTGGTGATGGGTTCGCTTTCGAAGAGACGCGTCAGCGCGGCCAGTTTATCGGCCTGGTTGACGAGATAATAACTCTGTTCGGTGGCCGCCACCGTGACCTGTTCGCGCTGGATGCGGATGGACTGCGGCTCGCGCATGTAGCGTTCGGCCAGGCGACGGATGGCCGTCGGCAGGGTGGCAGAGAAGAGGGCGGTCTGGCGCTCGGAGGGCGTCTCTTCGAGAATGGATTGGATGTCTTCGATGAAACCCATCGAGAGCATTTCGTCGGCTTCGTCGAGCACGACGGTTTTGACGCGGCTGAGATTGAGGGTATTGCGCTCGATCAGGTCGAGTAGACGGCCGGGGGTGCCGACGACTACGTCCACGCCGCGGTTGAGACGGCTGATCTGCGGAGCGTAGGGTTGTCCGCCGTAGACGGCCAGCACGCGCGCCTCGCAAAATTTGCCGTATTCTTGAACCGCTTCCGCGACCTGCAAAGCCAGTTCGCGCGTGGGACACAGCACGAGGGCCTGCACGTGGCGTTGATGCGGTTCGAGGTTGTGCAAAATGGGGAGGGCGAAGGCGGCGGTCTTGCCGGTGCCGGTCTGCGCCTGGCCGATCACGTCCGCGCCGGTCAGCATGACCGGAATCAGGGCGGATTGGATGGGCGTCGGCTCGCTGTAACCCAGCGCGGCGACGGCCTGCACCAGTTCGGGGCGCAGGTTTAAATCAGTAAATTGGGGGGTCATCAAAACTCCTGTCTATTTTGTCCGATAAGGGTTGTTCTGATGACTCCGTTGAAATTCTTGCCAACAACGGCGCGCTCTTGCGGGCGCGCCTGCCCATTGCAACAAAAAAGCCCGAAAACTTGCATCGGGCAATCATCTGGAATGATCAAAACAATTTCCCTGAAGCGTGCCACCTGGGTGGCGTGCGCTCCCTGTGGAGCGCGGCGGGTAGTATACCACGATATTGGGGGAATGGCGGGGGATTTTTGGTGAAAGATTATCCGTCCGGCAACTTTATGAAGGCCCTGATAATCACTCACTTGACAGCAGTATCAATAGTGGTATCATGTCCGCATGGCAAAGGTTGACGATATCATTGCTGAAATGCGACGCAATCCCAAAGGGATTCGTTATCAAGACCTTTGCAAAGTATGTGATTCATTGTTCGGTGAGGCTCGGCAAAAAAGCAGCAGTCACCGAATCTACAAAACGCCCTGGCAGAGCGACCCACGAGTCAATATACAGATTGACAAAGGAATGGCAAAAGCATATCAGGTAAGACAAGTGTTGAAAGCGATTGAACGCCTGGAGGCGCAAGGTGATGTTACAGAATGACCGATATACATACCGTGTAACCTGGTCAGAGGAAGACAATGAGTATGTCGGCCTCTGTGCTGAGTTTCCAAGTCTGAGCTGGTTGGAACCATCGCCAGAAGAAGCCTTGAAAGGCGTCCGTCAGACAGTGGCTCAAGTCGTTGAAGATTTAGAAAAAAGCGGAGAATCTGTGCCTGAACCGATTGCTGTCAAGAAATACAGTGGGAAGTTTATGGTGCGGATACCGCCAGAATTACATCGGCGGCTGGCGCTTGAAGCGGCAGAAGCTGGAGTTAGTCTGAACCGTCTTGCCAGTGACAAGTTCAACAGGCGAGAGGCATAATTTGTAAGAAAGACAAACTGGCGGCGTAACAGCCACCTTTTTATTTGAACTTGCAGTCCAAGCAGCTGTCAACGGATTTTGTCACCCCGCCACACCGTCCTGCGTTCGGTGCAGGAAGGAGCAGTGAGGCAGGCAGATGCCGTTTGATTGGGACAACTCCAAACCTGACATGTCTCCACGAATCCGCGATCAATTGTGGTTCAAGTCCACGCGAGCAAGGAGGTTAAAAAGGGCGCGCCTGAGACATGTCAGGTTTTACTGGTTTATAATACCCCTGCTATGGACTCCAAAACCATCACCGTCCTCGAATACCCCAAGATTCTCTCCCGCCTGGCCGCGTTCTGCGATTTTTCCGCCTCGGCAGAACTGGCGCGCCAGTTGGCCCCGACCGACAGTTACGACTTGGCCCTCGCCCGCCAGGCTGAGACGAGCGAGGCGCGCAAACTGCTTTCCACGCAGGATGTCAGCATCGGCGGCGCGCACGACATCCGCGACGCGGTACAACTGGCGGCACGCGGCGGCGTGCTGGAAGCAAAAGAATTACTGGACGTGCAGAACACGCTCATCGCCACGCGCAACCTGCACCGGGCGCTGGAAAAACTCGCCTCGGATTACCCGCACCTGTGGAACATTGCCCTTGCCCTGCCCATCCCGCAGGGACTGGTGGAGGCCATCTCGCGCACCGTCTCGGAAAGCGGCGAAGTGCTCGACTCGGCCTCGCCCAAACTGGGCTCCCTGCGGCGCGAGATCCGCGTCGCGCACGAGCGGCTGATGACGCGCCTTCAACGTTACCTCACCGATGCGAGCACTGCTTCCAAATTGCAGGAGGGCATCATCACCCAGCGCGACGGGCGCTACGTCATCCCACTGCGCTCGGAGTTCAAAGGGCAGATCAAGTCCATCGTCCACGACCAATCCGCCTCCGGCGCAACCCTGTTCGTCGAACCTTTACCTGTCGTCGAACTGAACAATACTTACCGCGAACTGCAACTGGCCGAACGCGACGAAATCCGCCGCATCCTGGCCGAACTCTCAGCCCAGGTCGGCGCGCTGGCCGGAGAGATCGTCCCCGGCGTCCAGGCCCTGGCCGAGTTAGATTTGGCGTTTGCGAAGGCGAAGTATGCGGATGAGATTAGAGCCTCCGAACCTATCCTGCGCCCGATTAAAGAGAATAGAGAATCGAGAATAGAGAATAGTGGTAGGGCAGTCACCTACCATAGTAGAGGCGAGCGCGCAACGCCGGAAATCGTAAATCGTCAATCGTCAATCGTAATTCGTCTTTTCCATGCAAGGCATCCCCTTTTAGACCAAAATACGGTTGTGCCAATAGATGTCGTCCTGGAACCTGGAATCTTCGCCCTGGTCATCACCGGCCCCAACACCGGCGGCAAGACCGTTTCGCTCAAGACCGTCGGCCTGCTGGCGCTGATGGCCCAATCCGGGCTGCACATCCCGGCTCAATCCGGCTCGGAACTCTCCGTCTTCCAGGCCGTCTACGCCGACATCGGCGACGAGCAGTCCATCGAGCAATCCCTCTCGACCTTCTCCGGCCACATCGCCAACATCGTCCACCTCCTGAAGAAGGCCGACCGCCGCGCCCTGGTCATCCTCGACGAACTCGGCGCCGGTACCGACCCGCAGGAAGGCGCCGCCCTCGCCCGCGCCATTCTGTCTCACCTGCTCGAACGCAACGTCACCACCTTCGTCGCCACGCACTACCCCGAACTGAAGACATTCGCCCACAGCACCCCGGGCGTGGTCAACGCCTCTCTGGAATTTGACCTCCGGACTCTGCGCCCCACCTATCACCTGACCATCGGTCTCCCGGGCCGCTCCAATGCTTTAGCCATTGCCCAGCGACTCGGACTACCCGAGGCCGTTATCGCCGCGGCGAGGAGCGAGATCAACCCCGACGAGCTGCGCGCCGATAAGCTGCTCGGCGACATCCACCGTCAGCGCAAGCTTGCCTTCAAGGAAAGCGAAAAGGCCGAGAGAGCACGCGCCGAGGCGCGTCGCCTGGAACGCGAACTGGCCGAGAAACTGGACAAAATTGAAGAAGAGCGGCAGTCCGTGCTTGAACAAGCCCGCGCCGAGGGTGAACTGGAAGTCGAAATCCTGAAGGTTCAACTTGAAACATTGAAAGCAGAGTTGAAGAAAGCCCGCCAGCCGCTGGACGCGCTGAAGGAGATCGAAGAGAAAGTTGAGTTGGTGGAAGAAAAGATTCAAAAACCAGTCAAAAGTCGAAAGTCACCCGTCACCCGTCATCCTTCGGCTTCGCTCAGGACAGGCCCGTCATCCGGCCCGCTCAAAGTGGGGGAAAGCGTTAAGTTGATGAACTTGAACGCGGAGGGCGTGATTACTGCTCTCAGCGGAGACGAGGCCGAAATCCAGGCGGGTGCGCTCAGGCTGCGAGTCAAGGTGAGTGAATTGAAGCGTCAAGAAGTAACCAGTGATCAGTTACCAGTAATCAGTAAAAGCACGTCATACGTCACTCGTCACCTGGCACTCGCCCCCTCACCCGGGCTGGAACTCGACATCCGCGGCCAGCGCGCCGAGGACGCCCTGGACATGCTCGACCGCTATCTCGAAAAGGCTTATCTGGCTGGCCTGCTCTTTGTGCGCATTATTCACGGCAAAGGCACCGGCAAACTGCGCACGGAAGTACGCGCCGCGCTGAAAGAGCATCCGCACGTGGCGTCATTTGAAACTGGTCACGACAAAGAGGGTGGAGACGGCGTGACGGTGGCGAAGTTGGTTGCGGGTTGAAAGCAGACCTCCGAGTTCTCAGAGAACTCGGAGGTCTTATTTGCTGGCCTGCCACTGACGGGCAAAGCGCAGGATACGGCTGCGGATGTAAAAGATGTCCGGGTCGGCAGAGGGACGCTGCGACTTGATCAGGCGCATGGCTGCCTCAGGCGCGTAGCCCTCCGCAACCAGGATCGCCGCGCCCATCGCCACGCCGCGATGACGGCCTTTGGCGCAGTGAGCATAAACCTTGCCGCCGCCCTGAATGGTCTCCAGCGCGGCACGCGCCCCGCGCAATAGGAATTGGATGGGAATGACCAGCACCGGGCTGTCTATCGTCGGCAGCCACAGAAATTTTAACGGCGGTTTATGCAAGTCAGCGGCGGGGCGCTTCTCGATGCGCATGTTGATGACCAGGCGCACGCCCAGATCGCGCAGGCGGGGATAATCGCCAACAGACGGCGTGGCGCCGATGAACAGTTGATCGGTGATCTGAGATATATCCATTGAGAGAATCTTATCACAGGCATGGCATATCTAAAATAGACATTATCCGCAATAAAATTGGGACGCTGATTCACGCTGAAAAACGCATATTTACCCCATGAATCAGCGAAAATCAGCGTTTATCAGCGTCCAACACGAGCCTCTTGGCTTATTACGAATAAAGTCTAATATCTCGGCAAACTCGTTGACAAATCTCCCCTTATTCCCTTACAATTCCTTTATGCTTGCCTGCGGCGCGGGACTCACTTTGAATATTGAAAAGGGTTGCCTCCCGCGCTATTCTTATACATAAAGAGTGGAGAAAAGAGTACCTCGCCACTCTTTTTATTTTCATGAGGAAGGAGAGTTTATGAACGAACGCGTTGCGATCGTGGGCGTCGGCTGGAGTGGATTCCGGCCGCGCACGCCCGAGGTATCTTACAAGGAACTGACTTACGCGGCTGCCGTGCGCGCCTACGCGGATGCCGGCGTGGACCCGCGCGCGGATGTGGAGTCCTTCATCACTGTGGCCGAGGATTTCATCGAGGGAACGAGCATCTTCGATGAGTACACCCCCGACCAGATGGGCGCGGCGCTCAAGCCGGTGCAGACCATCACCGGCGACGGGCTGCACGGGCTGGCGACGGCCTACATGCTCATCCGCACCGGCTTCTGCGACGTAGTGGTGGTGGAGGGCCACAGCAAGGCCTCCAACATCCTGACTTTGCCCAACATCGTCACCTACGCCCAGGACCCGCTGCTCAACCGTCCGCTGCGGCTGAATACGCATTTTGTCGCCGGGATGGAGATGCACCGCTATCTCTACGAGACGGACACCACACAGGAGCAATGCGCCGCTGTGGCAGTGAAAAATCGCCGCAACGCGCTTAAGAATCCGCTCGCCGCCTACGGCGCGGACCTCGGGCTGGATGAGGTGCTCTTCGGCCCTCCGCTGGCCTGGCCGCTGGGCGTGCGCGAAACCGCCGAGCACACCGACGGGGCGGTGGTCATGGTGCTGGCCTCCGAAAAGAAAGCCGGGCTGCTCGCAGAAAAGCCGGTCTGGATCCGCGGCATGGGCTGGTGCAACGACTCGCCCTCGCTGGAAAGCCGCGAGTGGGGCAGCGTGCCATACCTCCAGCAGGCGGCGCAGATGGCCTATCAGCAGGCCGGAATCCGCAATCCGTGGAACGAGGTGGATTTCGCCGAGATTGACGACACCTACGCCTACAAGGAATTGCAGGCCATGGAGGCGCTCGGATTATGCGGCGCGGGTCAGGCCGGCGCGCTGACAGAAGAAGGCGCCACCGAGATGGACGGCGAGTTGCCGGTCAACGCCTCGGGCGGCTCGCTCGGCGTCGGCTACATGCTGGAAGCCACCGGTCTGATGCGGGCGCTGGAGGCCGTGCTGCAACTGCGCGGCGAGGCCGGTCAGCATCAGATCGAGGATGCCGAGATTGGTCTTGTCCAATCCTGGCGCGGCGTGCCGACCACGAGTGGAACGGTTGCCGTATTGAGTAATTATTAATTCACCGCAGAGAGCGCGGAGAACGCGGAGAAGAAATAAAAATGGGTGATGCGGAGAGGCTGAATCAAATTACCGAGGCGATTATTGGCGCAGCGATTGAAGTACATCGCGCCTTGGGGCCAGGCCTGATGGAATCGGCCTATGAGCCGTGTCTTGCATATGAACTCGTACAACGAGGTTGGAAAGTCGCGCAGCAAGTACCTCTGCCTGTTGTATACAAAAATGTGCGTCTGGATTGCGCCTACCGCCTGGATTTGCTTGTCGCTGACTCGGCCATTGTGGAGAACAAGTCTGTCGCCTCAATTGAACCAATCCACAGGGCTCAATTGCTCTCCTATCTCAAGATTTCGGGTCTTCACGTTGGACTACTGATCAACTTCATTGTCAAGGTCTTGAAGAACGGCGTCGTCCGTATCGTGAACAATTTTCCTGACGAGTCTTTGCGGTTAGACAGGAATGTTAACCGCTGATTATGCTGGGAGCGCAGAGATTAAAAATTTTTCTCTGCGTACTCAGCGGTCTCTGCGGTGAGTTTTATCAAGGAGAAAACTATGAGCATGAGAAAAGTAGCCATCATCGGTGCCGGCATGACAAAGTTTGTGCGTCGTGCTCAAGAAACGCCAAAAGAATTATCTTGGGAAGCGGCGCGCATGGCGCTCGAATCCTGCGAGTTGACAATGGATGATATCCAAGCCGTCTGCATGGGCACCGCGCCCGAGGCCTTCGATGGCGTCCACATGAAAGGCGAATATCTCAGCGACGGCGCGGGGGCGTGGCGCAAGCCGTACATGCGCTCCTACGTCGGCGGCGGGACGGGCGTCTTTGCACCCATCCAGGGCTGGTACCACATCGCCAGCGGCCTGTTCGATGTGGTGCTGGTCGTCTGCGAGGAGAAAATGTCCTCGTTCTACCCGCACGCCCAGGCTGCGTTTTTGACCATCTTCGACCACACCACCGAGCGCCCGCTCAAGCCCAACCTGCTCTGGATCTTCGCCATCGAGATGAACCGCTACATGACCACCTATGGGATTGAGAAGAAGGATATCGCCCGCGTGGCCGTGCAGCACAAACGCAACGCGGCCAACCATCCCTGCGCTCTGCTGGGCGAGGCGGACATCACCGTGGAAGACGTGCTCAACTCGGAAGTGCTGGCCTGGCCGGTGCAGCGCTTGGATGTCAGCCCGGTCAGCGACGGGGCAGTGGCGATCGTCCTGGCAGCCGAGCACGTCGCCAAACGCCTGACCAGCAAACCGGTCTGGATCGAGGGCGTGGGCTGGAATCTGGATACGGCTCACTGGACCAATCGCGACCTGGCTTATCCGCGCTATGTCGAGTATGCCGCTCGCCAGGCTTACGAGATGGCTGGCATCAAGGAGCCGCGCAAGGAAATCCACATCGCCGAGCCGTACGACCCATTTGATTACAAGGCCCTGCATCACCTCGAGGGCCTGGGGCTGGCGGATAGAGGCAAGGCCATTGACCTGTACATCAACGGCACCGCCGCGCCGGATGGCAACATGCCGGTCTGCCCCTCCGGCGGATTGCTTGGCGTGGGCAACCCCATCGCCGCGGCTGGATTGATGAAAATTGCCGAACTATTCTGGCAGTTGCGCGGCGAAGCGGGGGCGCGACAGGTGCCCGGTTCGCCCCAGAAGGGCATTGCCCAGGCCTGGGGTGACCTGATGCAGGTTGGGACTGTGGTGATTATGGGGAGGTAGACAGGTAAAAACGTAGACAAGTAAACACGGTAAACAAGTAGACAACCTCCCTGTGTACTTGGTACTTGTGTACTTGTATGCCTGTTTACCTCACGAAAGGAAACGAACTATGACAACAAAGATCAAACATTTCCCCGGCACGAGCCTGAGCGAGAAGGATTTCGAAGAGGGCAAGATTCTCTTCATCCACGATGAACTCAAGGCCAATTACGCCTGGGATACCGGCATCGGCATCGGCGCGTATCTGGCCGGGCTGAAGCGCGGCGTCATCCTGGGTGTGCGCTGCGGTCACTGCCGCAAGGTTGTCGTCCCGCCGCGCACCGTCTGCGAGTGGTGTTTCCGCCCGATGGAAGAGTATGTACAGGTCAAAGATACCGGCACAGTCAACACCTTCTCGCTGTGCTACGTGACCTGGGACGTCAAGCGCATCACCGAGCCGGAGATCCCGGCGGTCATCATGCTGGATGGGGCCTCCGCGTTGAGCGATACCTCGGTCATCATGGGCGGCATCATGCACAAACTCGGCGAGGTTGATCCGCAGAAGGTCAAGATCGGGATGCGCGTCCAGGCCGTCTGGAAGCCGGAAGCCGAGCGCGAGGGCGCGATCACGGATATTCTGTATTTCAAGCCGATAGAGTAAGTACACAGCCAAACGGAGAATACCATGACCCTATTAGAACGCGACCCCAACGCGCCAACCGCCTGGCACGGCAGCCTGCCCGTCACCAGCCGCTACACTTACGGCCTGGCCGGCGAGCGCTTTTTCCGCGCCCTGAAAGACGAGGGCAAGATCATGGGGGCGTACTGCCCCAAGTGCGACCACACCTACGTCCCGGCGGCGGTCTTCTGCGAGCGCTGCCTCGGCGAACTGACCGACTGGCAGGATATGGGCCTGGTCGGCGAACTGCATACCTTCACCATCATGCACGTGGACGTGGACGGCAATCCGCTCGAAACGCCCGAACTGGTCGGCTTCATCACCTTCGGCGACGGCGGGATCGTGCACCGCATTAAGGCCGACCCGGATGAACTGGTCATCGGGATGCCGTTGGAGGCGGTGCTGAAAACCAAAGCCAAGCGCGAGGGTTCGATTTTGGATATTGAGCATTTCAGGCCGGTAAAGGAATAAACTTTCACCGCGGAGAGCGCAAAGGGCGCAGAGAAAAAACAATCTCTCTGCGTCTTCGGCGTTCTCTGTGGTTAACGCTTCGTTTCCTATGCGGTAAAAATGCACCCCCGACGCGCCCTGCTCTCCATGCCAGGCAATGCCTGGAAAAAGATCACCAAGTCCCTCGCCCTCGGCGTGGCAAAAGGCATATAGACTGCTATTTACAAAAGCACGATTCCTGCTTATAATAAAAGCATATGGAAGCGTTTCTTTTTGAAAAACACAGCCCCTGGTGGTCAGATGTTGGCAATATCGAAAAAGACAAGGTTCTAACGGAATTTGACGCGCAAAAATACCAGTATTACCATCCCTACCTGAGAGATTTTTCCCATCAAGATAGCGTTATTATCATCCGGGGGCCGCGACGCATTGGCAAGACCACCCTGCTCAAGCTGTTGATCAAAGATCTGCTCTTGAAGCAAAACATCATTCCAAAAAACGTTCTATATTATCCCTGCGATCGCGTTGAAAATTTCAACGATCTTTACGATCTTGTTCTTAACTATCTGGGACTGGGATTGCCTGGAAGAAAATATCTCTTTTTGGATGAGATCTCTTTTGTCAGGGAATGGCAACGAGCCATCAAAGATCTTTGGGACAGCGGCGACCTGAAGCAGACGACTGTGATCCTGACCGGATCCAACGCCCTGGATCTTAGGATTTCGGGGGAAAGATTGCCGGGACGGCGCGGAAACCTGGATCAGGTCAATATTGATTACTACCCATTAGGCTTCGACCAATTTGTCCAATTGGTTGGACAAAACGGGGATTTAAAAAAACTTCTCGATGATTATTTGATGACTGGAGGCTTTCCTCATGCGATCAACGAATTCTATGACAGGAACTTCATATCCAATTATCTCTACGACTCCTATTTGGCCTGGATCGAAGGAGACATCTATAAAGCCGGTAAATCAGAAAGGCTGATGTACCCCGTGTTGGGGGAAATCCTTTCTCATTTGGGCAGCACGGTCAGTTGGTATAAGATCGCAAAGAACGCCGGGCTAGGATCTCATTCAACGGTTGAAAGCTATCTGGATATCTTTCAAAAATTATTCGTCTCTTTCAATTTGAATTTTTATTCCATTGATCAGAAAAAGACCTTTGTCAATAAGAACAAAAAAATATACTTCGTTGACCCGGTGATCCTGCAATCCGCAAAATGCAAAGTGGACGGATTTACCGATCGCTTTTTTGATTATTCGTCTTCCTTTACCTTTGATCAGGAGTTTTTGCCCGGCCTGATCGAAAATGTCGTTGCCGCCCACCTTTTTCAAATTGGTGGCCGCCTCTCCTTTGGCAGGCTACAGGATAAAGAGGTGGATTTCGTTCTCTCCAGGTCGGGGAAAGACCATTATTTTGAAGTCAAATACCAGAATACAATCAAGTTAACCGATTTCGCTTTCTGGCAGAAAAATGAGCCTTTGACGATCATTACAAAAAATTTCAGCCACACAAAAAACAACCTTGTTTTTATAAAAGCGGAGGATTTTTTGAGCACACCGCCTTCCGTGTTGATTGCCGAATGAAAATTCGTTCACGCTGGTTTATCTCTTCCTGGGGCGGTTCTTCAATGCGCGGCCTGCTGGCAGGCTCGTTAAAAGGATGACGCGAGGAGGCAAGTATATGACCACTCAACCTTTACGCTGGGGGTTATTGAGCACCGCCCGCATCAACCGCGCCCTCATCCCCCCATTGCTGGCCTCCAAACGCAACCGATTGGTCGCGGTCGCCAGCCGGACGGAAGAGCAGGCTGAGGCATATGCGCGGGAATGGGACATCTCGCGCGCCTTTGGCAGTTACCAGGCCATGCTGGATGACCCCGAAATTGACGTGATCTACAACCCCCTGCCCAACCATCTGCACGCCGAATGGACGATCAAAGCCGCCCGAGGCGGCAAAAACGTGCTGTGCGAGAAACCCCTGGCGCTGAGCGTCCCCGAAGTGGATGCCATCGCCGCGGCCGCCAGAGAGAATAACGTGGTGATCGCCGAAGCCTTTATGTACCGCCATCACCCGCAAACGCTCAAAGTGCGGGAGCTGGTGGAGGACGGCGTCATCGGCGAACTGCGCCTGATCCGCGGCTGTTTCACCTTCAACTTGACGCGTGAGACCGATTTCCACCTCGACCCGGCGATGGGCGGAGGCAGCCTGTGGGACGTGGGCTGTTACCCGGTCAGCTTCGCCCGTTACCTGGTCGGCAGCGAGCCGCTGGCGGTATCCGCCATGCAGGTGACCGGCCCCAGCGGGGTGGACGAGGTGTTCGCCGGCCAGATGCAATTTGCGGGGAACATCCTCGCCCAGTTCGATTGCGGTTTTCGCTCTCCGTTCCGCGCCCAGATGGAAATCGTCGGCAGCGAGGGGAGCCTCACCATCCCCACGCCCTTCAAGCCCGGACGACGGGAAAAAATCCTGCTCACTCACAATGGCAAGGTGGAGACCATTCGCGTTCCCGGCCAGGAGTTGTACCTGGGCGAAGTGGAAGACATGGCCGACGCCATCCTGCTCGGCAAGCCTCCGCGCGTGAGCCTTCCCGAGAGCCGCGGCAATGTGGCAACCATCCTCGCCCTGCTGGAATCCGCCCGTACAAAACAAGCCATCTGGCTGTAACCCCTGCGACCTTCAACTTTCGACCTTCGACCTCCCGGCCTTCAACCGAAAACCTTTCGTTTTTTCCTTCGTCCCCCTTCGTGTACTTCGTGGTGAAAAAATGCCCTCCCGACGCGCCCTGCTCTACACCCCCGGCGACGACCGGCACAAGATCGAAAACGCCCTCACCCTCGGCGTGGACTGCCTGTGCATGGACATGGAAGACGGCGTGGCGTTAAACCGCAAGGCCGAGGCGCGCGCGTCCATTGCCCGGGCGCTGCGCGAACTGGACTTCGGCATAACCGAGAAACTGGCGCGCATCAACCCGGTCGGCTCGGGGTGGGAAAGAATAGATATTGAATCAATTTTGCCCCATCAGCCCGATGGTATTGTCATTCCCAAGGTGGAGTCGCTGGAACAAATTCAGTGGGCAAGCGAGTATATCGAAGCCGCCGAACTTGGGCACGGCTGGCCTGTCAATTCCATCCGTGTGCTGGTGGGAGTGGAAACCGCTAAAGCTATTCTCAATCTGAAAGAAATCGCCTCACATCCGCGCCTGGATGCGCTCATCTTCGGCGCGGAGGACTTCGCCGCCGACATTGGCGCGACGCGCACGCCCGAGGCCTGGGAGGTCTTCTACGCCCGCAGCGCGGTGGTCACAGCTGCGGCGGCCTATGGCTTACAAGCCATTGACATGGTGACGATTGACTTCCGCGATATCGAGACCGTCCGCCGCGATGCCGGGTTCGGGGCGCGGCTGGGCTACACGGGCAAGCAGGTTATCCATCCCAATCAAGTCCAGCCGGTGCAGGAGGCCTTCACCCCCAGCGGCGAAGCCATTACCCACGCCAAACGGCTGGTGGAAGCCTTCGAGGAACACCAAAAGAAAGGCGCAGGCGCATTTGCCCTGGACGGCAAGATGATTGACATGCCGCTGGTCAAGGCGGCGCAGAATGTACTGGAGAGGGCCAAAGCAGCGGGAAAGGCTGGGAATGAGGACTGGAAGTCCGCGATCCAAAAAACGAAGGAACGTGAACTTGAGTCCACCTTGCGAGGAACATACTCTTGAAATCCAAATCCCTCTCCCAAATGGCAATGATGAACGTAGACGAAGGCGAGGAAATCGCCGGGGGTTGGACCTCACCGCACATTCCGCAAATTGGCATCTACCGAGTAGGCCTTCGGCAAGCTGATTTCCAAGAAGAAAAGGGATGGCTCATTTGAGTGGGCGCATTTCGTCCAGCGCGACAACGGCCTGACCGAGTAGGTGCTGCGCAAAGAAAAGGTTTATCGCGGCCAGGTGAAAAGTCGAGAACAACTTGACGAAGTTCTTGAGATCATGAACAAAAACCTGCACAAGTTTTTAGGCGTCACCATGCGAGCGGCTGATTACGACGTCTACTCGCTGGATGGCAAGAAGGCGTCCGCGACGAAGCACTAATCGGCGACGCTGCAATCGATCGAGAAAGGAGAAACCTATGACCAGCCAACCATCTATCGGAACCTGCAATCTGTGCGAGAAAGACTTTACAAAAAATGTCATCTCCCGCCACCTCAAAAAATGCCTGCAAGAGCAGGCTGCCGCCTCCACCGGCGGAAAGACTCAAAAGTCGTTCTGGATCAACGTCTGGGGAAAGTACTTGCCCGAATATTGGCTGCACTTGGAGATACCCGCCTCAGCGAAGCTGGCGGATCTCGACCAGTTCTTGCGCGACATCTGGCTGGAATGTTGCGGACACTTGAGCGCGTTCAAGATTGGCGGTACCCGCTACGAACTAGACACCGGCATGGTGGATGCCATGTGGAAGGATTTCTTTGGTCCATCACAGCCTCCGCAGAGCATGAACGTCCGGCTGTATGCCATCCTAAAGCCCGCGCTAAAACTCGAACACGAATACGACTTCGGCACAACCACCGAACTGGCTGGCAAAGTCGTGGCCGAAGGGGAAAGATCCATTCAGAGCAAAGGGATCCGCATCCTGGCGCGCAATCAGCCTCCCGCCATCCCATGCAGCGAGTGCGGTAAACCGGCAGTCGTTGTGTGTTCATATTGTAGTTATGCGCCTGGGGGCTGGCTGTGTAAAAAGTGCTCCCGGAAACACAAATGCGGCGATGAGGCGTTTTTGCCTGTCGTCAATTCGCCGCGCGTCGGTCAGTGCGGCTACACGGGTGGCGCAGACTTCGGTGATGAGTTCTAGCCCCTCCGAGAATGCTCCCTATTCTCTTTGGCCTGTTTTCAGCGCTGACCTGGGGCGCGGCAGATTTCAGCGGCGGCCTGGCCTCCAGGCACAGCAGCGCTTACGGCGTGGTCATCGGTGGGCAGGCCACCGGGATGGCGTTGCTGCTTGCCCTGGTCAACCTGACCGGCGAGCCTGTGCCGTCTCTATCCAGTTGGCTCTGGGGCGGCGCGGCCGGGCTGTGCGGCGGAGTCGGGCTCTCCATCCTGTACCGCGCCCTGGCGGATGGCCGGATGAGCGTCGCCGCGCCGGTCTCCGCTCTTTCAGCGGCCATCCTCCCGGTGCTGGTCGGTGCAGGGACGGAGGGACTGCCGAAGCTGTGGACGTTACTCGGTTTCGCGCTGGCGCTGGCGGCCATCTGGCTGATCTCACGCGGCGAGGACGGCACCGCCATTCGCCTGAAAGAGCTGGTTCTGCCGCTGGCGGCTGGCCTGACCTTTGGCCTTTTTTTTGTCTTCATGCACCAGGCCAGTCGTGAGTCCGTCCTGTGGCCGATTGTCGCCTCGCGGTTGACATCTGTCACCAGCCTGCTGGTATACGCACTTATCAAAAAGCAGCCCTGGCTGCCGAAGCGCACCCATTGGCCGCTGGTCGCCCTGAGCGGCGTGCTTGACATCGGAGGCAATAGTTTTTACATTCTCGCTGGGCAAATTGGCCGCATGGACGTGGCGGCGGTGCTCGGCTCGCTCTATCCCGGTTCGACCGTCGCCCTGGCGCGTCTTGTGCTGAGGGAACGTATCCTGCGTATGCAGGCCATTGGGATTGCCTTGGCGTTTGCAGCAATTGTATTGATCGCGTTGTGATCCTTGATCTCGTCTTTTCTCTTTCTCTACCGGACAAATCTCTCGGATTGAGCCAAGGAATCCTCATGACCGCAAACACCAATTCCGTTAATCCATATCTAACACTTGTCACTGCCTTGTTGCTCAGCCTCATCAGCGCCTCTTGCGCACCGAGGGAAACCCCTCAACCGGCTGCCCAGGCTGCCACTGCGACTCGAACGGCCGAGACGCCAACCCTCACGCCCTCCGTTACTTTCACCCCTACGCACACCCCCATCCCATCTTCCACGCTGACGATCACCCCGACTCCCAGCGAGACGCCTACGGCCACACCCACGCCGACCTACACCATCCTGCGCGGCGAAGTGATAGTTGAGCACGCCAGTTGCCGCTACGGGCCTGGCGCGCCCCACCTTTACAAATATGGATTGGTCGTGGGCAGCAACCTGGAGATCATCGGACGCATGGATATCCTCAGCCAAACCGAAGCCGGGGGCTGGGCGCCTGCCACCTGGATCCAGGTCCAGGCCATTGGCGGGAACAATCCCTGCTGGGTCAATGCAAAGCTGATGAATATCAAAGGCGCCCTTATGAGCGTCGCGCCGGTCAAACCGGTAGACGTGGCGCTGCCCCAATCGCCCTATTACAGCCCGCTGACGTTCGTCACCGCGGCGCGCAACGGGAACGAAGTCACGATCTCCTGGAATGGGATCGCCTTGAGAGCCGGCGACGATTCGGAGCAGTTTCCTTACCTGATCGAAGCCTGGGTCTGCCAAAATGGACAGGTTCACTTTGCCCCGCTCGGCTCATACCGTACGACGGCCAAAATCCCGGATGAACCTGGCTGTGACGAACCTTCGCATGGACGGCTCTACGCCGTCGAGAAGCACGGTTACACCAAATGGATAGAAATCCCCTGGCCGCCTCGCTGAAATTTTCGACAAATTCGTGCCATTCGATGCCGAAGGATTAGTAACAAACCGAGGAGACACCATGCCATTTGATCCTGCCTACGCCGACTTCGTCCAATCTTATCCCCTCTACGACACCACCCACGACATTGACGAGCTGCGCAAGCGTGAATACGCCCGCCTCGACCGGCTCGGCCACATCTACCTGGATTACACCGGCGGCGGGTTGTACGCCGAGTCGCAGATCCGCCGGCACCACGAGCTGCTCAACGAGAACGTCTTCGGCAACCCGCACTCGTCCAACCCGACCTCACTGGCCGTCACCCGCCTGATCGAGAGCGCCCGCGAGTACGTTCTGCAATTTTTCAACGCCTCGCCGGAAGAGTACGTCGTCATTTTCACCCAGAACGCCAGCGGCGCGCTCAAGCTGGTCGGCGAGGCCTATCCCTTCGGGCAGGGCTGCCACTACCTGCTGACCTTCGACAACCACAACTCGGTCAACGGCATCCGCGAATTCGCCCACGCCAAAGGCGCCAAGGTGACCTACATCCCGGTTGCCCTGCCGGACATGCGCGTGGACGAATCCCAGCTCGATGCGTACTTGGACCTCTCGACCGGTTCCTGCAACAACCTGTTCGCTTACCCGGCCCAATCCAACTTCTCGGCCGTGCAGCACCCGCTGGAATGGATCGAACGCGCCCACGCCAAAGGCTGGGACGTGCTGCTGGACGCGGCTGCCTTCGTCCCGACCAACCGCCTGGATTTGAGCGCACTCCAGCCAGACTTCGTGCCGGTCTCGTTCTACAAGATGTTCGGCCACCCGACCGGCGTCGGCGCGCTGATCGCCCGCAGGCAGGTGCTTGGCAAGCTGCACCGTCCCTGGTTCGCGGGCGGGACGATCACGGTCGCCTCGGTGCAGGGCGATAAATACTATCTCGCCGATGCCCCGTCCGCCTTCGAGGACGGCACGCTCGACTATCTCAACATCCCGGCCGTCGAGATCGGCCTGAAGCACATCGAACGCATCGGCTACAAGTTGATCCACGAGCGCGTGCGCTGTCTCACCGGCTGGCTGCTGTATAAGCTGACGGCGATGAGACACAGCACTGGCGAGCCGCTCGTGCGCCTCTACGGGCCAGTGACGACCCGCGCGCGCGGCGGCGCGGTGACGGTCAACTTCTACGATGAGGACGGCCAGCCGATTGACCACCGTTTCATCGAGCAACAGGCCAACCAGCACAAAATCTCCCTGCGGACGGGTTGTTTCTGCAACCCGGGCGCGGGCGAGGTGGCCCTGGGCATCTCCAAGCCTGAACTGGCAGCCTGCTTCTCTAGTCCAGGCCACGATCAGCGCCTGAGCTACGACGACTTCCGCCTGTGCATTGACGGCAAGGCCTCCGGCGCGGTGCGGGTTTCGCTGGGGCTGGTGAGCAATTTCGAGGATGTGCAGGCGTTTTTGAGGTTTGCGGAGGGGTTGCTGTGAACCTCATCACCCGCGCCCAACTTAAACCCGGACTGCGCGTCCGCATCGTCCTCAAACAAGACCAGCCTTCTGGCAAACTGACCGAAGGCATCGTCAAGGAAATCCTGACTAGCTCGGCGACGCACCCGCACGGCATCAAGGTGCGGTTGGTGAGCGGAGAAGTCGGGCGGGTGAAAGAAATTATCGGCCTGCTATGACAGGGTCTCCTGACCCATCTCCCGACCGACCGCCACAACCTGTCATGCTGAGGAGCCGCAATTCGACAAGCTCATTGTAAACTCCGCGGCGACGAAGCATCTCAGCCATTATTATGGAGATTCTTCGTAACTGCTCAAGTCTGTCCCCCTGAGGGAGCGTTCTTTGCGACCGAAGGGTCTCAAAGCCAGTCGGAGGAGATTCTTCGCCGCTGGAAGCATGCCCTGAGCGCAGCGAATGGGAACACCAGCGGCGAAGAATGACAGGTTATAAGTAAGGCCTTTATGAAAACTTATTACGTCTACATCTTGACGAACAAATCCAAAACGCTTTATAGCGGCGTAACGAACAACCTTGAACGCCGCGTGTACGAACATAAGCACAAACTTATCCCTGGCTTTACAAGCAAATATAACATCACAAAACTTGTGTACTACGAGGAAACTGACAACATCAATGTCGCCATCGCACGTGAAAAGCAAATCAAAGGATGGTTGAGAGCCAAGAAAATCGCTTTGATTGAGTCAGAGAATCCCGAATGGAAGGATTTGAGCCTCGATTGGTATGATTGACAGCCCTCCAGCCAAAACCCTCGCTGCTGCCATGGATGCTGAACTGCGCGCCCTGCCTGTGCAGAATACGCCCAACGCGCGCACCATCCGCCGCAAATATTCGCAGATGCTCAAAAAGACCGCGCCGGAATTTGTCATCGCGGTTGCCCGCGAACTCTTCAAAAACCACGGTCATCGCTGGGCGGCCTATGAAATCATCGCCGCACACAAGCCTGCCTTTCAAAGCCTGGGCGAGGCCGAGATCGAAGAATTCGGTCAGGGCATCAACAGTTGGTGGACAGTGGACGTCTTCGCCCGCACGTTCTCCGGCCCGGCCTGGCTGCATGGACAGGTCTCCGACGCGTTGATCCATAAATGGGCGCGCTCGGATGATCTCTGGTGGCGGCGCGCCGCGCTGGTCAGCACGGTGGCGTGGAATGTGCGCTCGCAGGGCGGGCCAGGCGATGTCCCGCGCACGCTGGCCGTTTGCCGGATGTTGACCGCCGACCACGAGGATATGGTCGTGAAAGCGCTGTCGTGGGCTCTGCGCGAACTGGTTGTTCACGATCCGGGCGCCGTGCGCGAGTTTCTCGAACAACACGAGCAAGTTCTGGCTGCGCGGGTAAAATATGAAGTGGGAAACAAATTAAAAACCGGCTTGAAAAACCCTGGAAGGAAAGGAAGGAAAACCCCATGAGCGCTCCTCCAGCCCTGCCCGATCTCGACAAGAAAGTGCGCTCCTTCGTCTACGACCAGACGATGCACACCGGCGCACCCCCCCGCCAGCGAGCAGGCCGCCGCGGCGCTGTCCGTCGGGCACGCCGAGATCCAGGCCTCTCTCCAAAAACTGGCCGAGGCGCACATGCTCGTCCTGCAAAGGGACACGGGCGAAGTCTTGATGGCGAATCCGTTCTCGGCCGTGCCGACCGCGTTCCTCGTCCGCGCCGTGGGCGTAACCTATTTCGGCAACTGCATCTGGGACGCCATGGGTATCCCCGCCACGCTGAAACAGGACGCCGTCATCCAGGCTTCCTGCGCGGATTGCGGCACCGCCATGCGCCTGGAAATCGAAAATGGGGAGTTAAAACCGTCCAGTGGGCTGACCCATTTCGCTATCCCCGCCATTCGCTGGTGGGAGGATGTCGTCTTTACCTGACGGACCATGCTCCTCTTCCGGTCGGAAGAGCATGTCGAGAGGTGGCTGAAGGACTGGTGTCTGCCGCGCGGCGAAACCTTCTCCCTGGAGCAGTGCTTTCGGCTCGCCAAAGCCTGGTACTCCCCCGACCGCCGCGAACCGGACTGGCGGCGCAAGACCGTGGACGAGGCGGAAGCCCTCTTCCGCGAGTTGGGCCTGACCTCTCCATTCTGGAATTTGCGTTGAGCATGAGCGTCACTTGGGTTTCACCCGGATGGTATGCAGCTCTCGCTTCAGGCTGTGACGGTAGCTCAGGATTTGTTCGTCTGACCGCACCTCGTAACTGCCATCCGTGACCTCGACGCGATAGCCCTTTGGATACTGGTAATCTGGCACGAAGATCAGGCTGGCTTCCGTCACCTTGGGGGCGTGACGGAAGACGAACTCAAAGACCCGGCTGCGGATGTCGAAGCTCATGCGCAGCGGCTGCCCGGCGGTCGCCAGGGCATACGGGCGGAGGACGGCCTGCAGCGCCCGCCCGCCTGAGTGAATGTTCTCCGGCTCGTCCTGCTGGTCACGGTTGAAGATCGAGAGGTCTTCGTCGTTCCACAGGTCGCCGCGCGCGTTGGTGTTGTCGGCGGTGTAGTTCCACAAGGTGTAGCTCAACAGGTTATCGTCCATGGCGCGCAGGGTGCGATCCATCGCCGCCACCTGCGCACTGAAATCCCCTGTCCGATACGCCCGCTTGTCGTCCAGGTCGAAAGCGATGCCCGTCTCGCCGATCAGGGTGGGCACATTCCCCATACCTTGCGCCGCATGTTCTTTGAAAGCCGCCAGCTCCTGTTTGTACGCGCGGCGAATGCGACCCGGCCCGACCAGCAGCGTATTGTTGAGGTTATCGGAGCCGAGAAACCGGCTGAACGTTTTGGTGAACAAGACGAAGCCGTCGTACCAATGCGGGGCGTAGACAATGTTCCCGGCGCTGCCCGGACCCCAGTCCGGCGGCGCCAGCTCGAACTCCTTCTCGACGAAGATCATCGCCCCCGGATGTACCTCGCGGATCGCCTGAGCGAAGCGGGTATTGAAGGGGATGTAGTAATCCCGGTTGAAGTCCACCGGACGGCCGCCCACCTGAGTGAAATGGTCGGGGCGCAGCAGCCGCGGACGACCGTCCGAGTCCAGGTCCCAGACGCCGTTCGTGCGCCAGATGCAATCGCAGCCGTCCAGCCAGGCGCGTTGACCGTCCGGATTCATGAGCCGGCGTTCGATGCGTTTCGGACCGGTCAGGCGTCGCTCCCACACGTCCACTTCCTGGGGAATGCCTGCCCCTAAAAGCATGGATTGGAACGGGCTGGGGATGGCGCCCAATTCCACCACCGCGTGAGGCCGGGTCAGGTCGCGCCAGCCGATGTAGCCGCGCAGCGGCTCGTTCAGGGTGTCGTACCCGACCACGTTGGGCAGGTCTTTCAGCCGCATGGCGACCTGCCGGATGGCCTCGATGTAGTGGCGCTGCAGGAACTCCTGCGCCGGCTCGCCCTCGATCTTCGTCTGCGGCGCAAAATCGTTCCCCGCGAAGAACAGCGTGAACAGGGTGGCGGCGGCCAGCTTGGTGGCGTTGGTCGGCCAGAGCATGCGCGGCAGCGGGTCGCCGTGGACGGGGTGCAGGAAAGCCGCGCCGGTCGGCTGGAAGCGGGTCACGTCCATGCCGGCCGCCTCGAAGGTCCAGCCCGGCGCGCCGTCTCCGCCGGAGAAACGGCTCCACATGTCCTGGTGAGGGTCAATGAACAGACGGATGCCGTGCTGCGCCGCCTTGGCGACTACCGCGTGCAGGTAATCCAGGTATTCCAGGTCGTAGACCCCCGGCCCGGCGTGCTCGACCGCCTCCCAGGTCACCAGGAAGCGCAGGAAGGTCAGCCCCCACTTGCGCAGGCGGGCGAAGTGTTCGTCGGCCTCCTCCAGCGGGAAAGGCCGCCCGACGAAGGATACCTGCCGGTGGTCGAAGAAACCCTCACGAATGTACGTCGCCCCGTTAGGGGTATAAGGCACCTTGCTGCTGCCCCCCAGGTTGACGCCGCGCAGCAGCAGCGTGCGCCCGCTTTCATCCTTGAAGCATGGGCCGTCAATGTGCATATCGCAGACTCCTTTCGTGCTATACTCATATCAGCGGATATGCGCTGCCCGTTCCGCGTAAAGTTGCCGATTGGAATATTATACGGCATCCGCCGATAAGCGATTTGGTGGATAACGTCAACCGAGTACGTGTTGGGCCACCCCTATCATAGTTTGAGGGTGTAATAATCGAGTAGAATAAGGGCATGAATAAGAACTCAACATTACACGACCTTCCATTCCTTGCTTCAAGTGCAGTAGCCCATTACTGGACTACTCGAAAACTTCAGTTAGAAAAGCAAAAACTGAGCGGAAGGAATGACCAAGGGGCACGTAGTGCCGTCACGGGTGGTGCTCAAATGGACGGCTTTATCCAATTATTCACTAACCTTGTTATTGAAGCAGGAGTTGACCAGAGTTATGTTTTTTACAAAACGGCTCTTGAACTCCCAGGTTATTTTCGACCTACTAAAGAATGGGACTTGCTTGTCGTTCGTAAAAGCCAATTGCTTGTTGCACTAGAAGTAAAATCTCAGGTGGGGCCATCGTTTGGGAACAATTTCAACAACAGAACAGAAGAGGCAATGGGTAGCGCCCTGGATTTATGGACAGCTTACAGAGAAGGAGCCTTTAATAAAGGCAATCAACCTTTCTTGGGTTACTTTTTTATGCTCGAGGACTGTTCCAAATCGCGAACCCCTGTGAGAATAAAAGAGCCACACTTTAAAGTGTTTCCTGAGTTCGCTAACACTTCCTACACTCAAAGATATGAAATCTTTTGTAGAAAACTCGTCAGAGAACGACATTACACAGCATCAGCTTTCATAACATCTCATAGCGATAATGGCTCAAAGGGGATTTACAAAGAACCAGCAAATGACTTGAGTTTGGAAAACTTTGCTCGAATGCTGGTAGCCCATATTTCCGCATTTTCTATTTAGCCGAGAGCTTATGATCGAAACAGTCACTTCTCACCGGCTGATACACGCAGACTCGCGAGACTTCGGTTTCATACCAAACGCGTCCGTGCATTTAGTAATCACTTCCCCTCCCTATTGGAAACTAAAACGATATAACGAAAACCCTCAACAGCTAGGTCATATTCAAGACTATGAGGAATTTGTTGGGGAATTGACGAAAGTGTGGAAGGAGACATATCGTATTCTTGTACCTGGAGGCAGATTAGTATGTGTTGTAGGCGACGTTTGCTTGTCGCGTCGAGAAAATGGTCGCCACGTAGTTATGCCTCTCCACTCCGATATTTGTGTAGAATGCAGAAAAATTGGCTTTGATAATCTCAACCCAATTATCTGGCATAAAATCGCTAACGCGAATTACGAAGTCAATAACGGTAGTAAGTTCTTTGGTAAACCCTATGAACCCAATGCGATAATAAAGAATGATATCGAGTTTATCCTAATGCAACGGAAACCTGGGGGTTATAGAAAACCAACCGAAGAGCAGCGTAAGATGAGTATGATTGATAAACAAGATTACGCCGCTTGGTTTCGACAATTTTGGAACATCACGGGAGCCTCAACCCGAAACCACCCTGCTCCATTTCCGCTCGAATTGGCCTATCGCTTGGTTCGTATGTTTTCATTCTATGGTGATACAGTCTTAGACCCATTCTGTGGCACTGGTACAACGATGATCGCTTCTCTCCAGACAGGCCGCAACAGTATAGGCATCGAAATTGACGCAACATATTGTCGGCAAGCAGCCCTCCGGCTAAAAAGCGAAGCTGCTAAATCACCATTGACAACGCGCTTAAACTTTCAGAAGGTCGAAATGTCAGAAGAGGGAAAACTCAGTATACGGGATGATGTCGGGCTTTACGAAGTTTCGTGACGCAGGTGGCCCAACAACCACATGCAGCCGACTGGTGGGATTCGCCCCGCTAAAATGGGTTTATACTACGCTCAGGCAGTGTCCCGTTTCGACAGGGAGTCCAAGTCCCGCCCCACTGGCGCAGGCGGGCGAAATGCTCGTCGGCCTGCTCCAGCGGGAAAGGCCGCCCGACGAAGGATACCTGCCGGTGGTCGAAGAAACCCTCACGAATGTACGTCGCCCCGTTAGGGGTATAAGGTACTTTGCTGCTGCCCCCCAGGTTGACGCCGCGCAGTAGCAGCGTGCGCCCGCTTTCATCCTTGAAGCATGGGCCGTCAATGTGCATGGTGCTGCCTCCTCGTGCGAAAGATTGTCAGCGGATGCCTTCGGCACAGCGGATGAGCGGATGGACTCGCGTCCGAGAAACGCCTCTGTTTATCCGCTTATCCGCTCCCCCATCCGCTGACAGCCATTTACTGCCTCTGATTCGCGCCGCGTAAAATCGCAATTTGGAGTATTATACGGCATGTATCTACGAGCAGTTAGATTGATGTGGCGGTGTATGGTACCGCTACTTCGACTTTCTCTCGATCTGCCACATCAATCCTTAATTCGTTGGGCGTTCCGTTTGAACAATTAATCAGGAGATATATTATGCCAATATGCGAGGGTTGCGGCGGCAGTTATGATAACCAATTCAAATTTTGCCCTCATTGCGGTAGAGCAAAACCAGAACCTGCTACATTGAATATCAATGTAACATCGGATGATGTTTGGGAAACATGTGAAATTAACCTTGCATACAATTTTGAAGAATTTTCTGGTGGATTAAGAAAGTTATATGGTGTTAGTAAAGTAATTTGGCGATTCGAAGCAACGGCTATCGGCCCTCAAGGTCGTTATGGCGCCGCCTGGTCAGAAATTCTCCAGCCTCTGAAGAATGGGATAGGTGACTATACTTCAAAATACCCTAATGTGAGATTAGATAGCAAAAAACCCGATATAGAACCGTCTATAGATGAACTAATAAGAAATAACTGTCGATCGAAAGTTGATAATCTAATAAAAAAGCTTGTCACAGATGGTTGGCAACCTATTGGTCGTGGGCAAGAATGGTACAGTGAAAGATTTAGACGAAAAATCAAAGAATAGCAAGGATTACGTAATCATTTGGTTGGTACTATTACATCCTTTTTGGGTTTTTTCGGTCAAGACATAGTTTTGTCATTATTCGACAAATTTGGTGTATATGTCGAAATATCAAGTCGGGGTTTGGTTTTCAGTCTATGCTTCTGCAAGTCAAAAACGCCCAACTCCGGCTCCAGCGGACAACGGCTCCGCCGCGGAAGGTATGCGCTGCTTCGTCAGAAATGCGCGATGATGGGAAGGAGTCTCGCCAGTCCCGCCGCTAGCCTTGCTGTTGCGCGTTTCATCTGTGGAACATGGAGCGACTTGCTGTATAATGAGAATTATGAACAGCACATCCAAAAATCTTGAAGAACTTCTAGCAAAGATTAGGGAACTACTTCCAACGTTGAGAGAGCAGTATCATGTACGCACCCTGGAAGTGTTTGGCTCATTTGTGCGCGGGGAAGAGAAGGGAAACAGCGATTTGGATTTGTTGGTTACCTTCGACGAAACACCTACACTGTTCAGATTTGTGGCACTGGAAAACCGATTGAGTGACGTTTTAGGCGTGAAAGTGGATTTGGTAATGAA
Organism: uncultured Chloroflexus sp.; assembly: GCA_964618215.1. Lineage (GTDB taxonomy): Bacteria > Chloroflexota > Anaerolineae > Anaerolineales > Villigracilaceae > CG2-30-58-95. The sequence continues at coordinate 79,916 of CAZTZE010000011.1, forward strand.
GGATAGTTTGAAACCTTTCATCGGGAAATTCATTTTGGAAGAGGCCCGACCAATATGAGCCATCAGAGAGTTTACCTGGATTACATTCGGGATATGTTGGAGAACGCAGAAAAGGCTTTACGGTTTGTGAAAGGAATGAGTTTTGAAGAATTTGCAGAGGACGAAAGAACGATCTATGCCGTTATCCGAGCCATAGAAGTCATTGGTGAAGCAATAAGGAATATTCCCAAAGATTTGCGAGACACCTATTCAGAGATACCCTGGCGAGAGGCAGCAGGCACGAGGGACAAGCTCATTCACGAGTACTTCGGCGTGAACTTGCCTGTGGTATGGCGAACAGTGCATGAAGATTTACCAATACTTGTCAATCAATTGAAGAACGTTCTTGATGACTACGGTTATTCTTCAGGATGAGGAACTGCCCAACTCGGGCTGTAAGTTGAGCACATTCCTCTTTTCCACGCTATAATTCCTCCAACCGGAGGGTTTATTTTTTATGGAAAGCCTCCTCCCCCTGCTCTACACCCTCGGCTTTGCCCTACTCGGCTACCTGAGCGGCTCGCTGCCCTTTGCGATCTGGATCACGCGTCTCTTCAAAGGCGTGGACGTGCGCGACGCCGGCTCCGGTCACGCCACGACTACCAACACCATCCGCCAGTAACTGAAGTATCCATGCCTGATGCACTGAAACCACAATACCTTCCCAAAGACGAGGCGCGAGAAGATATCCATAGGTTTCGAAGAACCACTTGGGGTCGGCTCCGTTTCTACGCCGCTTTCGTGTGGCGCTTTGTGGTGCTGCAACGCCCGGAACCGCTCATCTATGGCGTCGCGGTGACGGACCGTTGCAACCTTGCCTGCCGCGGCTGTCACGTCTCCAATACCGGCCGTCCCGATATGACCTGGGATCAACTGGTCACCGCGATGCAGGACGCGTGGATCCGCGGGTTCCGCGAGCTTTACTTCAGCGGCGGGGAACCCATGCTGTGGCGCGACGCAGACCACACACTCAAGGACGCGGTTGCCGAGGCGAAACGGATTGGTTTCTTCCACGTGCATGTTTACACCAACGGCCTGCTTGGACTCGAAACCTCGGCTGATCTCGTCTGGGTCAGTATGGATGGGTTGCCTGGCACCTTTGATATGCGGCGCGGGGATCACTTTCATCAGGTCGAACACGCCGTTCGCACGGGTTCGCACCCCAAGGTCGCCGTCATCTACGTGATTGACCGCAACACCGCGCAGGGTGTCGAGCCGTTCCTGCAGTGGGTGGATGAAACGAAATTCCCCATCATCGGCGTCATGTTCTACTTCCACACGCCTTACTACGGGCGCGACGAGTTATTCCTGACCGCCGAGGAGCGAGCGCCGATCATTGACCGCCTCCTCGACTGCACCCGGGCCGGTCTGCCGATCCTCAACTCACGGGCCGGTCTGTTGGCGCTCAAGTCTGGCGACTGGCCAAGGCGCCCGCCAATCGCGCGCGTCCTGGACGTTGACGGCGAGTCGGTGTGTTGCCGCGCCTCCGACGAGGTCTGCGCGGACTGCGGCTATGCGGCCTGCATCGAGCTAACGGAGTTTCAACGCCTGCGTCTGAGCGCGCTGCTCGGCATGACGAGGTACTGGTGAACGGCCCGGGCTATCGGCTATCACGCCTGATCACGCACTCCATTCGCCGCTACCTTGTGGGGCCCGAACAACGCTGGGCTTTCGAGCGGCCCTCACAGGACTGGACCCCGCCGCACATCGAGCGCACTTCGCTGTATCTGCATGTACCCTTCTGTCGGCACTTTTGTCCCTATTGTCCCTACACCAAAGTCCAATATCGCGAGTCACTTGTGGAACCCTTCACCCTGGCAGCAATCGCCGAGGTGGACTGGTGGGCCGATGCAGTTGGGCCGGCCGAGATAACGAGTGTCTACATCGGCGGAGGCACGCCGACGCTGGCGCTGGACAGCGTCGCCCGTGTGCTGATGCGTGTGCGTGAGCAGTTCCGCCTGACAGGCGACATCTGCATCGAGACCAACCCCGCTGATGTGGACGATGAGACCGTGCGACGGCTACATGATATGGGTGTTGAGCTCGTTTCACTTGGCGTGGAATCATTCCAACCCGAGAACCTCGCCGTACTCGGACGCGACTACAAGCCCCTCGTCGCCGAGCGCGCCCTGGCGTTGCTTGCGGGGAGTAACTTTGCCTCGGTCAACGCGGATATCATGTTTGCCCTGCCGCGCCAGACTGCCGCCGACGTGACTGCCGATTTAGCCCGAGCCGCGCAGCTCGGCGCGGACCAGCTCACGACCTACCCACTCTTCACTTTTCCATACACCACGGTCGGCGAGTACCTGCGCCTGACGGCGGTGCGCATGCCAAATCTGCACATGCGCCAGGCGCACTACCGGGCCATTAGCGGGTGGTGCACTGAACACGGCTTTGAGCGCGTTTCGGTGTGGGGCTTCAAGCGCGGCACCGTCCCGCGATATTCCTCGGTCACCAGGGACGGCTACATAGGGGTCGGCCCCGGCGCCGGATCGCATCTATCCGACGGGTTCGTGCTTAACACATTCGATCTCAACAGTTGGATCCACACAACGTGCGACGGGCGCACGGCGATCGCCCTGCGCATGCCGTTCTCTGGTGAGATGTCTGGCTGGTGGTGGCTGTACTGGCGCTTTTACGACACGCGCGTTCCACTGGACGAACTCGATGTGGCTCTTGGTAACGACGCCCACAAGGCCCGCCAGTGGCTGAGAGTCGTGGAACAGGCCGGGTTCGCGGTTCACAATGGCGGGCATCTCGAACTCACTGAGTCGGGCGCGTTCTGGCTTCATCTTGCGCAGAACTACTTCGCACTGAATTATGTGAACACGCTGTGGACCCAGGCACGTCGGGAGCCGTGGCCGCAGGCAGTGGCGATCTGATTTTTCACGCTATAATTCCTACACCGGAGGACTTATTTATGGATATACTCCCCACCCTGCCTGCCACCCTCGGCTTTGCCATACTCGGCTACCTGAGCGGATCGCTCCCTTTTGCGATCTGGATCACGCGCCTCGTCAAAGGTGTGGACGTGCGCGACGCCGGTTCGGGTCATGCCACCACGACGAATACCATCCGCCAGGCCGGGTTTGGCTGGGGGGCGCTGGTCCTGTTGCTCGACATATCCAAAGGATTCATCCCCACCTGGCTGGCGCTGCGCACGGTAGGACAAAATGGCATTTTGTCCAACATGCCCTGGATTGCACCCCTCACCGCCGCGCTGGTCGTCGTCGGTCACTGCTGGCCGGTCTTCGCTGGTTTCCGCGGCGGGATGGGCAACGCCAGTGCGGGCGGGGCTATTCTGGCAGCCAATCCTCTTGCCTTCGTCATCGGTCTGGGTATTTTGGTGGCGCTGGTGCTCATCATCCGCCATAGCGCCCGCGCCAGTGTGCTGACCGGTATGTTGATCGCCCCAGCCTTCTGGCTGCTCGGCCTGGATAACTCATCTATATGGATCGCGGCCGCAGCCGGCCCGGTTATCGCTTTTCGCTTTCTGCTTGACTGGAACCGCAAGTACCGCGAGCTGTGGCTGGATCGGGAACAAAAACAGAGATGATATAATCCCGCCATGCAGAATTCCACCCCCTTCTTTCAGCGCCCCTTTATTTACAGTTTACTATTGCCCGTGATTTTCGTCCTCGGCATAGGCTCCGGTTACCTGATCTGGGGACGTACATCTGCTGCGGACGCCACGCCTGCCACCCTTGCCACACCGACCGCGCAAGTCAGGCGCTACGACGTGCCGGTAGACGACGACCCCAGCCTGGGTCCCGATAACGCCCCGATCACGATCATCGAGTTCAGCGATTATCAATGTTCCTTCTGCAAAAAGTGGCACGACGAGGTCTTGGACCGGCTGCTGGCCAACTATCCGGGCCAGATCCGCTTCGTCTACCGCGATTTCCTGATAAGCATACATCCTGGCACCGCGCCCGCCGCAGAGGCTGCTAATTGCGCCGGCGCGCAAGGCGCCTATTGGCCTTTCCACAAGGCCTTGTTCAGCATGAAGTACGATCTGACGACTGAAGCCTACCAGCAATATGCAGCCGAACTCGGGCTGGACACGCAAGCCTTCACCGAATGCCTGACAGACCGGCGCTATGAATCCGAAGTGATGGCAGATTACAACTATGCGGTGAACCTGGGTGTCCGCTCGACGCCGACGTTCTTCATCAACGGCATTCCCATCGTCGGCGCACAACCCTACGAGGTGTTCAAACAGGTCATTGACAAGGAACTGGCGGGGGAGATTCCGTAGAGACCTTCAGGAACCCGTTTCCTTCGAGGAAACGGGTTCCTGAACTCGCAAGGAGAAACTATGAAAAAATTCGTTGCCGTTGCCGGGAATATCGGCGTGGGCAAATCCACGCTGGTCGAGATGTTGTGCCAAAAAATGGGCTGGACACCTTTCTTCGAGCCGGTCGCCGAGAACCCCTACCTGGCCGATTTCTACCGCGACATGCAAACCTGGGCTTTTCATTCGCAGATATTCTTCCTGACCCATCGTCTGCGCGCCCACCATCAATTGGCGCTTTACCCGTCCTCGGTCATCCAAGACCGCTCCGTTTATGAGGACGCCGAGATATTCGCTCACAACCTCTTCTTGCAGGGGCACATCCGCCAGCGCGATTACGATACCTACCGGGAACTCTACCGCACCCTGATCGAGTTCCTACCCCCGCCCGATCTGGTCATTTACCTGCGCTCATCCGTCCCTACCCTGGTTCAACGCATCTCCCGGCGTGGACGGGATTACGAGCGCAGCATCCCGACCGATTACCTGGCCAGCTTGAACAATCTGTACGAATCCTGGATTGAAAACTTCACCCTCTGCCCGGTGCTGACCGTCCCCTCCGACGAGGTGGATTACGTCGCCCACCCCGGACACCTGAGCCTGATCGCCGTTAAAGTTCAGGAGAAATTGACCGGCAAGGAGGAGGTCATCTTCGACCCGGAGGAAGTGGCGCGCGCAGCTTCCGATTAACAAGTAGAGCGAGATTTATCTCGCTCTATTCTTTACTGGGAGCGAAATAAATTTCGCTCTCCTTTTTACTGGATAAACAACCCCCATTTGAAACGGCTTTCCAGCCAGCGTTCTTCGCCTTCCCCCCATAAGCCCCAATTCCATATCTCTGGTCGCCAGACTCCACATTCGGCCTGAAGGATCCCCTGCGGGAGGGTATCGGCCAGCGGGCAAACATCCGGCGCGTTCTTCCCTCCCATCCCGCTGGACGGAGTCGGGGTGAGGTGGCCGGATTCAGTTCGAGCGTTGGGCCGGCCCGGCGTCGGGCGGCAGGCGAAGGTCCAGGCCCCGTTCCCGTCCGGCAGGCGGCACCAGGCAATGTCAACTGTCTCCACGAGCGGGTAATTATAAATATCCGCTGTCTGTCCACCTGGTCTGAGCAGGCGGACCGCAGCGCCGCCGTCGCTGAGAGGGAGGCCAGAATCGGAGCGAAAGAACCGCGCGATGGAACGCGGTTCCAGAGTGACATCCGGTAACGCGTACGTATTAGTGCCACTCAATCCATTATCCAGCTTCCATTTCTTCAGGCTGATCGCCTCGGTACTTACATTCAATATCTCAATGTACTCGTCGTAAACGTTCGCCACGCCGTCGCCGTTCCAGTCGCTGTGCGGGCGCGGCAGGAATTCATTGATGACCAATACGACCGGTTGCATTGTGGGGGTACGCGTGGGCGTGCGGGTAGGCGTGGACGTGCGCGTCGGTGTGCTGGTACGGGTAGGCGTAGGCGTGAACGTCGTCGCGACGGTGGGCGTGTGCGTCGGCGTACTCGTCAGAACACCCGGGCACATGGCGATCGGTCTGAACATATTCTGGGGGTCAGCAAGAGAAATGAGAGAGAAATCAGCTGCGTTATTGCCAACGTCATAACAGCCGCTGGCCGTGCCGAGGGGATTGCGGGCATAGCTCTTGTCTATATCTTCAGAGAGGGGAACTAAGTTTATCCCTTCACGGTATGCTGTTGAGATGCACATGCCTACCTGATCCACTCTCTGTCCTGCCGTGTCGAAGAGTGCAATCCCCCCCTCATCAGCTATGCCAGCAGAAAAAGTTTGGTCAGGAATAAAAGGACTGGCAGGACTAGTAGGGGTAGGCGTGGGCGTGCCAGACCATATTGCTCCAGCCAAAAAATGCTGGCCCGGTAGCAGTATTGTTCCGGCGTTGATTGTCAAAAGTTCGTATTCGCTTGTTCCGCATCCACTTGATCTTTTTATTTTCCAGCCGCCAATATTTACCCCCGCTCCGCTGGGATTAAAAAGCTCGACGAACTCGTCACTTGCGCCGCTTAGTCCGCGCGTGCGGAATTCGCTAATAACTAGGTGAGAGGGTGAAACCGGAGTAAACGTAGGCGAACCTACACCTTTTCCCAGCGGCGCGGCGCGGACGACTTCAGCCGGCCTCAAGTTCAGCCGCCCGATACTCAGGCAAGTCCCAACCAGGAACAGCCCAATGATCGCCCATGCACGATAACGCCTGTCATGCAACATGAAAGGAACCTCATCCCCCCTTAGCGCGGGAATTCCCGAAGGAGCAATGCAAGATTTAGCGAGGCTCGACGACCAGCCGGATAGCCGTGCGTACCTTATCCTCGATCTCCACATCCACGAATTGTGGCACACAGACCACATCAATGCCGTCATTCTTGAGATAGCCGGTCGCGATCACCAAAGCCTTGACCGCTTGATTCACTGCTCCGGCTCCAATTGCTTGCACTTCTGCCCGTTTATGCTCGCGGACTACACCCGCAATCGCTCCAGCCACTGCAGAAGTACGGGAGGTTGCAGCCACCTTGATAATATCCATAGTGATCTCCCTTGGTGAACAATGACGAATGAAAGGTTCGCCTCTAGAATGATTGTACAAGATTTGCGGATAATATTCAAGCACTATATGTTATTAATTATTAATAATAGTAGTCGTAGTAGGGGTTGTGGAAATGTGGAAAAGAGCACTTTCCGCACAGGGGCAGACTCTTTGCATTGACCAGTCCCACATGTGGGGGTTTTTGATTGTTCAGGAGTTTCACTGTCTGTGGAGAAAATTGTAAGAAAAGGGACGAAATTTATGGCTCTTTTTAGCTGAGCCACATTTTGGGCGCAGGAGTTGCAATCCCCCATATCTTGGGGTGCATAACTCGAACAATTGAGCGACTTATCCACAGTTTGCGGGGTTTATCCACAGCTTTTTGCCAGTTATCCACAGAGTAGGCCTTCGCGCATAGTCCCCGTAGGGGGAAGCACCCTGTGGGTTGGCAAAATCGGTCTCTATACTGTTTATCCGATGCCTTCAAATAAGGACACGCCTTTCCCGGAATTAAACCCCGTTCGCCGCGGCCATCTTATCCAATAGTTCTTCGATGCTGTCCAGATAATGATCCATTTTCTGCAGGCGTTCCTTGAAAGCATCGCCAACCAGTCCCAATTGCTGACAGGCGGATTTCCAGGCGGTCAGTCTCTCTGGTGGGAGGACGGTCACAGCCAGGCTCCAGGTTTGGATAAAGGGCCAGAGGAGGGCTTGTGGATTCTCGCCGCCCAATAAGCTCTCGAACGCCTTTTTGTAATACCCCAGCCGCGCCGCGTGGATGCGCGCCTCGCCCCCGGGCCTGCCGGCCGCTTCCAGGAAGTCTTTTTCCCACTCGGACAGGAAACCGGCCAGGGATGACAAATCCATATTCTGAGCACCCAGCAGAGCGAGGAGTCCGGCGCTGAGAGCGGGGCGCCCGGCCGCATCAGCCCGCGCCGGGAATTGCAGCAGGAAACGCCGTTCGGCCAGCGGCGCGCCATTCAGGATGGCAATCGCGTTGGCGGCGTGGTTGACCGCCTTGAGGTATTTCAGAACGAGCGCCGGGCCAGTCTCGGCGGGGAATTGCAGCCCGTTACACATCTGGCGGGCATGTTCGGCGTTGCGGCGGGAGCGCAGGAGGGTGTTCACCGGTTCGTGGAATTTGTCCCGTAACCCGGCCTGGAGGAATTGAAAATAGTGACCGGACTCGTAGATCAGCAGCGGGTCGTACGCTTCCGGCCCCAGCCAGGGATGGATGCGCAATTCGCGCGGAGGGATGTACTCGCGGCGCGGGTTATGTTTGATATCCAGGTGGATTTCAGGTGTGAGCGAGAGGATCTCGCGACGGACAGGCGGTTCTTGGGCGTGGACGAAGACCAGGTCAATATCCGCGCTTCCGCCCAGGAAGGGATCTTTGTCCAGCAACGAGCCGGTCAGGTAGGCGGCGAGGATGTCGCTGTTGGACTTGGCGCGCTGGAGGGCAGCCTCTTTGGCGATCAGGATCATTGATTCAAGCATCAGATGCATTGTGTTACCTGTCGAGTAGGTGCTGCGCAAAGAATTTTCGGAGGGCTTTTAGGACGTCTCGAGGGGTAGCTCGGCCTGGAAGGGTGGCAGGCCGAGGCTCTGGCGGATGCGATTCTCTATCAGTTTGAGATGCTCCGGGTGACGGACAAAATCCAGCGGATTAGAGTCAAGCACCAGCACGGGCGTATCGTCATACGGCTTGGTGAAGAAATCATCGTAAGCCCGGTTTAGTTCGTCAATGTAGCCGCGTTCCATGTTGCGCTCGTAGGTGCGGTCGCGCAGGGCAATGCGCTGCATCAGCACGTCGGTATCCGCCCTGAGATAGACGAGCAGGTTGGGACGGGAGATTTTTTCGGCCAGCGCGGCGTGGACGCGGTGGTACATTTCCAGTTCATCGCCTTTCAAGTTAATGCTGGCGAACAGGGCGTCTTTGGCAAAGGTGTAATCCGAGAGCAGGGATTTGCCCGCGTCGAGGATGGCCGTCACGCCCCGCCGCTGCTGGTGGTAGCGGCTGAGCAGGAAGAAGATTTGCGTCTGGAAGGCGTAGCGGGCTCGGTCGGAATAGAAATCCGAGAGGAAGGGGTTTTCCTCGAAGACTTCAAGCAATAGTTCGGAATCAAAGGCTGGCTGGAGCAGCCGCGCCAGTGTGGTTTTTCCAACCCCGATGACGCCTTCGATGGCGATGTACATGGGTTCTCCCGTAAAAGAGTTTGGCTAAGGATACCATATTTTGAAGGATGAAGGATGAAAGATGAAGGATGAAGGCAGATGGTTGATTGTTGTTGGATCGCCGCGCAAAAAACGCTTGACGCACTTAGGTTAGATATGTATAATCAGCCCAACAACATCGCCGGAAGGAGTAAGCGGACAATACGCTGATAGAGAAGGAGGCCGTTGGTCGAGTACCCTGAGCCAAGCGAAGGGGTATCGAGACCAGGGCTGGAAGCCTCCGCAGCCAAACGCCGCTGAAGTCGTCCGGTTGGACTGCCGAAGAAACGCAGTGATCAGTTTTCAGTGATCAGTGACGAGTAGAACGGCACGGGTGCGCCCGTTACAGCCGCAGACCGGTGATGGCCGGTCACCCCAGAAAAACACTGGGGCAAGCAGAGTGCGTTTCTCCAACCCTTTGTGGTAAAAGAAACGAAATGAGGTGGTACCGCGAGGCCAACGCCCTCGTCCTCATCTTGGACGAGGCGTATTTGTTTAACCGCAGAGACCGCAAAGAGCGCAGAGAAAAAAACTCCGCTCACTCAGCGCCTGCCCTGAGCTTGTCGAAGGGTTCTCCGCGGTGAGATCTTTGTGGAGACAGGAATGCGCATCCTGGCAATCGTCAACAGCGACTACGGCCGCCGGCACGTGGATAACATCCGCAAGCACGCGCCTAAGGAATGGATTCTGGAGGTCTGGGAGGCAGCGCGGGCGTATCCGCAGGTGATTGACTACCCGGAGGATTACCTGCCCGAGTCCCTTCCTCCCGCTGACCTGATCCTGCAATTCGGCGAGCACAAGGGACTGGCCGAGCTGCTGCCGGATATTGCCCAAATGACCGGCGCGACTGCGGTCATCGCCGCGATTGACAACGAGGCGGTCCTGCCGCGCGGCCTGGCGCGCCAGCTGACCGGCTGGCTGGATAAGATGAACGTGGCCGTCGTCACGCCCAAGCCGCTCTGTTCGCTCTCGGAGACGCATTACTGGCTCTCGCGCCGCGAGAAGATCGCCTACGATAACCCGCTTATCCGCGAATTTGCACATTACTTCGGGATGCCGGAGTTCAAGATCACCGTTGACCCAAAGACGCGGGTCATCACCCGCGCCGAAGTAACGCGTGACGCGGTCTGCGGCTGCGCCCGTTACGCCGCCGAACACCTGGTCGGCGTTTCGGCGGAGGATGCCGAGCAGGAGGCCGGGATGCTGCACCATCACTATCCCTGCCTGGCGGCGATGGGCGTCATTGCCGATTACAGCGATACGCTGATGCACATTTCGGGCAACATCATGCGCGAGGCGGTCGCGGAGCAGGTGAAGGCGTATAAGCAAATTCAGTATATTGCCCCCGGCTGGCGCAGCGAGAATTCAAAAAACGCTTCCGGCGGGGATCATTCGCCTCGTCAGGAGCGAGAGGAGTATCAGGAGGCTGATATGCCCGGTGAAAGAGAATTCTTCCGCCGCACGCAGGAGATGATGACCTGCTACGGACGGGGCGATTATGCCGGCGCGCTGGCCGTGACCGAGCGACTGGCCGCCGCGTTTCCCGAACAGGCTGGCCGGACGGGTTATTGGCGCATCTGCCTCCTCGCTCGCCTACAGAAAATCGAAGAGGCGCTGCAAGTTTTCAAGGAAGCGTTGGATGTTAATATGTGGTGGTCAGAACCAACGCTGCGCGGCGACCCGGATCTGGAACCGCTGCAAGGGCTTCCGGAATATGAACGCATGATCGCCGTTTGCAACGAACGCCACGCCGCGGCGCAGGCAACCTCCAAGCCAATGCTGGTCGTGCGCGAACCGGCAACGGGCGCGGCGAAGCTGTATCCATTGTTGATCGCCCTGCACGGGCAAGGCAGCACAGCCGAATCAGACCTGCCACACTGGGAGAAGGCTTGTCCGATGGGATGGCTGGTGGCGGCGATGCAATCCTCGCAGTTGGCTTGGCCGGGAGCATACGCCTGGAACGACCGGGACAAAGCGCAGGAGGAAGTTGTCGCGCAGTTCGAAAGCCTGTGTGCACAGTATCCGGTTGACCGGGAGCGCGTGATTGTCGGCGGGTTTTCACAAGGCGCGGCGCTTGCCATCCGGCTGGTGCTCAACGGCAGTCTCAGATCACGCGGTTTCTTATCTATCACGCCCGGCATGATTGATCGGGAATTGCTGACGGCATGGGCTGATACAGCACGAGACCATGTGGCGCGCGGCTATCTTGTCGCTGGCGGAAAGGACCGCCGCTATGAATTCTTCAAGCAAACCTGCGAGATGTTGCCGATGCACAACGTCCCTTGCCGGATGGAAGACCATCCGGAACTTGGGCACGAGTTCCCACCGGACTTTGAGAAATCACTCGAAAAAGCGTTGAAATTTTTGCTGTCATAAGGAGCAAGAATGACTGAATACCAGTTGCCCAAAGCCTACGATTTCAAATCCACCGAGGCGCGCATCTACGCCATGTGGGAAAAAGGCGGCTATTTCAAGCCGTCCAACGACCCGAACCAGCCCGGCTTCGACCCGGCGAAAAAGCCCTTCGTCATTTCGATTCCGCCGCCGAATGTGACCGGCGAATTGCACCTCGGCCACGCCATGTTCGTCTCGATGGAAGACCTGATGATCCGCTATCACCGCATGAAGGGCATCCCCGCGCTGTGGCTGCCAGGCAGCGACCACGCCGGCATCGCCACCCAGTTGCAGGTGGAGAAAGACCTGATGCGCACCGAAGAGGTGACCCGCGAGGAACTTGGGCGCGAAAAATTCATCCAGCGCGCCTGGACGTGGAAAGTGAAGTATCACAGCATCATCAGCAACCAGATCCGCCGCCTGGGCGCCTCCTGCGACTGGGAGCGCGAGCGCTTCACGCTGGATGATGGCCTGTCGCGCGCGGTGCGGGAGGCCTTCGTGCGTTTGTACGAGAAGGGACTCATCTATCGCGGCCCGCGGCTGGTCAACTGGTCGCCGGGACTGAAGACGGCGGTCAGCGATTTGGAAGTGGAGTACAGCGAAGAGGATGTGACGCTGTATTATTTCAAATACATTTTGGCAGAGACCTGTGAGGTCTCTGAGACCTCACAGGTCTATATACCCGTTGCCACCATCCGCCCCGAAACCATCCTCGGCGACACGGCGGTGGCGGTGCATCCCGAAGATGAACGCTACAAAAAATACATCGGGCGCAAGGTCATCGTGCCGAGGCTGGGGCGCGAGATCCCGGTCATCGCCGATGAGTATGTCTCGCGCGAGTTCGGAACGGGCGCGCTCAAGGTCACGCCCGGCCACGACCCGAATGACTACGCCATCGCCCAACGCCACAACCTGCCCATCATTTCTGTCTTGGATGAGGCGGCGCGTGTCACCGCAAGCGGCGGCCCGTACCAGGGTCAGGACAGATTCGAGTGCCGCAAAAACCTATGGGCGGATATGGCGGCGGCTGGTCTGACCATCAAGACCGAGCCGTACCGCACGACCATCCCGCGTTCCGAGCGCGGCGGCGAGATCGTCGAGCCGATGATCTCCACGCAGTGGTTCGTCAAGATCGCGCCGCTGGCCGAGGCCGCGCTGGAGGCGGTGAAAGATGGCCGCATCCGCATCGTGCCGGAGCGTTTCGAAAAGATCTATTACAACTGGCTCGAAAATATCAAGGATTGGTGCATCAGCCGCCAGTTGTGGTGGGGACACCGCATCCCGGTCTGGTACTGCGCCGATTGCGGCGAGCAGACCTGCACCCGCGAGGACCCGACCCAGTGCGCTCATTGCGGTTCGGCAAAGATCGAGCAGGACCCGGATGTGCTGGATACCTGGTTCTCCTCCGGGTTGTGGCCGTTCTCCACCCTCGGCTGGCCGGATGAGACGCCGGATTACAAATATTTCTACCCAACCTCCATCCTGGAGACCGGTTATGATATCCTGTTCTTCTGGGTGGCGCGCATGATCATGGACGGGTTGGAATTCACCGGCCAGGTTCCGTTCCACACCGTGTACCTGCACGGTCTGATCCGCGACGAGAACGGGCAGAAGATGTCCAAAAGCAAGGGCAACGTGATCGACCCACTGCCGGTGATGGACGATTTCGGCACCGACGCGCTGCGCTTCACCCTGCTGGTCGGCTCCACCCCCGGCAACGATGTGAACATGGACATTAAAAAGGTGGAGGCCAACCGCAACTTCGCCAACAAGATGTGGAATGTGGGGCGGTTCGTGATTGCGGAAATTAGTAAATTAGGAATCAGTAAACCAGGAGATATAGAAACGAAGAATCTCCCCACTTATCAATCTACCGATCTACAAACTACTGATTTACCAAGTACTGATTTACTAATTATTGATCTGCCAATTTACTCCCTCGCTGACTCCTGGATCTGGGCGCGCCTGCAAGCCCTCATCCGCGAGGTCGAGCGCCTCTTCCAGACCTTCCAATACGGCGAGGCCGGGCGGCAGATCTACGATTTCTTCTGGACGGAGTTCGCCGACTGGTACGTGGAGGTGGCGAAGTTGCAGTTGCAGAGAGCAGAGAGTAGAGAGCAGACAATAGTGACGCTGGTGCGCGTGCTGGATATTTGTTTGCGCCTGCTGCACCCCTTCACGCCGTTTGTGACCGAAGAACTCTGGGGACATCTCCGCAACGCCACTCGTCACTCGTCACTCGTCACTCTCTCACGCGACTGGCCCGACGCCCTCATCATCGCCCCCTGGCCGGAGCCGCGCCCCGAAGAGGGCTGGGAGATGGCAAAAGTGGCCGACTTCACGCTGATCCAGGAAATTGTCCGTTCCATCCGCAACGCCCGCGCCGAGAAGAGGGTCAGCCCCGCCAGGCGCATCCCGGCGGCGATAGCCGGCGGCGCAAAGACGGCTTTGCTGGAGGAGCAGGCCAGCGTCATTGCCGCGCTAGCGGGACTCGACGCTTCACGTTCCACGCTCCACAAATCTCTTGCGGCGAAGCCGGAGGACAGTGTCGCCCTCGTCGTCGGCGCGGTGGAGGTCTACCTGCCGCTGGTTGGCCTGGTGGATACCGCCGGAGAGCGCGCCCGGCTGGAGAAGGAACTGGCCGATACCCAGGCGCAGATTGACCGCCTGGAAAAACTGCTGGCGAGCGAGTTTGCCAGCAAAGCCCCGGCTGCGGTCGTCCAGAAGGAACGCGGGAAACTGTCTG